>DASZUL010000019.1:0-37457 GCA_035547595.1 Nitrosospira sp.
GGTCGTATATCTGCCTCGCTATGATCGTCTGCGGCTCCGGCAGGTTCAGCTGGTGCGGATCCCCAGCCGCTAAACCCATCCCAGAATAGAGCCCCAACGCCAACCAAGACATGATCCTCGATACTGCTCTACTGCTCATATGTCCCCACTTCATAACTGACCAGCCATGCGGTGCGCCTGAACCGGTATCATTCAAAGCATCCTGGATCCAATACCGCCGGTGGAGAACCGGCATTCAATTGCATTCAAGATAATCGGACTCTCTTATCCGGTATCGAATCGTATGGTGCGAAGGGAAACAAAACCTTGACGGGCGTCAACTTTGTTGCGCTATCTCAAAACCATTTCAAACAAATGGCTGTAGGGATTCCAGTTGCAGGGCAAGAAGAAGGGAAAAGAGGGGAACCGGGGAAACCGGATGCTTGTGAATCAGTGCAGGGTATCGGCAATGGCTGCCGATGCCGAAAGCGGCATTCGGCGAATCCATGACAAACAGGTTTCAACCCGAATCCGGCATTTGGACAGGGTGGAGTGTGCTGTTTTTGGAGTGTGCGGTTTTAAGGGTGCAAGGCGAGGCGCAACGACGCGGAATGACCATTCCATTACAGGAGTTGCAACGCAATGTGCTGCAAAAATTGCACGATTCGTCTTGTAGCGAACTACCACGCAGGGAGCGCCGAGTATCGCGAAAGTCTTTGTGGATCGTGGTTCTAAATTAAAGGAAGAGCGGTCAGCTACCGGATTCAGGCTCAACCCTGCTCGAGCCGCCACAGGCCAGTAGCAGTATCGCGGCATACCCCAAACCCGAGGGAGGGGGAAAGGGAAGGAACGGTAAAACGCAAATCCGCAAACCGGACGCATACTTCGCCATCCATGGTCTCGATATAGTTCAAGAAGGGAAATTGCGAAAATTCGCGAAAGCGTAAGAAAATCTCCTGCCCCCAGGCTTCGCGCGCCAGCGCGCTTTGCGCCTGCGCAGCCCCGAAGCGGCTGTAATGATGCCATCGGACCATCGAAGCCGGCTCGTAGCCCGCAGCTATCCTGCTCCATGTACCCATGATTCCCGGATTGAGGCGGATTTGCTTTCCGGCCTCATCCGCCGTATCCCACAGATCGATGGATGCGACCTCGTAATCTTCGCCACGGCTGATGATGATCTTCCAATGAAAAGGCGATAGCGGCTGGGGAATGGCGTAAACCATGGCCGGTTCCCCGCCGATGGCGTGTGCCTCGGCATGCACCTTGCCAATCTCGACGGCGCGGGAATGCAGAAACGCCTGAAACCCGACATAGGACGCCAGAATGAGCAGGGAAATGACAGCCGGGTAGCGCTTTCCGCGCTTGAACAGCGCCGCCGCCAAACCCAGTGCGATGATCCCGGTGAAATAGGGATCGATGATAAAGGTGAACGGGAACGCAAGGCGATAGTGCGAGAAAGGAGCGAATATCATCGTCCCATATGCGGTTATCACATCGCCCGCGATATGGATGCCAATGCCGAGTGCGGCGGTGCCATAAATCGCTCGCCAGGAATACCGGTCACGCGAAAAACGCGAAAGCAGCCAGGCCAGCAGCAACGCCCATAAAGGCAATAGAATGATCGAGTGTGTGACGCCGCGATGCAGGTCGATATAAACAAGAGGACCAAGCAGGCGCAGCAGAATGTCGCTATCGGGAAATGCCGCGGCAACGGAACCATAGATCATGCGGTCCCGCGACGTCAGTTCATCGGGGCGAGGCATTGCTGGCGCAATCGCACGTACCGCCAGGGCGCCACTTAGGGCATGGGTCAGGGTATCCATGCGGAAGGCCAAAAATATATTGCGGAATTCACGAGGCCGCAGTGGCAGCCCCATGCTGCATAAGACCGCAGAATACGCTCGTTGCGGACTGACTCTGGTTGGAACTTTTCGATAGCGCCTGGACTACGTATGAAAACTGCTCCCATCAGTATGATACCGGCGACCGTTCTCCCTTGCCGAATCATGCTGCCCGGCTCATGCCGGGTGCGGCGAAGATCCTTAATGAAAGACCCGGGCCCTGAGGAGCTGAACATCAAGCGCTATGCGCCGCGTTTTCTCCATTCCCGTTATCCCCAACGCCACGCCGGATAAACATTATGCGATCCGCGTTTTCCGCGATGGCGAGGCACCGGTCCAGGAACCGGCCTGTCCCCGCCGAGCCGGAGGAACCATCGTTCATCCAGTACGCAAACGTCGCTAGGTAAATGCTGGTAAGCGCGGTCTCTTCCAGCGCACGCCGGATATAGGTGGCGTTGCGGCCTGCGGCTTCCCGCATCCACTGAACCGTGCGGCTGATGCGTATCAGCCCCGGTATCTGGATGTGTATGTGCCCCGGCTCCAGCTTGCCGTAGATCATCTGGCGTGTCGCTTTGCGATAGGGGTAAAGGGCGCCGAGCCAGGTCATGATCAAGCGGTGCAGGCGCTGGCGCGGATTCAGGTAGGGAAAATCCGGGTCTTGCGCCGCCCTGAGCATGGCGGCATCGGCACGCTCAAACCATGCATCGACGATGTCTTCCTTTTCGCGGAAGTGTACGCGCACGTCGTCCAGCGTAATGCCCAGCAGCACCGCCACATCATTCAGCCGCACGGCTTCCCATGATTTCCGCTCGCCGAGCTCAACCGCAGTATCCACAATCCGATCGGCCGTCGCCATATATCCTCGCTGAGTTATTGATTCAAAGAAAGAAAATTTCTCGCTCAGTAGGGTAAAGTGTAAATGACATCGATAGCGTTATCAACCCGGGAAAACCATTGTGCAGCTTGGGACAACCGCCAGCCGCTACTTTCTTCTTCGCTCAAGCTCCAGCTTGTTCACGTAGCGCTGAATAAGGGACAGCGTATTTTCCGGAACATCCACATATGCGCATCGTGCGCGCTGGCCCCTTCCCTCGGCGATTTCCGAAACATGCTGCACCTGTAGGTTGACCTTGGCAGTGCCCAGGTCCGGCAGCGTTACCAGGCAATCGCGGTACAAAGCGCCCGCCTGAAAGCCGACTTTCGACCGGGGATCGATTATCGCCATGCCGCCACCGCCGATATCGAATACGATGACCTCCACTCTGACAGATTCGCTCGCCCCCTGCTGGGCTCCGGCTAGCGGAATCGTGCATTTCACGGTAGGAACGGCCGGGGCATTGATGCGATAGTGCTCTCTTCTCTGGAAACGCAATAGCGTTTTGGGAATAGAAGTAAGGAAGGCGTCACGCCCTTCGTACTCGATTTTCTCGAATCCCTCGCAGGTAAACTCGATTTTTATTTTTTCCAGGTAGGCAACCACGTCAATCGCATCGGCTTCGAGCGCCCGCTTGTTGATTGCTTCATCCAGGCCATAGTCCAGCATCATCTCGCCATTTTCGGTGTCGATACCGACAATGGCAGTGGGAATCTGGTGTTCGCCAGGACCAAAATGGCAGGTTGCCAGGCAATTACCCTGCATCATTGCGCGCAGTACGGAAAGTATTCCTGCCCGTGAATGGATGCCGTATTTTTCGTCATCCTCGTCTTCCGACATCGGTTCGCAGTCCGCTTATAAAATTTGTATGTACACCATTTCCAGCCAGGTGACAATCGCCGAGAATATGATAGATTCGTCGAGCCCGTCCCGGTAACCCTGCTGCTCGCGGCCGGGCCGCAGGCGAACCGGATCGCAGATCAACGAGATGATAAAACCAGGAGCTTCCATGCCTATAGAAACAAACAATCCCGGAGACATCTGCCGGCATCCGGTCGAGGAATCCATAAATCCGGGAAGCAGGCTGCATGAACGCCTGAAAGAAATAACCTGCCTGTATGAGATTCGCCGCGGCATGGGGCAGGAACTCTCGCTGGAAGAAGTCAGCCACCATGTCTTCGCTCACCTGATCCCGGCGATGCAGTTCCCCGGGGCCGCAACAGCGATGATAGAACTCGAAGGCGAGCGATTCACTTCGGAAAATCACGGGGAGGGGCTCACGCACGAACTGCAATCGAAGATCAGTGCCAATGGCAAGGTCTACGGCCAGTTGCGCGTCTTCTACCCCGAAGACAAGCCGTTCCTGCTGCCGGAGGAACAACGGCTCATCGATGCCATCGCGAGCGACCTGGAGCGGTGGATGGAGCGCAAGCAGATCGACGAAGCGCTGCGTGAGCGCCTGAAAGAGATTACGTGCCTTTACGAGATCCGCCGGGGAATGGGACTGGAATTATCCCTCGACAGCGCCTGCCAGCATATTTTTGAATACCTGATACCAGCCATGCAGTTTCCGGAAATCGCCACCGCGGTGATCGAGCTCGATGGCAGGCGCTTCAACTCCGAGAATCATGGAAAGGGACTCACGCACGAACTGCAATCGGAGATCAGCGTCAGCGGCAAGCGCTGCGGCCAGCTGCGCGTATTCTATCCTGAGGACAAACCGTTCCTGATTCCCGAAGAACAGCGCCTGATCGACGCCGTGGCGAGAGATCTCGAAATGTGGCTCGAGCGCAAGCAGATCGACGAAGCGCTGCGCGAACGCCTGAAAGAAATTGTCTGCCTCTACGAAATCCGCCGCGGGATGGGATTGGAGTTATCCGTCGACAGAGCCTGTCAGCATATTTTCGAATACCTGATACCGGCCATGCAGTTTCCGGAAATTGCCACCGCGGTGATCGAGCTCGATGGCAGGCGCTTCAACTCCGAGAATCATGGAAAGGGACTCACGCACGAACTGCAATCGGAGATCAGCGCCAACGGCAAGCCCTGCGGTCAGCTGCGCGTATTCTACCCGGAGGACGAACCGTTCCTGATTCCCGAAGAACAGCGGCTGATCGACGCCGTCGCAAGGGATCTTGAGATGTGGCTCGAGCGCAAGCGCCTGGAGCAGGCCCTGGTTTCCATAGCCGAAGAACAGCAGCGGCTCATCGGGCAGGAGCTGCACGATAACCTTGGGCAGCAGATTGCATCGATAGGCTATCAGGCCAAAGCCCTGGAAAAGAAAATAGCCGCATGCGGAAGCGTGGATGCCGCGACCATCGCCGCCTCCATCGCCTCCCAGGCGCAGATCGCGGTGATGCTGTGCAAGCAGATCGCACAGGGACTGCTTCCATTCGAACTGGAAACCAACGGTCTTACGGCGGCGCTGCAGGCATTTGCGTCGAGAATCGCGGCCACCTACAAGATCACCTGCGATTTCGTGTGCAAAAATGGGGTGATCATCAGAGATAACGAGTCCGCACTCAATCTCTACCGGATAACCCAGGAGGCGGTCAATAACGCCATACGCCATGGCGGAGCGAATCATCTGATCATTTCCCTGACGTCGGATGAAGGAACGCTGCGCCTCTCCATATGCGATAATGGCAAAGGTTTTGCAGGCGCCAGCGCGAAAAACGGCATGACGCCGGGAATGGGCATAAAGATCATGCAATATCGCGCCCGTCAGTTCGGGGCGACGCTAGCGTTCCTCAAGCGTCCCGAAGGAGGCGTGGAGGTGCGCCTGGAAATGCGAACCGACTGAATATACCGTCCCGATATATCGTTATACCAGCCATGAAATCAAAAGTGATGCTTGTGGACGACCACGCCATGTTGCGGCATGGCATGGCAATGCTTATCGATCTCGAACCCGATATGGAGGTGGTGGCGGAAGCCGGCGACGGTGATGAGGCGTTAGCCATGCTCAAGTCCGGCCCTCCGCCGGATATCGTGCTGATGGACGTGTCCCTCAAGACCCTTTCGGGATTCGAAGTGATAAGAAACCTGCACAACCTGATTCCCAACCTGCCTGTGCTCGTCGTTTCCATGCACGATGAGGGCACTTATGCCCAGCGCGCGTTGCGAGGGGGTGCCCGCGGCTATGTAATGAAACAGGAACCCGGAGACGTGCTCGTGACGGCCATACGCGAAGTGCTGGCGGGAAATGTCTATCTCAGCAAGCAGATGCAGGCTCGCATGCTGAACCGGGTCGCCGGCGGAGGCTCTCAGCCCGAACCATTGATCAACAGCCTGACTCCGAGCGAATTTGAAGTGCTGCACCTGATCGGGGCCGGGCACAGCAGCCAGGAAATCGCCAAGCTGCTCAGCCGCAGCATCAAGACCATTGAAACGCACCGCTTCAATATCCGATCCAAGCTGAACCTGAAGGACGGCGCGGACCTGATACGCTACGCCACCCAATGGAGTTCGGAGGAACGGTAGAGAAGAACCGGACGAGGATTTGTTCAGATCTTCCATTGGGAGATGACCAGCCGGAACCATCTGTTATTCGTCTTTACCCACTTCTGCAATGATAATGTGACCTAAGGGTTTCCCTTAGCTGAAAACCAGGGTTTCCCTAATATACGGATAGTACTGAGGTCGAGTAGGATGAATTCACTTCATTCTATTTGGGCTCATCACTATCATGAAAGCAAAAATAGGAAAGTTTGTCGCAGCCGTGTCCATGCTGGGTTTCCTCGCTGCCTGCGCGCAGACAGGTGCGCTCGAAGTGCGCAACGCGGAACTCGATAAAGCCGCGCAGAATGCCCGGACTTACGCCGACCATGACCGCCTCGCGAAGCAGTATAAAAACAGCGCCCGGCAATTGCTGATAAAAGCGGACGAGCAGAAGAAGCTGCTGTCGCAGTATCAGGAAAAGAGCTACATGTATGGCCGCCAGGCGCAAGACCTGCAATCGCACACCGTGGCCCTGCTGCATAAATACGAACGAGCTGCGGAGGAAACCATACAGCAGGCCGCTTACCATCAGAAGATGGCGGCGGAACTCGCAAAGAATGAGTACGCCAGAGAGCAAGTCGAACGGGAAAGCAAGGCCAAGGCAGGTTCAAATCCCTCAGACTGGAATTCGGACTCCGGCAGGCTATGATTCTCGAACTGTAGCAATCTGAATCACCGCATAACGGGCCGGGTACGGCCCGTTATGCTTTTCGGCGCGTCTCCGGCCGACTTCTTTCGGGCTCTCCCCTCTCCCAGGCGAAGCGGGTTTCCGGCACGCCCTGTTTCAGCCACTCCGGATATCCCCGTCCACATACAGCCATCGCCCCGCATCGCGCACGAACCGGCTGGTCTCGTGCAAACGGTATGCCCGTCCGGCTATCTTGTATCGCGCCACGAATTCTACCAACGCCCGGTCCGGTTCCGGTTGCTCATATCGCCTTACCTCCAGGCCCAGCCATTTTCGACCGGAATCATCCACCAGTTCGAGCGAACCCGGACGGGTATCCGGATGCCATGTTTGCAGCAGATAGCCTTGCCGGCGGAGCGCATACGCGGTATAGCGCGACCGCATCAATGCTTCCGCGGTGGGAGCACTCTCCCCATCTTCCAGGTAGCGGCCGCAGCATTCGGCATATTCCTCGTTGGCCGGATGAGGATCACACCGCCCGCCGGCGGGCGACCCGCCGCCGATCCTCATTTTACCGCAAGGGCAATCCATGGTTTTTGCGCTCAACTCATCCCCTCTATTCACTGTACATCCCCGGCGTATTTTGATTCATGAAAGGTTTTTTTGTTCGGCATATCGTGCTTAATCGAACCGCAAGGTGTAAAGCACGTCTATCGCATTATCCATGCCGGCGCGCGTGACCAGCGTGATCTTGGGAGTCAGGTTGTAAGTGAGCTTGGTCACCCCCGCAACGGCGGTCAGGCCCTGCTCATAGCTGATATAGGCCTTGTCCGAAAGGCGCTTGCCGACAACGCCCACCTGTCCTGTCAGCGCATCGGCTCCGGATTGCCGTATGGCCAGTTCATCCACTCCGATCGTGCGACTGATTTTTTCGGTGACGCCACCCGACTGCCCCCCCAGGATGGATCCCGCCGCAGCAAGCAACAATGATGCGTCTGCCTTCCCTCCGGGCGCACGGCCCAGGGTAATCCACGAAAGCTTTTCCAGATCGGAAACATTCGGAGTGGAAACCAGCCGCACCTTGGGTTGCCGTACGCTGCCGGTCACCTCGACGCCCGCCTGTACCGCCAATCCTTTGCGTACGGCAAGCACGTTCAAGCCGGGGTCGTCGAGCGGACCCTGAAAGTTCACGATGCCGCGCTCCACCGCCAGATTCTGTCCGTAGGCTTCGAACTTGGTATCGCGCGCAGTGATGGTACCGCTGGCCCGCAGCGGCTGCCCGGGCTCTTCCTGCAGCCGCAGCTGACCGTCCAGCCGTCCCTGGAGGCCGGAAGCGCGAATGAAGAAACGGTGCCCCAGATCGAGGGTGGCTTCCATTCGGATTCGCAACCCCTTGCGGTCGGCTTGCTGCCGGCCGCGCCCGGCGGATGCGTTTTCCTCGATGACTATCACATCATCCGGCAGGTGCGGCCTTCCCGCCGTAGGCTGGGCCAGCAAGCCGCCATCCGCGGCAAGCGCGCCTCTCAGGGTAAGAATATTGTTTTCCAGCGTGGCGCGCCCATTTCCCGAAGCAATGATCCAGCGATCGGGCCGCTGCGCCAGCGGAAGGAGGTGTGCAGTAATTTCAAGGTCCCCTCGCTTGCCCGTCAGATCCATTACTCCGGATGCCTGCAATTTTCCGGGACCTTTTTCCATCTTCAGGTGCTTCAGCAGCGGATCCTCCGGCGGAGGCTGGTGGGACGCGGTAAAATCGAGTTTCTCCATGTGCAGGGCTTCCTCGGTGAAGCGCGCCGCAAGGATTCCCTGCTCCAGTCTCACCCCCTGGTCCAATAGAGCCAGCGCCAGGTGGTCACCATATATTTGGCCCTTGAGCCGCGGAACAGCGAAAGTCCCGACCAGATCGGCCTCTAGGGCGAGTTGTCCACCCGTTCTCAAATTATTGGTATTGTCGAAAGCGGCTCCGGCCCAGGAAATATCCTCCATGCTCGCGAAAACATGCCCCGCTATGGCTGCATTGGGCAGCACCATCCAACCCAAGGCCGCGTCGGACCGGGTTACCGGAACAGTGGCCGTGGCGCTGGCCAGACCGAGACGTTTTCCCTGGGCTTTCAGTTCCCCGGTTATCCTGCCGTCGGCGGCATAGGCTGCCAATTTGAATGTTTGCAGTCCCAGCGGAAACGGCGAATCCCCCGGCAGAATCCAATCGCCGCTTTCCCGCGCTAATTTTAGCGACCCTTTCAATTGCGCGGCCGATGCGATATCCCATTCTCCCCCCAACCGAAGCGGCTCGGAGCCCACCCCTTCCTGTTTCCCGCTATTTCCCGAATCATCCGAATCCATGCGGGCACGCAAACCGATACCGGTAAAATTGCCCCTGCTGCTCCACTGCCTGGGCGTCCACTCTATCCCGCCGATATGCACGCTGCCGCCTGCAACGGCCAGATTTGCCGCACCGAGGGCAAAATGCGCGGAGCTCGCCTGGAGTGCAGCAGCGGACACCAGATGAAAAGGAAGTTGGCCCGTTCCCGAAAATTCGTGTATCTCACCGGCCCAGTGCGCGTCCTGCCAGCGGGATGCTGTCTCAATTCCCCCGCCAGCCTTTAGCACCAGGTTCTGGCCCGCCCCCGTCAGAGCTGCCATGTGTAATTGATGCCGGGAAGCGCTTCCTTTCACTTCCATATCCAGTCGCCGGAGACGGATTTTCGCCTCCTCGGCATAATCCGTAAGCGACAGTTTCAGGGCGATGTCATCGGCCTGCAAGCCGCCCTCGACTGCCAAAGCCGCAAAAGCATGCTTGCCCTCGAAGCTCAACCCTTCTCCCTCGATCGTGAAGCGCATGTCGGGCAATTTCGCACTGCCTCGTTCGAGACCGGCCAGGCTGCTTTCCACTATTCCCCGGGCATTGAGCGATCCGCCCAGCCCTTGCCTGATTTGCGCCAGCGCGGGTGCAGCGACATCCAGCTGCAGCTGATCGCCCGTATGACCGAAATTCCCTCGTGCGGCCATCCGGTTGACCCCGAACCGCAGATCGATTTCTCCGTTGCCCTCCGGACGCTTGCTGTCTGGATCGTATCGCGCCAGTTCAACCCGCCCATGCCCCGTGACGGATTGCCCGGCTATGTGGCTGTTGCCCATCCTGAAATGGGCGGTGCCCGCCGGCTGGCCCTTTGGGCCGGATTCAAGTTCGCCCGCAAGCTTCAGCGTGGCGTTGAGGTCGGTGCGGGGCGCCTGTGCAAATGCGGAAATGTCGAAGTGCTGGATATTGCCTTCGAAATGGAGCGGTTGCGGTTTGCCAAACCCAAGCCCGCCACTGCCGGCGAGGCTCGAGCGTCCATGCCTGAGATGCATTTTTTCCAAAGTCAGCATGTCGCCGACTTTCATGAAAACCACGTCCATTTGCAGCTTGCGATCCTTGAGCGACAAGACGCCGCGCTGGTCATTTTCATCTCCGCTCAACCGGATGCTTCCGCTGATGCTGGCGGAGCGCAAGCGCGTATCCAGCCGCGACGGATCGATCCTGCTGACCGCCAGGTCGGCGGATGCCTTTTTCTGTATGCCCTGCCACCCGGCGGTTCCCGAAATCTCGCCACCACCGGGCACGACCAGCGCCAGCTCGTCGAGCTGCATCGATTCCTTGGAAAGTATGGCCTGCGCGCGCATTGCCTGTACAGGCAGGCCGCCTTGATCGAATGTCGCGGAAGCGCTGTTTCTGCCCATCAGGCTTCCGGCAAGGCGGCCGGGGTCGGTTTGCCGGAAATCCGCCTGCAGTGCCAGAGTGGCTTTGGGCGCGGCTGGCGAGAATGCCTGGGGATCGAGGCCGGTCAGCGCCAGGCGCAGGCTTGCAACCTTGAGCGGAGAATATGGCAGCAGCTCGGCCTCGGCGTTTCCCGCCAATCCGTCATCCCCCGCGCTTGCGCCTTCCGCTTTTACATTCAGCCGTTCCAGGTCGCCGGCAATAACGGCCGAGATGCGCGCTTCCGGCATCCCCTTGTCCGCCGCGATTGCCAGGCCCGCCAGCTCCATCCGGGCATACAGTTCGAACGGCCTCGCCCCCGTTATCCGGCCGGAGGCTGCCAGTGTGCCGAACTCCAATCCCGCGTGCAGATCGGGTATGCGATGGATGCGCCCATCGCTTTCCAGACTCGCTGCCACTTTCGTTGCCACGAATTGCGGCTTGCCCCCCGCTTCGCTCAATACGCGAATGCTGCCGATATCGAGCTTGCGCAGCGAAACCGCCAGTGGCAGTTCCAGGTTTTCAGGCAGGGACTCCGGTTCTGAAGAGGGTAGCGAAATGATCTCGATCTCGCGTGCAGCCAACGCCTCGATTTCCAGCCGCCGCGCTGCAAGGGCCCGCGGCTCCCACTGCAGCCGTACATCCCGGGCAACGACAATCAGGCTATCGCTCACAAACCGGACGATGTGCACGCTGATTGCCTCCCCCGATAGCGCGCCATCCACACCTTCCAGGGTCCATTTGCCTTTGCTGGCGTGCGATGCAGCCGATCCCAGCCATACGAGGGCGGATCGGGTTGTCATGAGCCATATGCCTGCGCTTGCCACGATCACGGCCAGGACCGCAAGCAGCAACACCGCCGCTTTCCATTTTTGAACGCCGGGCCTGCCTGTCCCGCTTCCGTGGCTCAGGCCTGCCATATGCGCTGATGCTCCCGCTGGAAACCCGAAATACCCGTTTTCATGCAATCATGCCAATCTAAAAAACAAAAAGGAAACCGCATGCGTAAATTACAATTTGCGCAAACAGCTGGCCGCGTTGACCCGGCATATTGTCGCGCGTAAAGTGAAAATCCCTGGAAAGCCGCCAAACGCGGGCATGCATTCATGAAGCGCGCCATCTCCATCGGCAACGTGATAAAGAATTTCCATCCGGCATATTTTGCGGTGGTGATGGCTACCGGCATCATTTCCATTGCCTTTGACGCGATGGCTTTTACCGGCATATCGCAAGCGCTTTTTCGGCTGAATCTGGCGTTCTATCCGATTTTGTGCGCCATCCTGGCTGCACGGGCATTGCTTTTCTTTCCGGACTTGACCGCCGACCTGAGAACGCTTCAGCGTTCATGGCTGTTTTTGACATTTGTCGTAGGCACCAACACGCTGGGCATGCAGTTCGTCATTTTCCTGGGGGCTACGGCCTTCGCCTGCGCCTTGTGGCTCATCGCGCTCATCAGCTGGTTCATATGCATCTATTTCATTTTTTTCAATTTCATCCCTCTCAGGAAAAAACCGGCGCACGAACTGGTGAATGGCGCCACGCTGCTGATCATCGTCAGCACCGTATCGGTGGCGCTCCTCGGGCTGCGGCTGCTGGATGCGGCAAGCCTGCAATCCGGCCAGATGTATATTGCGGTGTGGACTTTCTGGGCAAGCGGCTTTCTCATGTACCTGATCATCGCGCCCATATTGATTTATAGGCTGTTTTTCATCGGTGTCAGGCCCGTTGACTGGGAGGCGCCTTACTGGATCTGCATGGGAGCGCCAGCCATCATTACCTTGGCGGGAGCGGAATTCGTCCTTTACACCCCATATATGCCGGATGCGCCGCAACTGGAGAATATCCGCAGAATTACTTTCAACCTGTCCATACTCGCGTGGATAATCGGCACATCCTGGATTCCTTATCAGCTCATCATGGATATCCGGCAATTCGTCCGCATCAACATCACCGATTCGCCCCCCGCATGGATAAAAGCTTTTCCCTGGTCGAGACTCGCATTCGGAAAAAAGTATCATTTCTATGGTCCTCCATCCTGGAGCAGGGTTTTCCCGATGGGCATGTATACCGCCTGCACGCTTTCGCTGGCAAAAATAACCGGCTTCGGATTCCTTGGCGCCGCTCCCCAATACTGGGGCTGGTTTGCGCTTCTGATCTGGCTGTTGACGCTGATCGGAATGCTGCGCGCCGTCATATCCGGACAAATGTCGTAGCGGCTCATTCAGCCTTGCATGAACCGGTCTGCCTCGCACCCTCATCCTCCGTAAGCGGGGGCGGTCCTGGACCGCGAACATGGCGGAATGCTTATGCATTCTGTCAGAAGGCGACCGCGATGGAAAAGTGCATGCGCAGCTTGCCGTCCCTTTGTCCTCGCGCAAGATCCAGCGCCAGCGGGCCGACAGGACTGCGCCACCTGATCCCGGCACCATATCCGACAGCCAGGTCCAGGCTTCGCAGGCTATCCGCGGCATCGCCCACGTCGGTGAAAATCGCCGCGCCCCAGGTGGGGGTAATCCAGTGATCGTATTCAATCGTGCCGGTCGCCATGACCCGGCCTCCGACCACGGCTTGTCCCTCGTGCACGCCCAGGCTCTGAAAGGCATAGCCGCGTACCGACTGGATGCCGCCTGCCCGAAACAGGTATTCCTGCGGGATACCGAACCGGGAGGGAGCAAACGTGTATCCCATTTCTCCCCGCAAGAATAGAACGTGGCGTTTGCCGATCGGGTACCAGAATTGATGGCGCACGTAGGTGCGCAGGAAATCCTGGTCGGAAAGCACCTCCTTGCTGCCACCGCCGATGCGCAGTTCGGTCGCGCTGCCGTCACGGGGAAACAACGGATTATCGATCGAGCGATATCGTATTTGTCCATCCAGCATCAATGTCTGGTTGATCTGGTGCAATCCTCCTTTCGGGGCGCGGTCTTCGCGTTGCCAGTTGAGAAAGACACGTGTTTCCACCGCTCCCGCCAGTTGATTGCGGCTGAGGCTCACTTTCTCCCGCATGGTTTCCAGTTGCTGGATGAACGTTCTGTCCAGGCTGCCTCCCGCCGAGAACCAGCGCCCTTCCTGATTAGGAATGCTATCCAGTGTGGCTGAGAGAGTCTGGCGCTTTTGCTCTATGCGCAATACGCTGTTCAGCTGCAAGGCCTGGTTCAGGAGATCGTTATGCGTGTAATTGATCTCTCCCCGCCCGCCGGTGTTGGAGCTATAGCCTGCGCCGACCGATATCCGTTGCGATTTGGCTTCCGTCAACGCCACCTCGACCGGGGCCGCCTGGTGCATTGTGCTATCCGGATCTACATGAACGCTGACGGAACTGAACTGGGGCAAATTCTGCAGCTTCGTCTGGAATGCGAGCAACTGGTCCCGACGGTAGGGATCACCGGCCTTGAAGGGAGCAAGGCCGCTTATGAGCGATTGCTCGTAACGGTTGAGCCCCTTTATCACCAGGTTCCCATAGCGAAAAGCCGGGCCCGAATCCAGTCTTACGAGGAGACGAACGCGGGCGGCGGCGGCATCCACCACTGCCTTGCTTTCCTCGACGGAAGCGGCGGGATAGTCTTCACCCGCAACACTGGACAGCAAGATGGCCTTGGCTTCCTCCCAGGCCGCAGAGCGGAATGGCTGGTCCACTCCCAGGCTCCAGGCAGCCCGCAGTTTCTCTATCCGTGCGCGACGCCCGGGCTCATCAGCAGCGATATCTCCCTTGAACGCGATATCGAGCTCCGCCACCAGCGCTCGCGGCCCCGGATCGACGTGCAGCACTGGCGGCTTATCCGGCGACAGGAACTCGAGGGTTACCGAAGGGGTAAAGTAACCCTCGGTAGCAAGCAATTCGCCTATCTCGCGCTTTGCCCTGCGTATTAAAGCGGCACGCAAGGTTTCATCCGCCACTGGCGCATGGGGCAGCTGAAAATGGGTTTCGAGCAGCGCCCGGATCGACTCCGGTGCATCTATGGTGACGGTGGCAGGTTTGCTCTTTGTCCAGAACCACTGGGCCTCGGCGCCGCCGTTATTTAGCGCCAGCAGAAAAAACACAAGAGTCGATACGAAAACGGAGAGGCATGATCGTGCCGAACGGAAACGGAATAGATACTCGAAGATAAACATGGCAAAGTGGATCACCCCGTGGAAAAACTGATCCACAAGGCCGCAGAATGTTCCTGCGGCCAAATTCGGTTAGAGTTTTCTGCCTGACCGCACCGGGCATGCGGGTTGAAGCGCCCGGATTCAGAGCTGCAAGCAAAGGCTTGCAAAAAGGAATGATGTGATCAACTTGAAGCTAGGGAAGAGCTTGTTCAGCTCTTCCCCAGGAAAAGGCCGAACAGCTCTTTAGGGAGCCGCCCGGAAATTCCCTATATAACCATATGATACCGAGGTACCGTTACCGCTGCAACGGGAAATGATGCTTCTTTATTTTGATGGGAGCCGGATGGGTTCATCGTCCAGCAGGTCATCATAACTCTCCGGGGGCGGATTCCCATCGTATATCACATGCTTGCGCTGTTGCAGGTAGCTGTCGCGCACGAACAGGTAGGGATCCAGCGCGGCCTCATCCCGAAGCCGCATGGGACCCGTGAGCCTCGCCCGTTTCTGAACAACGCCGAGGGTGCCGAGCGGAATGGTGACCGGGGCACCGACCACATAGACGCCTGTCCAGAAAAGAGCGCTTGTCAACATGCTTACGGGAATACCCGGTGCATCGCGGTTACTGCTGGGCCCAAGCAGGGGAATGAAAAGATAGGTCTTTGCATCGACACCCCATACTCCCAGCGTTTGCCCGAAGTCTTCGTCATGCGCCAGCAGGCCCATCGGGGTTGCCATATCGAAGAGGCCCACCCCGCCTATGGTCGTGTTGACGACAAAACGCAACGTATCCTGAAATCCCTGGCGTACCTTGCCTTGCAGGAACGCATTCAGGATTACGTTCGGATAGGCGAGGTTATCGTAAAAATTCGCGATGGAATGCTGCATGCGAACAGGCACGTAGTCAATGTACTTATTTGCGACGGGCTCCAGGATCTTTCGATCGAGTACATCGGTGATATTGTAGGATTTACGATTGACCTCCTCATAGGGATCAATCGGACCTGCAGCATCGCCGCGCGGAGGCGGGGCGGCGCAACCGGTCACCAGCAACGTGCAGATCAGCAGCAAAGCTGCCGTTCGATGATGATGCCTCATGTTCACCTATGGTAGATTCAATCTTATTCTTGTGATGAGGCACGTTCCGGGGCAATATCCGGCTCCGGATAATACCGGGGCAATCATCCAAAAAAGGGTTGATAGACCAAATCAATCAGCGACTGGCAGACTGACGAGGACGAATGATACCCAGCTGTGCCAGCCCCTGCAACTGGCGTGGTCACGATGCGGGTACCGCGCGTTCATTTGTTCGAAATCCCGCTTTCTCGCGCTTATCCAGGACCAGGACTTTCCTAAGACTGCGGCCGGACCGGAGATTCGATCTCCTTGAAGTCATCGTAGCTCCCTTGCGGCGGGTCACCATCGTATATCAAATGCTTGCGCTGCTGCAAATAGCTGTCGCGCACGAACAGATAAGGATCCAGCGCGGCCTCGTCGCGGAGTTGCATGGGACCGGTGAGTCGGGCACGCGTCTGAATGGCGTCAAGGGCGCCAAGCGGCATCGTGACCGGCGCGCCGACCAGATAGATGCCCGTCCAAAGAAGTACACTGGTGGCAGCACTGAAAGGAATGCCGGATATGTCGCGATTGCTGCTGGGTCCAAGGAGAGGGACAAAAATATAGGTCGTGGCATCGACCCCCCATGCGCCCAAAGTCTGGCCGAAATCTTCGTCATGCTGCGGCAACCCCATCGGTGACGCCACATCGAATAGCCCGGCCACGCCGATGGTGGAATTGACCACGAAGCGCAGCGTATCTCCAAATCCCTGGCGCACCTTGCCCTGCAGAAAATCATTTAAAATGACATTCGGATATCCGAGATTATCGTAGAAATATCCGATGGAACGCTGCATGGGAAGCGGTACATAATCCATATAGACTTTGGCCACCGGTTCCAGGATCTTCCTGTCGAGTACATCCGTGAGATCATAGGACTTTCGGTTGAGGTGCTCATAGGGATCGATCGGGTCGGTTTCCGCGTTATCCTGGACCGGGGAACGCGTAGTGGCGCAGCCCGCCAGCAGTAGCGCGCACAACAGTGGCGGGATCAATCTTTTATGGCTATCTTTCATGATGGGGACAGAGGAAAAATGGAAGTATACAAGGGGTATGCGAAAGATATGCATGGAGAATGTTTTTTCATGATTGCTTCCGGGCCGCTCCTTCGTTTTTCTTTGCGCGTAGGATTATATGCATAGGTTCGCATAAGGTTCCAGAATTTCCTGGGATGCATCCTGGGTTTTCCCTTGGCGCCTCCGGATGAATAGCGCGCTTGTAAACCTGTTCAAGGTATCCTCACGGAAACATAACGGTCCCCAGGCGCATGTCTATAGTTCCAATATCCCATTGCAATCACCCAACGGCTGAGGTATGACGGAGCTTTTTTTGCAAACACGCAGATGAAATTGAGCACGCTTTTCCCAAACCAGCATCCTGCCAAAAGGCCAATTGTCGCAAAAGCCGCAATCTTCTGCATTGGGATGGCTCTGCTGCCATCAACCGTTCCTGCTGCATCTCCCTTTCTTCGCTGCAAGGTCTCCCAGGGCGGCATGACCTATACCGAAGATTTCCTGCCGAGTACCGATCCCTATTCTGTCCAGGCAAGGGATATCAACGGTCAGTTTCAATTCAAGGCAGTCGTTCTTGGAACCGAATCGCTGGAATCCATCAAAATCTATACCTATTACCGGCAGCAACACCAGGTAGTGCTGTTGCACGAGGTCCGATATCTGCCTCCATTCAATCAAAACATCCAAAGCAGCGAAGGCGCCCCGGCCAGCGAGAATAGTCCGGACCCGGACTCTCATGCTGCGCTTACCGGCATCAATTACCTTTATTCTCCCGAAGTCGAGCAGGAGCTGCGGTACGGTTGCGCGCTTCTGGAGGCGCCGGAATGATGCCATTTTCCCATTTTCGCCCCGCGCATGCCGCCAGCATGCGCGACTGAAAATCGAAGAGAAGCGAAAAGCCGGATTACCCTTCCCTCCGGGACGGGCAAACTACAGCTTGTCCCGTATCCAACTCGGACAGGTTGCGGGATATCTCCTCTGCAACCTGCGAAACTGCCCGGCGCACGCCTTCGACGACGCCATCTATGCCTGCGCTGACGGGTTCCGATAACTCGGAATAACATGCCGCACCGCGGCTATCCGTAGTGCGCGTGATCGTCCAGCCAAACCTCGCATTGACGGCTCCACCCAACACCGCATCGACCCGGTTTAGTTCGATCGCAATCCGATAGGCAGGCTGTCCTGGCTCCCGCCGTCCGCGCGTTTCGTTTATCGCGCCGATCCGGCTCGCGATCCGTGTTGCAAAAGCATCGCGCAACTCATGATTGAAATGCGAGGACCACCTGTCCTGTTCCAGGATGAGAAGCTGGGATGCCTGCCCCTTGGTACGGATGACCAGTTGGGGGCGGGCGAGCCGCTCAGGAACGTTGACAGGCATCACGTCGATGAAAACCGGACTGGAGGAAAGAGGCAACCTCGAATCGCTGGCTTCGGAGCTTCCGGATGGCTCGGCCAGGGTATAAAACCGGGTTTCAGGAATCGATGCGCAGCCGGCGCCGAGCAGAACGGCCGCACCAAACAGAACATATCGTCGCCTTGTCATCTGCCGTTCCCCCGCTTGCCACGAATGACAGATTCGGGATGGCGTTCGAAATAATCCGTCAAAATCCTCAGCGAAGCAGCCGCGCGGGCCAATTCCTGCAATGTCTCGCGCAAATCCTGCTGCAGCGGCGCATCCGCCGACAGCGTATTCTCGACCGCACTTACTGTTTTACGCACGTCCTTCATGGCCGCCATCATTTCCGGGGCAACATCGTCGTTCAATTTTTCGGCCAGATTGCCGGTGCTTTCCAATGTTTCCTTAAGCTCTTTCAACGATTCCTGCAGATCCCTTCCGATCTGGTCGAACGGCACCTTGCTCAGCTTGAGCGCGATTTCCGAAACCTGTGTCTGAAGCTGGTCGGCGCTGCTGGGAATGGTGGGCAATCGCAGGAAGGAAGATGAACCCTGCTCGTCGCTCGCACCGCTGCGGGCATCCTTGTTGGCTGAAACAGCCTGTGGATAAAAATCGAATGCAATGTAGGCTTGTCCGGTCAGGAAATTGGCCGTTCGCAATTGAGCGCTGAGTCCGCGCTTGATCATGAGGTCCAGGCGTTGCTGCGGCGTGTATTTCGATTGCCTGCGGTCTTCGGCAAACTTGCGGCCCAGCCGGTTCGGATAAACTTCCACCAGTACCGGCATGGTGAATTCCTTGCGCTTGCGATCGTATTCTATTCCTATGGATTTGACCTGTCCCAATACCAGTCCACGGAAGCTCGCTTCCGCACCGGGCACCAGGCCGCGCACGGATTGCTTGAAATTCAGCAGGATGGTTTCCGGTTCGCCATCGTCTTCTTCCAATGCCTTGGCCTGGTCTTCCGCCAGGAAAAAGGCGGTATTTTCGGTGGCTGCGGGACCGGGTTTGCCATCATGTGAACTGAATGAAAGCCCGCCGAGCACCACGGTCGCCAGCGATTCCGCCTTGAGGACGAATCCGCTCGCATTGATTTCCATGTCGAAGCCGCTGGCATGCCAGAAGCGAGTATTGAGGCCGACGAATTTATCATAGGGGGCATTGATGAATATCCGCAAGGTAACCCCCTTGCCGTCTTCATCCAGGTCAAACGCCGTAACCTGCCCCACCCTGATTCGCCGGTAATAGACAGGCGAGCCGATGTCCAGAGAGCCGATGTCCGAGGCATGCAACACGTACTGCTTGCCGGAGGAATCGCGCGTCACGATCGGCGGGACCTCCAGCCCTGCAAAAGTATCCGCCTTGTCGGTCGACACGCCGGCATCGGCTCCGATATAGGATCCGAACAAAAGCGTGCTCAGGCCGGACACGCCCGATCCAGCAATGCGAGGCCGTACTACCCAGAAGCGGCTGTCGGCTGCGGTGAAGCTCTTGGCCTCCTTCTTGAGTTGGACCGTCACCAGAACCTGCGAGCGATCTTCGCTCAGCGTGATGGATTGCACGGTGCCGATATCGACCTCCTTGTACTTTACCTTGGTCTTGCCCGCTTCCAGTCCTTCGGCGGTGCTGAATACGATGGTGATCTCCGGCCCGCGCTGAATCCACGTATTGACCGCGAGCGACACTCCGATGACTGCCGCAAGTATGGGAATCAGCCAGATCAGGGAAGGAATCCAGTCCCGCTGCCGCACCTTTTCCGGCACGGCCACGCCTTCGGGGAACTCGCCGGTTCCCGCGGCCCTGCCGCCCCCGCCGTCTCCACCCTTTTTGCCGTCACTCATCCGGCTTCCCGTCCTCCGGTTCGCCCGCATCCCAGGTCAGCCGGGGGTCGAAGCTTATCGAGGAAAACATCGTAAGCACCACCACTGCCCCGAAAGCCGCAATTCCCGGTCCAGCATGAATCGCGGCAAATCCATGCACCTGCACCAGCCCCGTCAGCAGGGAGACCACGAAAACATCCAGCATGGACCAGCGGCCGATGAGTTCCACGATGCGATACAGCCTGGCCCGTTCCAGAAGCCGCCAGCTGCTGCGTCGCTGTACCGCGACCAGGAGCAGGATCATGACTGCCAGCTTGAAAAGAGGAACGAGGAAGCTGGCGATGAATACGATGACGGCCAGCACCCATGAGCCGGAAGTCCAGAAATAGATGATGCCGCTCATGATGGTGTCCCGCTGCTCCTCCTGGGGAAAAGACTCGGTAATCATCACGGGCAGCAAATTCGCGGGAAAATACATGATGCAGGCGGCGATGACCAAAGCCCATGTTCGGTTGAGGCTATCAGGCTTGCGCGGGTGCAATCGGGCGCCGCAGCGCCCGCAGCGATGGTGGACCTCTACGTCCTTCCATAGCGCGGCGCAGTGGCTGCATGGAACCATCCCCATTGCTGTGGCGGTCTTCATGGCAACTCCGTTTTCACGGTTGCCGGTTCTTGAGGCGCCCTATCGGCAGGGGTGCGGTTTACCGGCGCCGCGGTCTTTCTCCGGCGTTCAGGCAAGGATATATGCCAGATATACCGGGGATTGAACGAAAGCACGGAGGCAAAAAGGAGGGCAAGGCCACCCAGCGCCCACAGCGCGGGACCCGATGTCACCGTTACCATATTCGTCAGTTTGACGAACGCAATTATGGCGCCCAGCAGCAAAACCTCCACCATCACCCAGGGGTGAAAGGTCTGGATCATGCGTACCAGTAAATTGAGCCCATGCGGCCGCGCGGTGCCATGTATCGAAATCAGCAAATAAATCAGGGCCAGAAGCTGAAGCAGGGGAAGCAGGATAGTGGTCGCGAATACCAGGGACGCCAGCAGAAACATTCCCTCCGCATTCAAGGATAAAACCGCACCCATGAGCGTGGTGCTATGGGCGACACCGTGGAATTCTATTTCCGCTATGGGAAAGATATTCGCAATGACGAACATGAACACGCTGGCAAGCGTAAGAGGCAGGACACGTTTGACGTGGGCGCGCATGTCGCGCTCCAGCTCAGCGCCACAGCGGCTGCAGCGAGCAATCTCGTTGTGGCCCAGCGGCAGCCTGCGATGAACAGCATCGCATTCCTTGCAAGCGATCAGGTCGGGTAATTGCTGCATGTTTGCCTTGTCAATGTCGAAGCCGGTCCCCGTGCGCAAATTATTGCATTCCCGGCAGGAGAATTGAAACTTTATTAAGCGGATTGCCGCTGGCGGAAGCAAAAATGAAGATAAGGGATCATGTCCTTTCCCGCATTTTTCCTGTTTGAGTGGAGTCAAACCGAATGGCGAAGCCAGGGGATGCGGCAGCCGAGGACTGTTCAGTTCTTCCTGGAAAACCTCCCGTTTTCCATATGCTATTCTGAGGGAACCGGCCCATGAAACCGTTTGTCTGTCAGTAGCAGGCACAACCAGGAAATCCCCATGGACAAGAAGACCCAAATCAATTTCTGGTACATCATCATCGCGATACTCGGCGTGCTGGTGGTACAAAGCTTCTACAAGCAATATACGAAGGTCGAACCGATACCCTACAGTCGCTTCCATACGTTACTGGAAGACGACAAGATTGCGGAAATCGCGGTTACCGAAAACCACATCTATGGCACGCTGAAGGAAAAAAACGCGGATGGATTGAAGGATTTCGTCACGACGCGAGTCGAGTCGGAGCTGGCGGACAAGCTGGACAAGCATAACGTCGTTTACACCGGCGTGGTCCAGAGTACCTGGATGCGGGATCTGCTCTCCTGGCTGCTGCCAATGGCGGTTTTCATCGGGATCTGGATGTTCATCATCCGCCGCATGAATCCTGGCGGCATGAGCGGAGGACTCATGTCCATAGGCAAGAGCCGGGCCAAGGTATTCGTGGAGAAAGAAACCAAAGTCACGTTCGCAGATGTCGCGGGAGTGGATGAAGCAAAGGACGAGCTGGTCGAAATCATCAATTTCCTGAAAGACCCGCAGGGATACAGCCGCCTGGGCGGACGCGCTCCCAAGGGCATCCTGCTGATCGGCCCGCCGGGCACTGGAAAGACCTTGCTCGCCCGCGCCGTGGCGGGTGAAGCGAACGTTCCCTTCTTCTCGATCTCTGGCTCGGAATTCGTGGAAATGTTCGTGGGCGTCGGGGCCGCCCGGGTACGCGACCTGTTCGAGCAGGCCCGCCAGATGGCCCCGGCGATTATTTTCATCGATGAACTGGATTCGCTGGGGCGCGCGCGCAACGCATACGGGCTGGGGGGCCACGACGAAAAGGAACAGACCCTCAACCAGTTGCTGGCCGAGCTGGATGGTTTCGATGCGAAAAGCGGCGTGGTCCTGCTTGGCGCGACCAATCGCCCGGAAATCCTGGATCCGGCGCTATTGCGCGCCGGGCGGTTCGATCGGCAGGTATTGGTCGACCGGCCGGATAAAGTGGGACGTGAACAGATACTGGCGGTGCACTTGCGGAAAGTGACGCTGGATTCCGACGTCAAACCGGACCAGATCGCCGCGCTGACGCCGGGCTTTACCGGCGCCGATTTGGCGAACCTGGTCAACGAAGCGGCGCTGCTCGCAACCCGGCGAGGCGGTTCCGCGGTAACCATGGAAGATTTCAACAATGCGATCGAGCGCGTCGTCGCGGGACTGGAAAAGCGCAACCGGCTGCTCAATCCGGAGGAACGGCGCGTGGTCGCCTTCCATGAACTGGGACATACCATGGTCGCGCTCGCCCTGCCCGGCACGGATGAAGTGCACAAGGTTTCCATCATTCCGCGCGGAGTGGGCGCCCTCGGCTATACCATCCAGCGGCCGACGGAAGATCGGTTTCTCATGACCCGGGCGGAACTGGAGAACCGGATGGCGGTATTGCTGGGGGGCCGGGCGGCGGAAGGCGTCGTGTTTCACGAAATCTCCACAGGGGCAAGCGATGATCTCGTCCGCGCCACCGACCTTGCCCGCGCCATGGTGCTGCGCTACGGAATGAGCGAGGCACTGGGCAATGTCGCGTATGATCGCGAACGCTCGCCCTACCTCCAGACCGGCATTCCCATGCCGCAGAGCAGGGATTACAGCGAAGCAACCGCACAAGCGGTGGATACGGCAGTCCGCAGCTTGGTGAATCGGGCGCTGGAACGCGCCTCCCGCATCCTGGAGCATAACCGTGCGCTGCTGGACCGCTCAGCGGAGGAATTGCTCAAGACCGAGACGTTGAACCAGCCTCAACTGGAAACACTCAAGCGGGAAATCGCTGTTCCGCCCGAACCCGCCTTACCGGCCTCGCCGCAGCTTTCCGGCTGAAGCTGCCAGCCCTTGGCACATCGGCTCTGGCACATCGGTCGAAGCCAATCCTTTCTATTTAAAAAAAACTTTTATATTGCCCCGTATTGCTGTATACTCCTGCTTCGATCGTATGGCTTCGAAGAAATTTTCCGCTTGCCCTCCCATCGAACCATCGTTCCTGACCTCTCTTCGATTTCGAGTCTTCACGGAAATTGTGCGGCATCCTGGTTAGCGGCGATGTTCAAGAATCCTGAATAGTTCCGGCAATTGCGGGGATTGAAGGGTTTTTAATACGTGCGTCAGCGGTGCCTTGTCCATCATTTCCGGCAGCCCATCCTGTTCGCGCGCTGGGGCGCATTCATACATTCAGAGTCAGAGCCTGTCCGCAAAGCGGGGGACCATTTCCCGTGCATGCATAGTGATTGCATGCACGATTGCCCGTCACTGCCCGGTTCGGATTCTGCGTGAAAAGCGCCGTATTTTTCACTTCACAGGAAAACAACGTGTCTTTTGAAAATCTGAACCTGCATCCCCTCATCCTCAAGGCCATTATCGACTCGGGCTACACTTCGCCCACGCCGATCCAGGAAAAAGCCATTCCAGAGCTGCTTGCCGGCCACGATGTGATGGCCTCGGCCCAGACCGGCACCGGAAAAACAGCCGCATTCATGCTGCCTGCGCTGCATCGCCTTGCCACGCCGTCCCGTACGCACAGCCGCGGACCGCGCGTTCTGGTGCTGACTCCCACACGCGAGCTCGCGCTGCAGGTCTCGTCGGCCGCCGCCAAATATGGAAAACATCTTCCACGCGTGAGGGTAGTAAGTATCCTCGGCGGGATGCCCTATCCCCTGCAAAACAAGCTGCTTTCGCAACCCGTCGATATTCTCGTGGCCACCCCGGGCCGCTTGATCGATCACATCCAGCGCGGACGCATCGACTTTTCCCGGCTCGAAATGCTGGTGCTGGACGAGGCCGACCGCATGCTCGACATGGGATTCATCGATGATGTGGCAAGCATTGCCGCCGCCACGCCCGAGAACCGCCAGACCTTGCTGTTTTCAGCCACCCTGGACAGCGCGATAGAGAATATCGGTTCACAATTGCTGAACTCTCCCCGGCGCATCCAGGTCGCCTCGCAGAAGGCGAGGCTGGATAACATCGAACAGCGGCTGCACTATGTGGACGACGTGTCCCATAAAAACCGCCTGCTGGATCATCTGCTACGCGATATCGCACTAAAGCAGGCCATCGTTTTCACGGCAACCAAGCGCGATGCCGATACCCTGGCGGATAGTCTCTCTGCCCAGGGCCATGAAGCGGCCGCCTTGCATGGCGACATGAGCCAGCGTGACCGAAATCGCACCCTTACCCGGCTCCGCCACGGAGGATTGCGCGTGCTGGTCGCAACCGACGTCGCCGCCCGGGGGATCGATGTCGCCGGCATTACTCATGTGATCAATTTCGATTTGCCGAAATTCGCGGAAGACTATGTGCATCGCATCGGGCGCACGGGGCGTGCCGGCGCTTCCGGAATCGCCGTCTCCTTCGCATCGGGGACAGACAATGTCAGCCTGAAGAACATCGAACACTTCACCGGCCAGCGCATTGCCTCCCATGTCGTCCCCGGCCTCGAACCGCGGTTCAAGCCGCGCACTGGCGGGACGGGCATGCCCAGGAATACACCCAATGTCGCCCATAAACGCAGCCGTAGCTGGTCGCCGGATGGCCAGCGCCATGCTCCCGCTGCCGGTAGTGCAAGAGGAGACTGGGGTGATGCCCGCAGCCGCTCGTTCAGCGCCAATCGAGCGGATACGCGGAGCAATGCGGTTGCAGGCAACCGGAGCGGTGCATTCGGCGATAGGCGTGCCGACACTTATTTCAGGAGCAAGTAGTCAGTCCGGCGAGATCCGGCAGTTCAGCAGCGCGGCAATCCAAATGAGCATCATTGCCGCGGATCGACGAAAGGAATGGGAAATATCGTGAACGAAGAGGGAGCATCCTGCCGGCGGCGCTGATTGCTCCTCTCACTCCGGCTGGTTACGCATGAAATCCGCCGTCTGGTCGAAAGCCATATCCAGTTTCCTGCGCAATTCTTCATCCAGTCCGATATCCACCATCGCGCGGCTCATGCAGGACAGCCATTGGTCCCGCTCTGAGGTTCCGATGGGAAAAGGCATATGACGGGTGCGCAAGCGTGGCTCCCCATACTTTTCAGTGTATAGGGAAGGCCCGCCGGTCCACCCGGACAGGAACATGAACAGTTTCTGCCGGGAATGGGCCAGATCCTGCGGATGAAGCTTGCGGACGCCGAAGTAATCCGGATCTTCATCCATCAGGTCGTAAAACCGGTCCACCAGCCGGCGTATCATCGTTTCCCCGCCTATTCGCTCGTAAGATGTAGCAATGTGCATATCCGCCTCCCAATGTCACGCCGTCGCAAACGGCCAGCCGGGCCATGATCAAGGGCCTTGCGTATCCGCTCATACCCGCTCATGACTTCATCCAGGCCAAGTATTTGATGATCACCGATTTCCACGAGCTTGGCAACGCCATACCCGCCCGGCACCGCTAGAATATAGGTGCCGCAGGGGTAGCGCACCGGAACAAGGATGCCGGGCAGGGCAATGGCCAGAATGGAGTAGAACTACAGGGCGAGCGTAAGCTCAGGTTCCTGCGCGTATCCAGTCATCCCTGAGCCTTGGCGATGCATTTTTTCGCCCTGGAACTGGCTCAGCGCTTACCTAACGTATTCCCGCCACCGCCTCTTCCACCCGCTCCACCGCGACGATCTCCAGGCCGGGAAACGGCTGCCTGGGCTTATTGGCCTTGGGAACGATGGCCTGGACGAAACCCAGCTTGGCTGCTTCCCTCAATCGCTCCTGCCCGCGCTGGACTGGGCGCACTTCTCCCGCCAGCCCGATTTCGCCGAACACCACCATTTTCTGCGGCAGCGGCTTGCTCCTGAGCGAAGACACGATAGCCAGCAATATCGCCAGATCAGCTCCCGGTTCAGTGACTTTCACTCCTCCGACCGCATTGACAAACACGTCCTGATCGAAGCAGGCGATCCCCGCATGCCGGTGAAGCACCGCCAGCAGCATGGCCAGCCGGTTCTGCTCCAGACCAACGCTCAACCGGCGGGCATTGGGGGCATGGGCTTCGTCCACCAGTGCCTGGATCTCCACCAGCAGCGGCCGGGTGCCCTCCTGGGTCACCATGATGCACGAACCCGGCACCTGGCCCCCATGATGGGACAGAAATAGCGCGGAAGGGTTGCTCACTTCCCGCAGCCCTTTCTCGCCCATGGCGAATACGCCCAATTCATTCACGGCGCCAAAGCGATTCTTGACGGCACGGACCAGGCGAAAACTTGAATGCGTGTCGCCTTCGAAATACAGCACGGTATCCACCATGTGCTCCAGGACGCGCGGCCCCGCCAGCGCACCCTCCTTGGTCACATGTCCTACCAGCACAACGGCTACGCCGCTGGCCTTCGCCAGCCGCGTCAATTGCGCGGCGCATTCCCTCACCTGGGCAACGGAGCCGGGGGCGGATTGCAGCGCATCGGAATAGATGGTCTGGATCGAATCGACCACCACCACGCCCGGTTTGCGCTCCAGCAATATGCCCTGGATTCTTTCCAGCCGGATCTCCGGCAGCAAATGGACTGCTTTAGCGTCAAGCGCCAGCCTCTGTGCGCGCAACGCGACCTGGCGCGCCGATTCTTCCCCACTGACGTACAGGACGTTCAAGGCGCTCTGGGCGCCACCCGACATATGGCAAAGCGCTTGCAGCAGCAGCGTGGATTTTCCGATACCCGGGTCTCCACCGAGCAACACCACACTGCCGTGTACCAGTCCTCCGCCAAGCACCCGGTCGAACTCCGCCATGCCTGTGGAATAGCGTTGCTCCTCCCCTGCTTCCACCTCGCCCAGGTTCCGCGCTTTCCCCATTTCCGGCACCGGCGTGAACCGAGAGGCCGTCTTTTCGGAAACAACCTCGACCAGGGTGTTCCATGCCTGGCAATGCGGACACTGGCCCTGCCATTTCAAGGTCTGGCCCCCGCATTCGCTGCAGGAATAAGTGGATTTTGTTTTGCTCATTTTAAGTTGATCTCGTTTTCACCTATTCCGCAGAGATTGCATATATTATAAATACATGAGGAAGCTCGAACCCGATCACGAAAAGTATCTCGTACTGTCAATCGCAGGATTGCCTCAGGAATTCCCCATGTCCCTCACCGCCCCGCTCCGCCTCGCGCCAGCTTCCCGCTGGCCAGCGCGTTGGCTATCTCCGCCGGACGAATCCGGACCGGGCGGAACGAAATTATCCGGAAGACAGCTATCGGATATCCTGAAGAAGCCTTTGACAAGCGAGATCTTCCTGATCGATCATTTTCTTTCCCAGGAGGAATGCGATCTCATATTGGAAGAGTTGCGATTCACCATATGGCGCCCGAGCCTGACCTACATGCTACAGCAGGATGGTACTCGACGCGACGTATTAAGTCCCTACAGGGTGAGCAAAACTGCGCAGCAGAAATGGTTCAGTGACGAATTGCAGGTCATGGTGGCGGAGATCGAAAGGCGTTTCGAGAAAATGTTCGGCCTCGAGAAAGCGAACCTGGAGTATTGGCAGGGCACCGACTACCCGATGGGTGGAAGCTTTTACTATCATCTCGATTCAGGGTATTGGGAAAACCATTACGCAGGCGACCGCATCCTGACCCTGCTGCTGTATCTCACAACCCCGGCGGAAGGAGGTGGTACCCATTTCCGCGCGCTCGATAAAACGGTCGAAGCAAAAACGGGCAGACTGTTAGTATGGAACAACCTGTTTCCGAGCGAAAAATGCAATTATCGGATAATCCATTCCAGCGTACCCCTGGTCAAAGGACGGAAAACGACATTGATCACCTGGCTCAGGCAAAAGAAATTCAAGTTTTTTTAATTTCCATGAGGTGACCGCACCATGGCTAATCGGGAGAAGCAGGATCGGATAATCCGGGAAATCCGGGAAAGATATGGGGATGTGATCGATCTGGCCGCCTCGCCCCTGGTATTGATCGAAATCATCCGCAATTACCGGAATATTTTCAATGAGGATGACGGCACAGGCGGAGTCAGTCCTGGAACCAGCACGGTTGCGGTGGCCGGCCCGGACAGTCCGCCCACGCCGCCTTCCCCACCTTCTCCACCGGAGTCCGATCGCCTGGAAATCGACGAAATCCTCAAAGGCATCCTCCGGCTTCAGCGGCAGATCGATACGATCGACAAAAAACTGGATCGGCTTGATCGGCCAGTTCAGCCGGGAGCCCGGAACTGACGGACGGCAGCACGCACGGACCCCGCAGCGGCGATTTGAAGCCTGGGGCAATCCATGACGCTGGAGCCTGCCTGGCCACCGCCGGACTTGCCTCGCCCCCATCTTCGCTTCTCCCTCCAGATTTCCGGGAGGACCCTGGACTCTCAAGATCTATAGGATGTGGAAACGGAAGGAGCGTTTGCAGATGAGCAAGCCCGCCGAAGATGGCGCTCCCGCCGGATCCGATGGCGCATCCTACCCTCGCGCGTCCCAAGCAGGAGCATGGGAACCGCTCAAGCTTCCCATTTTCCGCATTTTCTGGCTTGCATCGCTGGGCTCGAATATAGGAACGTGGATCAACGGCACGGCATCGGGCTGGGTGATGACCGACCTGTCGCCATCGCCGGTGATGGTATCCCTGGTCCAGGCCGCCGGCTCGCTGCCCCTCGTGCTGTTTGCGCTGGGTGCGGGAGCGCTGACCGACATTGTGGACCGCCGCCGCTATCTCATCGCCACCCAGCTATGGATGACATTGGCTGCGGCCGCGCTGGCTTACCTGGCGGCAACCGACCGGCTGGACGCATGGAATCTGCTGGTTCTCACTTTCGCGCTGGGTGCGGGCGCCGCCATGGCAATGCCTGCCTTGAGCGCCATCATCGCCGAACTGGTGCCGTCCAGCCTCCTGCCGCAGGCCGTCTCGCTGGGCGCGGTGTCGATCAATCTCTCGCGTTCCATCGGCCCCGCCCTCGGCGGCCTGCTGGTAGCCCAGCTGGGCGCATGGGTGGCCTACAGCCTGAATGCCTTCTCGTTCATCGGCATGGTGGCGATGCTATGGTACTGGAGGCGCGAACAGGACGATCAGGCCCTGCCGCCCGAGCGGTTTTTTCAGGCGCTGCGCGCCGGCGTGCGCTACGCGCGCCTGGCATCGGTGTTTCGCGCGGTGCTGGTCCGCGTAACCGCTTTCATTCTTTTTGCGACATCGATATGGGCGCTGCTTCCGTTGTTCGCACGGCATGAGCTTGCCGGCGGACCGGGGACCTACGGCTTGTTGCTGACCTTCGTCGGCATCGGCGCCGTCGCCGCCGCGATGCTGCTGCCGAGAGTGCGCGCTCACATCGGACCCGACGGCCTGGTATTCGCCGCAACCCTCATCTACTTCCTGACCTGCATCGGACTGGCGGTAACCCGGAACGAATATGTGGTGTATGCAATCATGGCGGTTTGCGGCGCATCCTGGCTCACTGTCCTGTCATCGCTGCAGCTCGCGGCCCAGATCTCCGTCCCCGCCTGGGTCCGGGGACGCGCGTTATCCCTGTACCTCATGATCTTCGCCGCCGCGATGACGCTCGGCAGCTTCCTCTGGGGTTGGGTTGCGGCCCATGCGGGCACGCCTGCTGCATTCCTGTTCTCCGGTATCGGAATGGTGGGGGCGGCGGTGGTGGTACGCCGGTTCAGCCTCGGCTCCCATGAAGCGCCCGACCTGTCCCCCTCGCGCCACTGGCCGCATCCGCATGCCGCGGAGGAATTGAGTTCGAGCCGGGGACCAGTGCTGGTCACGATCGAGTACCAGATCGCCCTGGAGCAGCGTGAGGCTTTCCTCGCCGCAGTGCAGCAACTAGGGGCGATCCGGCGGCGGGATGGCGCCTTCGCCTGGGGCGTCTTCGAAGATATCGCGTCGCCCGGGCGGTATGTCGAGCTGTTCCAGCATGCCTCATGGCTGGATCACTTGCGCCAGCACGCGCGTGTTACCCGCGAGGACCAGCGGATACAGGAAAGTGTCTACCGTTTCCACCGCGGACAGGAGGCGCCAAAGGTTTCCCACTTCGTCGGCGGAATGCCTATGGCATTCCGGGACAACTCGCTTGGAACAGGCGAATGAACATATGCTGTTGTACCATTGCATATTCCACTTCAAGCAAACAAACAGGAAAAACGGAGGGTACATATGATGGAGTTGAGACGCGCCGCGGAGCGGGGCCACGCGGATCATGGCTGGCTGAATTCCTGGCACAGCTTTTCTTTCGCCGACTACTACGATCCCAGGCACATCCAGTTTCGCGCGCTGCGTGTGATAAACGATGATACCGTCGAACCCGGAAAGGGATTCGGCACACACAGCCATCGGGATATGGAAATCGTCAGCTACGTGCTGGAAGGAGGCCTGGCGCACAGGGATAGCATGGGCAACGGCTCAGTCATCCGTCCGGGCAGCGTGCAGCGCATGAGTGCCGGCACCGGTGTACAGCATAGCGAGTTCAATTCGTCACCGAAGGAGCGGGTCCATTTTCTGCAAATCTGGTTCCTGCCTAATGAGACTGACATTTCTCCTGGCTATGAGGAAAAGATTTTTGCCGATGCGGAAAAACGCGGCCGGCTCCGCCTGATCGCCTCTCCGGACGGTACCGATGGGTCCGTCACCATTCATGCGGATGCTCGCATGTCAGCCGCGCTGGTCGATGCCGACGAACGCATCGAGACATCGCTTTCCGCCGATCGCTCCTACTATATTCATATTGCCCGGGGCAGCACATCGCTGAATGGTACGCCGCTGGCGCAAGGAGATGCCGCCATGCTGACAGGCGAGAAAAATCTCGTCCTCGACCGGGGACATGAAGCGGAGGTGCTGCTTTTCGAGTTGTGGTAGCCAGGGATGATGCTGGCGCCAAGGCGGCTCATCCCCATGGATCCGTCCGGCGCCATTCCACTACCAGCCCCGGCTCCCCGGATGCAGCCTGATAGGCGCAATCTATCCCGATGCCGGGAACGCACACGAGATGATCGCCGCTGAATATCAGGGGCAGGGCGACGCGCTCCCATGGCGGCAGCGAAGCTTCCCTTAACAGGTTCTTGAGGCTGCGGCGCGGGCGATTGCAATCGGGACGCAGCCGTTCTCCTCCTCCCCTCATCCGGACCGTGACCGGCTGCTCCGACAGTTTCGCCAGCTGGATGACTACCTCATTTCCTATTCTGCTTTCGCGCTTGAAGCTGAGAATACCGCCGAGGTGCGGCAGGCTCAGCTCGCTTTCGCCACTCCACGCAATCGGCGCAACTACTGTAGCCGCTGCAACCGGCACAGCCGGCAGCGCCGCCTCGCCGGATGCATCCCATACCTGCCCGGCCTTGCGTAGATGTATGTTCCCCCTGAAGCAGCGTATTTCGACGTCGCCAAAAACGACATGCGGGTTTGAGTCGCAACGCGAGGACAGCAGCTGCCGCAATATGTCATCCAGCTTCACTGTGCTGGGCAGCACAGCCCCTCGCCGGGCGAGCGTGTAGCGCAGCAGGTTGCGCGCGCGCGGCAAGCTCAATTTTCGTAAATCTTCGATATGGACCTTTTCCGCGGCCAAGCCTGCACCATCGGTTTCAGCCAACTCATCGAGAAGATCCGCCGCCTCGGCCATGTGGCGACTGGCGCGGGAAAAGGTGGCACGATAGGCGGGAAAGCGCTTTTCAAGCAAAGGAAACACTTCATGGCGCAGGAAATTCCGGTCGAACGAGACGTCCTCGTTGCTTTCGTCCACGATCCAGCGCAAGCTATTCTCGCGGGCGTAGTCCTCGATTTCGCGTCGCGAGACCTGGAGCAATGGCCGCAGCATCCTGGGCCGATCGCGGAGGAACGCACCGCCAGGTAATTCCTGGTTGACTTCCACCGCGAGAGATTCATCCCACAGCGCCTCGTCCAGCGGCAGATCCCGGATGACGGGCATCGCCGCAAGCCCCTTGACGCCCGCTCCCCGCAGCAGTTGCAGCAGAAGGGTTTCGGCTTGGTCGTCCTGGTGCTGCCCAAGCACCACGTAATCGGCCTGGAGTGTGGCAAATACCCGGTAGCGCCCTGCACGCGCGGCGGCTTCGAGGCTGGCACCGGGTTCGCACTCGATATTCAGCCGCGCCGTTTCCAGGAAAATGCCGAGGCCATGGCACAGATCGCGGCAGAACGCGCTCCATTTTCCGGCATTGACGCTGATGCCGTGATCGACATGGATCGCGGAGAGCGCGAATCCCATGGAAGCGGACAACGGAACCAGCAAATGCAGCAGCACTACCGAATCAATCCCGCCGCTCAACGCCACCGCCAGGCGGCCTCCCCTGCGAACCTGCTGGCGCAGTATGTCTTCGGCCTTGCTTTTTATGCTATTTGATTTTGACTTCCTTGAACTTGCCATATTCCATCAGGCGTTCATAGCGCTTCTCCAGCAACGACTCCGTGGAATAGCCTTGCAAATGCCTGAGCGATTCCTGCAATGCCTTCCTGACGGACTGCATGATGGTGGGATAATCGCGATGCGCTCCGCCGGGAGGCTCGCTGATGATCCTGTCGATCAGCCCCATCGTCTTGAGGCGATGCGCGGTGATGCCCATGATCTCCGCGGCTTCCGGTGCCTTGTCCGCGCTTTTCCACAAGATTGAAGCGCAGCCTTCGGGCGAAATAACGGAGTAGGTGGCGTATTGCAGCATTTGCACCACATCGCCTATAGCCACCGCCAGCGCCCCGCCGGACCCCCCCTCGCCGATGATGGTGCAGATCACCGGGACTTTCAGTTCCGCCAGCACATACAGGTTTCTCCCGATGGCCTCCGACTGGCCGCGTTCCTCCGCTCCGATGCCGGGATATGCACCTGGCGTGTCGATGAAGGTGAGCAGCGGTATCGAGAATTTCTCCGCGAGCTGCATCAGGCGCAGCGCCTTGCGGTAGCCTTCGGGTCTCGGCATGCCGAAATTGCGGTAGATTTTTTCCTTGGTGTCGCGCCCCTTCTGGTGGCCTATGACCATGACGGTCTCGCCGCCAAACCGCGCAAGCCCGCCTATGATCGCCTTGTCGTCGGCAAAACTCCGGTCGCCGTGGAGTTCCTCGAAATCGGTAAACAGCTGCTGGATATAATCGAGCGTGTAAGGACGCTGGGGATGCCGCGCCACTTGCGAAATCTGCCAGGGGGTGAGCTTGGCATAGATTCCCGAGGTGAGCGACTGGCTTTTCTTTTGCAGCCGCAGGATCTCGGCTGAAATATCCACCGCCGAATCATCCTGCGCAAAGCGCAGTTCCTCGATCTTGGCTTCCAGTTCAGCGACCGGCTGCTCGAAATCCAGAAATGTTATCTTCATGGAGCGCAGGCGTCATTTTCGAAAACCGCAATGATACAGGAACACCAAAATCCCGTACGCCTGTATCTGGGATCAGTCAGGAACCCCAACGGCAGATGGAAAGCATTCAACCCGCCGGTTCGAGCGGGATTCTCCAGCAGCATGGCTGTTTTTATACTTTCTTTGCATCCGGCATCCGGATCTTTGCAGCATCTTTAGATGGTTTCGCCTAACCTTTATATTTTCGGACAAATCCGATGAGGGCGAATGGATATCCTCTATGCAGGTGCAATCGTAGCGCTTCTGCTCATAACTGCCGCGTTTGTGAAAGGCTGCGAAAAGCTGGGCCGGCGCCAATGAATGCGCTCTATGCCGCCGGTGCGATCATCGCGGCTATTCTCCTGATATACCTGCTTATCGCCTTGATAAACGCCGAGGACTTGTAATGACGATGCAATCTCTCGTCATGCTCCTGGTGTTCCTCGCAACGCTGCTGTCACTGGCATATCCACTGGGTATTTATCTCGCGAAAGTCGGTGAGGGCGCGCCCATACGCGGCCTTAACTGGGTAAAGAAAGCCGAAAACTTCCTTTACCGTCTCGCCGGCATCCCGCCGGACTCAGAAATGGAATGGAAGACCTACGCCCTGGCGCTCCTGGTATTCAATACACTCGGCGCCCTGATCGTTTATACGGTGCAACGCCTGCAGGCATGGTTGCCGCTCAACCCCCAGGCGCTGGGCAATGTGAGCCCCGATTCCTCGTTCAATACCGCCATCAGTTTTGCCACCAATACCAACTGGCAAGGTTACGGGGGCGAATCGACGATGAGCTACCTGACGCAAATGCTGGGGCTGACCGGGCAGAATTTTCTGTCGGCGGCAACCGGCATGGCGGTCGCCTATGCACTTATCCGTGGTTTCAAACGGCACTCGGCGGGGTCGATCGGCAACTTCTGGCATGACGTTACCCGCTCGACGCTCTATGTATTGCTGCCGCTGTCGGCGTTATTCGCCGTGTTCCTGACCGGCCAGGGCGTCATCCAGAATTTCTCCGCGTATCAGGAAGTGAGCCTGGTCGAGCCCCTCAGCTATCAGCAAGCCAGAACCGGTCCGGCTAACGAGCCGCCAAGCGATGCAGAGGGTACAGAGGGCAATCGGATGATGGACTCCGCGATCGCCACCACCCAGGTGCTGCCGATGGGACCGGTTGCCTCGCAGGAGGCGATCAAGCTGCTCGGCACCAACGGTGGCGGTTTTTTCAACGCGAACTCGGCGCATCCTTACGAAAATCCCACTCCGCTATCCAATTTTGTCGAGATGTTGTCGATTCTGCTGATTCCCGTCGCACTATGCTTCGCTTTTGGACGCATGGTCGGCGACATCCGCCAGGGCTGGGTAATATTGGGGGCAATGACAGTCATTTTCCTGACGATGACATCCGTCGTTCTGGTCGCGGAACAGCAAGCCCATCCGGCATTGCAGGCGTTGGATGTCGACCAGATGCCAGGCGAATTGCAGTCCGGCGGGAACATGGAGGGAAAGGAAATCCGTTTTGGCATCAGCGCTTCCGCATTGTTTGCCGCCGTCACCACGGCGGCATCCTGCGGCGCGGTGAATGCGATGCATGATTCCCTGACCCCGCTCGGCGGCATGGTGCCGATGCTGCTGATGCAACTGGGAGAGGTGGTGTTCGGCGGAGTCGGATCCGGACTGTATGGCATGCTGATTTTCTCGATCCTTGCCGTATTCATTGCCGGCTTGATGATCGGGCGGACACCGGAATACCTGGGCAAGAAAATCCAGCCGTTCGAAATGAAAATGGCTTCCCTGGCGATTCTTGTCACGCCGCTGCTGGTGCTGGGCGGAACCGCACTGGCGGTCACGGTTGCCGCCGGCAGAGCAGGCATCCTGAATCCCGGCGCACATGGCTTTTCCGAAATTCTGTACGCGTTCTCATCGGCTGCCAATAACAACGGCAGCGCCTTTGCCGGCTTGTCGGCCAATACCCCGTTTTATAACATCCTGCTGGCAATCGCGATGTGGTTTGGCCGCTTTATCCCCATCGTCGCGGTGCTGGCCATTGCAGGTTCGCTGGCGGCGAAGAAACGCGTTGAAGCGACTGCGGGCACCATGCCGACGCATGGCCCACTCTTTATCGCGCTTCTGTCAGGGACCGTCATTGTCGTCGGCGCGCTCACCTACCTCCCCGCACTGGCGCTGGGGCCGGTCATCGAGCATTTGCAGCTTCATGCCTTGGGCTGAGAAAGGACCGGAATGAGCCAGGGAAAGCTGCCCCTTTTCGGCCGGAAATTGATCGGTTCCACCATCGTGAATGCTTTCAAAAAGCTGGACCCGCGCATTCAATGGCATAGCCCGGTGATGTTCATCGTTTATATCGGGAGCATCCTGACCACTTTGCTGTTCATGCAAGCCCTCATGCAGGGCGGCGAGGAAGATGCCGGTTTTATTCTGACCATCGCGCTATGGCTGTGGTTTACCGTGCTGTTCGCAAACCTGGCCGAGGCGCTGGCGGAGGGCCGCGGCAAGGCGCAAGCCGCAGCGCTTCACACCTTGAAAAAAACGGTTTCCGCCAAGAAGCTTGATGCGCCATACCATGGCAGCAGCTGGACCGCGATATCCGCGTCCGATCTGCGCAAAGGCGACATCGTGCTGGTGGAAGCCGGCGACGTGATTCCTGCCGATGGCGAGGTGGTGGAAGGGGTGGCGTCGGTGGATGAAAGCGCCATCACGGGCGAATCGGCGCCCGTCATCCGCGAATCGGGCGGCGATTTTTCCGCGGTAACCGGCGGCACGCGCATGCTTTCCGACTGGCTGGTGGTGCGAATAGCGGTCGACCCGGGGGAAGCATTCGTGGACCGCATGATTGCCATGGTTGAAGGTGCGCGGCGGCAGAGAACGCCCACTGAGATCGCCTTGAACATATTGCTGGTGGCGCTGACCATCATTTTCCTGCTGGTGACGGTCAGCCTGCTGCCGTTCTCGCTCTTCAGCGTCGAAGCCGCCCGCAGCGGCTCGCCCGTCACCATGACGATACTGGTCGCATTGCTCGTATGCCTCATTCCCACCACCATTGGCGGCCTGCTGTCCGCCATCAGCGTCGCGGGCATGAGCCGCCTGATGCAGGCCAACGTCATCGCGACCTCCGGCCGCGCGGTGGAGGCGGCCGGGGACGTGGATGTGCTGCTGCTGGACAAGACCGGTACGATCACGCTCGGCAACCGGCAGGCTGCTGCATTTTTTCCGGCCCCAGGCGTTACGGAGGAACAACTGGCTGATGCCGCCCAGCTTGCTTCCCTGGCGGACGGAACACCGGAAGGCCGCAGTATCGTCGCACTGGCGAAGCAGCGCTTCAATATCCGCGGACGGGATATGGAAACATTGCACGCGGCATTCATCCCATACAGCGCGCACACCCGCCTGAGCGGCGTGGACATCGGAAACCGGGCCATCCGCAAGGGTGCGGCGGACTCCATGAAAAAATATGCCGCATCCCTGGGACATCCTTATCCGCCGGAAGTCATCCGGACCACGGACGATATCGCCCGCCGCGGCAGCACGCCCCTGGTGGTGGTGGACAATAGCCGCGTAATGGGA
>DASZUL010000020.1:0-6870 GCA_035547595.1 Nitrosospira sp.
CCAACCCCACGTCACCAGCGCAAATATCGGCATGACGATCATGTGCACCCGCCACAGCCCCATCCATACCTTCTCGAATTCGGGCTCCATCGAGTCCATCCCGTGCGAGTACGCAAATGTCCTCTGGAACCAGATCCAGAAGATCGCTACCGCAAGCATGGTCAATAGCCCAAATTTGTACCACCTCGAGTCGTACCACAGCGACATGTCGTAGTCGCGTCCGCTCGACGTCGCGTGGCTTGACGTCCCTAGTGTTGTTGCCATATTTCACCTCCTAAACCGATAATTGAACCTTAACCCTTCGCGGCGGAACAACGCCGCCTGCATCCATTGGATTGATGGGATATCGTTTAGTTCCCTTTTCTCCCCCAGTGAAAACAGGGATATCATTAGGCATGTCTCACCCAAAGCTTCATCCTCCATCAAGACGCTCACAGGTTGTGACGCATTCTTTTGTTTCCCGGCAGCGGCAGAACCGGTAAAATCGGGGCAGTAGTGACGATTCATCAATTCATTCTTCGCTACGCGTGCATCTGGCAGCCTGGTTGCCTGAATAATTACAACGATTGAGCACGATCGAGTACGTATGGACGTTTTAAAGCATTTTTGTTTGTTTCTTCTGTTCTACTCGTTTGCTTCCGTTGCCCAGGCAAGCGCAACAAGCAGCCTCAAGAATTTCATCCACGATGCGCGCACGGTTCGCGCAACCTTCACTCAAAGCGTCCTCGACAAGAACGGACGTACCGTACAAACGGGGCAGGGAACCATGCAATTCCAGCGTCCGGGCAAGTTCCGCTGGATATATGAAAAGCCATATGAGCAATTGATCGTAGGCGATGGCGACCGTATATGGTTTTATGATCGCGATCTGAACCAGGTAACCGTGCGTCGCCTCGATCTTGCCATAGGAAGCAGTCCCGCCGCGCTGCTTGCCGGCGACACCGATATTGAACACAACTTCGAGCTTCGCGATACCGGTTCCCTTGCGGGCACGGAATGGCTAGAGGCAAAACCCAAAACCAAGGACAGCACATTTGAGTGGGTGCGCCTGGGCTTTACGCCGGATGGGGTATTGAAATCCATGGAGCTGCACGATAATTTCGGCCAGACCACGGTACTTACTTTTTCGCGGCTGGAACGAAACCCCCGGCTTGCCCCGGACCTGTTCAAGTTCACTCCCCCCGCCGGCTCGGACGTCATCAGTGACTGACCTGTTTGGGATGCGCAAGCCTTCCGCGCCACTCGCGGAGAAATTGCGTCCTCAAGCATTGAAAGACGTAGTGGGCCAATCTCATTTGCTGGGAGCCGGCAAGCCCCTGCGGCTTGCTTTCGAATCCGGCAAGCCGCATTCCATGATTCTTTGGGGACCGCCGGGAACGGGCAAGACGACGCTGTCCCGCCTCATGGCGGCGGCATTTGACGCCGAATTTATCGCACTGTCCGCGGTTTTGTCGGGAGTGAAGGATATCCGTGAAGCAGTGGAACGCGCCCAGGCTATCCTGCAGCAATCCGGACGGCACACTATCCTATTTGTCGACGAAGTGCACCGCTTCAATAAATCCCAGCAGGATGCGTTCCTGCCCTATGTCGAACAAGGGTTGGTGACGTTTATCGGCGCTACTACCGAAAATCCCTCGTTTGAAGTGAACAGCGCATTACTGTCGCGTGCACAGGTGTATGTGCTCAACCCCTTGTCTGACGATGAGCTCGGGATCGTGTTCGAGCGTGCGCACAATCTCGCGCTTGCAGACCTGGATTTCACGGAAGATGCGAAACGCCTGTTGATCGGGTACGCTGACGGCGATGCTCGCCGCCTGCTCAATTTTCTCGAGCAGATGAAAACGGCGGCGGCAACCGAAGCGATTACCGCAATAGACAAGGAATATGCGCAAGCGACCCTTTCTCGCGGCGGACGCCGCTTCGACAAGGGGGGCGACAACTTCTATGACCAGATTTCTGCCCTGCACAAATCGATTCGTGGTTCCAACCCGGATGCCGCGCTTTACTGGACTTGCCGGATGCTCGACGCGGGAGCCGATCCGCGTTATCTCGCACGCCGCCTCATCCGCGCCGCGGCGGAAGACATCGGCCTGGCGGATCCCCGCGCACTCCAGATCGCATTGAACGCGGGTGAAACTTATGAGCGTCTCGGCAGCCCCGAAGGAGAGCTGGCACTGGCGCAGGCGGCTCTGTATCTTGCTTGCGCTCCCAAGAGCAATGCCGCCTATCTTGCGTATAATGAAGCAAGAGCTTTCATAGCTGGCGACAAGTCGCGGCCCGTTCCGGAGCATTTGCGAAATGCACCTACCCGGCTGATGAAAGAGCTGGGTTTCGGGCACGACTACCGGTATGCGCATGACGAACCTGAAGCGTACGCCGCCGGAGAAGATTATTTGCCTGAAGGAATGCCGCGAGTCCGGTTTTATCGACCTACCCCGTATGGCCTCGAAGAAAAAATTGCGGAAAGACTAGATCGCCTGCGTGAACTGGACGAACGAGCAAAGAAGCAATCATAGGGAATCCTGAACAGGCACTTCGGCGAGGCAGCGGCGCCCATCGGTGCAGACGCACTATCATTTCTTGGAGTTTGCATGCTGGATATTCAATTGTTGCGCACCGACCCGGAAGGAACTGCGGAACGCCTCGCCAAGCGTGGCTTCCTCCTGGATATCGCCAATTTCGAGTTTTTGGAAACGAAGCGCAAGGACTTGCAGACCCGGACCCAGGAATTGCAGGCGCGGCGCAATGCTATCTCCAGGCAGATCGGTAATGCCAAGTCCAGGGGGGAGGACGCAAATTCCCTCATGGCGGAAGTTTCCGGCCTCGGGGACGAACTGGCTCGAAATGAGGCCGAGCTGGAAGGAGTCCAAAGCGAGCTGCTGCAAATAATGTTGCAAATACCAAACCTGCCGCACCACAGCGTTCCCGAGGGAAATAGCGAGGCCGATAACCGGGAGGTGCGGCGCTGGGGAACATTGCCTTCATTCGATTTCCCGGTAAACGATCATGTAAGCATTGGCGAGAAACTCGGGTTGCTGGACTTCGCGACCGCCGCCAAACTGACCGGCTCGCGTTTCAGTCTGATGACCGGAGACCTCGCGCGTCTTCACCGGGCGCTGGCGCAGTTCATGCTGGATATCCAGACGCAGGAGCATGGGTACGCGGAAGCGTATGTGCCTTATCTGGTCAATGCGGATAGCCTGCGGGGTACCGGCCAGCTGCCGAAATTCGAAAATGATTCATTTAAAATTTACCGCCAGATGGATGAGCCAGGCGGAGGAATGCGGGGATCCGCGAAGGCCGCGCAGCAGGGAGAGTTGCACGCCGGAGGCGGATCTTCATCCCGGGAAGACGACTGGTACCTGATCCCGACATCGGAAGTCCCGCTGACCAATACCGTGCGCGATCAGATCGTCGCCCTGGAGGCTTTGCCCATCAAGCTCACCGCGCATACGCCGTGCTTCCGCTCCGAAGCGGGCAGTTACGGCAGGGACACGCGTGGAATGATCCGTCAGCATCAGTTTGATAAAGTGGAACTGGTGCAGATCGTGCGTCCGCAAAGCTCATATGACGTCCTGGAGGAGCTTACCGGCCATGCTGAAACAATTTTGCAGAAGCTGGAACTGCCTTATCGGGTAATGCTGCTATGCGCCGCCGATATGGGTTTTTCGGCAGCCAAGACTTACGACATCGAAGTGTGGCTACCGGCGCAAAACACCTATCGCGAGATTTCCTCCTGTAGCAACTGCGAGGCTTTCCAGGCACGGCGCATGCAGGCGCGCTTCCGTAACGAAAAAGGCAAAACCGAGTTGCTGCATACGCTGAACGGATCGGGACTGGCGGTTGGACGCACGCTTGTGGCAATTCTGGAAAACTTCCAGAATGCGGATGGCAGCGTATCCATTCCCCGCGTGCTGCAACCCTACATGGGCGGAATGGACCGGCTTGCCCAGGGGCGTAAAACCAGCTTAAACGGGTCAAATTCTCATTCCAGGGAGAGTCTTATCATGCAAAGCAAATCTGGCGGCAAGCCCATCCATAAGGCCGGGAAAGCATCGGCGCTCGAATCCGAGGTGCGGGAGGCTATCGCTCATGGGAATAATGTGCAGCAGGCGGTACGGGATCTGACGGTTAAGGCGCTCAGCACCCGGCCCGATTTTGAATCTCTTCGCCATATCCTTACCGCAGTGATGCAGGGGGTGCGCGAAGGAGCCCAGCAGAGACTGCAGCATAATCCCGGAGAGCCCCATGCAGTGCTGGAACCCATTCGCGACGCAGTTGCCGGGCTGGATGCAGCGCTGGCGCAGTTTGCGGAAGCGTCAAAGCTGGCTCTGGAGGAGGCTGCGGGCCGAGCCCAGAAGTTTTCCAGCGAGGAACTTGCGCATGTGCGTTCCGAACTGGAAAGCGTCGAGCATCTTTTCCTGGAGGTGGTGCAGGCTTCCGCTTCCAGTGCTCAGCAAGCCGTATCGGAAACTTTGCGCGACTTCGTGGCGCATGCGAAGCGCAACGGTACCGCCGTCGGGTCTCAGCTGGAGGATACGCTGGCGGCTTTCAATCGCGAGATAAGCTCGACCGGGCGAATGGGATTGGAAACCGGCGCACGTTTGACGCACGCGATTACCGAGCTCATGCGCCAGGTTGCGACCGGAGTGCTGAGCGGAGTGGCCGAACGCATCAATTTGGGACACGGGCCTTCCGATCGGCGTCCATGAAGTAGCCGCTGTTTTTTCAGAAACCTTCGAGCAAGGCCCAAGGGAGGCAGGGCGCTTTTATGTCTTGCATATCGGTTATCGTTAAACGCTGCAACCTTCCGTGCCGCAACTGCCTTCCCCCTCGGGGATTTGGGGCGTTCCCGGTACCGTTGCGGATTCATCGGGTTCTTCGGACAGCAATGCCCCAATGGAAAAGCCGACGGTCAAATCGCTCACATGGCCGAACTTATGCAAGCGGATGCGCCCGCTTTTATCGATGAGAATGAGAGTGGGCGTGCCCTGCATCTGGTATACACGCATGGTAAGCGGGACGCCATGCGGCTGTCCGTCATACTTATCTATGCCTATGGGGAAGCGAAGCCGGTACTCGTGCACGAATACTTCCAGCGCGTCCCGGCCCATCACCGAGTGGTGCTCAAATACCGTGTGCATGCCAATGACCACCACCCGTTCGGGGTCGAATTCCTGATAAATTCTTTGCGCCTGGGGAATGCCGATTTGCACGCAGCCCGGACAAAAAATTTGAAAAGTATGCAGAACGACCACTTTGCCGCGCAATTCCGCCAGTGAAAGCGGCCGAGGCGTATTGAGCCATCCGGAAGCTTGCAGTTCGGGGGCCATTCTGGCACTGACGCTATTGCTTTCCGTCATCCACTCCTCCTCGTAAACAGGGTTGTCCAGCCGATAAAATCGGCTTGGAGACATCCATAGTAATTCATCTTATCCGGTCTGGCGCGTTTCGGCGATAGAGCGAAGACCTGTCCGGATGGCAGCGGTACCTCCCCGTCCATAACTCATCGGAGTCTGCTGCCACGCCGAGATTACCCGTTGTTCTTCCTAAAAACAAAGCGCGATCGACATCCGATTCATAGGGGGTGGCCCCACGCCTATTTTTCCGGGTTTATCTTTTAACTTATTAAATAATCGAAGAAAACCAGGTTAGAAATTTTTTATCGCCACAATAATAGGCAGAAGCCGGTTATCCCGTCAAGAATGTTCTCGGTTTTTGCGGATGCTCGTCGTGGGGGCGTCCCGATATCGGCATAAGACGATGCAGGGGTTGACGAAGTAAAAAGCAGCGGCAAAAAATGGTCGCCGAGAGCATGTCCAGGGTATGAAAATAACATATATCTCCCCTCAAATATTGACGACGTCATTAATGGGAAGAATGACATTGAAGCGAAAGAGGCTTTGTACGAAAAATGCGAGGCATGTGAACGGAGCGCTTTCAAAACATGCCTTGGCACGCATGGATCGGCAGTCCATTGGGATGGGATATATTCTTAGATATTATATTGATTTTAAATTATATTTATTGAATTAGAAGTGGCTCATCAGGCCGCTGCCGGCACACCTTCCCAGGCTTTCCCCGAACGGATTCCCACAATGCCAATGGGGTAAAATTACCCTGTTTTGAAGAAGGGAAAATACCAATTTTTAGAATAGGGTCATTATTATTTTTGATTAAGATGATCACGTTTTCTTTCTTGTACGCCAAATTTTGCTGTGGTAGAATTTCGCTCCATTTCGGTCCGAGCAGCTTTCGCCGGATCAATGGTCGAAGTGGAAGGGAGAGGTTCTGGCGGAAAAGGGATGGGAAACAGGTGAAAAGCAAGGCCAAATTTAGCCTTTACCTCCCGTCACAGTAGGGATAGCCGGTTGAAAAGCGTGAAATCTTCGGCAATGATGGTTTGAATGGCTCACTTTGAGCGGAATGTAAATCAGAATCAGTCTTTTTTAGATAAAACCTGGAACTTATAGACATGCCGTTATTCTTAACGTTTGGCGTTTTGGAATAAGTCCATAGAATAACATAATTACCGATATTCGCAATAGGGTTATTTGGCATAAATTAAATCCTTGTGTAGTGGAAAAAAATTGCAGTCAAGATACTTGATTGCCGATCTGAGCAAAACAATCCGGAGGTCCCTGGAAGCTATCGTGAACAGCCGGGTCAAGGACGGGATCTTGTAATAATCATGGGGTCGTACTGTAATCAGTAATCAAGTGGGGGGATATATGAGCAGTAGAGCAGTATCGAGGATCATGTCTTGGTTGGCGTTGGGGCTCTATTCTGGGATGGGTTTAGCGGCTGGGGATCCGCACCAGCTGAACCTGCCGGAGCCGCAGACGATCATAGCGAGGCAGATATACGACC
>DASZUL010000021.1:0-20908 GCA_035547595.1 Nitrosospira sp.
CCACCCGCTGCCCGGCCGACCTCGCCGCCTCGCCCACATTGCGCGCTGAAGCGCCTGCCTGCCTGGCCAGATTCTCCGCCGCCGTCTTCGCATCCTTCGATGTATTCGATTCCATCAAGCTCTCTCCTTTCGTAATAAAACAACAATGTTCCTATTGATTGATAACCCCAAGCTCGAAGTGTCGCGCTTTTCGATAATACAGGTATGTACGTTGACACACATACAAATGCTGAGCTTGAGGATTCCCCGGGACCCTGGAACGAGCCTTGGCACGGCTTTGGAGATCTCAAATCGAGCGGGCCGCAGCAGAAATGATATAATAGCAAGCTAATCTGAATTCATGGCGGCTTGTTCTCTCTGGCGCTTGAGGGATTTTCCATAATTCCTATATTCAGATTAAATTCACATATCCGCCATTCCAAGGGTGCTCCGAAGGAGCGATTGCGGCGGGTTGAGGCTTAACCCTAAAGGAGAATTTCATGTCGGTAACCATGCGTCAAATGCTGGAAGCGGGTGTCCATTTCGGACATCAAACCCGATTCTGGAATCCAAAGATGGCCCCGTATATTTTTGGTCATCGGAACCGGATACATATCATAAACCTGGAAAAAACCCTGGTGATGTACCAGGAGGCGATGAAATACGTTCGCCAGCTATCCGCCAACAAAGGAATCATCCTGTTCGTGGGAACGAAGCGGCAAGCCCGTGATATCGTGCGGGAAGAAGCTATCCGTTGTGGTTCTCCCTATGTCGACCAGCGCTGGCTGGGAGGCATGTTGACCAATTTCAAGACGATCAAGCAATCGGTCAAGCGCCTTCACGATATGGAAACCATGGTTGGGGATGGCACGCTGGACAAGCTTTCCAAGAAGGAAGCATTAGATATCCAGCGCGAACTGGAGAAGCTCAATCGCAGCCTCGGCGGCATAAAAGAGATGAAAAACCTTCCCGATGCCATGTTCGTAATCGACGTGGGTTATCAGAAAGGCGCCATCATAGAGGCAAAAAAGCTGGGAATTCCAATAGTGGGAGTGGTCGATTCCAATCACAGCCCGGATGGGCTGGATTACGTGATTCCGGGCAACGACGATTCAAGCCAGGCAATCCGTTTGTATGCGCGCGGTGTCGCCGATGCAATTCTGGAGGGACGCAACCAGATCATGGAAGAGCTTATAAAGAATGAGCTTGCCGAGGCAGACGAAGCCGCGGCGGACTAGATGGGATAAAAGTCCCGGGCAACCCGGCGCTTGTGAGGACGATCTTTAAACAATTTGTTCCTGGAGTGAAATATGGCGGATATTACCGCAGGGATGGTGAAGGAATTGCGCGAAATCACCGGTCTTGGCATGATGGAGTGCAAAAAAGCGCTGACCGAAACCGAAGGCGACATGAAAGCGGCGGAGGATTTGCTGCGCGTCAAAAGCGGGGCCAAGGCAAGCAAGGCGGCTGGCCGTATCGCAGCCGATGGCATGATATCAGCATACGTCGCATCCGATGCGAAAAGCGGCGCCCTGGTGGAAGTCAACTGCGAAACGGATTTTGTCGCGAAGAACGAGGACTTCATCCGTTTTGCCCGGGATCTGGCCCGGGTGGCGACTACAAATGACCTGGCGGACACGGAAGGGCTTGCACCAGCCATTCTGGAAACGGGACAAAGCGTGGAGGAATTCCGCAAGGCCCTGGTAATGAAGCTGGGTGAGAACATCAGTGTGCGCCGCCTGGTGCGCCATGCAGCACAGGGCCGGCTTTCGTCCTACCTGCACGGCGCAAAAATTGGCGTAATGGTCGATTACAGCGGGGGTGACGAGTCGCTGGGGAGAGATCTGGCCATGCATATCGCAGCCAGCAAGCCGATATGCGTCTCGCGTGAACAGGTATCGCCCGAACTGCTGGAGCGGGAACGCCAAATCTACGCAGCGCAAGCAGCGGAAAGCGGCAAATCCGGCGATATTGCCGCAAGGATGGTGGAAGGTCGGGTTGCCAAATATCTTGCTGAAGTGACGCTCCTGGGCCAGCCATTTGTAAAAGATCCAGACCAGACAGTGGAAAAATTGCTGGCTGCGAAGTCAGCGAAGGTGCACGCCTTTACGTTATTCGTACTAGGCGAAGGCATCGAAAAAAAATCGGGCGATTTTGCGGCCGAGGTAATGGCCCAGGTCAACCAGGCGAAGGACGAGAAGGCTGCCCGGCCGGCTTGACGAAGTCCATGACCATTCCCTCTTATAAGCGAATTTTGCTGAAGCTGTCGGGCGAAGCCTTGATGGGCGACGATAGCTATGGAATCAATCGTGAAATAATTGAAAGAATTGTTTCGGAAATTGTCGAAATAACCGAACTGGAAGTTCAGGTGGCGGTTGTAATAGGAGGCGGCAATATTTTTCGTGGAATAACTTCCGCTGAAGATGGAATGGATCGCGCCACTGCCGATTATATGGGAATGCTGGCAACTGTCATGAATGCCCTCGCGCTGCAGGATGCGATGCGCCGCGCGGGGTTGGCAAGCCGAGTGCAATCGGCGCTTCGTATCGATCAGGTAGTGGAGCCGTACATCCGCGGCAAGGCGATGCGCTATCTCGCGTCCGGCAAAGTCGTCATCTTTGCGGCCGGTACGGGAAATCCTTTCTTTACAACCGATACGGCCGCCGCGCTGCGGGGCATGGAAATGAATGTGGATATCGTTCTCAAGGGTACCAAGGTGGACGGCGTATATGACTCCGACCCCAAAGCCAACCCCGAGGCGAAACGTTACCAGCGGCTGACGTTCGATATGGCCATCGCCCAGAACCTGAAAGTAATGGACGCCACGGCGCTCACGCTATGCCGGGATCAGAAGCTGCCGCTCAAGGTTTTCAGCATTTTCAAGGCCGGGGCGTTAAAGCGGGTAGTGATGGGGGAAGACGAGGGCACGCTGGTACAGGTATAAATCATCAGCGCTATAATGTGTTTCCGAGCAGCCTGTCATTGCCCCGCCGCCAGTATGCCGCTTTCCGCTTTTTATATTACCGACGACTACCATGATTGCCGACATCAAAAAATCGACTGAGCAAAAAATGCAGAAGAGCTTTGAAGCACTAAAGGCGGATCTGGGAAAGGTGCGAACGGGCAGGGCTCATACCGGGCTGCTCGACCATATCACGGTCGACTATTACGGAACGCCCACGCTCATCAGCCAGGTCGCCAACATCAATCTGGCGGATGCACGCACCATTACGGTTGCGCCTTGGGAAAAGAAGATGCTGAGCGCGGTCGAGAAATCCATCAGGAATTCCGATCTCGGACTGAATCCGGTAACGGTAGGTGAATTGATCCGCGTGCCCATGCCGCCTCTTACCGAAGAGCGCCGCCGTGATCTCGCCAAAGTGGTAAGGCACGAGGCTGAAACGGCGCGTGTGGCGATGCGCAATATCCGGCGGGATGCGAATGCCCACTTGAAGGATCTGCTCAAGGAAAAAAAGATTGCCGAGGATGAGGAGCGCCGCGGGCAGGACGAGATCCAGAAAATTACGGACCGCCACATCGCGGAAATAGATAAGCTGCTGCAAACCAAGGAAGCCGAATTGATGGCGATCTGATCCGGAAAAGAAGCGATCAATATAGGGGTATGCACATCATACCCTCCAGCAGAACGGACAATTTGGATTTTAGAGAGGTTTTCAACGCTCGCTATCTGCCTCATGCTCCCTCCCACCAGTTCAACCCGGGAAATACCCGAAATCAGTGCAGTTCCCCGACATATCGCCATCATCATGGACGGGAATGGCCGCTGGGCGAAAAACAGATTTCTCCCCCGCGTTGCCGGGCATAAGCGTGGAGTGGAAACGGTGCGCAGCGCGGTCAAAGCCTGCATGGAGCGCGGCGTCGAATTTCTGACCCTGTTCGCTTTCAGCAGCGAGAACTGGCGCCGCCCAACGGATGAAGTTGCATTTCTGATGCAGCTTTTCATAACAGTCCTGGAGCAGGAAGTCACCAAGCTGCATGAGAATGGGATACGCTTCAAGGTCATCGGTGATTTATCGAAATTCGAATCGAAGATAGTCGAATTTATACGGAACGGCGAAGCGCTTACCGCCGAAAATACCCGTTTTACCCTTACCATCGCCGCCAATTATGGCGGCCGGTGGGATGTCATGCAGGCTGTGCGCAGGCTGCTTGCCGAGCAACCGCACCTCGCCGCGAGTTTCGAAGAACCGGATTTAATGCCATATTTTGCATTGAATTATGCTCCGGAACCCGATCTGTTCATTCGTACCGGCGGAGAAAAGCGCATCAGCAATTTTCTGCTATGGCAACTTGCCTATACCGAGTTGTACTTCACCGATACGCTGTGGCCGGATTTTGATGGGCGCGCGCTGGATCTTGCCATTCAATCCTATCAGCAGCGGGAGCGCCGTTTCGGACGGACCAGCGAGCAAGTTCAGAAAAGCTCATCCGGCAATGGAGGAAGCGAACTTGCCGCGAAACGAACGGCATAGCATTCGCGCTCTTCCATCCTGCAGCATTGCCATCCGCGCGGGCCATGGTTAAAACCAGGATTCTCACCGCCGTCGTCATGCTGCTCCTCTTCCTGGCGGCGCTGTTTTATCTTTCCCCCATTTTCTGGATGGCACTGCTGCTGGCCCTGACCGTAGCGGGTGCATGGGAATGGCGCCGGCTTGGCGGGTTTTCTGCCGCCCATTCCGCCGTTTATCTGATCCTTACCGCAATATTAGCCGGAGAACTGCTCTTCTGGCTGGACAGGGCCATCCTGGCCGATCCGTATACCCTGTCCTTTTCATGGCTTTATGCCATTTCGGCAGTGTTCTGGATTTTCTATGTTCCTCTCTTCCTCAGGGCGAGGCATCCGATCAAGAGTCCATTGTTGATGGCGCTTGCCGGCTGGATAGTCCTGCTTCCTACATGTCTTGCGTTATTTCAATTACGCGCGATCGATCCCGCTTTGTTGCTAGGGTTCATGGCGGCCATCTGGATATCCGATACCTCTGCTTACTTTACCGGACGTTCCCTTGGAAAACATAAGCTTGCACCGCAAATAAGCCCGGGAAAGACATGGGAAGGCGTGGCCGGGGCGCTGGCTGCGGTTGCCATTTATGCGCTAGGCTGGAATTGGGCGGCGGAAGGGTGGATTCTTGGCCGGTGGCTGCTGCCACTGCTTCTGGCGCTTGCCGCACTGGGCATCGTCGGCGATCTGTTCGAATCATTGTTGAAACGTCATGCCGGAGTCAAGGACAGTGGTAATATTTTACCCGGTCACGGTGGTATACTTGACAGGATTGACGCGCTTACCTCGACCCTGCCATTGGCCATCCTGTCACTCCTATATCTACAATCCGAATCATGATAATCATTCGTCATATAACCATCCTCGGCTCTACCGGGAGCATCGGCGTAAATACGCTGGATGTGGTGGCACGGCATCCCGACCGATTCCGTGTCACCGCGCTAACCGCCAATACCAGCGCCAAGGAGATGCTGGAGCAGTGCAAGCGCTTCCAGCCACGCTATGCGGTATTGCTGGAAGAAGCCAGCGCGGATTGGTTGCGGATGGAAGTTCGCGCTGCCGGTCTTGATACGGAAGTCCTGTGGGGCGTCGCGTCGCTCGAAAAAGTGGCTTCGTTGCCTGAAGTCGATATCGTCATGGCGGCGATCGTCGGGGCTGCCGGAATACGTCCCACGTTTGCAGCCGCTGCCGCAGGCAAGCATGTACTGCTGGCCAACAAGGAAACGATGGTCATGGCGGGGCGAATTTTCATGGATGTGGTCAAGCAGAATGGCGCCACCCTGCTTCCGATAGATAGCGAGCATAATGCGATTTTCCAATCGCTACCGCAGCATTTCAATGGAAACCTGGGCCTGGTCGGGGTGCGCCGTATTCTGCTGACGGCGTCCGGAGGGCCATTTCGCAAAACGCCGCTGAGCTCGTTGCAAACGGTTACGCCAGGGCAGGCCTGCGCGCATCCCAACTGGGTCATGGGGCAGAAAATTTCGGTCGATTCGGCCACTATGATGAACAAGGGTCTGGAAGTCATAGAAGCCCACTGGCTGTTCGAGGCCGATCCTGAGCAGATCCAGGTTGTGATCCATCCGCAGAGCATCATTCACTCGATGGTCGAATATATCGATGGTTCGGTGCTGGCTCAGCTCGGAAATCCTGATATGCGTACGCCCATCGCGCACGCGCTGGGTTTTCCCGAGCGCATCGAAACGGCGGTCACCCCCCTGGACATGTTCAAGGTAGGGCGGCTGGATTTCGAAGCACCGGATTTCGAGAGGTTTCCCTGCCTGGGGCTCGCTTACAGGGCGCTGGAATCCGGCGGCAGCATGCCGGCAGTACTCAATGCGGCCAATGAAATCGCCGTTGAATCTTTCCTTAAGTCCCGCATGCCTTTTACCGCGATTCCCGAAATGATCGGAGATGTGATGCAAAGGGTTGGCCGCAAGGATATCGCTACGCTCGGCGATGTGCTGGCGGCGGATGCTGTAGCGCGTGAGGCCGCGCATGAATGGCTTGCCTGCTTTGCGTAAGGAATCATAGTCGTTGGCCTCGAAAGCTGGCCGTCCTGATGGGTAATTTTTTTTTGATCCGCTTCATTCCAGCCGGATCGGTCCCCTCGAAGCAAAGAGGCGAAGGGGCACAGAATCGGCATGGCTTCGAACATCGAGGCCGCTTCGTTTGGCTTTCAGCACATTCCGTTTTCCTCCGCGCCATGCCTCGGCATCGTTCAAGCCTGAGCCGCAGCTAAAATTCCCATGACTTTCCTCGTAACCATCATTGCATTTATCGTGGCCTTGGGGATATTGATCGTTTTCCACGAATTCGGCCATTACCTGATGGCGCGTTGGTGCGGCGTCAGAGTGCTCCGTTTTTCCGTAGGGTTCGGTAGGCCTTTATATCGCAAACGGCTGGGAATCGATCAGACGGAATGGGTGATTTCTGCCTTTCCGCTTGGCGGTTACGTAAAAATGCTCGACGAGCAGGAAGGGAAGGTCGCCCCGGAAGATCTTTCCCGGGCATTCAACCGCAAACCCGTTGCGAACCGATTCGCAATCGTTGCAGCGGGACCGGTTGCCAATTTTTTGCTGGCAATACTTCTTTACTGGGTCTTATTCATATCGGGCGTCACCGGCATGAAACCCGTGCTGGGCCCGGTGGTTCCCGCTACGCCCGCAGCATTTGCTTCCTTCCGGGAAGGCGACACCATAACCCGGATCGGGGACGAAGCCGTTTCGACCTGGCAGGACGCCCGCTGGCTGCTGCTGGCACAAGCGATGGAAAAGGCGCCCTCCGTGAGTGTACACACTATTAGCCCATCAGGGGAAAGCGCGTTGCGGCGGCTTGACTTGAGCCAGATGGAAGGCGGCGACCTGGAGGGGGACTTTCTGGCAAAGATCGGTTTGAACAGTTATCAGCCCCCACTGGACCCGGTCGTGGGAATGCTCGTTGCCGGAGGCGCGGGAGAGCGCGGTGGCCTGCGGGTTGGAGACGAAATCATTGCGGTCAACGGAAAGAAAATAACGCTGTGGGAAGAACTGGTGCTGGACATAAGGAAGAATCCAGGCAAGCCCCTGAAATTTGAGATCCTCCGCAGCGGTGCAACCGTACCGCTCGAGATTGTGCCGGATGCCGCTTCCGAAAGCAGTGATAAGGTCGGAAAGCTCGGTATAGGTCCGCAAATCGACCAGGGCGAACTGGACAAGCTGATGGTCAGAATAAGCTATCCACCTTTGGTTGCCATGGCAAAAGCAATAAGGAAGACCTGGGAAACTTCCCTGTTCACGTTGCAAATGCTCTGGAAAATGGTGGCGGGCGAAGTATCATGGAAAAACATCAGCGGCCCGATCACTATCGCGGATTATGCCGGGAAGTCGGCCCAGCTCGGTTTTGCCTCTTATCTGGCTTTCCTCGCGCTCATCAGCATCAGTCTCGGCGTACTGAACCTGTTGCCCATCCCGTTATTGGATGGAGGGCACCTGATGTACTACTTGATCGAGATCGTGAAAGGCGCCCCGCTTTCCGTCAAGGCCATGGAGACCGGCCAGCAGGTGGGAATGGCGTTGTTGTTCGCTTTGATGGTCTGCGCTATCTATAACGACGTCGCCCGGCTCATTCCCGGTTAGCGTATGAAAGTCAGTTATTTCGTCGCGCTCGTGTCATTTTTATGCGCTTCGGCATCGTGGGCGCGCGAGCCGTTCATTGTGAAGGATATCCGGGTCGAGGGAATACAGCGCACGGAAGCCGGAACGGTTTTCAGCTATTTACCGGTCAAGGTAGGAGACGTGCTCGACGACGAAAAAGCGGCGACTGCCATCAAGGTCCTCTATGCTACCGGATTTTTCAAGGATGTGCGCCTGGAATCGGAAGGAGGTGTCCTGCTGGTGGTGGTTGAAGAGCGTCCCGCCATCGCGCAAATTACCATCGTGGGCTCCAAGGAGTTCGAGAAAGACAAGCTGAAGGAAGGATTGAAGCAGGCGGGACTCGCAGAATCACGCATTTTTGACCGGTCCCTGCTGGAAAGGGCTGAGCATGAACTGAAGCAGCAATATATCGCCAGGGGCAAGTACGGGGTGAAAATCACCACGACGACGACCCCGCTCGACCGCAATCGGGTGGGCATCAACTTCCATGTGGACGAGGGCAAGACTGCCAAGATCCGCAAGATCAATGTGGTCGGCAACCAGAATTTCAAGGAAAAGGAGCTTCTAGCCGAATTTGCGTTAAGGACGCCCGGACTGTTGACCTGGTTTACCAAGGAGGACCAGTACTCGAAACAGAAACTCGGCGCGGATCTCGAGTCGCTGCGGTCCTTTTATCTCAACCGCGGCTACCTTGAATTCAGTATCGAGTCGACGCAGGTCTCGATTACTCCTGACATGCGCGACATTTACATTACCGTCAATATCACCGAAGGCCCGAAGTACACGGTTTCGGACGTAAAGCTCGGGGGCGAGTTGCTTCTGCCTGAAGAGGAATTGCGTCAGCTTATAAAAATCGCTCCCGGTGATGTGTTTGCCCGGGAACGCCTCACGGAATCCGTCAAGCTCATCACCGACCGTCTTGGGGACGATGGCTATGCATTCGCAAACGTCAATGCGTCGCCCCAGCTGGACAAGGAAAAGCAGCAGGTGGCTTTCACCTTTTTCATAGATCCTGGCCGCCGGGTCTATGTGCGGCGCATCAACATCACAGGCAACAGCCGCACTCGCGACGAAGTAATACGCCGGGAGATGCGCCAGTTCGAAGGTGGCTGGTACTCGACCACGAAAATCAATCTCTCCAAAACCCGCGTAGACAGGTTGAATTTCTTCAATGCCGTGAATGTCGAGACGCCGGCGGTCGAAGGAGTTACCGACCAGATCGACGTAAACGTAGAAGTCAAGGAAAAGCCGACAGGCGCCGTCATGTTTGGTGCCGGCTATTCCAACATGGAGGGCCTGATACTGAGCGGTTCCGTCGCCCAGGACAACATATTCGGTACCGGCAAGCTGGTCAATTTGATGGTCAATACGGGGAGCGTCAACAAGACCTATTCGCTCTCATACACTGATCCTTATTTCACCCGCGACGGCGTGACCGGCGGGTTTGATCTCTACAAGCGTACTCTCAATACCAGTACCCTGATATCCGTGATGAGCTTCAATACCGATACCACCGGCGCCAACTTCCGGTTTGGCTTTCCAATCAATGAAAGGGATAGTATCCAAACCGGCCTGGGTGCGGAAAATACGGTTGTTTCCCTGGGTCCGAACAGTCCCCAGCGCAATATCGATTTTGTAAACGAGTTTGGACGCAGCACCCTCAATATACCGTTAACGCTCAGCTGGCGGCGCGACGGCAGGGATAGCGCAATCTGGACAACCTCCGGCACTACGCAGACCGTGTTCGCCGAATCGGGCTTGCCTGGGGGAGACCTGACATACTATAAATTGAATTACACGCTCAAATGGTATTATCCTCTTTCAAGCCTTTTTACACTCATGCTGCACGGAGAATTGGGTTATGGGGACGGTTATAATGGAAAACCGCTGCCCTTTTTCAAGAACTTCTTTGCCGGCGGCAATACTTCTGTCCGTGGCTACAATATCAGTTCGCTGGGTCCTCGCGACTCCAATAACAGGACGCTGGGGGGTAATAAACGCGTGGTCGGCAGTGTGGAGGTAATGTTTCCCATGCCCGGCATGAGAAATGACCGATCCGTCCGGCTGAGCGCCTTCATGGATGCCGGAACCGTATATGGACCCGGTGGGCAGATTCCCGCACAAGAGGGATTGCGCTATTCTGCCGGGCTGGCTGTCATGTGGGTTTCTCCCATGGGCCCTCTCAAGGTCAGCATAGCGCAGCCCATCAACAACCAGCCCGGGGATAACCTGCAGCGGTTTCAATTTCAATTTGGCCAGCAGTTTTAAGGAATCCTGAATAAATCCTTGAGGAGCGCGTTGCTGGTAAAATCGGGATGATCATAAGTGTGACGAAGTCCGGATAAGGTCTCGTCGCCTTTCATGCAACTTATCCGGAAGATCGCCGGGTACCGGCATGGAGTTTGTTCAGGGGTTCCAAGTTAACCGAATAAAATCGGAGATAAAAGTGACGCAAGTGTTGTTGGCTCGACTGCGAATTGCCGCTGCGTGGACGATTTGTGCCAGCATCGGCTGTTCTTTCGTAGCCCAGGCTGATGAAATCAAGATCGGCGTTGTCGATACAGAAAGGGTCTTGGCCGAATCCGCGCCCGCAATACGGGCGCTAAAGAAGATAGAGAAGGAATTTCTCCCGCGTGACCAGGAGATCAAGAAAATGGCTTCCCAGGCGAAAGCCCTGCAGGATCTTCTGGAAAAGGAAGGAAAAACCATGCCGGAAGCCGATAGGCGCAGCAAGGAGCGAGATCTGGCGACGCTGAATCGTGAGTATCAGCGCGCGCAGCGGCAAATGCGGGAAGATCTCAGCTTGCGCCAGAACGACGAAGTCGCCACGCTTCAGCTGAGCGCAACCAAGGCTATCCAGGTCATTGCTGAAACAGAGAAATACGACCTGATATTGCCATTGCGGGATCTCGTCTACCGCAGCCAGCGCATCGATATTACCGAAAAGGTGATCAAGGCACTGGCCGACAAGTAGGGCGAGAAGTAGCGCCTGTCGGGAGAGAAATCCAACCGCCCGGCGGATGATTTTCAACGAACGATAAATGACAACAAGATGGAAGAGCCTGCAACAAAAACAGCGAATGGCACGGGTGGGTCGATGGATATCCACGAGATTCTGAAATATCTGCCTCATCGGTATCCCTTCCTGCTGGTCGACAGGGTGCTGTCACTGGAGCCCGGCAAGGATATTGCCGCGCTGAAGAACGTGACCATCAACGAGCCCTTTTTTCCCGGCCACTTCCCCCATCATCCCGTCATGCCGGGCGTACTGATTATCGAAGCACTGGCGCAGACAGCCGCGATCCTGACCCTCAAGACCATGAATACGCAGGTGGACGAAGATTCCGTCTATTATTTTGTCGGCATAGACGGCGCACGGTTCAAGAAGCCGGTCCAGGCGGGAGACCAGCTGATACTCAAGGCAACCATACTGCGGGAGCGAATCGGTATCTGGAAATATTCTGTCCGTGCCGAGGTGGAAGGCCGCGTGGCTACTGAAGCGGAACTGATGTGCACCGTGCGCAACAAGTAATAATAACCATCGCTGATTATAGAACGAGAACGGGCAGGAGGAAGATGCTGAGCCTGTTTCGCGGTTATTCGGGCACAAGGAATCCGGAAGCGGGGGCAGGCAGTCGATGAATGAGTGGATTTGCGGAGTGGATGAATCCGGCAGGGGGCCGCTGGCGGGTCCGGTGTTCGCAGCATGCGTGATACTGGATCCGCAGAACCGGATTAACGGTCTGGCTGATTCCAAAACATTGACGAAGGAACAGCGGGATGCGCTGACCGTCGCCATCAAGGCGCATTCGCTCGCCTGGGCTATCGGTACCGCGTCCGTCGTCGAAATCGATCGACTTAACATCCTCCAGGCCAGCCTGCTCGCCATGAAGCGAGCGGTCGAAAGCCTGTCTTTCAAGCCTGCCCGCGTGCTCGTGGATGGAACTCATGGTCCGCGGTTGAAATATCCGGTAACTACGATAATCAGGGGCGATAGCCTCGTGCCCGAAATTTCGGCTGCTTCGATTCTTGCTAAAACGGCGCGGGATGCCGAAATGACCGTTTTGCACCGGCGATTCCCGCTTTATGGTTTTGATCGCCATAAGGGATATGGCACGGAGCAGCACCTTGCGGCCCTCAAGATTCATGGCGTATCGGCGGTACACCGGCGCAGCTTTGCGCCCGTGAGGGAACTCATGGTGAACTGCAAGCTCTTCTAGCGGATTCCTGCTAGCCGGTATTCAGCAGATATGAAACCAGCAATCAGGCGAATTACAACCTATGCAAACTCTAGGTATCGCGCAGGAAATGAGGAACTTTGTTTCATTCGACTATTACTAATGCCATAATTGTACTGCCGCCTTGTACTGCCGCCGTTTCGTTTCCTTGTCCGGAGATTCCCAGGCAGGCAACGATAGACGGGAAGTATGCAATCCGCGAACTGAACGAAATATTTAACGGAAGATAGAGAGCGTACCTATGCGGATCGAAAAGAATACCGTTGTATCCCTGGACTATGAATTGTCGGACATGGAAGGGAAGGTAATGGAAAAACCCGATTCCCCGATCAGCTACCTGCATGGAGGCTACGACGGCATCTTTCCTATGGTGGAAGAGAAGCTGCATCTCAAGGAGGTGGGTTATCGCTGTTCCGTGGTGATGGAGCCGGAATACACTTTTGGCGAGTATGATGCCGAGCTGGTAAGAATGGAGCCGCGGGATGTATTCCCGGAAAATGTCGAAGTCGGCATGCAGTTTGAAGGCGGGGAAGAAGGTTCGGATGAGGTGACCGTCTATACGGTAACCGACATCGCGGATGACAAGGTGATCGTGGACGGAAACCATCCGCTCGCGGGCATGACTTTGCGCTTCGATTGCACTGTTACCGCCGTGCGTCCCGCTACCGCGGAAGAACTATCCCACGGCCATGCCCATGGAGTTCACGGCCACGCGCATTGACTAGCGCCTGTTAGCACTCGTTTCACGCCCGTGTCGCTATGCCAAAAGCGTGAAAGGTAAGGCACGAGGCGCAGGGTTGAGCGGGCGCCCGCCGTTTTTATTTCCCGCCTATTCCTTCGGCCCGCCGTCCTTCTGCATCATCTTTTTCATTTCGTAGAGTTGCCCCAGGGCTTGCCGCGGACTTAGCTCGTCTGGCGCTATCGCCTGTAACCGCGCCAGGACGGGGTGTTCCTGCTGCGCACTTTCAGGGGGTGTTGCCCCGGCAAACAGGTCTCCTTGAGGTTGCCGTTCCACGCTTCCCTGTTCCAGTTTTGCAAGATACTTTCTTGCGGTCCGGATTGCAGACTCAGGAACTCCCGCCAGCGCGGCGACCTGAAGCCCATAACTTTGGTTTGCCGGACCTTCGTTGACCGCATGCAGGAATACGATGGAGTGCTTGTGCTCGACCGCCCGCAAATGGACATTGGCTACCTGCGGGAACTCTTCCGCCAGCCTTGTCAGTTCAAAATAGTGCGTTGCAAACAGCGTGTAGCTACGATTTTTTTCCAGCAGATGCCGCGCGATGGCAAAAGCCAGCGCCAGGCCATCAAAAGTGGAAGTGCCCCGGCCCACTTCGTCCATCAATACGAGGCTTCGTTCTCCGGCGTTATGCAGAATATTGGCGGCTTCAGTCATTTCCATCATGAAGGTCGAGCGTCCCCCTGCAAGATCATCGGATGCGCCAATGCGGGTGAATATCCGGTCCAGGGGACCGATGCGCGCACTGCTCGCCGGGACGAAACTCCCGCAGTGCGCCAGCAGGGCGATCAGCGCAACCTGGCGCATATAGGTCGACTTGCCGCCCATGTTGGGACCGGTGATCATAAGCATCTGGCGCGTTCCACTTCCTCCGGCGCCTAGCCGCAAATCGTTTGCGACGAAGTCTTCTACTTGTTTTTCCACTACGGGATGGCGCCCCGCCTTGATTTCAATCGTCGCTTCGCCGGTGAAAAGCGGCATGGCATAGTCGAGCGCAAACGCGCGCTCGGCAAAGGTGGCCAGCACATCCAGTTCGGCGACGCTTTGAGCGACCTGCTGCAGATGAGTTACATGGGGTGCAAGCATATCCAGCAGCGCATCGAACAGGAATTTTTCACGCTGCAAGGCACGTTCCCGCGCGGACAGCGCTTTTTCTTCGAATGCTTTTAGTTCGGGTGTGATATATCGCTCGGCATTCTTCAGCGTCTGCCGCCTGCGGTAATCGTCGGGTATCTTATCGCTGTGGGCATGCGTGACCTCGATGTAAAATCCATGGAGGCGGTTATACTCCACCTTAAGGTTGGCAATCCCGGTGCGGGCTTTTTCCCGCATTTCCAATTCCAGTAGGAATTCGCCGCAGTTGTTCTGCATGGCGCGCAACTCGTCCAACTCCACGTCGTAGCCATCGGCCAGGACGCCGCCTGCGCGCAATACGACCCCGGGTTCTTCCATCAGGGATTTTTCCAGAAGCGCGGCGAGCGTGGAATCGGGTTCCATTGCCTGCCTCAACGCGTCGATATGGCGGGTGGCTTGTCCCGCAAAATCCGCAAGGATGGCAATGGCCGCGGTTGCGTGCCGCAATTGCTGCAGGCTGTCTCGCAGTCCCGACAAGTCCCTGGGACGAGCCGATCTCAGTGCGATACGAGCGGCAATGCGCTCGATGTCGGCCGTATGCTTGAAATGCTGGTGGATGGAAAGATAAGGAGCCGGATCCGCTCCATTCGTCAAAAACGATACTGCTTCTAGCCGGTCCCGGATCGCGGCCCTGTCGCGCAGGGGATGATGCAGCCAATGCCTGAGCATGCGGCTTCCCATATTGGTCGCGCAGGTATCGAGCAGGGAGAGCAAAGTGTGGGAGGCATCCCCCAGTATGGTCTCGGAGATTTCCAGGTTGCGGCGGGTCGCTGCATCCATGCGCACGAAGGCATCGTCCCGCTCCACTTTCAGTGTCCTGATATGCGCGATATTCATGCCCTGCGTCAAGCGGACGTAATCCAGCAGGGCGCTGGCCGCCCCCAGGGAAACGCTCAGGTCTTCGCAGCCAAAACCGGATAGGTCATGGGTTTCAAATTGCCTCGATAGATTGCGAACGGCGGCATTCTTATCAAAATGCCAGGACGGCAGCCGCTTGAGGCACAGCTTCTCGCGTGCCGCCATGGCTTCGAGCTCGGGCAGCGCGAGCGATTCCGGCAGGAGAATTTCCGCCGGTTTAAGGCGCTCGAGTTCGCTTGCCAGGTCACCGGCGCGGGTTTCCAGGACGCGAAATTGACCTGCGGCCAGGTTAAGCCATGCCACCCCCAAGGCCTGTTCCTGTATGTTTATGGCAAGCAGCATGCAGTCGCGCTTTTCTTCCAGCAGCGCTGCGTCGGTCAACGTTCCCGGAGTAATGATGCGCGTGACCTGGCGCTCCACGGGACCTTTGGCGACCGCCGGATCACCCGTCTGTTCGCAGATGACCACCGATTCACCGAGCCTTACCAGTTTCGCCAGATACTGCTCGGCCGCATGGTAAGGCACTCCCGCCATCTTTATAGGCTCCCCTGCCGAAACTCCTCGCCGGGTCAGGGTGATATCCAGCAGTTTTGCGGCTTTTTCCGCGTCATCAAAGAACAATTCATAGAAGTCCCCCATGCGGTAAAACATCAGCATGTCGGGATACTGCGCCTTGATGCGCAGGTATTGCTGCATCATGGGAGTGTGATGGTTATTCACGACTTTCCCGTCCCGCAGTACAGATTACATGATGCGAACAATCCATTGTCCAGCCGCTAGGAGTCGGAAACCATGACGGCTTTTCGCCTCCAGAATTCGGGAATATCCTGGTGGTAGCGGCGCATTATCAGGTTTGCCACCAGTCCGCTCCAGCCGGTCTGATGCGCTGCGCCCAGGCCCTGGCCCGTCTCTCCATGAAAGTACTCGTAAAATAGCAGCAGCTCCCGCCAGTGGGGATCGGTCTGGTGGCGGCTATCCGGGGGAAAAGCGGGAATGAGGTCCGATTCGTCGCGGCGGAAAATATCCGCAAGCCGGTCCGCGAGCAGTGTGGCGGCATATTTGAGGTTGATTTCATAGCGATTCAGGCAGGGGGCGGCGAAGGTAAACGAATCGCCCAGGAAGCGGTGGAATTTTTCCATGGCCTGGATCAGGAGGTAATTGGTGGGCATCCATACCGGACCGCGCCAGTTGGAATTACCTCCGAACAGCGGCGAGTCGGACTCGCCCGGAACATACCGGATAAGCGCATTGCCGATGCCGGGAATGTGCCCGAGGTCGTGCCGGGTGGCATGATGCTTGGATACCGAGCGGATGCCGTGCGGAGAAAGGAATTCCTTTTCGTCGAACAGGCGCGGCAATATTTTCACCAGCATGGAAGCGTCCACCAGCGACAGCAAGTGTTCCCCGCGTGCATTGGTATGCACGGGGCAGGCGCATATCCTGCTTCCATCGAACATTCCGCCTTTATGCTTCCATAGCAGTGCATTGAATCGCGTGCGTCCGGCCAGCAGGCGCGCATCCACCACTTCGCTCGCGAACAGCGGAATGATGCCGACCCAGGAAAATACATCAATGCGATGCATCGACCCATCCGGAGTCACCACGAGATCCTTGAAAAATCCGTCGGCATCATCCCAGAGGGATACTTCGGCGCCCGTATGCCCCGCCATGGTATTGGCAATGGCGAGGAACTGGCTGTAGCACTGGATGGCGATATCTTCATACGCCGGATCCTCGACAGCGATCTCCAGGGCCATGATCGTGAGTTGCAGGGAGAACATCGCCATCCAGCCGGTGGCGTCCGCCTGCTTGAGCATATAACCGGCCGGCAGCGGCCGGGAGCGGTCGTATACCGAGATATTGTCCAGCCCGAGAAAGCCGCCCTCGAACACGTTCATGCCGGATGCATCCTTGCGGTTCACCCACCAAGTGTGGTTCAGAAGCAGCTTGTGCAGTACGCGCTTGAGAAAGGCCGTATCTCCACTGCCGCGCTGCACGCGCTCCGCGCGGAACACTTTGAGCGCACCCATGGCATGAACCGGTGGATTGACATCGTCGAACGTCCACTCGCAGGCAGGAATCTGGCCGTTGGGGTGCAGGTAGTCTTCGTGCAGCAGCAACTCGATCTGGTCCTTGGCGAAATCCACATCGATAATCGCCAGCACTGCAGCCTGGAAAGCAAGGTCCCACGCGGCAAACCAGGGATATTCCCATGAGTCCGGCATGGAAATGACGTGGTTCGCCTTCAGGTGGCGCCAGTTGTGGTTGCGCCCGTGCTTGCGGGAGCTGCTGGGGACATTCCGGTCTCCTTCCAGCCAGGTGGCGACGTCATAGTGAAAGAACTGCTTGTTCCAGACCATGCCGGACAATGCCTGGCGCAGGATACGGTGATCCTGAGGGGTGGCTTCCGGGAGCAGAGCCTGGAAGAAAGCATCGGCTTCCGAGCGGCGCAGGGCAAGGATATCCTGATGGGTAGCGAATGGTTCGGCGCGGCGGGATGCCGATAGCACCAGATCCAGCATGCCGGTTTTACCCGCTTTGATATGCAGTTCATGCACGGCTGCAAATTTTGTTCCCCTTCGCGCCGGGTTGACCGCGCCATGATCGCCCTCCACCAGATATCGATGAAACGCATCCTTCACATAAGGGCCAGAATTGGGGGAATTCCATAGCCGATAGCTGTTGGTTTCGTTTTCGGTATAGAGCGGATCCGCCTGTTGCAGGCCATAAAGATGATAGGTCCCCAGCATTGCATGTTCAGCGCCAACGGCCCAGGCAACGCCTTCAGGGGCAGGAATGGCATGAAGCCGCGGCTTTTCGGTCTTCCTTTGCGACCAAGACCAGTCGTTGCGAAACCAGAGTTGCGGCAGCAACCATAATGTGGCGTCCTCGCCGCCGCGGTTGGTGGCGAGGATGCGGATATGCACTTCGTCCGGTGTGGCTTTGGCATAGCATATTTCCACGTCCCAGTAACGGTCTTCGGCAAAAGCGCCGCTATCGACCAGCCCAAACGGGGGATCGTTCCGGGAGCGGCGCGCGTTCTCTTCGATCAAGCGCCGGTAAGGAAAAGCCGACTGCGGATACTTGTAGAGATAGCGAAGCCAGGAATGCGATGGGGTGGCGTCCAGGTAGAAGTAGCATTCCTTTACATCCTCGCCGCGGTTGCCCTGCTTCCCCGTCAGGCCGAATGCCCGCTCCTTGAGGATGTCATCCTGGCCGTTCCATAGCGCCAGTCCGAAACAGAGCCACTGCGCTTCATCACAGATGCCGCCCAGGCCATCCTCGTTCCAGCGATAGGCACGCAAACGGGATTGGTGATGGTCAAAGTGTTCCCAGACATTGCCGTCCGGGCTGTAGTCCTCGCGAACCGTGGCCCAGGCGCGCTCCGACAGATAGGGCCCCCACAAACGCCAGTTCTCGACCCGGTGCCGCTGGTTTTTCAATCGCTGCCGCTCGGCGTCCGGTTGCGTGAACACGGCGTTAGTCTCCTCTTTTCTGTAGAACCGGGACCATCAGGAATATCGACCATTATAAACGGACGTTCCGGGTCGAGCGAAGGGGTGCAGCCGGGATAGGCGCCTACCGGTCGCTTGCCGCGCCTGTTTTCAGTTCTTTCGTGAGATGGGGCGCAATCACCTGCAACAGGTGCCCAAAAATTTTGGGGCTGCCAGCGACCAGATTGCCGCTTTGCATATAATTCGGGTTGCCTTCCAGGTCTCCCACCAGGCCGCCTGCTTCGGTTATGAGCAGGCAACCGGCGGCGATATCCCAGGGCGACAGCCCAAATTCCCAGAAGCCGTCATAGCGTCCGGCCGCCACGTAGGCGAGGTCCAGTGCGGCGGAGCCGGGACGCCGGATGCCGGCGACGCGAGGCATGACATCCCTGAAGATGGCAAGATAGGCGTCCACATGGGTAAATTCGCGAAACGGGAAACCGGTGCCGATCAGGCAGTCGGCCAGTTGGGTTCGCTTCGTTACCCGCAGCCTGTGGTCATTCAAATAAGCGCCGCTACCGCGGCTGGCGGTAAATAATTCATTGGCGGAAGGGTTATACACCACGGCCTGTACGGGAACGTTTCTATGCATCAGTCCGATCGATACCGAATAGTGCGGAAAGCCGTGAAGAAAATTCGTCGTCCCATCGAGTGGATCAATGATCCACTGGTAATCCGATTCGCCCTGGCCGCTTCGAGCGCCACTTTCTTCTGCTAGAATGGAGTGATCCGGGTAAGCATCCAGCAACGTCTTGATAATCGCGTTTTCCGCGGCACCATCCACCTCGCTTACATAATCGCTGTGCGCTTTGCGCGAGACATGCAATAAATCCAGGTTCTGTGCAGCGCGGTTGATGATGCTGCCTGCGCGGCGGGCGGCCTTAACCGCAATGGTAAGCATGGGATGCATTTTGGGGTTCAGAAGATTCAGAATAAGCAGAGCGCAATTTTAATATGAATCCCTCCAATCCGCTTGATAAAGTCCGTATCGTCCTAAGCCACACCAGTCATCCCGGCAATATCGGAGCTGCAGCCCGTGCCATGAAAACCATGGGACTCGACAAGCTCTACCTGGTCAACCCGGGGGCTTTTCCTGACAAAGAGGCCGAAAGACGTGCTGCGGGCGCATGGGAAATACTCAACGCCGCAGCCGTGTGCACGAGTCTCGATGAGGCCTTGGATGGGACCAGCCTGGCCGCCGCGGTCACGGCCCGTCCGCGTGATCTCTCGCATGAGGTATTCGATGCGCGCCGAGGGGCACGGGAGGTGCTCGGATATGCCGGGGGAGGCCCGGTAGCGCTGGTTTTCGGCAATGAGACCGCAGGTCTTACGACAGCAGAAGCCAGCAAATGCCAAATTCTCATCAATATTCCCGCTAATCCGGACTATTCCTCGCTTAATCTCGGCAGCGCCGTGCAGGTCATGGTTTATGAATTGCGCATGACACTGCCGGACGTGTCATCTTTTTCCCCGCAGGCGGGTTTGGCCGCAACTTTCGACGAGGTCGAGCTGCTTTACCGCCATCTGGAGCGTCTGGCGATAAGCAGCGGTTTCCTGAACCTGAAAGAGCCCAAGCGTTTCGAGCAGCGTGTGCGGCGTCTTTTCGCGAGGGCGCGGCTTGAAAAAGAAGAAGTCAATATGCTGCGCGGCATATTGAGCGCGCTGGAGAAATAAGAGAGTTGCCTATCGAGGCCTATCAATAATCCGTTATCAAACGTCTTTACAATCAGCAGCCTTCAAAAATAGTTGACTGTGGTAAGGGGACTTTATATACTCGACTAACCTTGTCGGGTATTTGAGCCTGCTCATGACCCCAGGCGGATTACACGCAGTATTATTCCTATCGATTTCGTATCAATCCTGTATTAATTCTCATTGGAGCAGAAAAATGCGATTGACGACCAAGGGACGTTTTGCAGTAACGGCTATGATCGACCTTGCGTTGCACAGTGCTGAGGGTCCGGTCACATTGGCGGGCATCAGCGAACGTCAGAAAATTTCCCTTTCCTACCTGGAGCAACTGTTCGGAAAACTGCGGCGCAACAAGCTGGTGGGGAGCGTGCGCGGACCCGGAGGCGGATATTGCCTGACGAAACCCATGAGCGAAGTATCGGTGGTGGACATCATCCTTGCAGTGGATGAGCCGATCGATGCCACGCAGTGCGGCGGCAAGGAGAATTGCTACAACGATCAGCGCTGCATGACGCATGACTTGTGGGCAAGCCTCAACGCCAGGATAAGGGATTATCTTGCGCTGGTTACCCTGGAGCAACTGGTGGCAAGCCCGAAAGTAAAAGATATCGCCGTATTGC
>DASZUL010000022.1:0-157269 GCA_035547595.1 Nitrosospira sp.
GGTATCCAGCGCCATGACCTGCAATTCGCCCATCTGTGGCGCGATCTGCTGCACGATTGCCCTTCCCAGCGCAACCCGCACCAGGGCGGTCAATTCGTACGGATCCTGCACGCGGCTCCCATGTTCGGCCAGCGCATCCAGGATCGAGCGCATGTCGCGTATGTGTACATTCTCGTCCAGCAGGTTCTGCAGGACTTTTTGCACCGTCGAGATGGGAAGGAGCTTGGGGGTCAGGTCTTCCACCAGCTTGGGAGATTCCTTGGCCAGCCGGTCGAGCAGTTGCTGCACCTCCGTGCGGCCCAGCAATTCCGCTGCATGGCCGTGCAGCAGATGGTTCAGGTGGGTAGCCACCACCGTCCCGGCGTCGACTACGGTATAGCCGAGCATTTGCGCATGGTCGCGCTGGCCGGCCTCGATCCATAGCGCGGGAAGCCCGAATGCAGGATCACTGGTCGCGGCACCCGGCAGGCTGCCGGAGACGTTTCCGGGATTGATGGCGAGATATTGGCCGATATTGACCTCGCCCGCGCCGATGGATACACCCTTTATGGTGATGCGGTACCCGTTGGGACGCAGCTCCAGGTTGTCGCGTATATGCACCGAAGGCGGCAGGTATCCGATTTCCTGCGCAAATTTCCTGCGCACGCCCTTTATCCTGCGCAGCAATTCGCCGTCCTGCGCTTTATCGACCAGAGGAATCAGGCGATAACCTACTTCAAGGCCCAGGATATCCACCGGCATGACATCATCCCAGCTCGCGTCCTGCACCTCCGCCGGCGTCTTGGGCGCCGCCGTTGCTACCGCCGCCACCGCCTGCTTCTCCCGCTTGATCATCAGGTACGCGCCGCCGCCCAGCACCGCGGCCAGCAACAGGAAAGCGATATGCGGCATGCCGGGTATCGTCCCCATCAGGCCGATGATCGCAGCCGTGAGGATCAGTACTTGCGGCTTCATGAAAAGCTGCGTGATGAGTTGCCCGCTGATATCCTCGTCGGTGCCTACGCGGCTTACCACCAGGCCGGCCGCCGTAGAGATGATGAGCGCGGGTATTTGCGCCACCAGGCCGTCGCCGATGGCCAGCAAGGTGTAATTGTGCGCCGCGGTGGAAATATCCAGGTCGTGCTGCAGCACGCCGACGATCAGGCCGCCGATCACGTTGATGAAAAGAATCAGGATGCCCGCTATCGCATCGCCACGCACGAATTTGCTCGCGCCATCCATCGAACCGAAGAATTCCGCTTCCTGGGCAATGGCGCCGCGCCGCCTGCCGGCCTCTTCCTCGCCGATGAGGCCGGCATTCATGTCCGCATCGATGGCCATCTGCTTGCCGGGCATCGCATCCAGGGTAAACCGCGCGGCGACCTCGGCTATGCGTCCCGCGCCCTTGGTGATGACGATGAAATTGATGACCATCAGGATGACGAACACCACGATGCCGACGGTGTAGTTGCCGCCCACCAGGTAGTGGCCGAAAGCCTCGATGACCTTGCCTGCTGCATCCGGCCCGGTATGGCCTTCCATCAGCACGATCCGGGTGGAGGCGACGTTGAGCGACAGTCTCAGCAACGTCGTCAGCAGCAGCACGGTGGGAAACGCGGCGAATTCCAGGGGTTTGTGCGTATGGATGCTGACCAGCAATACCATGATGGAAAGAGCGATATTGAAGGTGAACATCATGTCCAGCAGGAAAGCTGGCAATGGCAGCACCATCATGCCCAGGATCATGAGTATCAGGAGCGGGCCCGCGAGATTCCTTGCGTTTACGCCATTGAAGAAAGAGGAAAGGCTGGCAATCGCATTCATGAGTTAACGGGTCTCTCTATCGAGTGCTGTGGAGGATGCGGAGGATGGGTCGTTCAGCGGATCCATGTCGGCCGGCACCGCAAGCGTGACCGGCGGAACCGGCGCCTTGCGGCCCGCCACAGCATTCGGGCCGTATTCGCGATAGCGGCGCAACTGATAAACGTAGGCCAGCACCTCTGCCACGGCGTTATACAGCGCATGGGGAATTTCATCGCCCAGTTCGGTGTGGGCATAGAGGGCGCGCGCCAGCGGCGGCGCTTCGAGCAGCGGGACGTTATGTTCCTCGGCGATTTCGCGGATTCTCAGGGCCAGCAGGTGCGCGCCCTTGGCAACCACACGGGGTGCGCCCATCTTGCCATCCTCATACTTCAGCGCGACCGAGTAATGCGTGGGGTTGGTGACGATGACGTCAGCCTTGGGGATCTCGGCCATCATGCGCCGCCGGGCGATCTCGCGCTGCTGGGCGCGTATCCTGCCCTTGACTTGCGGGTTGCCCTCCGTTTCCTTGGCCTCCTGCCGCGCTTCTTCCTTGGTCATTTTGAGCTTGCGGTGATGGTCCCACAGCTTATAGGGCACATCCACGGTCGCGATAAGCACCATGGTGCCGGCCACGGCAAGAAAGCTCATCGCCACCAGTTCACCCATGTGGCCGATTCCTGCCGCCACAGGCGCCGCGATCAATGAAAGTACGGCTTCCTTGTGATGCCAGATGGCCCATACCCCGGCGCCGCCGATCAGCCCGGCCTTGAGGAGGGCCTTTGACAGTTCGACCAGGCTGTGCATGGAAAACATCCTGCCCAATCCGCTTACCGGATTGAGGCGGCTGAACTTGGGAGTGAGCGCATTCCAGGTGAACAGCCAGCCGGAGAGCAGGAGCGGCGCTGCGAGCGCCACGAGGAGCATCAGGACCAGGAAGGGGGCAAGCGCAAGCAGGGCTTGCATCGATTGCTCGAGCAGCCGCTCGGAAAGCAGCCCCGTATCGAAGCCGACGGTGCGGGGCACTTTCATGCCGTCCTTGATCAGGCCGGCGAGCTGGCCCGTGATATGGCCACCCATCAGCCACATCGCGGCCCCTGCGGCGATCAGGGTAGCAAAGGTGGACAGTTCCGGGGATCGCGGAACCTGGCCTTCCTCGCGGGATTTCTCCAGTTTCCTGGGCGACGCCGGTTCCGTTTTCTCGAGGTCACTCTCTTCGCTCACGCCCGCTCCGATATCCGTTCATCAGGGTTGCCGATTGCTGCCATTGCCTGCTTATTGGCGACCATTATCGAACGGCCCGGATACGGGTCATCGGGGGAAAAGAGAGAAATTCCCGCTGCTATTCCTCGTTAAGGAAGCGCTGAACAAATCCTCGCTGAGCGCGTTGCCGGTAAAATCGGGATGATCATGAGGCGCGCGACGAAGGTCGCAGCCGGGGCTACGATGCCAAGGAGCGCAACGCCATGGCTCCCCGGAGCGTGGCCCGAGGGGCTCCGCGAAGCGGGGATCAGGCAGCGTCGGGGATGCCAGACCGCGCCAAAGTATGCATGGGCGCCCACAGCCCGCTGCGGGGTCGCATCTTCCTCTGGATGAGGCTGCTCCGCCCTGCGCGGTCTCGCCCGATTTTACCGCAACCCGGATGGGGCGGGGCTTTGCGAGCGGTCTGCCTTGTCAGGCTCCTAGCGAAGGGGATCAACCATTCGCGTCGTCGCCTTTCGCGCATCTCATCCCGCAAAGCCGCCGCCGCGCCAGTGAAGATTTATTCAGCGCTTCCCTAGGGAAGCGGATCATGGAATGAGCGTTTTTTTCATCCGGCCTCGGATGGTTCCAGGGCTTTGGCATTGACCGTGCCGGCATCGCTCTTGATGTCCATGGTCGTTCCGCCTTCCCGGGTGGCGGCCTCCGCCGCCTTGTGGCTCATCACGACGATACTGATGCGCCTGTTCACGGGGTTGACAGGATTGGCCTTGTCGAACAGCACAGCCGAACTCAATCCCACCACACGCATGATCTTCTGCTCGTTCATCCCTCCCATGACGAGCTGGCGGCGCGACGCATTGGCGCGATCAGCGGACAACTCCCAATTGCTGTAATTTTTTTCTCCGCTGGCATAGGGAGTGGCATCGGTATGCCCGGCGAGACTGATCCTGTTCGGCATTTCATTCAGCACACCGCCAAGCTTCTGCAGGATATCCCGGGTATAGGGTTGCAGATCCGCCTTGGCAAGCGCGAACATGGGGCGGTTTTTATCATCGACGATCTGGATGCGCAACCCCTCCGATGTGATATCCAGCAGCAATTGATTCTTGAAATCACGCATGGTCTCGTTGGAGGCGATCAACTGCTCCAGCCGGCTCTTCAGGTCCTCTAGCTTGAGCCTGTCCAGCCGCTCGAGCTCGGCCTGGGCCGCCTTGAGGTTGCGGGGCTTGCTCTTCTCACCATTTACCTTCCTGACCTGGCCGACACTCATCGTAATATCCTTGCCGCCTCCCTGTATCACGCTGGTACGGTCTCCAGTTCCCCGGGCCTTCTCCAGGGGGGTCTTCACCGGGGTCTGAAAATATTCCGAAAGCCCTTGCAGCTGCTCCTCACTGGCCGAGCCCAGCAACCACATGAGCAGGAAGAAAGCCATCATGGCGGTGACGAAATCCGCATAGGCGATCTTCCATGTGCCCCCATGGTGGCCGCCCTGTTTTTTTACTTTCTTGATAATAATGGGACGCTTCTCGGTCGCAGTCATGGTTCACTTCCCGGAATCATTAAGGGCCGCCTATTTATGCCTGGCCTGCCTGACGCGCTCTTCCAGTTCCACGAAGCTCGGGCGCTCGGTCGAATACAGCGCCTTGCGGCCAAACTCGACCGCCAGCGCGGGAGCGTAGCCATTGATGCTGGCGAGCAATGTCATCCGGATGCACTGCAACATCTTGGTCGACTCCTCGAGTTTTTGCTCCAGCACGACAGCGCACGGCCCGACGAAACCGTAGCCCAGCAGGATTCCCAGGAACGTGCCTACCAGTGCCTGCGCCACCAGCACTCCCAACTCCGACGGGGGGAGGCCGACTGACGCCATGGTATGAATCACGCCCATCACGGCGGCGACAATACCGAATGCGGGCATGCTGTCTCCAAGCTTGGTAATGCAATGCACCGGAATCTGGCCCTCCTGGTGGTGCGTCTCGATTTCGTTGTCCATCAGGTTCTCGATCTCGAACGCATTCAGGTTGCCCCCCACCATCAAGCGAAGATAGTCCGTTATGAACTCGATCGCCTCATGGTCTGCCAGGACGTTGGGATAATGCGAAAAGATCGGGCTCTCGCCCGGATTGTCGACATCGGACTCGATGGACATCAATCCTTCCTTGCGCACCTTCGCCAGGATATCGTAGAGCAGGGCCATGAGATCCATGTACAGCATCTTCGTGTACTTCGGACGGTGAGCAACCTTGGGCAAGGCCTTCAAGGTCGCCTTCAGCGCCTTGCCTGTATTGCCCAGCACGGAGGCGCCCACCGCGGCGCCGCCTATCATCAGAAGCTCCAATGGCTGATACAGTGCGACGAGGTGTCCGCCCGCCAGGGCGAATCCTCCGAATACCGAACCCAGGGTGATGAGGCATCCTACAATGATCAGCATTTTTACCGGTACTCCGTTTCGATGATTGATCCTGCTTGTTCCCGCTCGATGCAGCCCGGCGTAACCGGCAGTTACGCAAAAGTTCGCCTCCGCGCGACGGCCGTGCTGCATTGAAACGGTCACTTCTGTAACGGCTGGAACTCGGCAAACTTTAACGGGAGCAGGCTGGGCGGAAGGCTGGGAAGCCAGGCGGATAAAGCATTCCGGACCTGATAGTGGCAAACAAAAATTGCGGTGCGGACATTCTCAATTGGGGGGATGGAGAATACCTGCACCGCGGCGGGAATCAGAGGCCGGTTAAGGCCCGTGGAAGAGAATCAGGCTGCCATGGCGATATAGGTCAGCGTGCGCGGCTTATTGGTCTTGCCCGCGCGGGAAGGAACATTGCACAGCCCGCAGACGAAGCGATGGTTGAGATCATGCGCGTGGACCACGAAATGGCCACTGCATTGCTTGCAGGAGGCCGTTTTCAACATCTTGCCTTCAAAAAACCGCACCAGGGTCCAGGCGCGGGTCAGGCTCAATATGGGCTCCATCTCGGCGACTTCGCAGTGCTCCAGGTAGAGTTTGTAGCTTTTGATGATCGCCTCGATTCCGCGGCAATCGGCATGGGCTATCAGATAGCCGTAGATGTCGGCGAATACGGAAGAATGAATGTTGGGCTGCCAGGTCAGGAACCAGTCCTCCGAAAAGGGCAGCATCCCCTTGGGGGGAGAGTTGCCTTTCAATTCCTTGTAGAGCTTGATCAGGCGCTCGCGGCTCAGGCTGGTTTCGCTTTCCAGCAACTGGAGACGTGCTCCCAGATGGATCATTTCCATGGCAGTCTGGATTTCCTTGGCTTCTGACGCTACGCTCTTTTTCCGCATGATATTTTCCCGTATCGTTGGAATAATGCTTCTTTTATCGATGAATCTACCGGTTTTGCCTGCCCCGTTTACCTGGGTGCCTAGGCGATCTCTTCCGCAGGTTGGCCTGCCATGAGGATGGCCGCATGGGATTGGGACATCGTTTTTTCCTTGCCGCTATAATTCGCCAGCATGCCGAATACCAGGTTGTCGTCGAACCGGATACGGCACAGCATCATGTTGGAGTTCGACAATTTGAGAATCTGGCTGGGGGTCAGCACCGCCAATACGTCGGCGATGTCCTTGCTGATCCCCAGGCGGAAGATGGCCATGTCCTTGTCGGCAAGGACCATCTGCTGGGCCAGCATCAGATAGGTCAGGTTGAGTTCCCTGATTTCCGTGGTCAATTCGGTTGCTTTCATTTTTTCCCCAATGCGTTTGTTGATGGCTGCATTATGGGCATGGGGACAGCTTCCAGAAATCGGAAGGATGCTGATTCGCGCGTAGGAAATGGATGTGTTTCCGTGTAGGAAAATTTCCTACATCGGCGGAGAGAGCGGCACCATGCATGAATGGCCCGGGAGAAATCCGGAAAATGAATGCCGGTGCGCGAAGTGATCTTTAAAAAGATACCAGCTCAACGGCGCGACCCGCCCCAAACTTTAGAGGTGGGAGAAAATTTTACGGAATTCAGGCGGCCACTTCGCAAAGCACGACGGTAACGTTGTCCCTGCCCCCCGCCGCCAGCGCCTTTTCGATCAGCTTTAGCACCTTATGCTGGATGGATTTGTGTGAAACGAGTATTTCCCGGATATCGGCATCCTCCAGCATGTCGGTCAGTCCATCCGAACAGAGCAGGAAGATATCGCGGTCCAGCGCCTTCCCCCTCAGCAGATCGAAGGACACGGCAGTATCCGGTGGATTCATGGAACTCCTCCCTGCTGAGCCCATGCTTCCGCCCAGAACCTGGAACAGGATGTTCTTTCGGGGATGATGCCTTGCTTCTTCCGCAGTCAGCTCGCCGTTATCCACCTGAAGCTGCACCAGGGAGTGATCCTTCGTCAACTGGCTCAAATTTCCTTCACGCAGCAGATAGACCCTACTGTCTCCAACATGGCCGATCACATAATCATCTTCGTGGATTACCAGCAGGTCCGCGGTGCAGCCCATTCCCTCGTCATGCGGATGCTCCACCACATGCCCGGCTATGAGGCTGTTTGCCTGGATAAATACTTTTTCCACCAGGCGCTCGCAACTCGCCGCCGGCGAAACAACGGTAGCGGCGTTCCGCGATTCGCCATCCGCGCTTATCCCTGGAACCCCGCTGGAATCCTCGCCGCCAAAAACCCTGCGTGCCGCCTCGATAAAATACTTACTGGCGACTTCCCCCGCAGCTGCGCCGCCCATGCCATCCGCCACTCCAAAAAGGCCGATTTCCGGCATGACGCAATAAGCGTCTTCATTATTGGAGCGCCGAAGCCCGATATCGGTCGCGCCGGCAGATAAAAGCTTGGCCATTCAGTCAGCCTGCCTGCCTGCAAAAATTTGAGGTCGAGTGGCTCATCCAACTTCCCTTCCCATGACTTGTCCCGGCACCGCCAGGATGCATCGCTCACCGGAATCTTCGGGCCAACGCATCGTAGAAGGACTTGATCCGTGATTTTATACGCGCTGCCCCGTTTGCGTCTTCTTTCGCCAGATCAGCCGCCAGCGCCTCGATAGCGGGCCGTTTCTGCACGAATTCCGCCACGACGGCTGAAACATCCGCAGGCTTGAAGAAAGGATTGGCAAAATTTGGCAACTCGGGAGCGGAATCGTCCGGCCTCACCCAGGCGGCCAGGTCGTAATCGTAGGGAAAAACGATCCATTCGCCATCGGCTTCGACCACCTTCATATTCCAGAGGCCACGGGAAGCACTGGTATCGTCGGGTGAAATGCGCATGATCCAGTCATAGTTTCCGATCAATGACTGGAAAAGCATGAGACGAATGATCCCCTTGGGGTCGATGGGTTCTATTTGCGAACCCGCATCCCGCGCATCTTTTTGCGCTTCCGTGAGACTGGTGAAAATGTACTGCGTGTCCGAATCCTTGATGGGTGCATCCGCGCTGCGGATTTCCTTTCCTTTTGCGTTTTTCACGAAGGTCTTGATATTCTCGAGGAAGAAACCCGGCATGGGCTGATTCACTGCGAACCCGCTGGGTTGCGGTTCGACCGGCCCTTTCCCCGTAGTGCTGTCGATATAGCTGAAATTTGTCGCTGCGGCCAGAAAACCAGGAATACCCAGAAGCTCCTGCACCTTGTATACCAGCGCTTCCCGATGAGGCGACAAGCCTCCCCAGACACGCCGGAAGCGCTGGGATGCGCCCGGTTTCCCTCCGCAGTGAGTGCCTATCCCAACGGAATGCAGACCGTCGAACAGCGTGCCCTTTGAGACACGGTCATCGGATGCGCGGTCTTTTTCGAAACTGATCGTCATTTTCGGGAACGGGCATTCCGTCTTGGCCTGGCTGGTATTCCCCCTCAACTGCACCTGCACCGGGAGGTCATGCGAGCCGAAACTATCCTTCCACGAAAGCCTTCCGGGAGCCGTAAAATCCCTTATGTCTTCCGGCACCTCGGCGTTCGCAATGGCGCGATGGTTCCACAGGTCTCCGAAATCCGTCTTCAGGGTGAATACGATTTTCTCCTGGGTGGAAAATATGGGCGCCTTGCTATGGCCGATACTGGCCGATTGAATTTGCTGAGCAGCAGTATCGGCCTGGGCAGGAAAAACACACCAGGCGGCCAGGAAGGCCATTGTTCCCCAGCTGATCAAATATTTTCTCATGATGCCTCTCCCTGTGTATTTTTGGAACATTTGGGCGGAGATACTAGAAGATATTGTATGATAACAGCACTTAGATGAGTGAATTCCCGGGTAGACGCTTACCCAATCGCTGCCCATTTGGCAAAAGACACTAGGCCGACAAACAGCGGTCAATTGAAATATAGACGAGAAATGCCAGAAATGTGGAAAGTGGGAAGGCCAGGATCAGTCAAGGCGTGGACGAAGGACGAGTCGATGGAAAAAATGAATGTCGATGACGCCGCGGCTGAAATTTTGATTTTTGGTAGCGGGCGCCTGGGCGCGAATAACCGTTGCGGATTTATGCGCGCGGATCCTGCCGGCTATAAAGTGAATGGCTGCCGAGTGCAGGACGATCTACGGTGCCTGCCAACGCATCGATACCCTATCGGGCATCGATCCATTCATGGGCCTTCTGCTTTGCAGCCTCCTCCGCCGCTTTCTGCGCGGATTGGGGATCGACGAAACTTTCATATATGACGATGCCCTTTTCATCGAGTATCCGGTAGCGGCCATTCCACAGCTGGGTACTGCCATCGCGGTCGGCCCCGGTGATAATGCTGAACCCCTTATATTCGGCTTCCATTTGGTTCCCTCCTTTACGTTGCGCCATGTGGTGTAAGCGTCCTCTATGATGATAGTCAAGGTTCATCAAAACATCCACGCGTTCTGCCTTGCCCTATCCCACACCGCTATCCCGGGCGCCTATGCGGCTTAGCGAACGGAATAGCCTGGCCAGCCGCGTATCATTCCGGGTCAGCGATCCTGCTGCTTACAAAAGGAGAAGGAGGCATCATGAAACGTTTATCTACTTCGGAAAACATCATCCGGACAATCGTGGTAGCTGGCGCGATGTGCGGGCTGGTGGGGGTCGTCCAGGCGCAATCGAGTGCTGGCGGGAATGCAGGTACGGGGTCGCAGGCCGGCGGCGGCATGTCTAGCCAGGGCAGTTCCATGGGGCAATCTTCCGGTTCATCGAGCACATCGGGCGCATCGGGTGCTATAGGCGGGCAGGCGGGCACATCCGGACAGGGACAGGGAATGTCCGGCAGGGATGGATCAGGCACAAGCATGCCTGGAACCGCAGGGTCCGGCTCCAAAGGGCGAAAGGGCGGCATGGGATCGAACTCTTCCCCGGGGTCGGGCTCTTCCATGGGATCGGGTACCTCCGGCACTTCGTCAGGATCCGGCGGATATTGATTATATGAACAGCTGACCAGAACAATGAACGTTGCTTTAAAGCATCAACAGGAGGATACGGTACTCGGTAACCGGAGGTATGGCATGAATGATATTTTGCTGTTTTGGGGAACATACATCTTTATACTCGTCGCAGGGCTGGGCATTGTCGCCGTAACCTGGAATTAAGCCTGCATGTTTGCAAAAGAAGTGGCCCGGCTCATCGCCGGGCCATTTTTATGCTCCAGCGTTCCGGATACGATCATCGATAGCAGCATTCGATGCAAAGCAGCGGCGCAAAAAGGCTGGCAACCAGGGTTGCCCGTCTTCAGCCGGTCGCCGCAACTTTTTCGCGGTGCTCGTTCACATAGCCACCGGCTATAATTACTGTGTCGATACGGCCGCGCCCGTGCACTTGCCCATGCCCCGCAAGCTTTTTTGTTACCTGTTCGGCATCTCACCCGCGGGAATTATTGTCCCCATTATCGATCAAACGTTCTCCCATGGCGCCGATCAGCCTGGGCTGTGGATGAGCGGATGAGCTTCATCCGGGTTGCCCGATCGAAGTAGTTTTCCTGATATTTCCGGAATGCTTTACCTCATATTGGCCTGTTTCATCGCCCTCCTGATCGTCGGCCCGTCTTACTGGGTCAGGCATACCATGCAGAAATATAGCGAACCCGCAGACCGTTATTCATTCACGGGAGCGCAGCTCGCGCGCGACCTTCTCAACCAGGCGGATTTACGGCACGTAGGGGTGGAACCTGCCGAATCGGGCGATCATTACGATCCCCTGGAAAAGAAGGTTCGCCTCACCCCCGACAAATTCAACGGCCGCTCGCTCACGGCCATAACGGTAGCGGCGCACGAAGTCGGCCATGCGATCCAGCACCGGGATAATTATGCGCCCCTTGCCTTGCGCACCCGGCTGGTGCAATGGCTTGCTCCTGCGGAGAAGCTGGGTGCGGCCATCCTGATGCTGGCCCCGGTAATGATGGCGTTATCACGCTCTCCCGGCATGGGATTGCTGCTTCTTGCGGGCGGAATCCTGACGCTGGCAGGCGCGGCGCTGGTGCATGCGGCAACCTTGCCGATGGAATTGAACGCGAGCTTTGCCCGCGCATTGCCCATTCTGGAGCAAAGGCGTTGCCTGATCGACGGAGACCTGCCTCATGCCCGGCGCTTGCTCACTGCCGCGGCCTGGACTTATGTTGCAGCTTCCCTGATGACGCTTCTCAATATCGCGCGCTGGTGGGCCATCCTGCGGCGTTGATCGACTCCCGGTTTCCGGTGAATCATAACCTGACGATATTGGTTTGTTTTCCGAAAACGCGTTGGACGGAAGGCACCAAATGCGCATGATGCGTCAGGAAAATGATCTGTATTTGCTCTGACAGTCCCTTCAGCGCTTCAAGGCCGGCTTCCGACCGTGCATCATCGTAGTTGATGAAAAGATCATCCGCGATAAATGGGAGAGGCGTGGCCTGTCCCACATGCAGTTCCAGGGCAGCCAATCGAAGCGCCAGATAAAGCTGGTCTCGCGTCCCATCGCTCATCCCCGCAATGCCCACCAGTTCTCCGCTCGGGCGCAACCCCTGCAAAACCATCGGCTGCTGCTCAAAATCCACGACCAGCCGATCGAAAGAACCAAGAGTGAGTTTCGAAAAAAGGGTACCTGCACGGGTCAACAAAGGGCCCTGCTTTTCCTCGCGATAGCGCTCTATCGACCAGCGAAGCAGGCGTGCGGCGGCCATCACTTTCACGTACCGCTCCGCCACGTCTGACATTCGGGAGATCGCCTGCTGCCGCTGCGCCTCCGCCTGCGCAGCCGCATCCGATCCGCCGATTTCGGCCAGGGTCCTTGATGAGTTTGCGTAATCAGCCGAGAGCACATTCTGCCGCGTCACCGCCTCGGAAATCTGTGATTCGATCTGCATGAGCGCAGCTGCAAGCTGGGCCGGATCGGCGCCGTCGCACTCCTTCCCGATTTGTTCAAGCGCAAGGCCGTCGCCGGCTTCGAGAAGATTTGTCCTGGCCTCGGCAACCTCCTCCCGTAAGCGGCGGCATTCGTCGGATTGCGCGATGGTTCGCCGAAGTGAAGCGTTGGAGTCGGTCCCTGCCCGTTCCATGAGTGGTTGCAGGCTCGCGGTTGCGGTTTGAGCCAGTTCTTCGGCCTGGCCAACCTGCGCTTTCGCATCGTGCAATACTTTCTTCAGGCGTACGGCCTCTGCCGCTGCTTCCTGGGTTGCCGCCAAACGTTTTGCCAGCAACTGGATTATCTGCGCCGCGGGTTCGCCTTTGGCCTCCGGCGCAGCGATCCGCGCCAGGCGATCAGCTTCAACGGCGAGTTCATCCAGGTCCGCGCGCATGACATCGATGCGGTCGGCCTGGAGTTCACGCATCTTCCTGAGATTCTTTTCAATGTCCTGAATAAGATCCAGCGCACCTTCCACCGCGCTTGCGCTGATGCCCGCCGGAAGAGCCGCCTTTTCGAGCGCATTAGACCAGGCGTGGGTCCAAAGGCTTACCGCCGCCCGGGCGGTTTCAGCCGCTTGCCGCAGGGTCGTTATCGACGCCTGCGTCGTATACAATTGGGTGGATAGCGTTTTGCGCTCGATCTCTGCGGCATCGATGGATTTGATGAAGCTATCGGCACGCATGCCAAGCGCCGACAGGCTGTCCGCCTCATCCGCCTGAACTCCCGCCTTCCCCAGTTCTTTCACCAACTCGTCCCTTAATGCCGTGACCGTCAGGGAAAACAAACGGCAGTCGTCTTCGGCCTCCTGGCAGGCAACTCCCGCGGCGAGCGCGGTTTCCCTTTTTACCAGCCACTCTACGATATCATCCAGCGGCATGCGGTCAAGGCCGGTGGCAAGCATGAGTTCCGACCAATGCGCATCCAGCTTCCCGATCTCTTGGTTTAGATAGGCATGCTGGTTTTCAATCCCCGATAACTCCTGACCCTCCCTCTCCAGCTGATGCTGAAGGCTTTGCAGTTCGGTTGCCTTTTCCACGTTATCAAACCGGATGTCGGAAACTTCATCGGCGTGAAACAGTGCCGTCTCGAATCTTTCGGTACCTTGCTGAAGATCCACTTCGCCTTTTTTAATGGCGGACCAGGCAGCATCTCTTTCCGACCGGGCCTGAAGTACTTCCTGCCGCGTCGAAATATGGTGAAGATTTTTGAGCTGGGAGATTTTCAGCCCGGTTTCCGCAATTCTCCTTTTCAGATCGTCCCTTCGCATCGATGCCGCCCTTCGATCGGCTACCAGGAGCTGTCGATCCTGTGCCACACGGGATATCTTTTTTTGGCTCGGCGGCTTTATCTCCGCCAGGCTGGATGGCGACATGCTCCATTGCCCCAACCGTTGCAGGGAAATCTCCAGTTCGTCGCTCCTTTTTGCGAGAACTGCCTGTTTTTTCCGCATCTCGGCATCAGGATCGCCCAGCAGCTTCATCTTTTCGAGAACTGCACGCAGAGCGGGATCGATTTCCCCAGGCTGCAAGCCATGGAGCTGGTCCGCAAGTGATTTGATTTCCGACAACTTGTCTCTCTCGGCTTTTTCCGTCGCGCGCAAGCCCTCCATGAGGCCGCTGTGGTCGCGAGCCAGTTGCCCTAGTTCGCGGCGCACGATAAGCGTGGGAAGATGGCCGGCAACCATCTCTTCAGAGTTGCATTGCCAGCCAAGCTGGGTACATGCGGAGCGGATATCGTTCCAGAGAGCCGATTTTTCCGTTTCCCGCCGATCGATATCCCGCTCGTGCGCTCCGTAGCGCAGCCGAAGCTCGTCGAGTTTCCTGATGTCGGCAGCTATCGCCAGTACGGCCTCATCCGCCCGGATTTCTTCCAGATCGCGCTTCGTTTTTTCGATTGCCCGATTCCCCAGTTCCAGCAGCTGATTCGCTCTGGCGAAATCCTGTTCCGCGGACAGGAGTATGGCTCCGGCGTCGGGGGGCAGGTCGGGGGCTTCTCCCAGGGCGCTCAACTGTTTTTCATTTTCCCTGAAAATACGAAGCAGCGGCGCCAATCTCCTGATGCGTTCCAGCCGGGTCCTCTCGGCCTGGAGCCTGCCATGATGGGCATTCTCGCTGCCGATCCTCTCCCGCAGCCTCTCGGCTTCGCGGCTGGCTTCCGCCCATTCCCGCGTTCTTACGGTAGCGTGTTTCAAAGCGGTATTGGCCTCCTCGAGCTGCCGGGCTGCGATGTAATACTCCTTGCCTGCGGATTTACGCGGTGTCCACAGCTTGTCCGCTTCGGCCACCAGCGCATCGCGAACTTTTCCGAGGTTCGCCACACCTGCCGCTGCCTGAAACAATACCTGCCCGACATCGTTCTCGGCACTCAGTATGCTGTTGCCTCCATCGACCAGTTTTTTATGGTCGAGGCCGAACATCTGGTCGAAAAAATTCCGGTCGGCAGTACCCAGAAACGGGTCCAGAACCGTATCGGTCAATGAGGCATCCTGCAGCGAGCGTAACGATTGTTTTTGCGCCTTGATTCGATGAAACTCCAAAAAACCCGATTTATTGCTGATATGCGCGCCAAGCCGCAATTCGCTCAGCGGATGCAGGAAGTCCAGGGGAGAACGGTAAGGCATGCCGAACAGCAGATCCACGATCGCCGCCCGCAGCGTGGATTTGCCCGCTTCATTCGGACCGACAATGAGATGAAAATCCCATCTTGCTGCAGGAAAATCGATAGTGCAGCCCGAAAATTTGCCGTATTTGATGAGATCCAGCCGCTGGAATCGCATGGCCGCCCTACTCCTCCCGGGCCAGATGGGAAAGCAGCCCCGGACGAACGTCCCGAATCAGTTGGGCCAGGTCGCCGGTTCGTATTTCCTTGAAATATGGCACTGCCGTTTGCAGTTCGGGCGGCGCCCTGGTAACCAGTGCCAGCAGTTCGTCTTTCAGGTTTTTGAGGAAATCCGCGTCTTTATCAGCCGTTTCCAGGATATTCTCCAGGTCGGAAAGCGCGTCGCCGCCCGTTCTCCCAAGTTCTCCGCCGCCTGCGGCCGACGTGGCGACCTTCACTTTTTCTATCCAGAGCCGGTCCATCCCGATTGCCGCGGCTATCGCCAGGACTTCGAGCCGCAATTGGGATTCCAGTCCGAAAAGATCGCCGTGGGCTTCCGTCCTGCCGGTAATCGTCACCCGGACCACGGCGGGAATGGCCACAGGGTGATGCGCTAACAACTCTTCGAGTTCCTGCCCTACAGCGCGTCCTACATCAACCAGCGAATGGCACCCGGCCGCATCGACCTCCAGGGCATGCCAGCGAAGCACATCGACGAACAGCCGTTCGACCTTTTGCACGCCTGACTCGTCGGCGGTGACCAATACCGCTCCGTGCGCTCCTGTTTCCCGTATATGGCGTCCCTGCAAATTGCCGGGAAATACAACCGTCGAAGCGCCATGCCAGATCCGGTGTTCATGAACATGGCCCAGCGCCCAGTATTGATAGCCTTTCGCGTGAAGCTCATCGAGGCTGCAGGGAGCGTAGGTTGGATGGGCCGCGTTGCCTTCAAGCGCGGTATGGAGAACGCCGATGTTCAACATTTCCTGCCTGGGTGCCGGATATCCGATTACTAGATTCTCTGTAGTCTCTTTATCCTTGAAGCTATGCCCGTGCAGTGCCACCTTAAGAGGTTCGATCAGGAAGGTTTCAGGCTTGCGGGAGTCGAATGTGAACACATTGTCGGGCCATTGAAGCTTCTTCGTCATCTCGCTTTCGGCATCGTGATTGCCGAAGAGCAGGTAAACCGAGATACCGGCTCTTTTAAGCCGCCCCATTTCGCGGCAGAAATAGATACCGGTGTTGTGATCTTTCCAGGTACCGTCATACAGGTCTCCCGCGATCACCATGAAATCGACCTGCCGTTCGATGGCTTCGGTCACGAGATTGGTGAATGCATCGCGGGTCGCGTTGCGAAGCACTTGCAGCGGCGCGTCGCTGTAGGCGCTCAACCCCGTTAACGGACTATCCAGGTGAATATCGGCGGCATGGATGAATTTCATTTATTTCCTTCTCGAAGGATAAGGCTAAGGCGAAGCCGATGAAGCGGAACAGGCAAGCCCGACCGGGAAACATCTTGAGTTTGTCCCGTCCGCTTTCATCGCTTTTGCCGCCTTGCATCTCAACACTATAACGCCAATAAAGGCTCATGGCGCCAGCAGACTCCAGGAGATTCCTGAACACATCCATGATCTGGATCTTTTTTGAGTCCCATCCTCTCCTGCTCCAGGGAAGCTGGAGCATGCCGCAAAGGCGAATGTGCCGAGTGTACAGAATATGCTAAATGTGCCAAATGTGCCTTGGCGCACGGATGGGATAGACCCAATGCGAAATCATATGGTTCGCATCGAGGGGATTATTGTTTGTTCTGGCAGCGCTGCTCGCATTAACCTCAGCGAGGCAGCTTCTGGCTGCTACACTTCCCTCCCTGATAGCCGGATCAGCCGGATTTCTGACGGAAAACGCCTTGGCATTCTCATGGAAAAAGGAATGAAATCAGAAGATGATGCCAGTGTCTCACGCCGCCAGTTTGTTGGCGGCGTCACCGCTGGTCTCGCGGCTGCGTTCGTCCCTCCGGCCTTCGGACAGCAGGAGCAACAAGGGCAGCAGGGACGGCCAAGGCAGCCCGGCGATTCGCTGAGGGGACCTGCCCAGTCCATCAAGCAGGACCCGAGAACCCAGTATCCGATACCTCCCTTCCCGCCGCAGAGGCAGGAACCGCCCGGCCTCGTGATCAAGATGACCCCGCGGCCCGATCATGGCGAAACGAGCTACAAGGGCTCGGGCAGGCTGATGGGTAGAAAGGCCCTGGTGACCGGTGGCGATTCCGGCATTGGCCGCGCCGCCGTCATTGCCTTTGCGCGCGAAGGCGCCGATGTCGCAATCAACTACCTTCCCGTGGAAGAGCCCGACGCCCGGGAGGTCGTGGAACTGATCCGGGCGGAAGAACGACGGGCAGTCGCGATTCCCGGCGACATCCGGGATGAGGTTTTTTGCTCCAGGCTTGTCACGAATGCCGTACAGGAACTGAGCGGACTGGACATTCTTGTCAACAATGCAGCCATGCAGGCCGCGCAGCCCTCCATTGCCGATCTCACCACCGAGCAGTTCGATTCGATATTCAAATGCAACGTCTATGCGATGTTCTGGATCACCCGTGCCGCCATGCGGCATCTCAAGCCTGGGGCGGCCATCATCAATACGAGTTCCATCGAGGCTTACACTCCCTCCGCAGATTTTATCGATTATGCGCAGACCAAGGCGTGCATCATCGCTTTCACAAAAGCGCTGGCGAAGCAGGTAGCCAAGCAGGGTATACGGGTGAACGCTGTGGCGCCGGGACCATTCTGGACTCCGCTGCAAACGACCGGATGGGCCGAACTCGACAGGTTCGGCAAGGAGACTCCGCTCGGCCGGCCCGGCCAGCCGGCGGAACTGGGCCCGCTGTACGTCCTGCTCGCATCGCAGGAATCGAGCTACGCCACCGGACAAGTTTATGGTGCCTCGGGCGGGGAAGGACAGCCTTAGCGTCTCGTTTCAAGCAACCTGATTTGCCGGTCTCGTTCCAGACTCACCCGGGATCAGGGATATCCAGATATCCAAAGAACAATGATGACAGCGCTATTTGATGTGCTGGTTCATTCGCAACTCTCCTATCGCTTTCCCTCCAAGTGTAATCCCACCGCGAATGCATCATATCGAGGTACTATTCCATGTAAGCTGGAATTAACCTGCGAACGAGCTCGCAGTTCCGTCAACCTGCACATCAAACGTCGAGCCCGCTTTGGCCTGCTTTGGCCCGCATCGAGAAGAATAAACCGCCCGCCCCTTATCCGTTTGGGGCGCATGATATATCGCTTGTTCCCTTTAGATAATGCTTTCAATCCTGGCATTGACGATCAAGAAAACCATCACGTTGTTCGTACTGATGGGGCCCATTTCCATGATTCCCGTTTTCCTCGCGGCTACCGAGGGCTTTGACGTACGAAGCAGAGGCCGCTTCGCCAGAACGATCGGATTGAGCGTTACGGTGGCATTGCTGGTAGCGACGTTCCTGGGAATGCCTATTTTAGGATTGCTCGGCGTATCGCTGGGCGCGATGCAGGTTGGCGGAGGAGTGATCGTCCTGTTGCTGGCAATCGCGATGGTTCTCGGGAAGGAAACAAACTTCAAGGGATCGCCCAGCATTGCCAATGAAGACGGAATTCGGGAAGCGGCAATCGTTCCTCTCGCCGTGCCGCTACTGGCTGGCCCGGCAGCCTTCAGCTACGTCATGGGCAACAGCGCATGGCATACCTCCGCCGACTTGATCCATGTGGTGCTGCCTATCCTTCTCGTGGGCATCGGATGCTGGTTAACCTTTTACATGGCTTGCCATGCGGAAAAAAATGTCCGGCAATCCACGCTGGATGTGGTGCAGCGCGTGGGAGGATTTATCCTTGCAGCAATAGCCGTAGAGATGATGGCTACTGGACTGCGCGGGCTGTTTCCGATGCTTGCTCCAGGTTAGCGCAAAATCCTTGCTGAAGAAAAATTGGGATGGCCGGGAAGTGCCGACAATGAAAGGTTGTGCTGCGCTCGAAACTGATTCGAGTCCCGGTAATTGCAATCTGTTGAGAGTAATTTGGGTCAGAAAGCAATTTTTTTAATCTGGCCCTTTCATTTCTTGGGACACACAAGCCTCATTAATTCTTCCGTCATGCTATTCTGGGCTATGTCAGTGTATTCAATTTCTTTTTCCGTATAAGAATACGAGAAAATACGAGCTCCATTTTTACCATAGGCATACATGGCCGTCCTGGCAAACTTATGTTCATTACAATTTATATTTCCCCTGGTTTCGGTATAGGCGTAGTTCTTGAAAGCAGGGTCCATTGCTATCGATTTTTGTAAAACATCATCCGTTACCGCAAATTTTTCCCATACGGAAATAACACCATTCCCCAAGTCCCTTATTCTGCCCTTATCGTAATAAGCAGGTCCGGTAGTGCCAAGCGCAAACTGTACCCATTCCGCGCTTGAGCTTGTAGAAAAGATGGCTATCAACATTGCTGCCAAATACCTCATTCTGGCATCTCTACCGTATCGCGGGAAATCCTGCCAGGCACCCACCTGAATGGCGTTTCCATTCTTTCTCCTTTTGTCGATCATGCCCTATTGTACGGCTTCCCCAGGAAAGAGGAAAACCCCGAGGACTGGCCCATCGGGGTTCTATCTCTGCAAACCATGAAGCCAGGATCTATATTAGGAGGTTTGCTTTCTCCTGCGCACAATAAACCGACCAAACCAAGCCCCGCCAGCAGCATTGCGTAGGTTTCGGGCTCGGGAATGGGAAGGAATATAAACCCGGCGGATTCCGTTAGATTGCCGACAATAATGTTCCCCAAAAATTTGCCCGTCTGCCCATCAAAGCGCTGAAGCGTTTCTCGAGAACTGTTTGGCACATACAGATTCCCATCAGGACCAAAGGTCAATTCTTGCGAGGTGGTAGTGCCGAGAGCACGCATCGATCCATGAGCTAACCATTGCACACTCCTCTAAGTAGGCAGGAAACAGGAGTGAACGATGCTTCGACCTACCGTCTGCAGATATTGTGCGCTTGGCATTATTTTCCGCAGATGTATCCATTTTGCTCCATGAAGCGTTATTGGTTTCATACAACCCCGTAACTGTCCATAAGGAGCAAGATTGATGACAACAGCAAAGTATCTTTCCATATTTTCTCCTGCCTCGAGACAGCAGAGACAGGAGAACTTCGAGAACTATTGGCTGTTTACCCAGCAGCACGGCGGGGAGTTATTTGAAGACGACAAAGACCTGGCGAAGAAACGTGCCCGGCTCAAGCACTTTCAGGATAATCCGGTTAAACTGCGGCAACCGCTTGCCGCCCCCGAGGCCTTTTATCGCAATTATCTCGAGCTGAAAGACGACCCGAAATCACTGGACCGCATGACGCTCATGCTGACCGGCATGTACAAATTCGCCCGGCATGAATGGGTAGGGATAAAAGGTGCCTGGGATTCGGTGCCCGATATGGCAAATTCATACACGGTGGAAGACAAGATCAGCCGGGTGCATCTGGCAGAGGAATTCTGCCATGTGCGCCTGTTCGACGAAATGCTGCGCACCTGCGGCCTGGACAAGGTGCAATGGGTGCCTTTGGGACCGATAAAGGAAAAGATTTACGAACAGTTTCCCAAGTTTCCCGGATTCCTGATGGATTCACCTGCTTTTGTTACCGAATTGATGGGAGTGACATACTATTGCCATCTTCACCGGTTGCTTGATGAAATACTGGCCACCGAACCAGAAGTGCGCAAGCGGCTGAAAGAACTGTTGGATGAAATCACCATCGACGAGGTCGCGCATGTGGGGCAGAGAAGGAATTTTATTGGCCCGATCGGCATCAAGATTTCAAAAGCGCTGGTCAAGCCTTTTTATACACTGTTCTTTAACGACATTCCCGAAATCAAGCAACTGTTCGATGTCGACCAGATGATCGAAGATGGCGTCGCCTTCGATTTCAATAAGCTGCCCGATTATATGGTGGAACGCAGCTGGATTCCTTCGTACTGCAAAGCGGAAAATGCCCCCGGCATTTCGTAGCTATCCGCAGTCGCTGGCCGGTGCAAGGTATGGCTTCCGGGTTGTGGTAGCGTGCACATAGCGCAACCCATGACGGTCAAGGCCTGTTTGACGATCCATCTCTTGGGACGATCCGGCCGAGCGGCAAATTGGTTGATTTGTTCAGCGAGCTCATTTGGAATGCGAGCGCCGCTAAATCCAGCCGCGGCAGCAAAAGTGATCAAGCAGTTAGCGGCAGGTGCAGAGCGGCTTTTGACCTATACCCAGTTCGTCAATCAAATTCGATCTTCTTAATCAAACGGTTTTGAGCATCAAAATAATTGATCTCATAGGATATTGCTGTCAAAGAATACACTTTTTCGATAATGATTTTTGTGGCTCCATCCTGCAAGGATTGGACATAGCGTTGTCGCTCGATTGAAAGAGATGACAGCGGAACAATCTTTTCAAACTCCAATCCTTTGCTGTAATTAAACTCTACCGAATAGACCAACGTCTTCCAGGTCAAGGTGGTCTCTACCTCTTCAGCCAAAAAAATCACTCTAAGATCAGGGTCATTTGCAAGTTTGATATGAACAACCGCGCTGTTCAGCATCAATACGCCAGAGATCACCATGGCACTATAGCCGGCGCGCATGAATAGCCCTTTGGATACTCTAGGCAAAACGAATTTCATGAAGCTAGTGGACAGAACGGCGGCCAGTGCGACTATCAGGCCGATCCCTATGGTTTTTTGCTGAAATAAGCCCAATGAGGCATAAAGATAAAGCTTGATTAAATGCAATACGACTTCATTCGCCGCTCGCGTTGCGACAATTTCTTGATTGTCCAAACCATAGCGAAAATAAAAACGGTTAAATAGAACACCAACCGCACCAGTCAAACCAGAAATGAAACCAGCCAAAAAACCGACCGATCTGAGCTGCCATGGTGAAATAGGAAGCAATACGGTGTGCTTTTGTTCCTGTTTTTTAAGAAGCCAAGGAAGATTAGAGACGAGGAATATGCCTATGCATAACTCGATATACATCGGCTCCAGATAACTTAGCATTTGTGCGCCTAAAATCACTCCTAATATAGCCGTCGGCAAAAACAATTTGGCCATATCCCAACGGATGGCATTAAAAAACATCCAGATTCTGGAAATTGAACTTGTTGCAGTTCCGAGGGTAAGGGCTGCAGGAACCTGATTTACCGGAAGTGAATAGCCAAGGATAGGGATCAATAACAATCCAGCGCCCCCTCCACAAAATGCGCTAAGTGAGAATGCCAGAAACGCCGCCAGAAAGAGGAGGGAATACAGCATGGTAGTGGTATTATGGCTGAGCCTCAGCCTAATTTTCAAGTTAATGCATTGAAAGAAATAAGATAAATAAAATATTTAAACGAAGAATACCGTCATAAGTACCGTCACAGTTATCGTGGTGCCCAGAAGAGGACTTCAACTTGTAGAGGGAAGAGGAAATGAAAAACCCGCTCGGGGCGGGCTTTCTGGGCTGGGTTAGTTAGGTCAGTGCTCAACCTTCTTGTCATGGTCATCGATTTCTTTTGCCTTGTCCTCTATATCAGATGGAGTGCGGCCAAGTATCTGCCCTAGCTGCCTTAGAGGGGTTTCCCGGCCGAGCAAATCCTTCAATAGTTGAATTTGTTCCTCAGTCCAGGGCGTACCATAATTACGTGGAGTTTTTCTTCTATCGGATGTTTCCCGTCGCTCACTTTCCCTCCGTTCCGGCTCGTCAGAGGGAGTATCGCTCTTCCGTTTATTCCGTTTCATGTATCCTCCAATTATCAATGCCAATCTCCGCATCAAATCCTTCAATGACTCTTCCTGGATACCCAGGGTATACATGCCATCAATGGTACGCGAAAAGCGGTTCGCTTCCGTATCTAATATGAGTGTACTTGTATGGTGCAGATGGAGCGGAGAGACAAGAGGCCGCTTGGGCATCATCTTTCCATCCCTTGACACCCCAGCCTGATCCGAAACCTACCGCAAAGAGCGCTATCGCACCGATAAAAATATCCAACATAAGTATGTTTAACTTTGAATAAATAAAATAACCAAGTTTTTTCAGAATTTAAAGGGGAAAATATGGCTTCATACGTTCTTTACGTTCGCGCCAAAGGCGTGATTACGCGTAATAGCCGCATAATTCTCCGTAACTACTCCTCGATTGAGCCCTACGTTTACGAACAAACCCTAGTCGGATGGCCGGAAACTAAAGTCTTCTGGGAGAAAGAACATGGCGACAGTACCGGCTTGGCGCTCGTCAATTTTTCCTTTGGCAAGCAATAAAACCCCGCTCAGAAGCGGAGTATCGATAAAACTTTTCTTCTGCCATGCACTACCGTAGCCCCTCTGATTTATCGGCTAGAAATGGCGTATTTACTGGGTTTCTGCTACGCCGTGAGACTTATTGATATGCTGTTATGGTGCCCGGAGCCGGAGTCGAACCGGCATGGGCGATTAAGCCCGAGGGATTTTAAGTCCCTTGTGTCTACCTATTTCACCATCCGGGCGAGGGAAATTGCGTACCGGATCTCGGCCGCATTTGCTATCAGGGAAAGAAGAGAAAATACCCCTATAACCGTCTGGATTTTAGCATATGGGGATGAAGGGCATATCGGCTTTCGAGCCGAAACTGCAGGCTACAGCGCCATCCGCAATAATCTCTACGGGATGTATTATGGATGAGGAATCCCGGGCGCACGATGCGTGCGTAATCACCGTGGTGGGTTACTTAAGACAAATAATCTGAAGGAACTGCCGAATTGGCGGAAGCACCCGATTTCGTGCGATCGGATAGGACAACCTCAACCCGCGTTGCTCACATGACATGCGGGGCGTTGAACCGAATGCCTGCATTCCCACTCATAAGAGGATGGGCAAAAAAGATCAGACAGGGGCTGTCGCCAGCCCCATTGCCGATATATTCTCCAGCTCAGGCCCGGCGGCGACGGGCGATTGCGCCAATCAGGCCCATCCCTGCAAGCAGCATCGCATAGGTTTCAGGTTCCGGTATGGGCGCCGCGTGTAGAAAGCCGCGTATTTCACCCATCGGAAAAGCAGTGGAATGAATGTTCGCATAGGCGGTCCCGGCATTGAGGCCAGCCACCAATGCCTGGAAAGCCCCATTTACGCTGCCATTGGCTGTAATGAACGCGCTGTTGTAACTCGAAGCCTGCGTCATGTCGAACGTGTGATCATAGGTACCGCTCATCACGCCGGATGGAAAATCCGTGAAAGTGGGAGTCGTGGTCGCCACCCCGGCAGTACCCGTATCGGGCGCGCTCGTGCAGCAGTGGATATGGGAAGCGGTAACGCCAGCCACAAGATTGCTGAAGCTTTCCTGGACCCGCATGGTCAACTGGTCGGAATCGATCGTGATGATTGCCGTGCCGGTTCCGGTGGAATTATTGGGCGAAGCCTCGTGGGAGCCATCGAGCACAGCTGTATACACCGACTGTCCGGCCGTTGCCGTTGAGACCACGCCTGCGAATAAACTTGCTGCAAGTAAGGCATTGAGCTTCATGTTGAGCTATCCTTTTCAAGATGACATTGATCGGTTACTTCCTCCAGTATCCGGCAACCTGAAATGAAAATCGGAAAAAATGTAACTCGGTTTCCATGCATTTTGATTTTTTAGCAGTACTTGCATTCTGTCAATAGTCCATTATGTTTATCTCTGAACATGCTCGTTCAAGCAAGAGGTAACCCCTCTCGCCTGTGCCCGAGGATGCGCAGGATTCATGCCTGGCCCACCCTGCAGGTTACTCTTACGGTTTCTACCTTTTTATTGTGTTAAAACTTCTGCCGCTCCAATTGCGAGGGTAACGAAACGCCTGATGGCGGGAGAAACAGCTTTACGAAAGCTTTAAAAAGACCATTAAAGCAATATTAAAAGGGTTATTATTTCCTGGATGCTCGCGAATTCCCGGCGCCGGGACAATCCACAGTGTTGCATCGGGGAATTTCACGAGGATAGGTGCCTTGAAGAATTCGGGTTTTATATTCAAGAAGCTGACCATCAAGTCGCGTCTGATTCTTACGCTTTCGTTGCTGGTAGCGTTTCTGCTGGGGGTGCAGATGCTCGGCCTGGTTGGCATGAGCAGGGCTATCGATGGCATAAAAACCGTTTATCACGATCGCGCCGTCCCCCTGACGCAGATGTCGGACATCGAGACGCGCCTCCTGCACAACCGGCTTGCCATTACGTCGGCGCTGGTCATGCCCGACCCGGCAACCATCGCCACCAAGACTGCCCTGGTGGAGGAAAATAGCAAGGCGATCAACCAGATCTGGGATACCTATCTTGTTACCTACCTGACGGAGGAAGAAAAAAGCCTGGCGGCGGAATTTGCCAATGCCCGCGCAAAATTCGTGGACGAAGGACAGATGCCCGCGGTAGCAGCATTACGCGCAAACGAGATCGAAGAGGCGCACCGCCTTGTCGTCCAAAAAATACGACCTTTGTATCAACCCGTGGACAAGACCCTCACCGCACTCGTTTCGCTGCAACTGAGCGAGATCGAACAGGAATATCAGCGAGCGCTGGATAGCTACGAGAACATACGCAATATCCTGGTCGCATCCATAGCCGTCGCCCTCCTGCTGGCAGTGCTGATCGGCATCGTACTGAGCGATGCGATTTTCCGGCCTCTGGAAAGAGTCGTCGAGATCGCCCGCAGCGTGGCGGCGGGCAACCTCATGCAGGAAATCGTACCCCATTCGAGGGACGAGATCGGTCACCTCATGCAGGCGCTCAAGGAAATGCGCGATGGCCTGGTCGATACCATCTGCCAGGTGCGCGACAGCGAGGCACATACCAGCGCCTTATTGCGAACCATGATCGACGGTGTCGTTTCGATCGACGAACAACGCGTGATAAAGACCTTCAATCCTGCGGCGGAACAGATATTCGGCTACCAGGGGTATGAGATTATCGGGCAAAATGCAAACCTGCTTTTTCCCCTGCCCGCCGCAGGCGAGAATATGCAATCCGATTATTTTGAAAATCATTATATGCAATGGCGAACCGAGGCATCCGGCCTGACGCATGAAACGATGGGAAGGCGCAAGGATGGCACGGTATTCCCCATGGACTTGGCAGCGGTCGAAATGCATGAGGGGGAGCATCACATGTACGTAGGCATAATGCGCGATATTAGCGAGCGCAAGCAGGCTGAAGAGCAGAAAACCCGCCTGATGAGCGAACTGGAAAGCGCCAATGAGGAGCTCAAGAGTTTTGCCTACGTGGTTTCCCATGACCTCAAGGCCCCGCTGCGCGCCATTGGCGCCCTGGCGGATTGGCTTTCTCATGATTATTCGGAGAAATTCGATAACGAGGGCAAGGAGCATATGCGCCTGCTGGTCAGCAGGGTCCATCGCATGGGCAACCTGATCGATGGCATTCTCCAATACTCGCGCGTAGGCCGGGTGAGGGAGGCGCTGGCCGCGGTAGACCTCAACCAGGCGGTGCAGGAAGTAATCGACTTGATTTCTCCCCCGTCCAACGTCACTATTACCGTGGAGAATCCCTTACCCACCCTTGTCACCGAACGAACCAGAATAGAGCAGATATTTCAGAATCTGTTTTCCAATGCCATCAAATACTCGGATAAGCCAAAATGCGAAATCCGCGTGGGCTGCAGCGCGGAGGGCGAGTACTGGAAATTCAGCGTAGCCGACAACGGTCCGGGTATCGAGGCGCGCCACTTCGACCGGATCTTCCAGCTCTTTCAGACCCTGGCCCCGCGCGACCGCATAGAAAGCACCGGGGTGGGCTTGACGCTGGTAAAAAAGATCGTCGAAATATATGGGGGATCGATCTGGATCGAATCCATCGTAGGCCAGGGTGCGACATTCTTTTTCACTCTGCCCCGGACTGCACCGAATTACTAACTTGCATAGGAAAGAAACGACGTGAAAATCACGAATAAACCTATCCTCCTGGTTGAAGATGATCAGGTGGACACCATGACCGTTATGCGCGCGCTGAAAGAGATCCATGTCACTAATCCGCTCGTGCATCTGGAAAATGGCGAGGAAGCAGTCAACTACCTCAGGGACCCGCAAAAGGAAAAGCCCTGCATCATCCTGCTCGATCTCAACATGCCGATCATGAACGGCATCGAATTCCTGCAGGTGGTAAAAAATGACAGCAAAGTGCGGTGCATTCCGGTGGTGGTATTGACGACGTCGGAGGAGCAGCAGGATAAGGTGAACAGCTTCAACCTGGGCGTGGCGGGCTACATGGCCAAGCCGGTGGATTACCGGCAATTCGTCGAGGTCATGCGTTCCATCGATGCCTACTGGACCATCAGCGAGATGCCCTGACGACATTCAAGTGAGACATACGGTTCCCATATGAGCGGCTCCGCTCCGAATAAACCGCTGATCCGCGTCCTCCTGGTCGAGGATGACGCCGTCGACCGCATGGCATGCCGCCGGGCTCTCACGCGGAATACGGATTATGAGTTTGTCCTTTCCGAAGCCGAGTCGGGGTACGAAGGGTTGCAGGCGGCACACGCGCAAAGGCCGGATTGCGTGCTGCTCGATTATCACCTGCCGGACCTGAATGGCCTGGAGTTCCTTGCAGCGCTGACGAACGATACCGGCGAAATTGCCATCCCGGTGATGATGCTGACCGGCGCGGACAATACCGCCATCGCGGTGGAAGCCATGAAACGCGGTGCGCGTGATTACCTGATCAAGGATTTGGAGCAGCAATACCTGCAATTGCTGCCGGCAGTCATCGAACGGGTATTGAAGGAACGGCGAATCCTCGCGGAAAAGAAACTCACCGAAGAAAAATTATCCCAGGCCGAGGCAAAATATCGCTCCCTGGTCGAGAAAATTCCTGCCATCGCCTATATTGCCGAGCTGGAAGGAACACACCGCTTCCTTTATGTCAGCGGACAGATCGAAAAACTGGGGTTTACTCCGGAGGAGTGGTTGAGCGATCCCGAAATCCTTCTCGCGCAAACTCACCCGGAGGACCGGGAGTATGCGCTCGAAGAGCGCGCGAAGAGCCGCGCTACCGGCACGCCGCTGCGGTGCGAATACCGGTTGCTATCCAGGGATGGCAAGGTTCTATGGTTCCGGGATGAGGCGAGCGTAGTACGGGATGAAACGGGTCGCTCGTTGTTTCTTCAAGGCATTCTGATGGATATCACCGAAAGCAAGCAGGTCGAGGCGGAATTGCGCGAGCACCGCTATCGGCTGGAAGATCTCATTGCCACGCGCACGAAGGAGCTTGCCCAGGTCAATGCGGAGTTGCGGCGCGATATTGCGGAGCGAAAACTGATGGAGACGGAATTGGTCAAGGCCAAGACCGACGCGGAAAAAGCCAATGTCGCAAAATCGGATTTCCTTTCCCGGATGAGCCACGAGTTGCGCTCGCCGCTCAATGTCATGCTCGGCTTCGCGCAACTGATGGAGTCGAGCACGCCTCCTCCCACGTTCAGCCAGGTAACCATGCTGAAGGAGATTACCAGCGCCGGGTGGTACCTGCTTGAACTGATAAACAAGATCCTGGATCTCGCGGCCCTCGAATCCGGCCGGCTCGTGGTCGAGCATGAGCCGGTGTGCATGGCCGAGGTCATGCCGGAATGCCGCACCATGATCGAACCCCTGGCCCAGGAGCGCGACATCCAGGTCACCTTTCCGCCGCCCGATCTCCATCTGTACGTCAAGGGCGACCGCACGCGGGTGAAGCAGGTGTTGATCAATCTCCTGTCCAACGCGGTCAAGTACAACCGTGAAAGAGGCACGGTGGAGGTGGCCCTCGAAGCGGTATCGCCGGAGCGCATTCGTATCAGCGTCAAGGATAAGGGCCCGGGGTTGCCTCCGGAGAAACTCGCTCAACTTTTCCAGCAGTTCAACCGGCTCGGGCAAGAAGCAAGCTCGGTAGAAGGCACAGGTATTGGACTGGTGGTAACGAAACAGTTGATCGAGCTGATGGGAGGCGAGATCGGCGTGGAAAGCACCGTTGGGGCCGGGAGCGTCTTCTGGTTCGAGTTGCCGGCCGATGAGCCGCCTCGTCCCTCGACAGGGCAGGACAAATCCCCGGCAGTAGCGGGAAAGGATTGACGTCTTATTTCACCCAGCGGTTCCTCAGCCACACTAGGTTTTCATAGGCTTTCAGGTTCGTCTTCTGGCTGTGCCTTATATACACTTCCGAGAACCGGAAAGCATTGAGAACGATTCCCCGCAGGCTGCTCTTCAGCAGGCTCTCATGGAGATCTCCGTATCGGATACCCACCGAGATGAATTCGATATAGTTGAGAATGTATCGCAGCGAGTTCAGCTTGTGCTGGGTGGCATCGCTTTGCACTTCCAGCTCGGACTGCAGGAGGGTCCTCAGGCTTCCGTCTGGAGCTATGAAATTCCGGTTGACCACATCCGCATGAGCCATGTAGGTGGCGGAAAGCCGGGATTGCAGCAAGGCGTTGATGGTATGCTGCTTGATGGAGTTTCTCACGGTAACCATGGCCGTGATTATCCAGCCGGTCAGGGCGGAAACCAGTGTAATGAGAAGAATCCACTTCTGCGTATCGAGTACGGGTGGAGGATGATTGAAAAAGGTGAACTGGAACCAGATCAATTCCCACCCTGCGAATAGTGCAAAAACCACCAGTTCCGCAAATAGCAAAAGACCGAGCACCCGGCTGGGCCGGAACCACAGCATGATACGGTCAAGCATTGCCTTCAACAGGGATTATGAATGGGATAAGCGGGAGAACTGACTGCACAAAGCAAAAGACCCAACGCAGAGGTTGGGTCTTTATAATAACGCGGCGGAAATACCGTTACGCACCGCCGGTACCCTCGTTGTAATACTGCATATTTCCTCCAGAATGTCTCATTTTCCGACTATCCAGGCTACAGTAATAGAATACTGGAATTTGAGTCAATGTCAACCCGGAAATGCAAGTTTCGGGGCCAGGGACCTGTTCCTGGCTGGCCCTGCTCCGTCTGGACAGATATTGTGAACATTATACCGCATTACCGGTCAGAACAATTGCAAGGCCAGCATCCCGCTTCCAGCCCGAATGTTGATCCCGTCCATCGTCATGAAGGAAGGAATCTCTGGTGAAAACTGCTGTAGAACATGATCTCTACCCTGCCGGTAAGGCAGGAGACACCATCGAGTCGGTGCGCAGGGCTGCTGCGGATTGCCATGCCTGCCCGTTATGGAAAAACGCCACTCAGACCGTTTTCGGGGAAGGCCCATCCCATGCCCCCATCATGCTCGTCGGTGAGCAGCCGGGGGATCAGGAAGATCTCATGGGACGTCCATTCGTCGGTCCGGCAGGCCGGATCCTGGCACAGGTGCTGGCATCATCCGGTATACCCCGTGAAAAAGTTTACGTCACGAATGCCGTCAAGCACTTCAAGTTCGAGCTTCGCGGCAAACGCCGCCTGCACAAAAAACCGGTGGATGCCGAAATTGCCGCCTGCAATCAATGGTTGAGGCGCGAGATCGAGCTTGTCGCCCCTCGCCTGCTCGTGGCCCTGGGAGCAACCGCCGCTCGCGCGCTCATGGGACGCGCAACGCCAATCGGGGCAAATCGCGGAAAAATCCGCGAATACGCATCGAATATGGCGTTGTTGATTACGGTCCATCCTTCATTCCTGCTGCGCGTACCCGAGGAAAACAAGGATGAGGAATATGAGGAGTTTGAAGCGGATATCAGATTGGCAAAACCTTACCTCCGCCCCACCTGAAAACCAGGGCCTTCGCCAAGGCTTTTCGCATTGTTTTTCGAGCATGGGATGATGGAACTGCCGGAGAGATGGAGACATTAATGAAACTGAAGAACCTGCAGTTCGGAAGCGGATTCCACGTGGTCCTGGGCAACGCGGATTCACAAGCGGCGGAAATGGTATTGCCGCCGGGGAATGCGGAAGGCAGCCCGGAAAACAGGCACAGCGGTGCGGACCAGTGGCTATATGTCGTCTCGGGAACCGGAATGGCGACCGTAAACGGAGAGCGCCACCATCTGGCGGAAGGTTCGCTGATACTCATAGAGCGCGGCGACCGGCATGAAATCCGCAATATCGGGAAGGACCCGCTTCGCACGCTGAACTTCTACGTGCCGCCGGCCTATACCGCCAGCGGCGAAGAACTGCCGGGCGGACGGGGCTGATTACTAGTGGATGGCCTGTTCATCGGGATCTCCGGTTGGCGGTATCCCCCATGGCGCGGCGTATTTTATCCGCCGGGTCTGCCGCAGCACCGGGAGCTCGAATATGCCTCGCATAAGCTGCCGTCAATAGAAATAAACGGAACATTTTATTCGCTGCAAAAGCCGGAGAGCTTCGAGCGCTGGTATCACGATACCCCCTCCGGCTTCGTTTTCAGCATCAAGGGTCCGCGTTATATCACCCATATCCGCCGGCTGCACGATGTTTCCGGTCCTCTTTCCAATTTTTTTGCATCAGGCGTTTTCAACCTGAGGGAAAAGCTCGGCCCCATCCTCTGGCAATTCCCGCCCAGCTTCCGTTACGATCCCGAAAAGATGCGGGACTTCTTCGCGCTTTTACCCCGCGACACCTCCGAGGCACTCAGCCTTGCCAGGCACCGGGAGTGCCATATGACAGGCCGCGTGCGCCTCGCGATCGACGCCAAGCGTTCCCTGCGTCACGCGGTCGAAATCCGGCACAAAAGTTTTGTCGATGAATCCTTCGTGCAGCTGTTGCGTGAGTTCAATATCGCATTGGTAGTGGCGGACACCGCAGGAAAATGGCCTCACTGCGAAGATGTGACGGCGGATTTCCTCTATCTTCGCTTGCACGGCGACAAGGAGATCTATGCAAGCGGGTACACGGATGAGGCTTTGTCGCGCTGGGCCGCACGCATTCGCGCCTGGCATTCAGGATCTTCCCCTGACAGCTCCCACCTGATATCGGATGCGCGCCCAAGCCGCGCCAATAGGGATGTTTATTGCTATTTCGACAACGACGTGAAAGTAAAGGCACCGTTTGATGCCGAGAAACTGATTGCCCGGCTTGACACATAAGTAACGAGCCTGTCGGGACCACCGAAAATAATACCTGCGGAGAGGGCCTTCGCCCCTCTCCTTTCAAGCCGTACCGCCAGCAATTTGGCTTCTAGCGATTCTTGTGGCTTTGGCTGCCTGCTTTTGCATGCTGCTCCGAACTCCCCCGGCTGGACGAAGATGAGCTGGAATCGGCCGAGTGACTTCTCCCGCGCGATTCGCCGCCTTTTTTGCCGGCTTCCCGCGCCTCGTCCGAGCTGAATTCGTGTGCAGTGCCCCTTTCATGGGCTGCGTGTCCGCCTTTCCGGCCGGCTTCGCGCGCCTCTTCGGAATCGAACTCATGCGCGGTGCCTTTCTCATGGGCAGCCTGACCGCCCTTCCGGCCGGCTGCACGCGCCTCTTCGGAAGTAAACTCATGAGCCGTGCCTTTCTGGTGGGCCGCTTTTCCGCCCTGGCTGGCTATTTCACGCTGCCTGCCTTCGTCCATCGAGGCAAAACCCCGCCTGCTCTCACCGGTGCTTCTGTCACTGCTATGCCTATCTTTATCTGAGATCATGGTCAGTCTCCTGTTTGCAAAAGATGGTTTTTTCCCCGGAACAGCCAGAAATATCGGCGCAACCCCTGGGAACTTAATCTCGCTTGTTGATATTAAAAACAGAGAGTGATGCCATGGTAATGATCCGGGTTGCCAATGTTCTGTTCGGAAGCAGACATAGAGTTTCAGTTGCAAAACTGGTGGTATGTCTGAGCCGCATCTTCCATTCCCCCGGCAGGATATGTTTTTAGCATATAATCGGGCGCATGCCTGGATGTGGCTTATCGAACAGAACTCCCCCACGGGCCGGCGGTATCTTGCAGCCACCATCATTCACTGGAGACAACCATGCCTACCACACAACAAGCCACCGCTAAAAGACCCGCGCTGCGCGCCACGACAGCGCGCAAAACCAAAAAAGACGCAATCAAGCTCCTGACCGAAGACCACAACAAGGTAAAAAAGATGTTCAGGGAATTTGAGAAATTATGCAAAAAAAATGAAGACGAGGGAAAAGGGGAACTGGCGGCACAAATATGCAAGGAACTCACGCTGCATTCACAACTGGAGGAAGAAATTTTCTACCCAGCAGTGCGCGAAGCCATCAATGACGATGATCTGATGAACGAAGCGGTGGTGGAACATGCATCAGCCAAGGATCTCATTACCCAGATTCAATCCATGAGGGTTTCCGATCCGATGTATGACGCTGTAGTAACCGTCCTGGGCGAATATGTCAATCATCATATAGAAGAAGAGCAGAATGAAATATTTCCGAAGGCGCAGAAATCCGGGATGGATCTCGATGAAATCGGAATCGAAATATCCGAGCGCAAAGAGGAATTGATGGAAGAGTAGCGGAACGGGTTACCGGTCGCTCTGGAGTCTCATGCGGCCTGCAGCCCCCAGCTGCGGCGAGGGCGTGGCATCTCCGGCGTTGCCCGATCCCTGCCGGGAATGGAATGCCGGCCATCCTGCCGCTGGCGGCGCCCCTCCGCGGGTCTCTCCATCCTTTCTTCTGCTGCGCGCTTCCTGGACACGCGGACATGAATTCATGGGTGCATCCTTCCCGTCTCCCCGCTTTGTCCCTTGCTCGCTGTCTCGCGTTTGCCTGGCTGGCTTCATCCATGGAAGCAAAGCCTCGCCTGCTCCCGTGGCTGCTCCTGTCTGACATCATGATCTATCTCCGATATGGATTTGCGCCTTCCGGCACCCGCCAGAATGGCGCATCGATGCCATCGGGTCTTGTCTCGTTTTTTTATTAAAACAGGTAGTTAATCCCATTCCGATGAACAGGAGCCATTCGCCCTGCCCGGCAGAATACAGAATTGGGGCCGGCTGGCTACAGGGGCAGCCCGCCCGTCTCCTTCCAGCAGATTTGACTTGACAGTATCTCAGCAACGGCGATATATAGTACTAAAGGATGAGGCTCGTCCGGAATCACTACATCGGCAAAACCCTGGTAAAAAGGAGTGTTCAAATGAAATTCAAATGGGTAATGGGATTCGTAACGGCAGCTATCTTTAGCCTGGGGCTGAATGGGGCTCAAGCCGAGGAGGCGACTCCCGACGCAACCATCAAGCTGCAGGCAAAGTCTTTCGCGCTCGGTTTTGGCTTCAGTTGGGGTAACGGCACGCTAACCTATCGGGGGAAGGACTATCCGGTGGAATTACAAGGGTTTTCGCTTGTTGACATTGGCGCTTCCAGTATCGATGTGGTCGGCAGGGTATATGGCCTGAATAAACTCGACGACTTCAACGGCAATTATGTGGGTGCTGATGCCGGATTGACGTTAGCGGGCGGTGGTGTCGCCGCCGCATTGAGAAACCAGAACGGCGTAAATGTAGTGTTTGTTTCTACAGCCAGGGGGCTGGAATTTGCCTTTGGTTTCAGCAGCGTGGTCATGAAGGTAACTGTGCCCGAGGCGACTGCTGCAGCAACCCCATTAACCGCCTCTTCTCCCGCCCCTGTCCCTACCCCTGCCCCTGAACCCGCTCCTGCCCTTGCTCCAGCTCCTGCTCCCGAACCCGCTCCTGCCCCTGCTCCAGCCCCTGCCTCTGAATCCGCCCCTGCCCGCGCCCCGACAAAAGTGCCTGCCAAGGTGCGCTTTGCCACGGATGAGCTGTTCGATTTCGGCAAGACCGAATTGAAACCCGGGCCATCACGCTATCGACTGGATGAACTTGCGGTCAAGTTAAAAACGCTTCGCTATGATTCGATTCATGTTATCGGCTATACGGACCGCATGGGTTCTGATGAATACAACACTCACCTTTCCCGCATTCGCGCCAGGGAAGTCAAAAATTATCTGGTAACGAAAGGCGTGGCTTCTGAAAAAATCCGGATTGAGGGCAGGGGCAAAGCCGATCCGATAACAGGCAATAGCTGCCAGGGCAGCGAGAGGACGCCGGCTTTGATCGCATGCCTGCAGCCCGACCGCCGCGTCGAAGTCCAGGTGAACGGTATACAAACGAAATAGGGCCTGAGTCCTGCTTTTGGGCAATCCTCGCCAACTGCACGCAATGAGGAGAAAGGCCGGATTACCTCTTGAGACATCCTGAGCAAATCCCCGCTGAGCATTGTGGGTAAATTGAAATAATCATCAGGCACGCGACGATGGCCACGGCCTCCAGCACTATGATGCCAACGAGCAGCGCGACTGCCGCATCTGTGCCGATCCGGAAAATGTGGACACAACCGGATTGGGAGGAAAAATTTACAGCGCACAAGGCGTAGCCCTGATAGTGCTGATCAAGGATACATCAACCCGAAAATATGTCGATTTGTGCCGCCGGTTTAAACCCGGCATGAACATCAGGCTGATGTTGCTGTAATCGAAATGACGGCTGGCGACTGGCTATTCTCCACCTCTCATTCTGTATATACCTCAGTACTTTTTTGGGACTCCTACCTTTGGCGGGCTGTGCTGCGTTCCCCTCCACGAGTTGCGGATGTAGCGCTTCTACGGCTGGAAACGCCTCTTCCCCGAGCCTCTCCACCTTTTCTTCCTGCTGCGCGCGCTTCTTCCGACGTAAATTCATGGGCAGTTCCCTTCTCGTGCGCCGCTTTCCCTCCCTTGCTCGCTATTTCGCGCTGTTTGGCTTCATCCATGGAGGCAAAACCTCGCCGGCTTTCGCCGCCATCGCCTCTGTCACTGCTATTTCTGCCTCTATCCGAAATCATGATGCACCTCCTGTTTGAGCAACGAAAAATCTTCCGGATGCTGCCTCAGCGGCAAGGCCATACCGGTCTTTATCCGCCTGTACGCAACAATGGGACGATGGCATGCTAATGGACGCGGCCAAACTGATCTGTTCGGCACCATACATAGAATACATATGACAATGGCTCATCCATTCAGGCGAAGGGCATACCCCGGAAAATGTGCCGGTTCATGCATGTTGCTGGTTCTAAATATCTTCTTCACCGAACCGGGAAGAAACATCATGAAAGAGGAGGTGAAACACGAACTATGGGAGGTTTATGCGCCTGGATTGGCGCCGCCAGCCTTATATATACTAGCGGGGGGTATTTGACTTATACCCCTTATAGGTATATATTAGCTACAGGCGCGTCAATTCATACGCCTTGATGCAGCCGTAAAGATCAGCCATGGGGGAATATTCATGAGTTCGCTTACACTCAAGCAGATAGAACTGCCTATCGAAGGCATGACCTGCTCGGCTTGCGCGGCGCGGATCGAGAAAACCCTGAACAGGCTTCCCGGCGTACATGCCAATGTCAATTTCGCCAATGAAAAGGCGAGGGTGGAGTTCGATGAGGACAAGACCCAGCCGGAAGAACTCGTCCGTTCGATTGAGAAGACCGGTTTTCACGTGGTTCCCCAATCCGTCCAGTTGCAGATCACGGGCATGACATGCGCGGCATGCAGCAGCCGCATAGAAAAAGCGCTGAGCAAGCAGCCCGGCGTCGCTGCCACGGTCAACCTCGCTACCGAGGTGGCAAACGTCAGCTTCATGCCCGGCACGGCAACAGTGGATGGCCTCATCGCCGCGGTAGTCCGGGCGGGCTACGGCGCCAGCGAAATCAACGAAAGCAGCCAGGCGGAAGAAAAAGCGCGAAAGATGGCCTCCTATCGCGCGGAACGCCGGATATTCTGGATTTCCGCCATCCTTGCCCTGCCTTTGATGGCGCAGATGATTCCCATGCTTTGGGGGGAGCATGCCGATCTGCTGCCGCGCTGGCTGCAATTGGCATTGGCGACTCCGGTGCAGTTCTGGGTGGGCAAGCGCTTCTATATAGGCGCGTGGCATGCGCTGCGCGGCGGAAGCGCCAACATGGACGTGCTGGTGGCGCTGGGTACCAGCATGGCGTACTTTTTCAGCGCAGCCGTCACCCTGCTCGGGGTGGATCAACATGTCTATTTCGAAGCAAGCGCAGCCATTATCACGCTGGTGCTCCTGGGCAAGCTGATGGAAGTGCGCGCAAAAAGCAAAACTTCCGCTGCGATAGAGCAGCTTGTCAGCCTGCAACCCAGGATGGCCCGGGTAGAACGTGGGGGTGAAATCGTGGAGGTGGATGTCGGTTCCCTCAAGGCAGGTGATATTTTTATCGTACGCCCGGGGGAGAACTTTCCTGTGGATGGCGTGGTGATCGAGGGCGCCTCCAACGTGAATGAAGCGATGTTGACGGGCGAAAGCCTGCCTGTCGCAAAACAGACAGGTGCAAAAGTGTACGCGGCAACAACGAACCAGCAAGGTTTGCTCAAGTGCCGAGCCACCGGCGTCGGCGCACATACCCAGCTTGCCGCCATCATACGCCTGGTCGAAGCCGCGCAAGGGTCCAAGGCACCCATCCAGCGCATGGCTGACAAGATTTCGGGAATATTTGTGCCGGTGGTGGTCACGTTAAGCACCTTGACCCTTGTTTTGACATGGTGGCTGGGTGGCGAATTCGTTCCTGCGCTCGTCAATGCCGTGGCAGTCATGGTCATCGCTTGCCCCTGTGCCCTAGGATTGGCGACCCCTACCGCCATCATGGTCGGTACGGGGCGCGGGGCCCAGGCCGGCGTGCTGGTCAAGAATGCCGCGGCGCTGGAACTGGCGGAAAAAATCCAGGTGCTGGTGGTGGACAAGACCGGCACGCTGACCGAAGGCAGGCCCGCGGTTACCGATATCGTCGTGGCGGGAGCGACAGAGCAAGCGCTGATGCAGGCGGCCGCTACGCTGGAACAGGGATCCGAACATCCCCTGGCCAAAGCGGTAATGGAACGAGCTGGCGCCATGGGCATTCGCGCCCGGCCGATGAGCGATTTTGATGCCGTTCCCGGCGGCGGCATCACGGCCCGGGTCGATGGGGTGAAACACCTGCTCGGCTCGCCCCGCTTCCTGCTGGATCACGGCGCAAGCATCGATGCCGGCATGATTGCCAACCTCCAGGCCGAAGGCAAGACCGTCATAGGCCTGGCAGCGGAAGCGTCAACTCCGCCCGCCGGAAACAAACATGATGGAACCACGGTTCTCGGCTATATCGCCATTGCCGACCGGCTGAGGCCCAGCTCGGGGCCGGCGGTATCGCGGCTTCAGGCGCTTGGCGTCGAGGTCGTCATGCTTACCGGCGACAACGCCGCGACCGCCGCTGCCATAGCGAAGCAGGCAGGCATAGGCAATTACCGCGCGGAAGTGCTGCCGCAAGACAAATCAGCCGAGGTCAACCGCATGAAAGCCAGTGGCAGGCTTACCGGCATGGTGGGAGATGGCGTCAACGATGCGCCGGCGCTGGCGGCCGCCGATGTGAGCTTCGCCATCGGCGCGGGTTCCGACGTGGCGATCGAGGCAGCCGACATCACGCTCATGCGAAGCGACCTGACGAGCGTGGCGGATGCCATCTCGCTTTCCCGGGCCACCCTGGGAAAAATCCGCCAGAACCTTTTCTTCGCCTTCATTTACAACATATTGGGAATACCGCTGGCGGCCATGGGGCTGCTCAATCCTGTCATAGCAGGTGCCGCCATGGCGATGAGTTCGGTATCCGTGGTCAGCAACTCCCTGCTGCTGCGCCGCTGGCGGGCAGGCAGCGGAGAAGCCTGAATCCCCTCTGTCCTGTAATTCATTAAATGAGAAGGAGTCTGGAAATGCAGATGGAAGTCATAAAAATCGAAGGAATGACGTGCATGGGTTGCGTCAGTAGCGTAAAGAACGTGCTGGAGAAGATTCCCGGAGTAGCCGGCGTGGAAGTATCGCTGGATCAAAAGCAGGCGACCATCCACTACGATGATGCCGCAGCGAACGCGGATCAGTTCAAAAAAGCAATCGGAGATGCCGGTTTTGAAGTCGCCAACTAGGAAGGGGCCTCACAATTCACCCGCAGTGGTGCAGCCGGGCAAGGAAGCCTTGATCAAACGCCTGAACCGTATTGAGGGGCAGGTACGGGGGGTCAACAGGATGGTATCGGAAGACCGCTATTGCGTTGACATCCTAAACCAGGTTTCCGCATTGAAATCCGCGCTCGACGCCGTGGCCATGATGCTGCTGGAAAATCACACGCATGGTTGCCTGCAGGGAGCCATCAGGTCGGGCAAGGGAGACGAGGCAATCGACGAACTGATGACGGTGGTGCGGAAATTTGCGCGTTAACCACCTGATGGTTGCCTGCCGCCTTGCCACCGTTTGCCAGGTTTGACAGAAGCCGCCGAAACCGCTGGGTGAGGAAGCGCTGAACAAGCTGAACAGATCTTCGCTGGCGACGGCGGCTTTGCGGAGTCCCCTGTTCGCAGGCCCGGGTTCGTCGGCCATCGCTGTGAATAATATGCATGCGGGAGAGGAAAAGTTGAGGAAAAAAAATTGGTAAAAAGATCCGCATTGCTCTTTTCCCTGGTTTTGGCGGTCGTGCCTGGACTGGCACTGGCGGGGGCAAGGCTGTCCGGCATACCCTCTGCCATTATCCCGGTCAACGCGCTCGACTCGATGGAGGAACGCGTAAAGGCCTGCACCACTTGCCATGGTCCGGAGGACAAGGAAGGAAGGGATGCCTATTATCCGCGTATCGCAGGCAAACCGGAAGGCTACCTGTTCAACCAGTTGCGCAATTTCCGGGATGGGAAACGCCACTACCGCCCGATGGCACTGCTGCTGGAGGGTTTGCCCGACCAATATCTACGCGAAATGGCGGCGTATTTCTCCTCCTTGCAGCAGGCCTTTCCACCTCCGGAACCGATGAACCTCTCCTCTGCCGAAATCAAGCTGGTACGCAAGCTGGTTTCCCAGGGGGACCCAGCCCGAAAAATTCCCGGATGTGTTGAATGCCACGGGAAGGACCTGATGGGAACGGCGCCCTACATCCCCGGCCTGCTGGGCCTGCCGCGCGTTTATATCATCGCGCAATTCGGAAACTGGCAAAACGGCGGCCTGATGCGCGGCCAGACTCCCGACTGCATGTCGGAAATTGCAAAACAGCTTTCACCGGATGAGGCGGGCTTGATCGCAGTCTGGCTCGCGGCGCAACCCGTGCCGGAAGCGCTCGTCAAGAAGCCGGGCACAGGGGCCGCCTTGCCTGAAAGACTATCCCGGCGTTGCAGCAGCATCGTTCTGCCATCCGGTGCTATCCCATCTGTAACCATTCAATGAAACGTGCTGTCATCGCCTGCCTGGCCGGAGCGACCGTAAGCCTCGCCACATGGTTTGCGCCTGAAGGCCGTTCCTCCATTCATGCGCAACCCTCACTTGCGCCAATGCCGACATTGGCGGAGGAGCAGGCAAATGCTGCGGCACAGCCGGCATTGGCGGACCTGGTCAGCCGCGGGGCCTATCTCGCGCGCGCAGGCAACTGCATGGGTTGCCATACGGCCCGGGCCGGGGATGGGGTAGCCGGCCGGTCCTACGCGGGGGGCCACATTCTCGCGACCTCCATCGGAACATTCGTTACCCCGAACATCACTCCCGATACTGAAACCGGTATCGGGAGCTGGAGTGAAGAGGATTTCTGGCAGGCGCTGAATGCAGGCAAGTCGCGGAGCGGCGCTCCGCTGTATCCGGCTTTCCCCTATACCGACTATACCAAAGTGACGCGCGAGGATGCGAATGCGATCTTTGCCTACCTCCAGTCGCTTCCGCCGGTAGTGCAGCACAATGCGCCCAACCGGATCGATTTCCCTTTCAATTTCAGGCCGCTTCTATATATCTGGCGCGCACTTTATTTCACCCAGGGAGTGTATCGTCCCGCATCCGGAGAAAGCGATGAATGGAATCGCGGTGCCTACCTCGTACAAGGACTCGGCCACTGCAATGCCTGCCACACAACGCGAAATCCGCTGGGCGCAAGCCAGGGAAATGTGCTGGGCGGCGGCCAGATCATGGGATCGAACTGGTATGCACCTTCGCTGACGTCATTCCAGGAAGTCAGCACGGCCGACTGGCCCGTTCCGGAAATCATGCGGCTGCTCAAGACAGGACAGTCATCGCGGGCAGTGACAACCGGGCCGATGGCCAACGTCGTCAGCGATAGCCTGCAGCACCTCACCGATGAGGACGCGCGCGCGATGGCGGTATATCTGAAATCGCTTCCCCCGGGCGCGCCTCATTCCCGCGGCGCCGCCCCTGCGCTGACCGAAGAAGTGGACAAACAGCTCCGGCGCGGCGGAGAGATCTACGAGACCCATTGCCTCGACTGCCACGGAAACCTCGGACAGGGACAACCCGGGGTCTATCCCGCGCTGGCAGGGAATCGCGGCATTACACTCGCTTCCCCCGTCAATGCCATACGCAGCGTCCTCAATGGCGGCTATGCGCCGGTAACGGCCAGCAATCCCCGCCCCTACGGCATGCCGCCATTTGCGCAAATCCTTCCTGACGAAGAAATTGCCCTGGTCTTATCGTACATCCGTAACGCCTGGGGAAACCGCGGCAGCATGGTTACCGCGGTGCAAGTCGACCGGAGCCGGAAGGGAGCGCAATAGCCGGGAAATCCGGGAAGCAGAGGGGTCCTCCTCTTCAGTCCACGCCCCCATTGGAGGAGAACCGTTTCAGGTATTTCCTGATTATGACCATGCCGGGTATCTTCCCGGCCTGGTTGAACACGATATAGTTGATAAGGCCATGCACCGTCAGGGCGATCAGCATACCTTCGAAGATTCCCATCTTGTAGACCAGCAAGGCGCAGGCTACAGCAAGCATCAATGCGTACTGGCCGTGATGCGCAACGCGCCACAATCCCGCAATCATTTTCCAGCCTGAAAAAATCATGATTGCCGCCAGCGAGAACTTCGGCAGGTATTCGAGATACTCCGTGTTCAGGACAAAAAATGTGACCACAATCGCGATGACCAGCACCGAAAATTTGGTCATTGCTCCGGCCAGCTTGTTCGTGGTGCTTTTGGCCAAACCGTCGAGATTCGTCATCCCCCCGAAGAAACTCGAGCCCATGTTGGCTATCCAGATCGCGAACAGGCTGTTGTTGGTATTGCACTTGCGCCCCAGCGGATCTATTTTCTCGATGGCCGCATTGCTCATCACCTGCTCGATGACGTTGATGACCGCCAGCATGGCGGCGAAACCCACGACATACAGCCAGGTCAACGCTCCGCTGAAATGCGGCACCGGCAGCTCGAGCACGAGATCCACGTCATCCACATGCACCATCGGCATGGGCATATAGCGGGCCAGCACGATGCTTGCGCCAACAAGCAGAAAATAAGGCACGGCGGGCTGGGTATCCTGCATCCTGGAAAACAGCCATGCGAAAACGGCAAACCCGATCATCGATATGAACACCATCTGCATTCGGGCAGTATTCCAGAATGCATCGGGGGTCTCCAGCTCGGCCGGGATTTCGTAGGTAAAGGTGAGGAACTTGACGGCTATCGTCAGGCCGATCCCCGCCAGCAGCCCCTCCACCAGATAAGTGGGGACGGCCAGCAGGATATAGCGCTGCCAATTGAATTTCCATATCAGTGCTTGCAGGGTGGCAGTCAGGAAAATGACGAAAGCCATATTCTCGATCCCAAAGCTGGCAATGCCCATTGCCAGGACCGAAGCCAGCCCTGCGGCAACGCCGGGCACGCCGACAAAGTTCCCCGGCTTGAAAAAGGCGCAGATCCAGCCTACCAGGCAGGCGAACACCACGGTGATGAGAGCAACCTTGATGGGATAGTCGGACATCAATGCGATCCCGACGGACAGCGGGACCGCCATTGCTCCCGTTATGATTCCTGCCAGCAGGTCCCGGGCAAAAAACCGCATCTGGAAGGCCGGCGACACCGACCGGGGGGCGGCTGGCACCGGACGCCTGGGCGTCTTGCCCATGAAATCCCGGTTTTGCAAGGGGGCGGGTATCCCCTGGCGGCCCGGCGAGGACATGTTACCGCCTTCCGGGCGAACCGCCCGGTAACTTGAGCCGGAACCCATCGTCGGCGACCTTGGGCATCCGGGCAAATGCGGGGCTTTTACCGCCATATTCCGGTATCGTTTCCAGGTTGCAGCGCGAGAAGAAATTTTTCAAGCTGTGCATTGCATCGATGTGTTTCTGCCTTGGCTAAGCCATGGCCAGCATCTACTGTCCGCGAGCCTTCCGAGGTTTGGTTGGTGGAAGAGGATGAGTTGTTCCATGGGGAAAGCAAAAGACCCGCTTTCGTAATTCCTGTCCCTTCCGGCAATACTTCATTTTCAAATAGTGATAAAAAACCCAGTTTAAAACTGGGTTTCCACAGTATACCGGCAAATCCCTCGTCGCGTCAGCGGTATTAGCTGCAAAATGGTTTTCTGCCGCTGCCGCTAATTCCTCATGTCTACCGCGATTTGATCACCTGCAGCCGGCAAGGTTCGTTCCTTTCATGAATTGCCATGCAGGGTCAGGATAAAAGTAGAATGGGCAATGACGGTCAGAAAACATAACTGGCATTGATTCCCACCATGTAATTGCGTCCCGGCGCTGGTTCGTAGAACCGCCCATTGCTCTCGTTGACGATTACCGATCCCACATATCGGGTATCCGAAATATTGTCGATCCGGACAAACTCGCTGAACTTCCACCTGCCGTGCTGATGGGTATAGGCAAACCGCATATTTGCCAGGACATACTGTTTGGCGGCTTCTGCGTTGATATCGTTCGCAAAAACCCTGTCCCGGTAGATGGCTTCCAGCACCGCTGAAAACCCCGGCAGCCCCCGCCGCCACGCAAGCTCTCCATATGCGGTGTTGCGCGGCACTCCGGGCAGGAAATTGCCCGCCGCCACGGTTGCCACAGGGGCCGATGGCGAGGGACGGTAGCTATAGGCGTCAAGGAAGGTGGCGTGGAGATAAGTGTAGGAGAAATAAGCGGAGAGATTGGAACCAAAACGGGAATCGGCTGAAAGTTCGACTCCATGCCGCATGGTATCCGCCGCGTTCTGGAATGTTGCCCGGCCGCCGGAATTGGTGGCAGGCAGAATCTCGCCGGAAACGCGTGTCTCGAAAAACGCGAGGTTGATGCGGGTGGTATCGGCCGCCAGCCATTTGAGCCCTGCCTCGATATTGTTGCTCCTGCTGGGGCGCAAGGCAAAGTTGAGGCCGCTCGCGCCATCCGGCCGGTAGCCCAGTTCCGCAAAAGTAGGTGTTTCGAATCCCCTCCCGGTGCTGACATACAGATTGAGCATGGGAGTGGCTTCATATAAAAGCCCCAGCACCGGGTTCAGGCTGCGATAGCTTATGCTGCCGCTGTCGTCGGGATTTCCGGGCCCGACGAAAAAATCCCGGGAACTGAACTTCACTTCGGTATTGCGAAGCCCGGCTGAAAGCCGCCAGGCGGGCAGGAATTGCCATTCGCCCTGGATATACTGGCTGAAACCGGTGACAGTGTCGTTCTCGTTGCGGCGCAGGTCGCCCCGGACGCCGAGAACGGAACCGGAAAAATTTTCGAACCCCTTGCGCCGCTCTCTGGAGCCCTCATAGTCGATACCCGTAGTCAGCGTCAGTGGCCGGGGACCTTCGCTGCGGTATGTCCACCTCAGCCCCAGTCCGCCGAATTCACGATCCAGGTCGACTACGCCACCCGAGTTCGTCACCGGAATCTGCGCGCCGACAGGCACCGCAAGAAACTGGAGAATCTGCCTCGTCCCAGCATAACCGATCAGCTTGATGGAATGCGCCGCGGAAAACCGGTAATCGTAAACCACGCCACCCTGTGTATTGTCGATACTTTTCCGCGTATTGAACAAGGTTGCGGTGGCGTTGGCCTGCCGGGGGTTGGCGATGACCTCGGCATGCGAAAGGCCCAGCGGATCCTGGGTATTTCCCTGGTGAAGCTCGTTGGCGACCAGCGTCAACATGGCGTCCTGGCCGAAACGGTGGGTCAGCTTGGCGCTGGCCTGGTAGCGCGTCGCGGCACTATGTTCCCGATAGCCGCCGGTCTGGAAGCGGGAAATATCGACCACGTAGTTGAACGGCCCGGGTGCCGCACCTGCGCCCGGATCGCCGACTCCGCCCAGCGTGCCGCCGAGCTTGATCTCTCCCCGGCTGGTGCCGTAGCTTCCGCCCAGCAGCGAGCCGGACAGCGTCGTGCTCGTTGGGCCATCCTCAGTGAATGCCTGTATCACGCCACCCGAAGCGTTGCCGTGGATAGCGGAGAACGGACCGCGCAAGACCTCGACGCGTTTCACCGAGCCCAGGTTGATGGTAGCCGCCTGGCCCTGTCCATCCGGCATGCTGGCGGGAATATCATCCACCACTATGCGTATTCCCCGAATGCCAAAAGCGGAGCGGGCGCCAAAACCGCGGCTCGATACCTGCAAGTCCTGCGCATAGTTCTGCCGGTTTTGAATGACCAGGCCCGGAATGCGGGACAGCGCTTCTGTGAGGTTGACTCGCGGCTGGGCTTCCTGGACGACGGTGCCCTCCACCGCATCGACGGACATGGGCAGCATGAAACTCGATTGCTCCACCCGCGTCCCGGTAACGACAACCGGGTTGAGTGTCGGGACGGCCGGCGCAACCGTGGAAGAACCTGCGGATTGCGAAGCCGGTTGCTGCTGTGCGGAGGCGAAGCCGGAGGCCAGCAGCAGCGTGGTGATGCCCGTGGTGATGCCGGCGCGCAGCCCGTGATCGTGCCGATCGGTCAAATCGCCTTTACATCCGCCCGGAACTGATATAGTATTGAGACGCATTCTCATTATGGAGAGAAAAAATGAGTACCGGGACACATACGGATATACAATCGTTTGAGGCCTGCGGGGCAGCCTTGAAGGCTCTGGCGGTTGCCTTGGGCTGGCAGATAGACCCCGTACGCCTGCATGCGGACCTCCAGGCCATGGCTGAGCTTGCAAGACAAAAAGGACAGGGAGCCTCGGCCGGCCTGATAGACGAGATGGCCAACGCGGTGAAGACTCAGCTGCTCACTACCAGGATGAGCATAGAGCGGACCATCATCCCCCTGCGCTGATTCAACCCAATACCTCCATCTCCGCTTTCCTCTCTGCCTCGGGCAGAGGGCTTATGGTCGCGGCAGGGGGCCTCGCACGTTTTTCAACCGCATCAATGCACGTGCAGCGGTTTTCCGGAAGGTTCCTGGTCGTAGGTCGTCAGCTTCGCGTTGGTCGGGGCAATGATGGTTGCGATCAGGCGCGCCGGAACCGTCTTGCTGGGGTTTTCCATATACGAATGGACGCTTCCGGGGGGTTCATTCCAGCTTTCGCCGGCGCGATATTCGATCACTTCCCCATTGTTGAGCTGGGAGCGGACCGTGCCTTCGAGCACATGCACGAACACGACACCGGCATGGCGATGGCTGGTGGTGCTGGCTTCGGGCGTCAGGTACACCATGAAGGCCGTCAGGGTCTGCTTGGGATCGTCCGGCAGGACCTGTGCGGTCACGGGCATGAGCGTGATTCCCACCGACTTTGCATCTTTTGTGCCAGAACGCGCGTCGTCTGCGTTCGCCATTCCCGCAACTGACAGGAAACCCGCCATTATTGATGCCGCGAGCAGCCTGGCATGTACCATCACACCGGATTTGACCAACCTGGGTTTCATCGACCTCCCTCCTCGACAATTTTTGGCGGTTGAAAACATTTTTCAGTTTAACACGGCTCAATAGCCGATAGATGACCGGTTTTATATCCCCGCGGCGATCTGCTATTTTTATAGGGTGGCACACCTATTGACTATCACAGATAACGGAAGAATGATCGATGGAATGGGACAGAGGTCCGGGCGACGACCTGGCAGGGCTGTTCGAGCGGGCGCCGCTAGCCGAATACACGGAGCATCCGGATAAATTCCGGCTCGAATGGGGGCCGGTATTCTACCGGGGCCGTACCGATGGCAGCGCTCGGGTTCTCGTTGTCGGCCAGGACCCGGCCGCGGACGAAAATGTGGCCCGGCGCATTCTCGTGGGCACAGCCGGGCAGCGCGTGCAGGGTTTTCTCGGAAAACTGGGCATTACCCGCTCCTACATCATGGTCAACTCGGTGCTGTACAGCATCTACGGTCAGTTCGACCAGACCATGCGTGCCTTCATGGATCGTCCCGCCATCTCTACCTGGAGCCATGCCCTTCTGGGTGCGGTAACCAATCCGGGAACGGAAGCCATCCTCGCTTTCGGGCAGGCGGCGCGCCATGCGCTGGAAACATGGCCGGGCGCGGCTGCTTTTGATGCGCACGGTAGGGTTTTTTACCTCATGCACCCCACCGCAAGACCGGAATCGGCGGTATTGGAAGATTGGAACGACAAGCTTCCATTGGTGGGAGCCGTGGTCGCCGCCGATGCGGACGGTGAGGTCAACCCGGCGAAGTATGCCGGGAAAAAGTTCGCGAAAACCGACCTGATACGCATTCCGCTTCGCGATTTCAGTTTTGGCGCGCCGCAGTGGTCGGGCAGTGGCGATAACGCAGTCAGGCTGCTGCCAGGGAAACCCTTGCCCCCGCTTTTGAAAGACAAAACCGCTATCGCGTGGGCACCGGGTGGCAGCGAAGATTAACACCTGCCTGCAATTTGTACCCTGGCTTCGTACCGGGATGGAAAGGGAATAAGAATAAAAGGAGTGCCGAGATGAGAATGCAGCGCCAGCCGCACGGCCGGAAAAAAGCTTCAGGATGGATAGCGCTTTTCCTCGCGATCATCCCCTCCTTCGGCAACGCCGGCATCGAAATCGTCGCCGGAGCGCAACCGGGAAAAACTATCCTGAAAGGCCATATTGTCGCTCCCGAGGAGATTGCCGCAGGCAAGCTCGTCATCGAAGACGGCAGGATCACCTGCGCCGCGGCCGATTGTGCGGAGCCCGCGGGAGCGACAGTGATCAGCGTGACCGAAGCCTACATCTTTCCCGGTTTTATCGATGCCCACAACCACGTGGCCTACAACGTTTTCCCCAAGTGGCATCCACCCAAGCTCTACAGCAATCGGGAGCAATGGCAATCCTCCAGGGCCTACAAGGAATTCAAGGCGCCTTATAACGATCTCAAGAAGACCGTCCTGTGCGAGATGGTGAAATATGGGGAGATCAAGGCATTGATCAGCGGCGTAACCACTATCCAGGGCACTGCCCCCGATAGCGCCTGTTTTCGCACCCTGGTAAGAAATGCCGAGAACCAGAATGAGCTCGGCACGCCCTCCTATCACATCCGCACCTATATTCTGGATATCCAGACCTTCGAGGGATCGGTCGACTGGAAAAAAACGAAATCCTTCGTGGTGCATCTTTCGGAAGGCGTCGACGAAAAATCACGTGCCGAATTCGGAGTGCTGAAGCAGAAAAAACTCCTGTCATCCGGCACTGCCGTCATCCACGGAACGGCTTTTACGGAACCCGAATTCAAGGCCATGGGCCAGGCTGGCGCGAAACTGATCTGGTCCCCGCAAAGCAACCTGGTCCTTTACGGCAAAACCACCGACATCGGATTGGCGCGCAAGCATAACGTGCCGATATCTCTGGGCGTGGACTGGAACGCTACCGGAAGCGATTCGATATTCGACGAGTTGCGGGTCGCACGCGGCGTGAGCAGGGAGAGCCATGACGAAGTCATTCCGGATTCCGAATGGCTGAGCATGATCACCACCAATCCCGCCCAGGCGCTCGCGCTGGATGCCTACATTGGCCGCCTGGCACCGGGCTTGAAGGCGGATATCACCATCGTGCGCAGCCGCGACGGCGATCCCTCCGCAAGCCTGCTGGAAAATCGGCTGGAGGACGTGCAGATGGTGTGGGTGGGGGGCGACCTTCTTTACGCGGACGAGGATGCGCTGGAAAAGCTGAAGCCGGGCCAGTGCGAGCCGTTGACGATCCACGGCGCGGCAAAACGGGTTTGCGTCAGGGATACGGTCCAACCGGCGCCGAAAAGCGATCAAACCCTGTCGGATATCACCCGGGCGCTCAAAGCGCGGTATCCGGGACTCGCGCCGCTTGCGCCCTAGCGGCCAATCTTCTTTTGATGAGCCAGGGCGCGGGCGTATCTGCCGTCGCCAGTGTAGAAACCAAGCCAGTATTCATTCTTCGCCGGCAGGCCATGCTGCCATGTGCCCCGCCCGCCACCCCAGGTCTGGGCATCGTCCGACGCATTTAGCAGCCACAAATAGGTGCGCTTCAGCCACTTTGTACGGAAGCGCGTTCTTGCCAAATCGGTGTAGCCTCCCAAATAATACAGAGTCCATGAAGCCGCCCATCCGATGAATTTCCGCATGATTTTCTCCCGAAGAATTCGTGCCACGGCGAAACCGCCGTAAGGAAATATCATACGAGCATGGATGCCGCCGGCAATTGGACCCTGGTACTAGGGAGAGCGCTGTTAGCGCGACGAAGGCTTTGCGGGACGGAGTACACGAGAGGCGGCCACCCGAAGGTTTATCCTCCGGGAGCCCTGCCGCGGGAATGGCCTGTGGATCCAGAAAAGGAACCGAATATGTCGCGACGCCCTCTTTTTATTTCTGTTATTTTCCTGAAGCCGGGCGGATGAAAGTCAGCGTGGCGCGGTGGCGCAGCGCCTCATATTTTTTTCCTTCAAATTCCCCCGGCTGACCTTCCCGATGGATGACCTCCAGCACATATTGTCCCGTCAACCCGGTTGATATCGTCACTTCGCCGTTTTCATCCGTGCTGTGCTCTTGAGTGGAAAGATTGGGGCCATGTATTTTGATCTTGGCTTTTACCAATGGCGAATTGTGGAAATAAACGGTGAACGTCCTGGATGCGCTTCCATTCGCAGCCTCCGGCAGGATATCGAGGGCAAGCTCCGGCTTACTCGCTCCCTTTGTTTCAAATGAACTGTAACGAGCATAAAACATTGGCTTGACGATGCCATGCCCGTTCTTGCTCCAATCCTTGACTTCGTACCCATGCTCTTCGGCGATCACCGTCGATGCGGTGCGCCGGGTTACGCCAAGATCGAAATGATTGGCCCGCCGGGTTGCTTCCAGCGGCTCTCGCTTGCCGCTCGCCTCTATGGTCCATGCTTGCGGATTTTTGATTTCATCCAGCCTCCCCGGACTTTTTTCCCTTTCCCCTTCCTGGTATTCGCCGAAAAAAAGACGGGATTGATGTGCCCCATCCTGTTCGATCCATATGTAATGCGCGGAGGCGGGCAGCGCGGCAAAGAGCGCTGCAAACACAAAGAAAATAAACCGGGTGTAAGAAATAGCGTTCGTCGGCACGATTACTCCTTTCAGATAATAAGGACCGTATTGAATTGTCGGAAACGAGGATCACACACCTACTGTTACATAAGCAAGCTACTGTACACGGATAAGACCGCAGCCAGAAAGCAGAAACCCTTGCCGCCTCGGGCAAGCCGCTCCGCTGATCAATAATTCGGATTTTGCATCATCTGCGTATTTGGATTTTGCATCATCTGCGGCGCCGCCGGTGCGGAAGGCGACGAGTCCAGCTTGCTTCTTGCCGCTGTCGCATCCGCGTTGACCTTTTGAAGCACTTCGTTTATTTGCATCTGTTCGGCGTTTGCCGACTGGTTGATTGCCGCCGCATCTGCGTTGGCTTCCTTGATCAGGCAGTCATTGTATCCCTGCAGCTGTTTTTGCCATGCATTGACCAGGCCGATGCTCCGGTTATAGGCCTCCGGGCTCGTCGATTCGATAACCGGGGCCTCGGGCCGCGCGCCGCATCCGCGGGGCACCCAGCTTCCATTCTCCAGCGCTCCCGCATGCACCGACAGGGAAACGCTAACCGCCAATCCGGCAGAGGCGGTGATGAGAAGGGCCTGTTTCGTCGTTTTGAATATCGTCATGCATCGCCTCCAAAATATTCATTCTGTCTGCTCTTCCCTGCACCTTCCCTCTCTCAGTTCCTCCGGGAGGAGCATATCATTATAACCCCGGGTGCGCGCAGGGAAGATTTTAGAAGTAAGTGGCGGACGGCAGATGTTAGAATTGTGCCGCGCCTCAGCCATGAAGGCCAATCCAAACCGCGCCAGTCCCGATGCCCTCGACCTGCCGCCCCTGCCATGAAAATCAAGAGAAGGAGCCTGCATGACCAGATTTGACTTTTGGAAAGCAAGAACATCCGCTGTCGTGTCCGCCGCTTTTTTCGCAGCCGCTATCTTCCCTACTACCGTCTTTTCCGGACCGAAACAGGTGCCGCTCAAGATCAGCCTGGAAATACAGGAGCAGGTAGGGTATAAGCCTGCCTGCCCATCCCAGTTTGGAAGCACGATAGCAGGCAAAGGCAAAAGCTCTCATCTCGGTAACGTATCGCTCGCCACCACGGATTGCATTACGCCAATGGGGGATCATTTCACATTCAAAGGCCAGTTTACCCTCGTCGCTGCCGATGGTGACAAGCTTACCGGGGATTACAGCGGGTCGTTCGTTCCTGTCGGCGCAGGCCCGACATACAAACTTGCGAATGCAGAGTTGAAGATCACCGGCGGGACCGGCCGGTTCTCCCAGGCGAACGGGACCGCCGAACTGAACGGATCGCAAGACACGACGACAGGCAAAGGGAAAATGGAGGCAAGCGGAACGGTTTCATACTAAGTGGCAACATGCCCTCCGGCGGCGGCGAGATCCTGGGGCAATGGCATAGCCGATGCCGCCGCGGAACACATGATGGCGGGTGAATATCAGAGCGCACGCACCCTTCCCTTCGCAGGGACTGTGTCATGAACATGGCCAGAGGTGAAGTGAACCTTCGTATTTTCCAGGCCATCATTGCGGCGCGCGTCGATGCTGAATGCGCCGGCCCCAAAGGCCGCCACCTGGAGTAGTCCGCCGGTTATCGCGATATTCTTCAGCAGCATAATGAAATGCGTCTGGTCGCCGATGGCGTTGTGAAACAATGCGCCTGCAGCCATGGTGAAGATGGCCAGAACCAGCGCAGCGATACGGGTCTTGTAGCCCAGTGCGAGCATGAGGCCGCCAATGATTTCCATGCCTATGGCAACCGCCAGCACCAATGCCGGCAAAGGTAGGCCAACCGATGCGATATAACCTATGGCCATTTGCGGCGCAGCGGCTTTGCCGAAGCCGCTTATCAGGAAAATTGCCGCCATCATCAGGCGGCCGATCATCGGAAGGGCGGGAAATATTTTTTCATTGCTGTTCATGGCAACTCCTTGAGTAAAAGTAATGGATTGAGAGACGGGATAGAGCCTTGCGATTTCAGACGGAATATTCCGGAATCCGGCGATGGCGTTTTCGATTGAACAGGTTCTCCGACTCGATCTGCCGGCCGATCCTCCTGATTTCCGCTTCGCCGCGCTCGAGCGCCGCGGGGCTCGTGTGCACGGAGTAGTAGCCCAGAGCCAATTCGTGGGGGTGCTTGACGGAAGAGCCAAGGACGAATTCGGTAGCTCCTTCCGCCCGAAAATCGATGGCCCGGGTTGACTCTTCAAACACAGCGACCTCGTTTTGCAATGTGTAGTCCGCAGCGCGTAATTTCCCCTGGTGGGTAGCAACCCAGGCAACGGTGTGGCCGGACGGCGGCTGGTAACGCCAGCGCTCGCCATCCTTCAGGCGCACGTGCAGGTAATTCATCGGCGTGCGGGTCCTGATCAGGCTTTCTGCCTGGCCGTACCGGCCGAGAATGACGCGTGCCGGGCCGCTCGACGGTACCTGCTCCGGATGCAGGTATCGGCTGTACGCCAGTCCGTTTTCATCTTCCGGGGGCAATGCCACCCATAGCTGGTAACCCTTCAGGCGCTCGTTCCCGGCGATACCGCCGCCATGCCATACACCGCCGCCGGCACTCATCCATTCAACGCCGCCCGCCGGCAGTATTCCCTGCTTGCCGGTGCTGTCGTAATACCCTGTCTTTCCTGACAGCGGCACGGTCACGGTCGCGATGCCGGAATGCGGATGCATGTTCATCGGGGGTCCGCCTGGCGCCACGTCAAAATAGTCCAGGAACACAAAAGGCTTGATCAGATTGCCAAGGCCGGATGGGCTGACGAGACGGGTCAGGCCGCCATGGTTGCTGCCCTGGGTGCGGTCACGCACACGCCGCCCGGAAATGGTATTCCCAGTGAAAAGGAATTTGCTTTTAATGATTGCACTCATTTTCTTCTCCGTTTGGTTGATGTTCCTTCTGTTCCTTCCGGCATGCCTCGATCCTGGAGCGCATCCGGTTGCCTGTTTCGTATTTCCGGACCGACGAGAAATACTAAATGCTGGACTAATATCTGTGAAGACTATATATTTAGATACTATATATCGTCAGGATAGATAGATGCTGGATGCAATGTCCATGGATCAGCTACGCACCTTCGTAGCTGCCGCAGAAGAGGGAAGTTTTTCGGCTGCGGGCCGCAAGTTGCGCCGCGCGCAGTCGGTCGTTAGCCAAACCCTGGCCAATCTGGAACTGCAGGTGGGATTTGCACTGTTCGATCGGAGCGGCCGTTACCCTGTACTGACCGAGGCCGGGCAGGCGTTGCTCGCGGACGCGCGCCATGCCATCCATAGCATGGATGCGTTCAAGGCAAAAGCACGGACCCTGGAAGAGGGGTTGGAGCCGGAACTGGCCGTTGCGGTGGATGTGATGTATCCCATTGCCGCATTGACAGGAGCGGTGCGGACGTTTCACGAGACATTTTCCTCGATGCCGCTGCACCTGTATGTCGAAGCCCTGGGCGCGGTGATGCAACCGGTCCTGGATGGACGGTGCCGCATCGGGATAGTCGGCCAGGTTCCTGACCTGCCGGCAGACTGCGCTTCCGAATATCTCTCGAGTGTGCCTATGGTGACGGTAGCGGCGCCGTCGCACCCGCTGGCGAAACAGGGGGGGACCGTTACCCGCGCCGATGCAGCCGATCACATGCAGCTTGTTCTCACTGATCGTTCCACCCTGACGGAGGGGCGCACCTTCGGCGTTTATGCGTCGCAAACCTGGCGGCTCGCCGATCTGGGCGCGAAACACGCATTTTTGCGGGCGGGCCTGGGTTGGGGCAATATGCCCCTGTCAATGGTCGAGGAAGACCTGTCGCGCGGAACCCTGGTCCGTATCGAGCTGGAACCCTACTCCGTTACCGGCGCCTGGCTTTCCATGTACGCCATTCACCGCAAGGACATGCCTCCCGGGCCGGCTGGACGATGGTTCATCAAAAAATTGAAGGAAGGATAAAAGCCCGTGCGGCCTCTAAACAGCTAAACAGGCTTATGGGTCGGTTCCTGCGGTTTTGGCGTGTCCAGCCCCGTGTCTTCCTCCGGCTCCGCCAGTTTGAGATGGGCTTCGGTATGGGGATGCGAATGGATCAGGTCGCCATGGCGATGAAGAGTCACGCTCAGCGCGAATTTTTGCTGCGCGAGCTTCGCCAGGTGCGCCAGGCAGAATAACACCGCGCCAAACAATACGATGGTCGCCCCTGAGGCAACATTGAAAATATAGCTCAAATACATACCGGCGACACCGGTCACGGCGCCGATAAGGCAGGCATAGAGCAGCATGCGGCTGAAGCTGTCCGTAATCATACGGGCGGTCATTGCCGGCGCAATCAGGGTGGCTGCAATCATGGTAACGCCGACCACGTTCATGGAAGCGATGACGGATAGCGTGAGAAGCAGCGAAAAAATGAGATGGACCGCTTCCGTCCTGATTCCGAATACCCGTGCCGCTTCATTGTCGAACGTGGAAAACAGCAACGGACGATACAGCAAGACGATGGCGGCGATGTCGACGGCGGTAACGATGCCGATGACGGCTAGGTCCCCTTCGGTAATTCCGAGAATATTGCCGAACAACGCCGCCTCGAAGCTCAGCCCGGAAGTGCGTACTTGGCTGATGATGGCAACTCCAAAGGCGAACATGGCTGTCGTGACGATGCCGATGGCCGCATCCAGCTTGATTTTGCCGCTCCTGGTGATCCGGTCGATCAGCAGCGCGGCAACCAGTCCCATTGCCCCCGCACCGGCATAAAAATTGAGGTTCAGGAAAAAACCGGCCACCGCGCCGCCAAATGCGGCGTGTGACAGCCCGTGTCCTACGTAGCTCATGCCTCGCAGTATCACGTACACCCCGATCAGGCCGCATAGCGCGCCGATCATCAGCGCCGCCAGCAGGGCATGCCTGAAGAATTCATATTCCAGCGGTTCGAGAAGAATTTCCATTACTGGACATCCCCCCTGAAACGTAGCGGGGTATTGTTGGCAATGAGGAAATGGCCCTCATGCCTGACTATGACGATGTCCCCGCCATAGGTCCTGGTCAGGATATCGGCGGTGAAAATATCCTGTGGCCGGCCCTGGGCCACGATGCCGTTATTGAAGCAGATCACCCACGGCAAATGGGAAGCCACCGCGTTCAGGTCGTGCGTGGTGAGCAGGATGGTGATGCCTTCGTTGTTGATGTCACCCAGAAGATGCAATACCTCATGCTGGGTCTTGATATCGACGCCGGAGGTAGGCTCATCCAGCACCAGGAGCCTGGGATTGCTGATCAGCGCACGTGCGAGAAATGCACGCTGGCGCTGACCGCCGGAGGTATGCACGATATGGTGGTGCAGGCAATCGTGGATTCCCAGCCGATGCGCGAGCTCGCGGACCCGCCTGCGCTCTTGCCTGCTGGGCCAGGGCCAGACGCGTCCGCTGGTGTAGAGGCCCATCAGGATGACTTCTTCCACCGTGACAGGAAAATTCCAATCCACGCTCCCCAGCTGCGGCACATAGCCGACCAGGCCCGGCCGGATAGTGGTTGCGGCCTGCCCGGCCACGCGCACTTCGCCCGAGAAGGCCGGCATGGTGCCGAGGATGATCTTGAGCAGCGTAGTCTTGCCGCATCCCGTCGGGCCGACGATACCGGCGAATTGACCAGCATGAATATCCAGCGACAGGCGGGTAAAGACGACATTATGCTCATAGCCCGCGCTGACCCCGCTCAGGCTTACCGCGGGATTCACCCCCAGGCCTCCCGGATCAGGGCGTGATATTGCTTGTGTCGACATTTGCCACGCAACCGCCATTGCCGCCCAGCGCTGCCGTCATGATCGCCATGTTGTTGGCCATCATGCCGATAAACGAATCATTCGGCGCGACAGGCAGCTCGTCGTCCGAAAGCTCATCGATGAACTTGACGCCGGTTTCCCGGGCAATCTGGGCCATGACCTTGCTCGGGAAAACCTCGGACCCGAAGATCGCCGGTATTTTTTCCTTCTTTATCTGCTTGATGATGCGCGCGACGTCCCTGGGCCCCGGTTCGGAAAAATCGGACGGCTGAATGGCCGCCACCACCGTCATGCCATAGCGCGGGGCAAAATAGGCAAACGAGTCATGATAGGTGACCAGCTTGCGATTTTGTGAAGGTATGGTGCCGACGCACGTGAAGATGGCCTGGTCCAGCCCCCGCAGCTTGACCAGGTAGGCTGCCGCATTTCTTGCGTAATCCTCCCTGTGCGCTGGGTCGAGCCCAGCCAGCGCGTCCCGTACGATTTCCGCATAACGCATCGCCAGCGCGATATTGGGCCATAAATGGGGATTCGGGTGCCCCTGTTCCCTGGGAAAGCTGAAATCGTACCGCCAGTCTTCCTTGCGCAGTGCGCGATCGCCGAGCCGCAAGATGGAAACGCCACGTTTCTTGACCTTCTCCGCAAGCTTAACCGTAGGCAGTTCCAGATCCAACCCGTTCACGATGATGATGTCCGCTGCCTGCAGGATCTTGGCATCGGCCGGCGTCGGCTCGAAAGTATGGGAATCGGTTCCGTCGGGAACGACCCCTATTACCTCGGCGTGAGCGCCCGCCACATTCCGGACAATATTGGTGATGGGTGCGACGGTGGTAACGACACGGATCGTTTTATCCGGATCGGCCGCCTGGGTCACGCTGGAGAACAGCAACGGCAACAACGCCGGCAGGAGAATTAAAGGTCTGGCGAAAAACCGGGTCATTGATCCATTCATGGTTGTTCCAACTGGCACCGAATACCGATGCGCTAGTTTAGCGCTCCTCCGAAAATATGAAAAGATATAAATATTTCATACATCCGATAATGTATGATAATATCAGAAATATTCATACGATTGCTATATCGCATTGAATTCCAGTGAGTTCTTCATCGGTCGCTGAAAAACGAGTGTGAGCGCGGGCACCACAGGCAGGTAAGCCGCGCAAATGCTGAAATATTGGGAAGGCCGCTGGCTGCCAGCCGCGTGCCGGACATAAAAATAATAATTTTTCGTGTGCAATATGCTTCTGAGCAGAACGTCCGGAATATCGTCCTGGCATAAGACCGGGATATCAACCCTGCCCATCCTTGTACCGTTGCTGGTTCTTGTACCGTTGCTGGTTTTTTCTCCGAGCGGAATCAACGCTTATGCGCAAGAAGTTCCAGGCGCATCCGGAAAACCCGGCATGCCGCCTGAGCGCATTAACCCGACGGGGAGAGCGGATCCACCTGTTGCGGTTCAACTCGCCGATACTGTCTCGCAAAACGCCATGCGACCGGGCAGAGCGCGAAACGACGGGGCAACCGCGCAACCCGTGGTCAAGCTCAAAGAAATGGTGGTGCTGGGCAAAGAGCGCGGGACCAGCCTCGTTGGCGAAACCCAATCCGCGTCCCAGGGATTCATAGGCCAGGAGCAGATTAAAAATCGTCCGCTGTCACGCGTCGCCGAAGTGGTTGAGTTCATTCCCGGCATGATTGCTACCCAGCATAGCGGCGATGGAAAAGCCAACCAGTATTTTCTGCGCGGATTCAACCTGGATCATGGCACCGATTTCGCCACATTCATTGACGGAGTACCCATCAACCTGCCCAGCCATGCCCATGGCCAGGGCTACATGGATCTCAATGGCCTGATCCCGGAACTGATAGACAACGTTCAATATGGGAAAGGACCCTATTATGCGGATCAGGGAGATTTCTCAGCAGCCGGCCATGCCAAGATTACTACCTTCAACCGGCTTCCCCAGGGCTTTGCCAAGTTCACCGGCGGTTCTTTCGGCTTCTACCGAGGGGTAGCGGCAAATTCGAACAGGGTAGGAGGGGGCGATCTGCTCTATGCCATCGATGTGAATACGTATAACGGCCCCTGGGTATTGCCTGAACATGCTCTCAAATTCAACGGTATGCTCAAGTACAGCGTCGACCATGGCAACTGGGGCGCAAGCGTCGGAATTCACGCGTATCACGCAAAATGGCGTCCGACCAACCAGATTCCGCTGTTTGCGGTAACTGAAGGCCTCATCAATCGCTTCGGAAACATAGATCCCACCGATAACGGCGAAACCGGGCGCTATACGCTTCACGGCAACTGGTGGCAAAAAGAAAAGGACTACCGCCGGGAAGCGTCGTTTTATCTGGTCAAATACAATCTCAACCTCACGTCCGACTTCAGCGGTTTCGTCAATTCCGTCGCCGACAATATAGTGCTTCCTGGCGGAATAATTCCCAGCGACCAGGTGAATCAAACGGATTCCCGCATCTATTTTGGCGGCAGGGCGCAGCAAAGCTGGCTAGGCAACATCGCTGGTTTCGACATGGAAAATACGGTCGGCATCCAGGTCCGCAACGATTTGAATCGCGTTTTGCTGAACAATTCCAATCGGGGAGTCGTTTATCATAATGTAAGCAGGGATCAGGTCACGGAAACGAGTATCGGCCTGTACCTGCAAAACCAGACATTCTGGTTGCCCAAACTCAGGACCATTGCGGGCCTGCGCGGCGACATCTTCAACTTCGACGTGCATGCCTATGCCGTTCCCCAAAATTCCGGCAACAAGACCGATGGACTGGTGAGCCCCAAGCTCAGCGTTGTCCTGGGACCCTGGTACAACAGCGAAATTTACCTCAATGTCGGCGAAGGCTACCATTCCAATGACGCCCGCGGCGTCACCGCGACTGTAAACACCAACCAGATCGGCAATAATAATTTTGCGCCTCAATTGGCCGCAAATGGACTTGTGCGCGCGAAAGGCGCAGAGGTGGGTTTTCGTACTGAAGCTATCGAAGGCTTAAAGTCCACCCTGGCGATCTGGTATCTGCATTCGGCATCGGAACTTGTATTTAGTGGAGATGCGGGCACCACGGAAATGAGCGGCGCCAGTACCCGCTACGGCATCGAGTGGGCTAACTTTTACAGACCTTCCAAATGGCTGATTCTCGACGCCGATTTCTCGTTTACCCATGCGCGCTATGATCAGGCTCAACTGAACCAGGCGAGCGATCCCGCAAACCAGGCGTATGGATTCCACATTCCCAATGCCGTGGGACGCACCATCAGCGCGGGGGCGACGTTGAATCTGCCGCATAACCTGTTCGCCACGCTTCGCTTGCGCCATTTCGGCGATGTATCGGTGGATACCAACAATCCCGTCAAACCCTACAGCACGACGATCGTCAATCTCTCGACCGGATATGAGCTGGCCAGAAGATTCAAGATCCAGCTCGACGTATTGAATCTGCTGAATACTAAAAACTTCGATATCGCATACTACTACGGATACCAGACGAGTCCATCGGCTATGGCAAGGGATGGCCTTGTCTTCCACCCGATCGAGTCGCGCATGTATCGTGTCAACTTGACCTATCAGTTTTAGAAGCGGCGCTCTCTTTTGAATAGACGGATCGAATGCGCAATGGATCCCCGCTGCAAGCCAGGAATCAATCGTAAATTGCGCATGGCGGGTAACTCCATGGTAAGCTTTCTCAATGTCGACATTCCATATGGGAGAACCTTCTTCCATGTCGATGGCAACCACGCTGAACCCGGCTATTTCCCCGGGACCGCGGATATTCCATTCCACCTGATTGAATACTATGCACCATGGAACGCCTCACCATATCGCTCGATAACCAACTCTGCGAGCAATTTGACCAGTTCATACACACGCGCGGGTACACCAATCGCTCGGAAGCGATGCGCGACCTGATACGCGAGGAACTGGAGGCCGCTCGCCTGGACAAGGGAAGCGAGGGCCATTGTGTCGCTACTCTCAGCTACATCTATAACCATCACGAAACCGATCTCGCCAGCCGCGTGACTGCGGTGCAGCATGACCATCACGACCTGACGCTGTCCAGCATGCACGTGCATATGGATCATGACAACTGCCTGGAGGTGGTCATTCTCCGTGGCGACATTCGAAGCGTCGAAAGTTTCGCCAATACCGTAATGGCGACGCGCGGCGTACGGCACGGCAAGTTGCATATGGTGCCGGTGGAGATCAAGCACGAGCAGCATTCCCCCTCCTCCGTACCCCATACACATAGCAATCCCCTCACCTGACCCTCACAAACCATTAGTACGGATCGGATACGCATGTGCGATACGCATGACAGCAATACGCATGAGAGGAATAGCAAGGCCGACGAGGCCACGGCCTCCTACGACCGGCGGCGATTCCTCAGAACGGCCGCCGCCGCGAGCTTCGGGACGGCGCTTGCTGCCGCTGGGGCGGGAACAGGATTTGCCGCAAAAAAGAAGGGGCCATTGCCTGAAAATATAATGTCGCCGGATGCCGCGCTGGAAAGATTGATGGCTGGCAACAGCCGGTATGTGTCGGGAGAATCCAGGCCGCTGAATTTTACCGACGAGCGCGCCCTGCTGGTCGGTGGACAGAACCCTTATGCAAGCATATTAAGCTGCTCCGATTCAAGGGTAAGCCCCGAGTTTTGCTTTGACGAACAGCGTGGCGACCTGTTCGTGGCACGCGTAGCCGGCAATTACTTGACGACGGATTTTGTGGCCACCCTGGAATATGCGGTCGCCGTCCTGCACGCACCCCTGATCATGGTGCTGGGCCATCAGGGGTGCGGAGCGGTGGATGCCGCCATCAAGGCGGTAAAAAACAACGAGCAGTTTCCCGGCCACATCCAGTCCCTGGCAAGCGCATTGGCCCCGGCGGTAAGGGTTGCCAAGAACATGCCCGGCGAACTGTTCGGCAATACGGTCAAGGTGAATGTCATCCGCACCGTGGAAAAGCTGAAGAAGCAGCCGCCCATACTGAGCAGGCTGGTTTCGGAACGGAAAGTGCTGGTAGCGGGCGGCGTTTACAATCTGGAAACGGGAAGGGTCGACCTGGTCGCCTGAGAGCAGGCCGTCTCGCTGCCGGCTGGCATTCGCCCGGATTTACCGGCAATGTGCCGAGCGATGGTTCGTTCAGGGATTCCGGAAGGATGGAGGTTACCGGGAAGCCTCTTTTTCCCTGCCTTTTTCTCCATTCTCCAGTATGTGGACGAAGATCTCGTCCTTCCTGATCATCCCCAATTCGCTCCGGGCACGCTCCTCGATAGCCTCATAGCCCTGCTTGAGATCCCGCACCTCCGCATCCAGCGCGGCGTTGCGGATTTGAAGCTTCTGGTTGGATTCATGTTGCGCCTGTATCTGCTGGTCGACCTCGCGTACCTTGAGCCAGCTGCCCTTCCCCAGCCACAACGGATACTGCAGCAGGGCAATAAACGCAACCAGTACAAGACTCAATACTTTCACAAGGCATCCAATGGCCAGCTATCCGCCTGCCTGCAGTTACCGCAAAGCTACCTCAACTGGTAGTAGGCCCCCCGCCCGGGATAGCTTGCGGCTTCCCCAAGGTCTTCCTCGATTCGCAGCAGTTGATTGTATTTCGCCAGGCGGTCGGAACGGGAGAGCGAGCCCGCCTTGATCTGCAGCACGTTGGAGGCTACCGCGATATCCGAGATGGTGGTGTCTTCCGTTTCTCCCGAACGATGGGAGATCACCGCCGTGTAGCCTGCGCGCTTGGCGGTTTCGATAGCCGAAAAGGTTTCGGTGAGCGTGCCGATCTGGTTCAGCTTGATCAGGATCGAATTGCCGATGCCCTGCGCGATGCCTTCCTTCAGGATTCCGGTATTCGTGACGAAGATGTCGTCACCCACCAGCTGCACGGATTTTCCCAGTTTCCCGGTCAGGAACCGCCAGCCATCCCAGTCGTGCTCGCTCATGCCATCCTCTATGCTGAGTATGGGGTATTTATCCACCCAGGTGCCGAGATAGTCGGCAAACTGCTCCGGTGTGAGGCTCAAGCCCTCCGCGGCAAGATGGTACTGGCCATCCCTGAAAAATTCGGAACTGGCGCAATCCACTCCTATCGCCACGTCGGGCCCCGGCATGTAGCCTGCACGCTCGATCGCCTCCACCAGCAGCTGCAATGCGGCCTCGTTATTGGGCAGATTAGGGGCGAATCCGCCCTCGTCTCCCACCGCCGTATTGATGCCCTTGCTGTCGAGCATCCCTTTCAATGTATGAAAGACTTCAGCCCCGCACCGCAGCGCTTCCCGGAAGGTTTGCGCTCCCAGCGGGATGATGACGAATTCCTGCATGTCCAGCTTGTTATTGGCATGGGCGCCGCCATTGATGATGTTCATCATTGGCACCGGCATCGACATGGGGCCTGCCCCGCCCAGATACCGGTATAGCGGCAATCCGGATTCCTCCGCCGCGGCTTTCGCCACCGCCAATGACACCGCGAGAACGGCATTGGCGCCCAGCCTCGATTTATTGCCGCTCCCGTCGAGATCGATCAATGTCCGGTCGATAAAACATTGCTCCATCGCATCCAGCCCCATGATGGCCTCGGCGATTTCGGTATTGACGTTCTCCACCGCCTTCAATACCCCCTTGCCAAAATAGCGTTGCGCATCCCCATCGCGCAGTTCCACCGCTTCGCGGGTCCCCACGGAGGCGCCCGAAGGCACGGCCGCCCTTCCCATCACGCCGGATTCGAGCAATACGTCCGCCTCTACGGTAGGGTTTCCCCGTGAATCAAGAATTTCGCGCGCGATGACATCTACAATTGCACTCATGCTATTTTTCCCTGGTCGTTTATGAATTATTTTTGTTGCTTGATAGTTTGAATATTCTGGAGACGCTTTATTGCAAAAAGCGTTTTGGCTCTCACGGAAAGGTACCCCGGAGATAAAAAGAGCCGGTATTCGATATTCCGGTCTGTATGGCTAGCTCGTCCGTTTCCTGCCGGACAAGGAAAGTCACTTCGACAACGCCGAATTCATGGATTATGCTTATGCGATATTTTTCAACCTGCCGGAAGCCGTGGATTCAGCCGCGGCGCGCTTGCGTGCGAAATCGACCGCAGCCTGGATAAAAGCCGTGAACAGCGGGTGGCCCGCCTTGGGGGTGGAGGTGAATTCCGGATGGAACTGGCAGGCAACAAACCAGGGATGCTCGGCTTGCGGCAGTTCGACCATCTCGCATAGCGCCTCCCCCGCGGAAACCGCGCTTATGCGCAGCCCCGCCTGTTCCAGGCGAGGGATGTATTCATTGTTGACTTCATAGCGGTGGCGGTGCCGTTCGACGATTTTATCCGCTCCATATATGTGGCGCACCAGCGTTTCCGTTTTCAACAGGCACTCCTGCCCTCCCAGGCGCATGGTGCCCCCCAGGTCGGATCCCGCGGAACGAACCTCCAGCCGGCCTTCACGGTTACGCCACTCCGTGGTAAGCGCGATGACGGGATAAGGCGTATCGGGGCCGAATTCCGTGCTATGCGCCCCCTTCATTCCGGCTTTATTGCGCGCATACTCGATTACCGCCAGTTGCATGCCGAGGCAAATACCGAGATAGGGAATATGGTTTTCGCGCGCATGGCGGATGGCCATGATCTTGCCTTCCACTCCCCGCTTGCCGAAACCGCCCGGAACGAGTATCGCGTCCATGCCCGAAAGGCAATCCGTTCCCGCTTTTTCGATGCTTTCGGAATCGGTGTAATGGATATTGATGCGGCTGCGTGTGTGGATCCCGGCATGGGTCAGCGCTTCCGACAGGGATTTATAGGACTCTTTCAAATCCACATATTTCCCCACCAGCGCAATTTCTATCGCCCGTTCCGGATGCTCCAGCGCATAGACCAGATTTTTCCAGGTGCTCAAATCCGCCGCCTTCGCCAGAATGCTCAGCTTATGGCATACGATTTCGTCCAGCATCTGGTCGTGCAGCAGCGCGGGGATCTTGTAGATGCTGTCCACGTCCACCGCGAGGATCACCGCTTCCTCGCGCACATTGGTGAACAGCGCGATCTTGCGCCGTTCCTCCGTGGGCAATTCGCGCTCCGCGCGGCACAGCACCACGTCCGGCTGAATGCCGATTTCGCGCAATTCTTTCACGGAATGCTGGGTGGGCTTGGTTTTCAATTCCCCCGCGGTCGTGATATAGGGCAGCAACGTCAGGTGAACGAAACAGGTATCCTCGCGCGGCAGTTGCACCGCCATTTGCCGGATGGCTTCCAGGAAAGGAAGCGACTCGATGTCGCCGACCGTCCCGCCTATCTCGACGATGGCGACCTGCGCCTCCCCTGCCCCCGCCTTGATATGCAGCTTGATTTCATCGGTGATGTGCGGAATGACTTGGACCGTGCCGCCGAGGTAATCGCCTCGCCGTTCCTTCTTGATAACGCTTTCGTATATCTGGCCGGTGGTGAAATTGTTGCGCTTGCTCATCCGCGAGCTGATAAAACGCTCGTAATGCCCCAGATCGAGATCGGTTTCCGCTCCATCCTCGGTGACGAACACTTCGCCGTGCTGGAACGGGCTCATGGTACCGGGATCCACGTTGATATAGGGATCCAGCTTGAGCAGGGTAACCTTGATTCCGCGCGTTTCGAGTATGGCTGCGAGAGAGGCGGCAGCGATTCCCTTCCCAAGGGAAGACACCACGCCACCCGTCACAAATACATACTTTGTCATAATCTGCAATGATACCGCAAAAGGCGCTCCCGGACAAATAACCACGGTATTAATAAGGTCTTATTCCATGAAATCCAGCCCACGGCCCTCCCCGGCATCCTGAAGCATTCTCCAAAGCCAACGTCGCGCCAGCGGAGAGAAGGCAAACTCGCCAAACCCACCCTTTATACCTGTCATTTGTTACAGCTTTGCCGGAACACTATGCTGCATGGTTCATGGCTGGCGGATCGTGGGATGCGTCGGATGTTCGGGAAAGTCTGTCAGCTGCCGATATCCACCCCGGTCCCGGCATCCACCAGGTCGAACAATTCCAGCAGATCCTGGTTACGCATCCGGATGCAGCCGATGGATCCGGGTTTGCCCATCTCCACGCTATCCGGGCTTCCGTGTATATAGATATAACGGCGCATCGTATCCACCGCGCCCAGCCGGTTGAAGCCGGGCTCACGCCCCGAAAGCCACAGGATGCGGGTCAGGATCCAGTCGCGCCGGGGAAAGGCGGCGCCCAGTTCGGGGCTGTAGATCTCCCCCGTGGGACGCCGCCGCACGAATACGGTATTGACCGGTTGCCCGGCCCCAACCTTGGCGCGAATGATGTGCCTGCCCAGGGGGGTGCGGAAGCTGCCGCGCTGCTGCCCGGTCCCGTACCTGGCGGAAGAGATGCGATAACGCCTGAAAATATCCCCCCTGTCGTCCAGGAGGTCGAGTTCCTGCGTAGGAATATGGACCATGATTTTCATCCGCAGCTCCAATGCGCATTCATTCCTGTCCGGCGGCGGTCCGCGAAAAATTGCCTCAGCATCCTGGCGCACTCCTCTGCCAGCACCCCGCCCGCAACCTGCACATGATGATTGAGCCGCTCCTCCGCAGGCAGGTTTATCACGCTGCCGCAGGCACCGGTCTTGGGATCAGGCGCGCCATAGACCAGCCGTGCGATACGGGCGTGAAAGATCGCGCCCACGCACATGGCGCAAGGTTCGAGCGTGACATAGAGCGTGCAGCCGCTCATGCGATAATTGCCAAGGTGGCGCGCCGCCTCGCGCAACGCCATGACTTCCGCATGCGCGGTAGGATCCACCGCAGAGATGGGGCGATTATATCCTCGCCCGATGACCAGTCCATTTTTCACCACGACCGCGCCGACGGGCACTTCGCCCGCCCGCCACCCCACCTCCGCGAGCTCGAGCGCGGATTGCATGAAATCAATGTCATCAATGTTACCTCGATCAGGTTTGCTCATTTCGCTCATTTCGGATCGCGTAAAAATTCCCCCATGAAATCAGGAGAAATCAGGGAATGTCTGAATGCGTGATCCCGATGAAAGGGGCAAATCTTGTATTTTAACAGGGAGGAATCGGAAGAAAATTATTCCAATGGATGACCGTCCTCATCAAATGCACGAGAAGTTTGCCGCGGCAGGATTTAACCGGGTGGAAAAGCTTGGCAAACACCGCAAGAAGCTCGCCCGGCCTCGCCTTCCGATTTCAAGAGGATGATTTCTTGCTATTCGAAACAATCTGGTCTAGAAAAAATATCATGATGGATACATCAACCGGACAGAAAGCGGTTGGTTTTCTCGAACAAGCAAGGAGGATCTCGAACATGCCTAAATCCGCTGGAAAAAAGTTGAATACGTCTAAATCCACAGGAAAAAAATCGGGGTCTCTCGTGCCTCTCAAGGCTGAGGACCGGCAGCGGATGGGCCGTTTATTCGAAGAGATTACCGGTAAAGTGCAGGAGATGAGCTCGATAATGAACCGGCTACATGGGACCCCGGTCCACTGGTCAAATTTCAGTATCTCCTCTTCAGGCTCGCCGGATACGGATGGCCCTTCCGTACTCATAGTCGTATGCAATGAAGACACCGGGGAATGCGGCTGCTACGATCACGAGGCGGGAACATGCGGTCCGTGCCCGGATCTCGGCTGACGGCCCGCCTCTGGCAAGAACCAAAACGGGTAGCAATGAATGGGGTGCCAGCTAAACCCTCCGCCTGAACGCCATTTTCCATGCGATGCGAAAATGACAGCAGCAACAGCGCAGCCGGTTGCAGCGCGATGCGTTGCTTTCCCGATTGAAGAGGAACGATCATGACAGCAGAAAACATGCCCGATACGCACGATGCATGGCCGAAGCTGCAACCGCTGGAAAACTGGCAGGATACGTGCAATACGGTCCATATGTGGACGCAAATCGTCGGCAAAATCCGGCTGGCGCTTTCCCCGGCAGTCAATCACTGCTGGGGCTGCACGCTTTATGTCACCACGCGCGGCCTGACAACCTCGCCTATTCCCTATGGCATTCTCACGTTTGCCATCGATTTCGACTTCGTCGAACACAGCCTGCTCATCACGGCTTCGTCCGGGGCGCAGCGCTCATTCCCCCTGGTTCCCATGAGCGTGGCCGAGTTCCACCGCAAAATCATGCGGGCACTGGATGAACTGGACATTCGCGTCAAGATTCTCGCCCGTCCGGTCGAGGTGGAAACCGCCATACCGTTCGCGCAGGACGAGCAGCACCGCAGCTACGATGCCGAGGCGATCTCCCGCTTCTGGCGGGCGCTGGCGCAGGCCGACCGCGTCCTGAAGGATTTCAGGGCAGGCTTCATAGGCAAGGTGAGTCCGGTTCACTTTTTCTGGGGAGCGTTCGACCTGGCGGTAACGCGTTTCTCGGGGCGAAGTGCGCCAAAGCATCCCGGCGGTGCGCCCAATGTAGCAGCCTGGGTAATGGAGGAAGCCTATTCGCATGAAGTATCCAGCGCAGGCTTTTGGCCGGGGACAGGCCTGGGCGAGGCGGCTTTCTACGCCTACGCCTATCCGGTTCCTTCCGGTTTCAGCAGCTACCCAATCCAACCGCATACCGCCTATTTCCACGAAAAACTGGGCGAATTCATCCTCCCCTACGAGGCCGTGCGCACCGCGGATCAACCTGACCGCGCATTGCTCTCGTTTTTGCAAACCACCTACGAAGCTGCCGCCATCCTGGCGCACTGGGACCGGACTTCCCTGGAACGCAACCCTCCCTCCACGCCATAAACTCATGGGAACGCTCCCCGTCCAGCCATAGCGCAACGCGGAAGCATACTGCATGGAAGGCGGCGCGGCAGCCGTGCCGCGCTGTGCCTGTCTCTCCCATGCATGCGAAGATACCTGACACCATCTGGCACAGCTTGCAACCCGGCCTGGAAGCAGCCGGGCCATGGCCTGCCTTTTTCCTTCCGTAGCTGGCTGCTGCTTACCCTGACATTCAATGCGGGCGGGCTGCTTCGATGCGCTATAATGCCGGTTTTTTTGGCCCGAATAAATGCCGGTGCTGCAAGGAAAAAGCCTGGAATGCGTGCGTGGCGACCGCCGCCTGTTCCACGGCGTCAACTTCACCCTCGAGTCCGGCGGGCTGATGCAAGTCCAGGGGCCCAACGGCAGTGGCAAGACCAGCCTGCTGCGCATGCTGTGCGGGCTTGCGCTTCCCGCGCAGGGCGAAATCCTGTGGGACGGCGCAAGCATTCGCACGCTCAAGGGAGAGTACTACGCGGCGATGACTTACCTGGGCCATCTGGGCGGCGTGAAGGACGACCTGACCGCGATCGAGAACCTGCGCGTTTCCAGCGCGCTGGCCGGCGTCGATATCGATGAAAAGCAGGCGCATGACGCCTTGCAGCACATGGGGCTGGGTGGAAGGGAACTGCTGCCGGCCAAGGTCCTGTCGCAGGGGCAGCGGCGCAGAGTGACGCTGGCGCGCCTGCTGGTTTGCGGCACGGCATTGTGGATACTGGACGAACCGCTCACCGCTCTCGACACGGCCGCGGTCAAACTGGTGCGGAGCCTGATGGAGCGGCACCTGGAGCATGGCGGGATGATCGTGATGACCACCCACCAGGAACTCGAAATCACCGCCGGCGCAACCCAGCAACTCAAACTCGCCTGACATGTTTTTCTGGATAATCCGACGTGATCTCCTGCTCGCCATGCGGCGGCGCTCGGACGTCCTGACGACACTGTTCTTTTTTATCATCGTGGTGAGCCTGTTTCCCCTCGGCGTGGGACCGGAAATGAACATGCTTCGGGCCATGGCCCCCGGCGTCGTCTGGGTGGCGGCGCTGCTGGCCTCCATGCTGTCGCTGGGGCGGATGTTCGCAAGCGATCATCTGGACGGCACGCTGGAACAGATGCTGCTCTCGCCTCAATCGCTCTCCATGCTGGTGCTGGGCAAGGCACTGGCCCACTGGCTGGTTACCGGGGTGCCGCTGGTGCTGATGGCCCCGGTGCTGGGGATACAGTACGACCTTACGGGAGAGGCGCTGCTCGTGCTGACGGCATCCCTGCTGCTGGGCACACCGGTGCTGAGCCTGATCGGCGCCATTGGCGCAGCGCTGACCCTGGGGTTGCGTGGCGGCGGCGTGCTGGTTTCGCTCCTGGTATTGCCGCTCTATATACCCGTCCTGATTTTTGGCGCTGGCGCGGTGGAAGCGAGCGCCGCGGGCCTGGGGGCTGGCGCGCATATGTCCCTGCTCGGCGCATTCCTCCTGGCCTCCATAGTATTGGCGCCCTGGACCGCGGGCGCGTCGCTGCGCATCTCCATGGAATAGGAACGCCTGCTTGAAGTGTTGCACGGACAAAAAGACCGGATGGGACTGGATGGATAGGCGCGAAGGGATAGCCGGCAACCCGGAGCCCTGCCACGGGCGCCGGATGGCGCCCGCCGCTCACCGGCACCCCGGCGGATTACACGATTCGTGAAGAAACCAATTCTGAATTCAAGGTTTTTAGGTTAAAATTGCGAGTTACTCACTGAGGCACCGCATCCGAGCTACGGTTTTTAGTATTTGACATGGCGATAAACTGGTTCAAATATTCGTCTCCCGCGAGTTTCTATTTTCTCGCCGGCAAGATGATTCCGCTGTTTTCCATCGCTGCGATCGTCCTGGGCGCAGCGGGGCTCTATATCGGTTTTTTCGTGGCTCCGACTGATTTCCAGCAGGGTGAAGCCTACCGGATCATCTTTATCCATGTGCCCGCCGCCTGGTTGTCCATGTTTCTCTATGTCATCATGGCAATATGGTCCGGCATCGGCCTTGCCTTCAATACCCGTCTTTCATCGATGGTCGCGACCGCCATTGCGCCCACGGGAGCGATGTTCACTTTTCTCGCCTTGTGGACGGGCGCGCTGTGGGGCAAACCCATGTGGGGCACCTGGTGGGTATGGGATGCGCGGCTTACGTCCGAATTGATCCTGCTGTTCCTATATATCGGCTTCATGTCCCTGCAGGCCGCGATAGATGATCCGCGGCGCGCCGACAAGGCCGGCGCCATGATCGCCCTCGTAGGGGTGGTAAACGTTCCGATCATCTATTTCTCGGTGAAGTGGTGGAATACGCTGCACCAGGGCGCGACCGTCAGCCTGACCCAATCGCCGAAGATGGCGACCACCATGCTGACCGGCATGCTGATCATGTCGCTCGCCTGCTGGATGTATGCCATCGCCGTGATATTGATACGCACCCGCGCCATCATCCTGGAGCGGGAACGCCATACCGCCTGGGTGGGGGAATTGCAATTACAGGGAGCCGCGCGTTGAACTGGGCCAGCATGTCCGATTTTTTTTCCATGGGTGGGTATGGGCTTTACGTCTGGGGCTCCTATCTGGTGGCGCTTGTCTGCATCGCCGGGGAGGTTATTCTTGTTTTTAACCGCAGGCGAACTTTGATGAAGCATCTCAGTCTGATTCATCAGTCAAACAAACAAGAGAAAATAAATGAAACCGCGTCATAAAAAACTGGCAATTATCGCTTCCGGCGTGACGGCATTGGGGGTTGCTTCGATACTTGTGCTGAACGCGTTCCAGAGCAATCTCGTATTCTTTTTCAGTCCCAGCCAGGTGGCCGCCAACGAAGCTCCCGTGGGGAAAAGCTTCCGGATTGGCGGACTGGTGGAAGAAGGCAGCGTCAGGCGTCAAAGTGACGGTGTGACCGTGAATTTCGTCGTGACCGATACGGCAAAAGTGATTCCGGTGGTCTATACGGGGATTCTCCCCGACCTTTTCAAGGAAGGCAAAGGCGTGGTGGCCCAGGGAAAACTGGCAAGCGACGGCGTTTTCCGCGCGGATGAGGTCCTTGCCAAGCATGATGAGAACTATATGCCTCCGGAGGCGGCAACTGCCCTCGATCAGGCGGAAAAGGCCCGAAAAACGGTAATGCAATAAGCGCTGGACAGGGTTCGCATCGCGAACCGGCGGGCGCAGTCTTCCGAATCGCTCTTTCTTCCATATTCCGGATTTTTCCAATTCATAACGGACAGCCACTACCATGATCCCAGAACTCGGTAATTTTGCTCTGATCCTTGCGATGCTGCTGGCGCTGATACAAGGTACCCTGCCCATCATCGGCGCGGCGCGGGGAATTCCCTCATGGATTGCGCTGGCGCGGCCGGTGGTGCAGGGGCAGTTCGTATTCGTCGCCATCGCCTTCTTCTGCCTCGCCTATTCGTTCGTCAACAATGATTTTTCCGTGATGAACGTCGCGCAGAATTCCAATTCGAAGCTGCCACTGGAGTATCGCTTTGCCGCCACCTGGGGCTCCCATGAAGGCTCCCTGCTGCTATGGGTGCTGATGCTGGCGACCTGGTCGGTCGCCGTGAGCGTATTCAGCCGCCGCCTGCCGGATGACATGGTTGCCCGCGTGCTGGGCGTCATGGGCCTGGTGAGCGTGGGATTCCTGCTGTTCCTGCTGTTCACGTCCAACCCCTTCGACCGGCTTCTGCCCGGCGCTCCGGAAGGCAGCGACCTCAATCCCCTGCTGCAGGATCCGGGCATGGTGTTCCATCCCCCCATGCTCTACATGGGCTACGTGGGCTTCTCGGTGGCATTCGCCTTCGCCATTTCCGCCCTGCTGAGCGGGCAGATGGATGCAACCTGGGCGCGCTGGTCGCGTCCCTGGACTACGGTCGCATGGCTTTTCCTCACCATAGGCATCATGCTGGGCAGCTGGTGGGCATATTACGAACTGGGCTGGGGCGGCTGGTGGTTCTGGGACCCGGTCGAGAATGCCTCCTTCATGCCCTGGCTGGTGGGCACCGCGCTGGTGCACTCCCTGGCCGTCACGGAAAAACGCGGCAGTTTCAAAAGCTGGACCGTGCTGCTCGCCATCTGCGCATTCTCGCTGAGCCTGCTCGGCACCTTCCTGGTCCGCTCGGGCGTGCTGACATCGGTCCACGCTTTCGCCACCGATCCCAAGCGCGGCATTTTCATCCTGGTCTTCCTCGTGGTCGTGATCGGCTTCTCCCTGCTGCTTTTTGCCTGGCGCGCGCCGAAAATCGGGCTGGGCGGCAAATTCGAGGTGGTCTCGCGCGAATCCCTTCTTCTCGCCAACAACCTGCTGATGATGGTGGCCGCAGGCAGCATCCTGCTCGGCACGCTCTATCCGCTGTTCATGGATGCGCTCGAGCTTGGCAAGATATCGGTGGGCCCGCCCTACTTCGAGGCCGTATTCGTGCCATTGATGACGCCCGCGGTTTTCCTGATAGGCCTCGGCCCCCTGGCGCGCTGGAAGCAAGCCAGCCTGCCCGAACTCACCATACGGTTGCGCTGGGCTTTTGCGGTAAGCCTCATAACGGCCCTGCTGATGCCTTTCGTGATGGGTGAATGGAAGCCCTTCGTGAGCTTCGGCCTGCTGCTGGCCTTTTGGGTCATCGCCAGCATCGTCGCCAGCATACTGCACAGGATTCGCAGCAGCGGCAAGGAAGGGTTTTTCGCGAAACTGGCTGCACAGTCGCGCAGCTACTACGGCATGCATTTCGCCCACCTGGGCATCGCAGTGTTCATCATAGGCGTCACGCTGGTCGGCGGCTATGAGACCGAAAAAGATGTCCGCATGGAAATCGGCGACACGGTCGAAGTCGGCGGCTACACTTTCCGCTTCAATGGGGCCAACAAGTCCCAGGGGCCCAACTATATTGCCGATATCGGCAACATGGACGTGCTGCGCAACGGCCAGAAAGTCCAGATCATGCAGCCGGAGAAACGGGTCTATAACGCATCCGGAATGGCCATGACGGAAGCCGCGATCGATACCGGCGTTTTTCGTGACCTCTATGTCGCGCTGGGCGAGCCGCTGGAAAACGGCGCATGGGTGGTCCGGGTCTACCACAAGCCGTTCGTCGACTGGATCTGGCTGGGATGCCTGCTGATGGCGTTCGGGGGCGCATTGGCCGTAACCGACCGGCGCTACCGCCTGATCTCCCGCAAGGAGCGCGAACCGGCGGACGACCGGAAGACTTCCGGGAAAAAGGCGCCTTCCGGCAAGAAAGCTCCGGTTGCGCCCGTGATTGCCAGAAGCGGGAAGGCGTGATGCGTTTCCTGCTCCCGCTGATCGGCTTTATCGTCCTGGTCGGGTTCCTGCTCGTCGGGCTCAACCTGAATCCGCGGCAGGTACCCTCGCCACTGATCGGAAAGCCCGCTCCCGAATTCCAGCTGGAGCAGCTCCATGCATCGGACAAAACACTCACGTCCAAGGACAACCTCGGGAAGGTCTGGCTGCTGAACGTATGGGCTTCCTGGTGCGTATCGTGCCGCGAAGAGCATCCGCTGCTGGTCGAATTGGCCAAGACCGGGATAGTCCCCGTCTATGGCCTCAACTACAAGGACGAACGGGATCTGGCCCTGCAGTGGCTCAGGCAGTTTGGCGATCCCTATACGGTAAGCGTCCGGGACCCGGAAGGCAGGACAGGCATCGAGTACGGCGTCTACGGCGTGCCCGAGACCTATGTCATCGACAAGAACGGTGTCATTCGCTATAAGCAGATTGGCCCCGTGACCGTGGATGCGCTTCAGAACAAGATCCTTCCGCTGGTAAAGGAACTGCAAGGATGACCACGGAGGTTTCAGGCGTGAATAAGTTTCTCCTGCTGTTCGCATTATTATTTTCCCTTCTGCCTTACGGCTGGGCCAAGGAAGCCGCGCCGGTCGCGGAAGACCCGGAAATCGAAAGGCGCATGATCGCCCTGTCCGAGGATTTGCGCTGCCTGGTATGCCAGAACGAATCCCTCGCCGGTTCCCGGGCGGATTTCGCCAACGACCTGCGGCGCGAGATACGCGAGCAGATGAGAGCGAACAAGAGCGACAAGGAAATCGTCGATTTTCTGGTCGCGCGATACGGCGACTTCGTGCTGTATCGCCCCCCGATGAAACCCACCACCATCCTCCTGTGGTTCGGCCCCTTCGCGTTCCTGCTAGTCGGCGCGGTGATACTGGTCGTTTATCTCAAGCGCCGCCGCAAGCAGATCGAAGAACCCACGCTATCGGAGCAGCAACGCAAGCAGGCTGAAGCCCTGCTGGAGGAAAGCAAGGGTAACAACGCATGACGTCATTCTGGGTTGTGGCCGGCATATTCATTGTCGGCGCCTTGCTGTTTGTGCTGCCCACATTACTGAGCAAAAGGAATCGTGAAATCGGCGGGAAGCGCGATTCGACCAATGTCTCGGTTTATCGGGATCAGCTGGCCGAGCTTGACAATGATTTGCGTAGCGACACCCTTACCCGGGAACAATACGAACAGAGCAAGCAGGAATTGCAGCAGCGGATGCTGCAGGATATCCCGCAGGAAGAAACCATGACTACCGCGATAATGGGCAGCAACCACAAAAATGTGGCCACGGTAGCCTTGACAGTCCTGGCGATACCGCTGCTTGCCGTGTCCCTGTATCTCTGGCTGGGCAATACCAAGGCGCTGCTGCCCCAGCCGGCGGCTGAGCAAATGCCGATGGCGGGCATGGGGGAAGAAGAAGGCGGCCATGCGAATATTTCATCCGTGCTGGAGAACCTGACGGCACGCCTCCGTGAACAGCCTGACGATGTGGAAGGCTGGCTCATGCTGGGGCGGACGTATGCCATCATGCGCCGCTTCACCGACGCGAAAAGCGCCTACGAAAGAGTGATGGCGCTGTCCCCCGACAACGCCGAATACATCACCGACTATGCCGATATCGTGGCGATGGTCAATGATGGCAGCCTGATAGGCAAGCCGGAGGAACTGATCAACAAGGCCTTGCGTCTCGATCCGGGCAATCCCAAGGCCCTGGCGCTGGCGGGCACCGTCGAATTCGAGAAGAAGCGATACAAGCAGGCAGCCGGCTACTGGGAAAAATTGCTGGCGCTCGTCCCGCCGGGCACTCAATTGGAGCAGTCCATCAAGGACAGCATTGCCGAAGCGAACTCCCTTGCCGCCGGCAAAGGTTCCATCGCAGGCAGGATGCGGGAGCAGTCGCCGCCCGGCAGCCAGACCCCGCCGCCGGGACAGAATCAGTCTGCATCCGCTGCGGCCGCAGGGGCCGGTGGAGCATCCTCCGGCACGCTTTCCGGCAAGGTGACGCTGGGCCCGGCCATGGCTGGCAAGGCTTCCCCGAATGACAGCCTGTACATTTTCGCGCGCGCCAAGGTCGGTCCCCGTGCGCCTCTTGCAACCTTGCGCCTGCAAGTCAAGGATCTTCCGGCGAACTTTACCTTGAACGACTCAATGGCAAGGTCCGGTGTGCAGCTATCGACCTTTGGCGACGAAGTCGTGGTGGGTGCCAGGATATCGAAATCCGGATCCCCGATGCCCCAGCCAGGCGACCTGCAAGGGCTTAGCCAGCCGGTCAGGATCGGCGCGACGGGAATCAGTGTCGTAATCGATCAAACACTGCCTTAAAGAAATCCTGAACTGGAAGCCCTGAACCCCGATTTTGCCATATTGCCGATATGGCAAAATCGGGAATCCTCATAGCCCTTTCCCGCATCGAAATCCGGTTTCAGGTTCGTAATTACACCGGATATATCCGGCTTTTCCAATATGTGCATGTGTACGCCTTGTCCACCTATACCCCCGCCTCTGCTGCATTAAGGAATACAGGATTATGCTGCAAGCTATCTTGGTGAACTGGCGCAAGCTTGAGCAGGATGGGTGGAGCAAAGCGCAACCCATCCCACATTCCCAATCCGGGAAGGATTCAACGGATTAGCTCAACCGGTGCCTGACCCACAATGCCGCGGTAAACAACAGCAGGGCTCCCGCCTGATGGGCAGCCGCCAGATGGAGCGGAACCACCAGCAATAGCGTGGAAATACCCAGGCTTATCTGCACCGCCAGCATCAACAACAGGAAGTTGCACGCCGTGCGGGTAGAGCCGGCGAGCGGAACGCTCCTGGTTTTAAACCAGAAGACCGGGACCAGGATCGCCAGCATCCAGGCGATCAGCCGGTGGTCGAATTGCACCGTTGCCATGTTATCGAAGAAATTGCGATACCAGGGCTCCAGCATGAATATTTCAGGCGGTATCACGTGCCCGTTCATGAGCGGAAAGGTGTTGTATGCAAGGCCCGCCCGGATCCCGGCCACGAATCCGCCCGACAGCACCATGACGAAGATCAGGATAACAAGGAATGTGGAAAAGCGGCGCAAGTCGCGCACCTTGCTGTTGACGAATGATGAGTCGGGAGGAGAAAGCAGGCCGAGCGCCACCAGGAACATTGCGGCATAAATGACGAACGCAAGTCCCAGGTGTGCCGTCAGACGGTATTGGCTGACATGGGGGTTGTCCACCAGGCCGCTCTTCACCATGTACCATCCCATCGCCCCTTGCAATCCCCCCAGCACGAAAATACCCGCGAGCTTGAGGCCAAGCGGCTGGTCGATAGCCTTCCTGGCGATAAAATATAAAAAGGGAATAAAAAATGCCAAGCCGATGACGCGTCCCAGGAGCCGGTGAAAATATTCCCACCAGAAAATGCCCTTGAATTCCTCCAGGCTCATTCCCAGGTTGACTTTCTTGTATTGCGGCGTCTGATGATATTTTTCAAAAAGCTCATTCCAATCCTCGCTGCTGAGAGGAGGAATGGTTCCGATGAGAGGCTGCCATTCGACGATGGACAGCCCCGAATTGGTGAGCCGGGTCACGCCGCCCACCACCACCATGGCAAACACCAGGGCACAGCAGGTCAAAAGCCAGGCTGCGATTTGTTTTTGCATATGAAATAGAACTCGCTATACCTATTATTGGTGCAGATGCATGATGGGCGGATAGACCGGTAGACCGGACCGGCCTGCATCGCTACTTTGCACGCATCAGGCGCTGTTTTTCCCGCACCCACTCCTTCTGTTTCTCGGATTCCCGCTTGTCGTGCTGCTTCTTGCCTTTGGCGAGGCCGATTTCCAGCTTGATCCTGCCCGACCTGTAGTGCATGTCGAGCGGCACCAGGGTATACCCGGCGCGCTCCGCTTTCCCGATGAGCCGTTTGATTTCATCCGCATGCAGCAACAGCTTGCGGGTACGGACCGGATCAGGCTTGACATGGGTGGAAGCGGTCAGCAGCGGGCTGATATGACAACCGATAAGAAACAGCTCGGCTTTGCGGATGATGACATACGCTTCTTTCAGCTGTACGCGGCCTGCGCGGATCGCCTTGACCTCCCAACCTTCGAGGACCAGGCCTGTCTCGTATCTCTCTTCGATAAAGTAATCATGAAAGGCTTTTTTATTCTGGACGATACTCATGCAGGAGAAGAAAAAAGGTGAGTTCCACGCGGAGTTGGTGTATTTTAACAGCTTTCAGCGCTGTCCCGCCGGACGGGGCGGTTTATCTTTTTTTCTTATGGCTGACATCGAAAAGTCGGTTCTGATCGGTTATTCCGCGAGCCAGATGTTCGCGCTGGTGGATGCAGTTGAAGATTATCCCAAGTTCCTTCCATGGTGCGGAGGTTCATCGGTCGAACCGCAGGACGAGACCGTTACCCATGCCACCATCATGATCGATTATCACCACATCAAGCACAGCTTTACTACCGAGAACACCCGGCATCCGCCGGAACTGATCAAGATGAAGCTGCTGGATGGCCCGTTCCAGAACCTGGACGGGCACTGGCGCTTCGTCCCCCTGGCGGACGATGCCTGTAAAATAGAATTTCGCTTGCATTACACGTTCTCGCACATCTTCCTGGAAAAATTGGTAGGCCCGGTTTTTTTCATGATCGCCAACAGTTTTGTCGAGGCCTTCATCCAGCGCGCGGAAGAGGTATACGGCAGTTCGTGAACCGGCACATCGAGATCGAAGTGGTCTACGCCCTGCCGGAAAAACAGGTCATGCACAAGGTGCGCGTGCCCGATGGCACTACGGCGGAACAGGCAGTGCGGCTTTCCGGAATTCTCGAAATTTTTCCCGAAATCGATCTCTCCTTTAACAAGATAGGCATATTCGGCAAGGTGGTGAAGCCCGGAAGGGTTTTGCGCGATTCGGACCGCGTCGAAATCTATCGGGCGCTGGCCGTCGATCCCAAGGAAGCGCGCAGGCGCCGTGCCGCTGCGCGGTAGCACCGCAAAGAAGCAGAATAATTCATCGCCATCCACTTTTACCGGTGGCTATCGGACCAGACTGCTTTCCCATCGCCACGACGTTTCGGTATAATGCCGCTTTGTGAAGGAATCTCTATGCGACTGGTTGAGAAAGCCCTGACCTTTGACGATGTCCTGCTGCTTCCCGCGCACTCCGTAGTATTACCGCGCAATGTCAACCTGGGTACACGTCTGACCCGTTCGATATCCCTCAATATTCCCCTCGTATCCGCTGCGATGGATACCGTCACCGAAGCGCCGCTGGCCATCGCGCTCGCGCAGGAAGGTGGGATCGGCATCATCCACAAGAATATGTCCATCGAAGCGCAGGCGGCCCATGTGGCCAAAGTCAAGCGTTTTGAAAGCGGAGTCGTAAAGGAACCCATCACCATCCCGCCGGATATGACGGTACGCGACGTGCTCGATCTCATCCATAAATACAAGATATCGGGCCTGCCGGTCGTGGAAGGGGCAAAAGTGGTCGGAATCGTGACCAACCGGGACTTGCGGTTCGAAACCAATCTCGACCAGCCCATCAGGAATATCATGACGCTCAGGGAGCGGCTCGTCACGGTAAGCGAGGGCGCCACCCGCGAAGAAGCGATGGCGTTGCTGCACAAGCATCGGCTGGAGAGAGTGCTGGTGGTGAACGACGATTTCGAATTATGCGGGTTGATTACCGTCAAGGATATCGTCAAGACTTCCGAGCATCCCAACGCCTGCAAGGATAATTTCGGCCGACTGCGCGTGGGCGCAGCCGTCGGCGTCGGCGAAGGCAGCGACGAGCGCGCGGAAGCGCTGGCTGAAGCCGGCGTGGATGTCATCATCGTGGATACGGCGCATGGCCATTCGCAAAGCGTGCTTGATCGGGTGGAATGGATAAAGAAGCGCTTCCCCCAGCTCCAGGTCATTGGTGGCAATATCGCGACCGCCGCCGCTGCCAGGGCATTGGCGGACTGCGGAGCCGATGGCGTCAAGGTGGGTATCGGGCCGGGCTCGATCTGCACCACCCGGATGGTTGCCGGGGTGGGCGTGCCGCAGATCACCGCCATCAAGAACGTCCATGCCGCGCTGGCCGATACCGGCGTGCCGCTTATCGCGGACGGCGGCATCCGCTATTCCGGCGATATCGCAAAGGCCATCGGGGCGGGAGCCAATTCGGTGATGCTGGGGGGCTTATTTGCCGGCACCGAAGAATCTCCCGGAGAAATCGAGCTCTTCCAGGGAAGATCCTACAAGACCTATCGCGGCATGGGCTCGCTCTCCGCCATGAGGCAGGGCTCGAGCGACCGCTATTTCCAGCAGGCCGAGCGGGAGGCCGAAAAGCTGGTGCCCGAGGGGGTGGAAGGCCGGGTCCCCTTCAAGGGCAGCGTCATCTCGGTAATCCACCAGTTGATAGGCGGCTTGCGCTCCGGAATGGGATACCTGGGCTGCGAGACGATCGATGAGATGCACGCAAAAGCCGAATTCATCGAGATTACCTCAGCCGGAATTCGCGAATCCCACGTCCACAACGTGCAGATCACCAAAGAGGCGCCGAACTACCACGTAGAATAGCAGAGTAGCCGGCAGCAATGCAGAGCCTGTTTCCGGAAAGCGATGAAGGCGCGTAAGGCCGGCCATGCCGGATGCCGCAGGGCAAACGATCTGCCTGCCCGCCGAAGAACAGACATACCCTGCTGCCCTGCCCTGCAATCCCCTGTTCCCCTTATTTGAATCCTCCCCCTGGCCGTTACCTGCGACCGTGCACCAGAAAATCCTCATCCTCGACTTCGGCTCCCAATATACCCAGCTGATCGCGCGCCGCGTCAGGGAAACGAACGTTTATTGCGAAATCCATCCGTGTGACGTTGATTCCCGCTTCATCGAGGGATTTGCACCGATTGGAATCATCCTTTCAGGCGGACCTGCCTCTGCCATGGAGGATGAAACGCCGCGGGCGCCGCAAATCGTTTTTGAACTGGGCATCCCTGTCCTCGGCATCTGTTACGGCATGCAAACCATGGCCGCGCAACTGGGCGGTTCCGTCGAAAACGCCCGGATACGCGAATTCGGCTATGCCGAGGTGACAGCCGCCGGCCAAAACAGTCTGCTGCGCGACATTCAGGACCGTACTGACCATGAAGATAACGGAGTCCTCGACGTATGGATGAGCCATGGCGATTCCGTAACCGTGCTGCCGCCGGGATTCCGGGTCATGCTGCGCAATGCGGCCACTCCCATCGCGGGAATGGCTGACGAGGCACGAAAATTCTATGGAATACAATTCCATCCGGAAGTAACCCACACCTTGCAGGGCAAAGCGATCATCGCTCGGTTCGTGCACGACGTTTGCGGCGCAGGCCACGACTGGAATATGCCCGACTACGTGGAAGAAGCGGTCGGCAGGATCCAGTCGGAAGTGGGCGCGGATGAAGTGATCCTGGGCCTCTCCGGCGGCGTGGATTCGTCGGTGGCCGCAGCCCTCATCCACCGCGCGATCGGAGCGCAGCTTACCTGCGTATTCGTCGATAACGGCCTGCTCCGGCTTGGCGAAGCGGAACAGGTAATGAATACCTTCAGCAAAAACCTGGGCGTCAAAGTCATCCATGTCGATGCCGGCGAAGCATTTCTCGGCCAATTGCGCGGCGTGGCGGATCCTGAAACAAAGCGGCGCATCATCGGGCGGGAGTTCGTCGAGGTATTCCAGCGCGAGGCCGCCAAAATCACCAACGCCCGCTGGCTTGCCCAGGGGACAATCTATCCGGATGTGATCGAGTCCGCAGGCAGCAAAACGAAAAAAGCGCAGGCGATCAAATCGCATCACAACGTGGGCGGTTTGCCCGAGACCCTGCATTTAAAGCTGCTCGAACCCCTGCGCGAGCTGTTCAAGGACGAAGTCCGCGAGCTCGGCCTTACCCTGGGGCTGCCGCACGATATGATCTTCCGCCATCCATTTCCCGGTCCTGGGCTGGGCGTCCGCATACTGGGCGAAGTCAAGCCGGAATATGCTGAACTGCTCAGGCGAGCCGACGCAATCTTTACCGAAGAACTGCGCATCTCCGGCTGGTATGAAAAAACTTCCCAGGCTTTTGCCGTCTTCCTGCCGGTGAAATCGGTGGGCGTCATGGGCGATGGACGCACCTATGATTACGTGGTGGCACTGAGAGCCGTCCAGACGGAAGATTTCATGACGGCGCATTGGGCCGAGCTTCCGTATACCTTACTGGCGAAAATCTCCAACCGGATCGTCAATGAAGTGCGTGGCATCAACCGGGTAGTCTATGATATTTCTGGAAAGCCACCTGCAACGATCGAGTGGGAGTGATTTGGCATCTGGCATAAACCGATATGTCCTGCGCACGCACTTGCTTCGCTTTCATCTCTTGAATTCTTCGATATTTTCAACAAAGCCAAGAGTTTTCACTCTGCTGTATCTCGTTTTTTATCACCCAGGCGACTCATTGCATTAATATAGCCGTAAACTTTTCAATGTTCTGATTGCATCAATGCATCAACGCATAGGATACGTCCGTACATCGACCAATGATCAGTGGCTAGACCTTCACCCGACGCGCGGGCTGAAGATACCTTGTCGTCTGACGACTGGATCGACTCAGCCGCAGTTTGCCCGACTTGGTTCAGATCGCGGCGGATCTTGAGCGCAAAGTGTTGGTTTTGAGAGCTTAACGGAGAAGACTGAGATAGACCGCAGGGCGGACGAATCGGTTTTCCACGTTTTCGCAGCGCTGGTGGAATTCAAGCGAGGCTTAATCAGGGAGCAGACGCAAGCCGAGGTGATCACCGCCCGAGGCCATGACCCAGTAGCCGCAAGCCTAAGCTGGATGACCAGCAGTTGCGGGAGATCAAGACGCTTCTGCGCGATCCCAGCATGCAGATGGCAGATGTAGCCCGCCGTTATGGCATGTCGCGCATGATCCTATACAACCATGTCGGCGTTATCACGCCGAGAACGCCGAGGAACGTGAATGCTTCGACAGCTTGAGACAGCCGATGCCGTGCGCCGCACAGTTGCACCGGGCATTGCCCAGAAACACAAAGTCGAGTTCGGCCAGTTCATGACACCTTCAAGCGTGGCCCGATTCATGGCATCCATGTTTCCACCAAGTACCCTACAGACCTGCCGTTTGCTGGATGCAGGCGCGGGTGTAGGCGCTTTGTCCTGCGCCTTCCTAGATCGCTGGATAACGGGTGGTTTTGGCTTTGGGGCCGTCGAGACGACCGCTTACGAGATCGACGAAAATCTACGCGGCCATCTTGCGCAGCACTTGGCTGAATATAGCAATGTGAAGCCCAGCATCATCGCGGGAGATTACATCGAATTGGCGACAGCCCAAAGTCTACAGGATCGAGGCTATACCCATGCGATCCTCAATCCACCATACAAGAAGATCAATAGTAAGTCAGCTCACCGACTGGCCCTGCGTAGCGTTGGCATCGAGACGGTGAATTTGTATTCCGCTTTTGTCGCGCTGGCCGTGGGCGAGACTGCGCGAGGCGGGCAGATCGTGGCCATCATCCCGCGCAGCTTCTGCAATGGGCCATATTACCGCCCGTTCCGTAACTTCATCCTTGGGCGAGCAGCCATCCACCACATGCACCTGTTCGAGTCGCGCAACAAGACATTCAAGGATGATGAGGTTCTGCAGGAGAACATCATCATCCGCTTGGAGCGCGGCGGCCAGCAAGGGCCTGTCACGGTTTCGACCTCTACCGATGACAGCTTTTCCGACCTGACTACTCACGAGCACCCCTTCGACCGGATTGTGTTCCCGGATGACTCTGAGCGATTCATCCATGTGCCGACCACGACCGAGAAAACCGCCATTGAGCTATCGACTACCGTGCGCTACTCGCTAGCCGACATCGGCGTGAAGATATCGACCGGTCCGGTAGTGGACTTCCGGCTAAAAACGCACCTGCGCGACATGCCCGAGCCGGGCACCGTGCCCCTGATCTACCCCGGCCATCTGAGTATGACCGGCATCGTCTGGCCCATGCCTGGCTTGAAGAAGCCTAACGCGATTATGCGCAACGGCGAGACGGAGAAGTGGCTTTACCCGAATGGATTTTATTGCATCGTACGTCGCTTCTCATCGAAAGAGGAAAAGCGCCGCGTGATGGCGAGCGTGGTTAATCCTGCCGCCTTTGGCGGTCATTCCGTGCTGGGCTTCGAGAATCACATGAACCTGTTTCACGAGAACAAACACGGCTTACCCGAGGCGCTGGCCCGTGGGCTGGCTATGTTTCTGAATACGACCGCAGTAGATGAACATTTCCGGCGCTTCAACAGCCATACACAGGTTAATGCAACCGACCTCAAGCTGATAAAGTATCCGAGCCGTGACACCCTGATGCAGCTTGGCGAGTGGGCCATACAGCAAGGAACACTCACGCAAGAACAGATCGACGCCAAGCTAGGAATCCTTACCGCATGAACAATCCAACCACTACATTGAGGCCGTGCAGCAAATCATCATTGCCTTGGAGAACCCGAGCTCAGCAGAACGCGCGTTCCACACGGTGCTTGTTGGCTCTCTTGAGCCTCTCGCCGGGCAAAGCATAGCCGGAGTGGAAAACCCGCTTGTGGGTGTCACCCCCATCATGGATTGGGCACGCGAACATTATGGCAAGGATTACATGCCCAACACCCGCGAGACATTCCGCCGACAAATCATGCACCAGTTCTGCGACGCGGGCATCGTCCCTTATAACCCGAACAAGCCTGAAGACCGTCTATCAAATTGGCCAGCCGCGCTTGCCTTACTGCGCATCTGGCAACACAGGGAACAAATGGGACTACTTCGATACCCCTCCGCTAGCTGGCTTAGGTGTCGATGTCGATTTACACGGCAAGATGCCCGACGTAGTTCTGCATTTCACACAGAAGAATTGGCTGTTGCTGGTGGAATCTGTCACCAGCCATGGGGCGGTGAATAGAAAGCGGCACGCCGAACTCGCCAAGCTATTTGCTGGGCCGAGGGCCGGGCTGGTATATGTGACCGCATTTCCGAACCTCACCATTATGAGTCGTTATCTCGGGAAACGCATGGGAAACAGAGGTGTGGTTGGCAGATGCCTCATCACGCCTTCTTCATTTCAACGGTGTGCGATTTCTTGACCCTTATCGTTGGTGACTAGACACTTTTTCGTTTTGTTGAGAGGTTCTATGGCACGCACTATCGCACCACAGGATGTCAGTTGGTTTCTTGATCTTAATGAAAAAAATCAACTCGATCTCGATCCACCTTACCAACGTCGCAGCGTATGGACGCTTAAAGATAAGCGATTTTTTATCGACACAATTCTGAACAGCTATCCTGCACCTCCTATTTTTTTGCATAAATCTCTAGATGATCATGGTCGAGCCACCTATCATGTCGTAGATGGCAAGCAACGCCTTCAGACTATTATTGATTTTGCCGCCAATAAAATTCGTATCCCGGATGATTTTGCAGACATCGGTTTGCAAAAGAAACGGTGGGATGATCTGCAGCGTGAAACAAAGGAAAAATTCTGGAATTATGTTCTTATAGTCGAGATGCTGCCCACCGTGAACGAGGCTGCTATTCGAGACACCTTCGAACGTATTAATCGAAACTCTCGAAAGCTTGAACGGCAAGAAATCCGTCACGCCAAGTATGACGGCTGGTTCATCAATGAGGTCGAAGCTGAAGCGGAAAAGGACGATTGGAAAGATTTCGGGGTGGTTACGACTGCCCGGGCGAAGCGCATGTCGGACGTGCAGTTCATTTCCGAACTTCTGGCAATCAATTTAAAGGGAAAGCTGCATGGATTCGACCAGGACTGGCTTGATGAGCTGTGTGCAGAATATGAGGATCCTGAGGAAAACTCTTCTTTTATTCTGGATGATTTTCTTGAAGATGTCAGTGCCACCAAAGAAAAAATTAAACGATTGATTGAGTTGCAACCAGAGATCAAAGGCCACCTGAAAGCGTTCGGAAATTTTTATACACTCTGGGGCTTTCTAACCCTGCGCACGAATAAAGATTTCGATGTAGACGTTTTTGCGCCTTCTTACCTTGATTTTATGAACAGAGTAGCTACCGCCATTAGAGCTGCGGGAGAGGAAGAGTTGGGTCAGGTAGACGATACGGTGCGCATTTACGCGGCGAATTCCCGTGGAGCAAGCACGGACCTAACACCCCGTCAATCGCGTCATGATCAGCTGACACGTGCGATCGCAGGTGTAGCAGATGTTGTCCCATGAAGATAGCTAAGGCAATTCGAGATGCCTATAACTCGGCAAAGGGTCAATATAAACGACTGTCCGAGGATGTTTGCGCCAAGCTTGAGCCTGAAGTTAGTTCGAAGGGTTGGTTCTTCATTTCTAGACTTAAGCAATTAGAGAGCTTCGCGCTGAAAATCGAAACTGGGCGTGTTGACGATCCCCGTCGCATGGAAGACTTTTTTGCATGTACGATCATTGTTCCTACTTTGTTACAGGTATCGGTCGCCGAGCAGTTCTTAGAAGAAATCTATGAGGTTGATACACGGCGTCCATTGAACGATGAAATCACGCATAAAAAAGCGTCGGATTTTGTCTTCGACGATCTGCGTCTTTATTTGAAACGTAGAGCCACTGCAACCGGCCGTAACGACGACCTTGAAGGGGTGATTTTTGAAGTCCAGATTAAGACAATCCTGCAGTATGCGTGGGGAATTGCCTCTCATGATCTGGTATACAAGACAGACAATGTAAGTTGGCCGAAGGAGAGGATCGCATTCCAGGTTAAAGCTATGTTGGAGCATGCTGAAATTGCTATTGCAGAGGCTGAGCGGCTAGCAGATTCTCCAGCTATTTCGAAGAAGAATCAAGAGACTGCGAGTATGTTGAAAATCATTCATGTGATTCGTGGATTTTGGACTCCAGACCGTCTGCCTCGCGACATCAAACGTCTGGCCGAAAGCATCCTCCGCGTAATAAAAACGTGCGATCTCAAATCTAGTGAGCTTGAAGCGGTGCTAATCAAGGAAAAACAACGCCTCGGTGTCTTGCCTACAAACTTGTCACCCTATGCATTTCTGATTCAAGCGCTGGCACATAACGCCGATCTCGATTTCAAGACAAAGCTCACCAGTCGGAACCTTAGGACCAAAATCTTAATACACGATGACATGGATTTGCCGGGCTGGATGAGGGAGCCAAATGACAAAATCATCTGCGTATAGAGCCACCGTTCCGAACCATAGAAGCGCTTTATCTCATATTTGGTGGCTGCTGAACTTGGTATTATTCATGGTAACGATTGCAGATTGATGTTCTTTATAGCTGAAGTAAAAGGAACTGCTGCTTGTGGAAACAATGCGCCCAGCAGCAACCGGGGATGCCCTCCCGGATTGCCGCGGAGGTTAGGGGATGAGCGACTGGCACATGCGCTAAAACAAAATACATACGCATATTGATCATTCTCAGGCCATTGATCAATTGGCGAAGACGTGGCCCTTTCACGCGCATAGTGAGAGTGGCGCCGATGAAGTACCTGCTTGCATGGCGCATGGAGATCGCAAAAGATCTGCTTCGCGGCGGCAATCTAGCGGTTTCCGAGATCGCTGAACGTGTGGGCTATGGATCGACAAGCACATTCAGCGTCGCATTCAGCAGGCACGTCGGACAGCCGCCAAACCAGTATGCACGATCAATCTAATCGATGGGTCTAAGCCGATATTATCCGATGGCAAGGCAACACTGCCACCGTTCAGGTTTTTAAGTATTCTTGCCGATCCTGCCAGTCTCGTGACGACACTCCGATCCCTCAAAGCGGAATGATCACACCCGATTTCAACCTGACGGCGAAGCATCTATCGAGGGGAACGGATGCCCTGGCTGGTCCAGGCATAGTATCCGACCATGAGGATGAAGATAACGACTGCGATTGCTGGCTAACCGAACCACCCGATGATTGCCGCGATGAGATAGAGGATGATGCCCACGGTGGGGCGCATCACCTGCACGGCGAAAATCGCTGGTGGCAAGTGCAGCTTTACCAGATCCGGATGGCGATACAGGTGCTGGAACGCAGGAAGCCATGCCGCTGACATCAGCGATCCGATAAGCGCATAAAGCACACGGCCGCCCGCTGGTCAGCCAAGTCACCCGCGCGGAACGCGCCTGCGAGGACGCCGGTCGGAAAGGGGATCAGCGCGCAAGTCCCGATGATTCCCAGGTTGATCGCATTGAGCGGAAAGTCCACGCACCGCAGACGCTCGAACATATAGTGGTGATTCAGCCAGATAATACCGACGTAGATGAACGCTACGACATAGGCCAGATAGGATGACCAGACCGCAATGAGTTCTTTCCCGAGGTAGCCGGGATATGCATTCGGGCGGTGGATTTCCAGAACGAGCAGGGTGATGACGATCGAGAAGGCTCCGTCGCTCAATCCTTCCAGCCGATGAGGCTCGGGAAGGATGCCCACGTACTTCTCGCCAGCGGCAACCGCTGAGCTGCGTTCCACGGTCTCAGCCATCTCCAGTTCCTTTTTTCGGTGCGGTCAGGCAGAGCGCGCTACTGGATCTGGAGAGCATGCAGTAAAAGTAGACAGCCCGACAGCCGTGAGTCTCGTCCGGACTTCTTGCCCTCTCGATCCCAGCCAGCTGTTGTTTTTGAAAAGAATGTTGAACCGAACGCGTAGCCGATCCTGATCATGGTGTACCCTCCTGCTCTCATCAATGTTATAAACTGGAGAGATTCTAAGGAAAGGAAGAGCACCCAGCGCTCCGTTTCTTGCTGTTGAAATAGAAATCATGAATTTCATTCGAGCAACAAGAAATCGAAGACAATGAATTGAACCGCTTGTCCAATTGCAGTTGCAACACATGGACACTGTGTTGCGTGTCTCGCCTCGGACGGGCTTGCGTCAATATGAGTTCTTCTACCAATACCAGAACAGCGTGATTTCGCGAGAAGCAGGCTTCAGCCCTTTGTGTAAATCAAGATCGAAACCGCAAAACTGAAACCCGCATGACTCATACAGAAGACAGGCAGATACATTGCTATTCTCGGGTTTCAAGCATCACGCCCGCAAGCCCATTAGCTTGCGACCACGCAATCGCTTGCTGAACAAAGGCCCTGGCAATTCCCCGACATCGAAATCCCGGTCACGACAATACCGTTAACATAAGTAAACTTATTCCATATATGAAAAAGACATATTTTGCGATCGGCTGGTCCTCGCGCCATGCGATAAAAAACTCCATGCCAACCTCTATCTTGCAGTCTATGCCATATGTTTTCCCGTATGGCTCGACAGCGACCAGGTCATAGCTTATCTTCCCTCCCGAGACGTTGACTGCAATTTCACTGTCAACGACGAAGGAGCTATCGAAAGACCTAACTGCCGTATTTGTGCTGCCGTAAATTCTTCAATACGAATTACACTCAATTTTTTCGTGATATGTCGATATCATGTTTTTTCAAGGCTTCAGCTCCGCCTGTTTTCAGTCCGATGCCACCATCTCCGTATGCTAGCATTATGGATCATTCAACAGGGAGGTTACCCATGACGACTGCTACACCTTTTCTAATGTTCCAGGGCGGCGTTGCCCAGGCGGCTATGGATCTGTATATCGCAACCTTCCCCAACTCCCGCATTGTGCACGCCGTGCGTTACGCCGACGGCGAACCCGGACCGGTAGGCACCATCAAGGTTGCAACCTTCAGCCTCTGTGGGCGCGAGTTCATGTGTTCCGACAGCCCGGTCCGGCACGATTTCGCTTTCACGCCGTCGAGTTCAACTTTTGTGGAGTGCGACTCCATGGAAGAGCTGGAGCGTGTGTTCAGCGTTCTTGCAAATGGAGGAAAAGTCCATATGCCGCTGGATGACTATGGCTTCAGCCGGAGGTTCGGCTGGGTTGGTGATCGGTTCGGGGTGTCCTGGCAGTTGAACCTTGCGGGCTGATTGCCTGACCTCGAGTGGTTGCCGCGACAGATAGAACTGATGATTCTCGACCCATTTTTCGATGATCCCATGCAGCTCTTGCTGGATCCGCGCCAGTAGCTGATCGGCCTTCCGCTGCAGTTACCTGTCTCAACACCTTTCCAGCTTCCAGGCATTTCATAGCAAGAAACGGAGCGCTGCGTGCTCTTCCTTTTCGTAGAATGCTTCCAGCGAAATGACACCACATCTGACTGTACTGAAAAAAGGAATTGGAAATGACCGGGACAGAGCATAGGTCAGCAGCAGCTCGTGGGGAACAGGTGATCGTCCTTCCTGAGCCTCGACGGCTGGAGGGATTGAGCGACGGGGCGTTCGCGATCGTCATCACGCTGCTCGTTTTGGAAATCCATCGCCCGAATGCCTATCCCGGCCACCTCGGGGGGGAACTCATCGCAGCATGGTCGTCCTACCTGGCCTACGTGGTGGCATTCATCTACGTCGGCATTATCTGGCTGAATCACCACTATATGTTCGAGCGCCTGCGATGCGTGGATTTTCCGCTCAACGCGATCAACCTGGGGATTATCGGGACCTGCGCATTGATTCCTTTTCCGACTGGCGTCCTCGCGGATGCATTCCGTGCAGGCGACTTGTCCGACCAGCGGGCGGCCGTGGTGCTCTATGCGCTTATCGGATCCCTGATGTCTGCGGCATGGCTTCCTGCATTCCGGCACCTGTATCGCCATCCCGAGCTGGTGAAGCCGCACCTGCCACCAACGATTTTTGCCGCGCAGGTGATGCGCCCCATCGTGGGCATCATTCTCTACTTCATCGCTGCGATCATCGGGTGGTTCGGCCAGCCAGCAATCGCAGTCGGCATCTTCATTCTCGTGGTCGGATACTACGCCTGGACCAGCCAGGGCATCCGTTCCACTCGATAGATGCTCTATCTGGTTGGAATCAGGTAGCTCGGGGTGCGCATCCAGACCATGCGGGGATGGATGGATTCTGATCACGAACCAGAATCTGGGAAGCGCCCATGCCGTAGGACAGGCGTGGTAGAGAAACTTCAAGGAAATGAAGCGGTGATTTTCCCCCCGAAAGGAGACCACAGTTTTTACTATCACCGCCCTGGATCAAGGCCCCTTCCCCGCCTTCTCCGGCACATCAACAGCTGGCGTTTTGCCGAGATCCGCAATGCCCCGGCCCTGATCATAGCGGCCTGCGTCCGCTGATGACTCTCAGCAGAACCGCCACGATCGCAATGACGAGAAGAATATGGATGAAGCCGCCCATGGTATAGGAGCTTACCAATCCGAGTAGCCACAGGATTATTAAAACAACGGCAATAGTGTAAAGCATGATAACCTCTCCTTATGGTGGGTCTGTCGATGAACCGGCAGCCCGGCAATTATTTTCCGCCGGGCATGATGAAGATTGCCGTGTGTGTTCACCGCTTCTTCTGCCTGGAATGGAAGTCGCTGCTTCCACCCCTTCCGTTTTCCTGCATTCGTCTCTCAACCTCGGGCAGCTTTCTCGCCTTCGCCTTTCCTGATATCCGGATTTTTTAATTGCTCCGGGTATCCGCTCATCGAGCGCCTCTACGAGCGGCCATCGAGGAGCCAGGGCCGCTCGGGCCTCAGCCTACACCGGAGGGTAAACGTCCTTCTGGTTGCGCTCCCAGGCGGAAATCTGCTTCTCAGCCTCTTCCTTGGAAATCCCATAGGATTCCTGGATCTTTCCGGCCAGTTGGTCACGCCGCCCGGCAATGGTGTCGAGGTGGTCATCGGTCAACTTCCCCCATTGCTCCTTCACCTTGCCCTTGAATTGCTTCCAGTTGCCTTCCACTTGATCCCAGTTCATCTTCTGCTCCTTTCGTGTTGTATATTCAGGATGATTAAAAATTACTTTTTGACCGTCATCTCGTTGATGACGTTTTTTACCCCTTCCACCCCTTTTGCCACATCCGTTGCACGGTCGACCAGGGCCTGGCTATCCACGAAGCCGCTCAGTTGAACCTGGCCATCCCGCGTGACTACGCCGATTTCCGCGCCCTTGATGCCCGAATCAGCCATCAGCGCCGCCTTGACCTTGGTGGTGATGATGCTGTCATCTATCTTCTCGCCAACGGTCGTGTCGGTGGTTTTTACGTTCATGTTGTTCTTCACGTTTTTCACCCCCTGCACCCCCTTGGTCACGGCGATAGCCCGGTCGATCTGACCCTGGTTATCCACGAAGCCGCTCAGCTGAACCTCTCCCTTGCTGGTTTCGACCTTGATATCCAGGCTCTTCACATCGGCATCCGCCATCAAAGCGGATTTCACCTTGGTGGTGATTGCGCTGTCATCTATTTCTGTTCCGACTGTAGTTTTCGCTTCCGGTTGTGCCCCCCCGGCCGGGGCGGCTTTTTCTCCGCTTTTCCCGCAGCCTGCGGCAAACAAACCGGTGGCCAGCACGATAGCCAGAACAGCAAACCTATTTGGTATAGACATGTTGTTTTTCTCCACAGTAAGGATTAAAAAAGCCCGCCCATCGGTATAAAACGGCAGAAAGCAGCCGGCGAGACAATGGATCGATCCGCTATCACATCTCCACGGTGTCGTGCCGGCTACCGACGCTTGCAATACTGCTCTCCTCGCGCCTATTGCTCAGTGCGTTGGCACACATAATCCCGCCAAGGGTTGGAATGGATTTGAATGGACAATGGTTGCCTCTCGCATTCCTGCTCGCGGAGGCGCTCGATAAGCCGTAGTGGCGACTTTCCGAAAATTTCCCGGAAGGCAGTGTCCGCTTGGCCGCCGGGCCGACAGGCAGTCGGCTCGACGGTCGGATCGAATGAGTCCGGTAGGGATCCGGCTATGAATTGTCCTGGATCTTGTCGAAAGAAGCGCCAGGAGCAAAATGGGTGAGTTGTGCCTGCTTCCAGCCGCCGAAAACATCGTCGATGTTGATCAGCTCCAGGGGTGGGAGCTGGGCGGCGTATTTAGCTGCAATCCTGCTGTCCTGAGGCCGGTAAAAATGCCTTCCGGCGATATCCTGCGCCTCCGCCATATGCAGATACCCTATATACGCCCGGACGAGTTCCTTGCCTGCCTGCTCATCTGTTCTCTTCAGCGCTACGCTCACAGGAGATTCTGCCATGATCGAGACGGAGGGCGTGACTACCTCGAATTCATATGCGCCAGAATCCCTGGCAAGATGATGAGCCTGGTTTTCCCATACGAGCAGCACGTCGCCAGTGCCGCGTTCGGCGAAAGTCTTGATCGAATCCTCCAGGCTGGAGTCGAGTGCCTTCACATTTGCAAAAAGGCTCTTCATGAACTCGAATGCCTCCACCTCATCCGCGCTCGCCTTCCGAGCGGCGTATCCCCATGCCGCAAGATAATTCCAGCGGGCATCCAGCGAAGTCTTGGGATCCGGCGTGACGATCTCCACGCCAGGCTGCACCAGGTCATTCCAGTCCTCGATTTTCCTGGGATTGCCTTTACGCACCAGAAATACAACTGCGGTAGTAAAAGGCGGATTTTTCTGTAGCGAAGGTTTCTGCTCCTCCGGCAATGAGAACCGGCTATTTTTTTTCAGCGCATCGACATCCATGGACAACGCAAGCGTGACGACATCGAGTCCATCTATGGTGGCGTGTATCGGAATTCCCGATTTGCTCCGGGCCGGTTCCAGTGCGACCGTGGCGCCCGAACGCGCTTTCCAGAGCCTTGCAAACGACCTGTTGAGATCATCGTACATCTCCAGGGTCGGATTGGCGGGATGCTTGGCAGAAATGCCATGCAGGGCCGCTGCCGCGGCACCCAGGCTGAGCAGAATGATGGCAATTGCAGAAATAGCGTAAGAACGATATGTATGCATGTTTCTTTCTCCCAGACCGAAAGATCAGGAGGTAAAGTTAACATCCGCATGTTTCAGCAGCATTGCGGGAACAAGAAACCGGTATTCCTTGCTCTCCGGTATGCCGGGCAGGAGGCAAACTCTTCAAGCCGGCGGACCACAACGGCTTTCTCCCTTACGGGTAATTGAAATTATCATTGTTTGCCGGCTCAAAAGGCGGTATACACAAATTTGTGTACTATGGTAGAAGACGGGCGCGGCAGTAGTGGCAGTGGCCCGTGGCGGTCAAACCATGAATATCAAAAACTTTACCAAGCTTACCAATTTCGCCCTGCCGCTGCTGCTGCTGACCATGGGCGTGCTGGTATTCCATTCCCTGAGCATTCGTGAAGATATTACGGAAAATGAACGGCACCGCTACAAGGCGCTGTTGCTCGCCAACGAGCTGCTGCAAAGCTCCGATGACCTCACCAGCATGGCCCGCGCCTACGTCATCACCGGCGCTCCCATCTATAAACTCTATTTCCAGCAGATACTCGATATTCGGGCTGGGAAAAAACCGCGACCGCTCAACTACTCCGCCACCTACTGGCATCTTGCCGCCGCAGGAAAACCGCCTACGGTCGAGCACGTCGAAGCGATCTCACTGGATGAAATGTTTCGGCGGTCGCACTTCCGCGAGGAGGAATACGACCTGCTGCGCCGCGCACTGGAGAATTCCAACGAGCTGGTCAGCTTTGAAAAACGCGCATTTGCCGTCGCGGAAGGCCTGTCAGACGACGGGCGCGGCAACCCGGTAAAAGGAAAACCCAATCGGGAACTGGCGATACACATGCTCGTCGGGCCGGAATATCTTGCTGGAAAAGCAGCCATCATGCAGCCGATACAGGAATTCATAGAGATGTTCAGCAGCCGCATGGAAACCCAGGCGAATCTGGGAGTAGCGCGGCTCGAACGCCAGATCATTTTTGAAATGGCGGTCATTTTCGTTGCGCTTATCGCCACCATCGCCATCATTTTTTATACCCGCCTCGGCATACTGCAGCCGCTGGCCGAGCTTGCCCGCCAGGTGGCAGGGATCACGAGAGGAGCCCGCCCGAGCCGTTATGGCCAGCCTACTGAAAATGAGGTGGCCAAGCTGGGTGAGGCATTGGCAATGGCCGACGCGGAAAAACGCCAGCTTCTCGAGAATGAGCGTATCGCGCGTAACGAGGCGGAGCGGGCAAGCCGGCTCAAGGACGAATTCCTGGCTACCCTCTCCCACGAGCTCAGGACACCGCTGAATGCGATCCTGGGCTGGGCTCAGCTCATTCTGAGCGGAAGCATGAAACCGGAAGATGTGCATCGCGGCCTCGAAACGATCGAACGCAACGCGCGCGCGCAAAACAAGCTCATCGAAGACCTGCTGGAGATGAGCAGCATCATCTCCGGAAAAGTACGGCTCGAAATGAGGGAAGTAGACATCATTGACCTGGTCGAGGCCGCAATTGATTCGATCAACCCCACCGCGCAGGCCAAAGGCGTCACCCTATCGGCAAAAATCGGCTGCCGGCATGGTCTCATTTGGGGCGATCACAACCGGCTGCAGCAGATATTCTGGAATATTCTCTCAAATAGCATAAAGTTCACACCGAAGGGTGGCAGGATAGAAGTCTTGGCCGAACGGGTGGGTTCCTACCTGGAAATCAGGATCAACGATTCAGGCCTGGGAATCGCCCAGGATTTCATGCCATATGTCTTTGACCGTTTCCGCCAGGCAGACCCATCCCTGACCCGTCAGTTCGGAGGCCTCGGCCTGGGGCTTGCCATCGTCAAGCAGCTGGTGGAGCTTCACGGAGGAATGGTCAGAGCGGAAAGCGAAGGCGTGGGAAAGGGAGCCACCTTCACCGTAAGCCTTCCGCTGGCAAGCATGGGCGGCAATGGCGGCAAGCGGGACAGGGAAAATGAGGCTGCCCTCAAACCCGGCGTCCAGGTGGCCAGCAACCTTATGCTCGCCGGGATGAACGTGCTGGTGGTCGATGACGAGCTGGATTCGCTCGAGCTCATCAAGGGGATACTGACTCAATGCCATGCGAACGTAATCACGGCAGCCAGCGCTGGCGAGGCATTGTGGCGCCTGGAGACCGTATCGCCAGATGTCATAGTCAGCGACATCGGCATGCCGGAAAAAAACGGATATCAGCTCATACATGAAGTGAGAAACCTTCCCGAGGAGAAAAGCAGAACCATTCCCGCCATCGCGCTCACGGCGTTCGCCCGGCCGGAAGACCGGACAAGGGCGATAGAGGCTGGCTTCCAGGTACACCTCACCAAGCCCGTCGAGGCGCTGGAGCTGATCAACGCCATACGCGAGCTGACAAGACATCCTGGCCCCGGTAGAAATTAGTTGAAACCAGTGTGCGAGATGCTTTGAAGGGATCTTTAAAACGCCCTGTTTTCTGTTACCGTCAAAAATTGTTGACGATGATCTTGCCCCCGGAGATCACCAAGTCCGGGTATTCGAGACTTTTTAGGTTTTGAGCGGGATTGCCTTTCACCGCGATGATGTCGGCTGGAGCACCCTGCTGCAGGGTGCCCAGCAGCGGCAGGTCCAGTTGCCGGCCCGCTTTCGATGTCGCGGCACGCAAGACATCGATCAGTTCCATTTTCCCCATTTGTATCATATAAAGGAGCTCCTGAGCGTCGATCCCCCTGGGAATATCGGGATGCGCAATTTCCGCGCCGTACAGGAGCTCGCCTCCCAGTCCCGCCCAGATGCTGGCATTGCCCGCAACACCGGAGCACTTGGACAACGTATCCAGAGTGGTGACTATTTTTACATTTTGCGCCACTGCCTTTTTTAATAGTGATTCAGGAATGGGGTCGCAAGGCATATGAGCCCATTCATCTACACCCGCATCGACGGCTATTCGTGCGCCCTGTTCCTCGGCGATGTGCGCCGTCACCTTTCGATTATTCTTATGCGCTTCATCCACGATCGCCTTCACGATGCTTTCCGGCAGCAGCGGCCACGCCGGTTTCGAATGGGAAGCAGGGTGGGCATGCTTGGGATGGGCATGCGCATGGTTTGTACCGGCCTCGCCATGATCGGCATGATTATGGCCGGAACCATGATGATGACCGGAACCATGGCCATGCCCGGACGACCAGGGCGCCCCTGCTTCGCCCCCGGGTTCCAGCGCAATTTTGATTACGGCAGCCCCGCCGCGAATAAGGTCGCGAACGGTTGCCCTCGCTTCTTTTTCCGTGGAAACGGCCATCGCGATATCGGTGTCTCCCGTTAATGGGATGGGATAACCGTGCGGTGCGGTAAGAATCGGTCCGGAAGTCAGCACGCGCAGACTCCCGTTACCGCCATACGGCTTATGCAGGGGTCCCCCTACATCCCGGATCGTCGTGATGCCATGCTTCAGCACCGTATCCGGGGGAACATGCTGAAACGCGAGATGCGCATGCAATTCGATGAAACCCGGCAGCAGCGTGGCGTCCCCCAGGTCAATGACTTTTGCACGGCTGGATCCGAAGGATTCACGCGGACCTATTCGCGCCACCTTGCCATTTGCCAGTAATACCGACGTATCGGTCCTGATGTTATCGCCATCGAAAACCCGTGCAGCATGCAAAAGAACGGATTCATGATCCGTTTCCAGCGCCATGCCTCGAAGGGGAATAAAAACGGCCATGGCCAGGAGCAGGCATGGCGTGATCCGGCTGATCGGTTCGAAGCGCATACTCATCATTTCATTCCTTTAACAGTGGTTTGGTTCGCAAATGCCAGCAAGAGCCGAGATCGTCGCCATGAGAAAAAAACTTCCCCAGGCCGACTCGACCAGTTCATTCCTTCCCGGATGGGTTTCATAGCAGCAACCCCGGAATATTCCGGGAGCCGGCTCGCCGCCACATCCGGCGTGCTCATCATTCCCGGCGAAGCCGGTGAAATAGCGGCTGCGGATGACTGCCGTAACTTGCCTCCAGGCCGCCTCATGCCATCGATCGCCATCAGTCGTCAGGGCAGCGAGGGAAAGCATCGCCAGAGATGCGATCACCGCTGACGAAGGATCCCGAGGTGCTGGTTTATCTAGCCGATCCAGAGGAAAGGACGCGGGACGCGAATGCTTCCAGTACTCGCAGGCAGAGCGGGCATGGGCCAGGTAAGGTTCCCCCCACCTCGCCGCTGCCCGCGTCAACCCCAGCATGGCCCACGCCTGGCCGCGAGACCATGCGCCAGCGCGATCAGCGGGCCTGAAACCGCCATCATGAAAGCGAGCGCCGGCATGAAATGCGCCGCTCTGGGTGCGGCAGGCGGCCAGCAGGGTATCCGCATGGCGGCGAACCATATGGCGATGAGCGGCATGCCCGTTGCGGTCAAGCAGCTGGATCAGGGCAGCAAGCGTATCCATCGTTACCCGCTGGTTTCCCTCGCTCCCGCCGCCCATCCCGGTGCCGAGCGGTATGCAATTCATTTTCGCATCATAGGAAGCGGCAATGGCGGCCGCGGCCTGCCGGGCCAGTTCGCGCGCGCCGGTATCGCCGAACCAGAGGTCGCCAAGGGACGCGCCGTACCAGAAAATCAGGCTTCGGTTTATAGAATCGGCACCGATTTTCGAGGATAGGCGCCCGCAAATATCGGACGCCCTGCGCCTGTCCGGCGCGGCCCCGGTTATCCGCGATCGCAGCCACCACCATCCGCCCCAGAATCCCCCGACCCAGGAACCTCCCGCAGAGGTAACCCACTGGCCTGCATTCCCCGGCGAGTAAAGGGGAAAACCGCCGGCGCAACCTGAATCGATAATATCCATGCGGCGGATCATCAGCTCAAGCGCGCGCATCAGTTCCTCGCAGCTCAGCAGTGGCATATCCACACTACCAGCCTTCCCCTCCAGACTTTGCATAAATAGTATTTCCTCAGAAGACCAGATTGAAATCGATGTATATCATGTCGATATCCTTTTTCCCCTGATAGAAATTCTTGACGACATCGCCGCCGAAAGCGTGCCCATAATAGAACCTCCATGACAATTGCTTGTTGAGTGTGTGCGTGAAACTGATATCCACCAACTGGCCCACGTCGCTTTTGCCGCTGGAAGGCCGTCCAGAATAGCCGAATGCTCCCGAGCGCGATGTCGGCCCCAACCCGCCGTAGAACAGGTCGCCCGAATTGTTGAGCGACAGGTGATGCGCATCGATGGTTACACGGGTTTGCGGGGTGGGCGATACGATCATCTGGATGAACGCGTCCTGCATGTTCATCAGATTGTAGAAGGGCAGCTTGGCATAGGCTCGTCCGCTGGGAAGGACCGTAAAGAAAGTCGTGTGTTTATCGTCCTTCGCATTATTGTCGCCCGAGCTCAGGAAATAGAGCGCGCGCAACCATGGCCTGAAGGGAAGTTTCGTCCACTGGTAACCTGCCTCGGCAGCAATTGCCCAGGCCCGATGATCCTGGTTGGTCCAGTCGCCGAACTGGTAGGCTCCCCACAATAATGCATCCATGCTGCCGGCATCTCCTTGCTGAAGAGTCAGGAAGTGAGCGCCTATGGTATGGATATTGAGCTTTTGGCTATTCAGCCAGGGGCGGTCGGCGGCGGGCCGGTTGTCTATGACCTGCGTATTGCGCTTGTCGCCGTAATTCAAATAGAAAAGCCGACCCTCGGTTCCGGGCAGCAACGCGTCTTTCTTGCTGGTGAGGGCCGCATAAAAAAGATTGATATCGCCGATTTCATCTTGTCCCTGGACGGTAAATCCGCCCTGGGTAGGGCGGATGCCGCTCGCAGTCATATTGAAATCCGGCCGATCATAAACGGCGTTGAAGCCGTCGAAGCTTCGTCCCACATGGACGACATTCGACGCCAGCAGGCGTTGTGCGATACGCGCCCTTTTGAGGCCATCGAACTTGTCCATGCCCGTTCTGTATTCCATACCATCCATGAATTCGAAGCGGCCGACCTTCAGGGATGTCCCAGGCAGACCCAGGGAATGAAGTTTGAAGTTGAGATAGGCCTGCTTCAGGAAAACGTTACTGGCGTTGGTGGCTTGATTTGCCAGGAAATAAGCGCCCCCCAGTCCCAGCGGGCCGCCGGGAGAGGCAACGGCGTTATCCGGCAAGCCGTATAAACCGATATATTGAGCCTGCGCATACCCATCGACATAGGGAGTGGTAAGCAATGCGCCGAACCTGGCGCGTGCCGACCATAGGTCGTAGGCATTGCTGTTGTTTGCCGCCAGGCTGGGCCGGAAGTAATCCCACACCTCATAGCTGCCGTAAAGCTCTCCCGTGATGCGCAGGTATTCGTTGACATTGCCCAGGGGGAATTTGTTTTCTTCCGCACTGAGCACGTCGTGGATTTGCAGCATGAATGTCATGCTCATCCAGAGAATGAATGGCTTTAATCGCTTATCACGTCGATTGGCCTGCCTGTTCACGTGCAGGTGCTCAAGCTCTTCCACCTGCCCAATCCCATTTCAATCCCATTTGCCGTTTCAAAGAATCCGGTATCATAAAAATCATGAAATTGATCTCCTCCAGAGATGGAACATCCATCGCATGCTGGCATGGCGGCGCAGGAGAGCGCCTGCTGCTCGTGCACGGCACCTCAGGCGATCATCATGCATGGACCCCCGTATTGCCCGCGCTTGAGCGCCATTTCGACGTGTGGACCCTCGATCGGCGCGGCCGCGGCCAAAGCGGCGATGCCAATGGTTATGCATTCGAACGCGAGTGCGAAGATATCGCCGCAGTCATGGATGCCATCGGAGGTACGGTGCATCTGCTCGGGCATTCCTTCGGAGGGCTCTGCGCCCTGGAAGCAGCGCTCCTGGCCCCCGGCATCGGCAAGCTCATACTCTATGAACCTCCCGTCTCACTGGCAGGCAGCGGCTGGTCTCCCGCGCTCGATGCGAAACTCCAAGCCTTGCTGGAAACAGGCGAACGAGAAGATGTCCTGCTGCTTTTTTTTCGCGAGATTGTCAAAATGCCTCCCCATGAGGTTGCCGCCATACAAGCTGGAGTACATTGGCCCGAGCGAATTGCCGAGGCGCATACCATTCATCGTGAATTGCGCGGGATCGACCGCTATGTGTTCACGCCCCGGCGGTTTCGTGGCCTCAAAACTCCGGTTCTGCTAATGCTTGGCGGCGAAAGTCCGCCCCGCCGCCACCTTATTGCGGAAATGCTTCACCAGGCGCTCCCTTTCAGCCATATCCGGATTCTGCAGGGGCAGCAACATGGCGCGATGAGGACTGCGCCCGACCTGTTTGTTGATGAAGTGGTCAATTTCCTGGGCATCCAGGCAAGCGAGCGCTAGGCGCCGCGGCTGGTTACGCCTGGCATCCCCGCCTTGCGCCGGCGTGCCGATGCCAGCGCCAGCGACAGGATGCAACCGCATAAAAGCACGCCAATCAGCATGAGCCATCCCGATTGCGGATCTCCCGAGTGGCTCGACAGGGCGCCTCGAAGCGGAGGACCCAATGCGAAGCCGCCGAAGAAGGCAACCGAAATAAAGCCGGATGCGGTGGTCACCACGCCAAATGCCGCATCCCTTACCAGCATGCTCATCGCTATCGCATTGGTTCCCACTGCGGTAAGCCCCATGCCGATGGCGCCGATCCATAGCCGCCAGTGGCTTTGGGGATCCGCATGCATCGTTACCGCCACCGCACAGGCCGAAATGGCAATCAGCGCAAGCAGAAGCAGCGACTCATCCTTGAGTTTTGCGCCCACAGGCGTCAGGACGATCCTGGAGAGCATTCCCATTGCGCCGAAAACCGCGATCAAAGTGCCGGCAACGGAAAAGGACATGCCTTGCAGGGCACCGAAGGTCGGCAGAAACGTGACGAAAGCGGAGAGTGATATACCAACGCAAAACTGGATGCCCATCAACCGCAGCAATAGCGGATTGGGGCGAGAGAACGTGAAACCGCTGGCGGTTTTGCCGCGTTTCCGGGGAGCGAGAAAAGGCGTGGCAGCCAGAAATAGTATGGCTATCGGGGCAACTCCGCCAAACGCCACGCGCCAGCCATGTTGAAACGCGATACCCGGCAGCGCCAGGCCCGCGAACAGGGCTGCGGCCTGAACACCGGATTGCTTGAGTCCCACGACCCCTGCTTTTTTCTCTTTGGGAACCCGTTCAGCAATAAGCAGGTTGGTAACCGGATTCGCGAGGGCCTGGCCGATTCCGCAGATCGCGGCAGCTGCAACCAGCCCGTGAAAGCCGTCGATCGACGCAATCAGCATGAAAGCCAGTGCAATGGAAAGAAACAGCGCCATCAGCGCATGCCGCGAACCGAGCCGGTCGACGATGGCGCCGGCCCAGAACGACAATACGGCTGCCAGGCCGAATGAGCTCATTACCAGATAACCGAGCAACGCCGGCTCAAAGCGCAGATCCCGGCTGAGCAGCGGCCCAAGCGTGCTGACAGCATATAACATCAGCATAGGCAGGGCCATGGCGGATACCAGGACGATATGGAATGAGATGTCGGCAACAAGCGTGTGCCAGCGGGACCGGCGGGACATCAGCGGCCACGCCTCCGCTCTGGGACGTATCGGCAGGATGGAGAGAGATATGTATATATCATACCGTGTTTCCGATTCGGAAATGGGTTGCCGGAATGGGTCGGCAAGCAGTGGCAATCGGATCAGGCAAAATGGTACGCATCCCGTTCCCTGTAGAAATCGATGAGCCTTCGGCCCACGGAACTGATAAGCGACTCGTCGGTGCCGTCCAGGATGCGCGAGGTGCGCGCTATCCTGAAAATACCCGAAAGGGGAGTCAGGTCGCTGATACCTTCCGCACCGTACAATTGCATCGCTGAATCCGAAGCAAGGCACAAGGCTTGCGATGCCGCCATCTTGGCGATATTGATTTCGACATCATCTGCGCGTTGGGCATCGACCCCTCTCGCGGCCACCCGGATCAGTTCACGCGCACTCGCAATGGCCTGATACGCGTTGACAACGTGCTGCCGAACCAGCTGTTTCTCGGATAACCGGGCGGACCTGCCGCGCCCGGAATGGATTCGGGCGCCCATCAGGTCGAAGCACCGCTGCGCCAATCCCACCCAGTTCATGGCGCGAAGCAGTCGCCCCATGCCCAGCCGCCGCCTCATTAAATGGATACCACTGCCGCGCGCGCCCAGGAGATAACTCTCGGGGACACGCACGTCCCTGAAGGAAATCTCGCCTTGGCCCAGCGAACGCCCCAGCATGCTGATCCGGCGTTCGAACCGGAATCCAGGTGAATCGGTGGGAACGACAATCATGGAAAGGGCATTCCCGGGCGCGACATTCTCCTCGGCCGTTCGCGCCAGGACAGTGATAAAAGTGGCCCGGTCGGCGTTGCCGACAAACCACTTTCCGCCGTTGATTATCCAGCTGCCGCCGGACAGGCACGCGGAAGTCGTTATCAAGCCGGGAAACGACCCGCCATGCTCCGGTTCCGTCATCCCGTAGCTGGGAATAGCCTCCCCCGCCACCATGGGTTCCAGGAAGCGCCGGCGGATTTCATCCGTTCCGAATTCCAGGAGCATGTGCGCATCGAGTGCGGTGTGGCTGCCGAAGACTGCTCCGGAATATTCGGTACGCCCCTCCTGTTCGGCAACGATCAGATAGTCTTCGAGCGAGACGATTTTGCCGCCGTGGGAAAAAGGGTAAAACAATCCCCAGAGTCCCGCATGCCTCGCCTTTTCGACCAGATCCGACTGCAGTTGCGACGATGCTTCGCCGTCTTGAGCCAGGCACGCCTCATTGGGTATGATTATTTCATCCACAAACTTTCGCACCTCGATGGAAAGTGATCTGGCCAGCGCCGTGTGGTCTGATTTGCTATAGGCGTGCGGCATCAGTGCGCCTGGTGAGCAAGGCCCGGTGCAGTCATACGCTGGGTAAGCTCGATCTCCGCCGCTAATTGCTTTTTATCGACTTTCCCCGCGGGGCTGAGCGGCAATTGACGGTAATAGCGCAAATACTCCGGAAGTTTGTTCGTTTCTAGGCCTTGTTTGTGCAGGTATCCGGTGAATTGCGATAGCGATGGCCGCTCCATTCCCTCCCGCAATACCAGGCAGAGGCAAACCCGATGCCCCAGGTCCGGGTCGGCAACGGGTACGCAGGCTGCGCTGACGACAGCCGGGTGGGAAGCGGCGATGTCCTCGATCTGGGCAGGACTGATATTGACGCCGCCACGAATGATGATGTCTTTTTTTCTCCCGGCGAGCACGAGGTAGCCCTTGTCGTCGATCAGGCCAAGATCTCCGGTATAGACCCATCCCTCTCCGTCCCGGTATCGTTCGTCCAGTTCTGGCGCACCGACATATTGCATGGGACTCAGCGGACCGCGGGCGGCAATTTCACCGATGCAGCCCCGCGGCATTTCCTGTTTCCGGTCATCGACTATCCGGATGGAACAAACCTCGGGGTTGGGACGCCCTGCTTTGCGGAAAATGGTTTCCGGATCGTCGTCGGGCATGGTGTGGCAATTGACGCCATCCGCCGAACCGTACAAGCCGATGAAGCCGCATCCGAATGCCTCGGTACAGCGGCGGATGGATGCTTCATCGATTTTTGCCCCGCCGCTGATAATGGCAATCAGACTGGAGGTATCGGCCTTTGCCAGCGCCGGGTCCGCTGCAATGCGCTGCAACATGGTGGGGACGCCCAGGATATGAGTGGGCTTAAGCTTTTCAATGGCACGAATGGCCATGGCGACATCGAATTGCCGCAGGACGGCGACTGACCCACCCAGCCAGGATAAAACGCCGGACGTCGCGGTCGAGCCGAACGCCGTGCCTAGCGGCATCAGGTAGAGCCCGCTGAAGGCGCTTCCGTTGGGGTGTATTCGCCGCAGGAAGCGCCCTCTTCCTCCGGCCAGCGCGTTGTGGGAATACGCAACCCATTTCGGCTCTGATTCCGTTCCCGACGATACCAGGAGGCGAGCGGGTGAATCCGGATAAACTGCCGGCAATTCATCAGGTTCGACCGGCTTCGCTCGAAACAGGTCCTCCAGTGTATGCCAGCCTTGCCGCGGATTCCCGTCAACGACGAGAATGCGAAGCGACAGCAGCGTCGGCCGTAGTGATTCGATCAATTCGCAAAGATCGGTCTTTGCATGCTCCTGCTCGACAATGATGACGCGCGCGTCACACCGCCTCAGCAGGGACTGGACGTCAAGCCGGCCGCGCCCCGGCGGAAAGGGAGCGGCAATCGCGCCAAGCGCAGCGGCGGCGAGATCGATTGTGCAACATCGCCAGCTGTTGGAAAGCTGGTATGCGATAACGTCGCCCGCGACAACCCCCCGTGCCCTGAAACTGCTCGCCAGCCGATGGATTTTGCCCAACAACTGTATGTAGGTGACGGTTTGATCGAGGCTGATTACCGCCGGACTGTCGGGATGCCTCCACGCATGCGCGACAAACAGCTCATATATGGATTTATTGGGATAGATTCCATCCCGGGCCCACTGGCTGCGAACCTTCTCGGGAACCAGATCCACGATGCCTGAATGATTCATTTGAAACTCCAGGGAGAATTGATTTTTGTATAAGAACCGGGACTGAGGCCTGGCTGCAAACGCGCGATGTCATGCAGGTCTGCGAGGTCTTCGATAACCACGGCTGCCGGAATATCCGCCTCTTCGAGGATGTGGGCCCATTCCTCCGCTGTTCTCGATAAAAACAGATCCTCCAGCCGCTGTGGAAATCCTTCTTCCTCCATGCCGATAGCCACCTCGAGGGTTGCCTCCAGGGTTTCGATCAATCGCATCATGGCCTTCCGGTCACGGCATTCGACAGCAATTTTTCCCTCCCGGGCGGTATAGATGGCATCGATCATGCTTTGCGGGGACGAACTGGTATCGGATAGGTTATACAGGCCGTCGAAGTCATCCGCGCAAAGAAGCGTTGCCGCACTTACCAGCGAGGAAGTGACTTTTGCAGCGGCGTTATTCATGCATCGATGGAGCAGCGCGACCGTGACTCCCTGCGCAGAAATAACGCCGCCGAGTACATCGAGAATGGTAAAAAGAGAGCCGCGATGCGTACCCGGGGCCTCGGCGATTTTTCCGGCGACACCGGAATAGGCCTGGGCCATGAAATCCGTACCGGGCATTGGATTCGAGGGGCAAAGCGCCGGCCTGTCCGTTGCCCAGCCGGCGGCGTAGGCATAAATCAGCGACGGATTGATGGCAGTCAAATCCTCCTCATCCAGGTTTAACAGCACCGCCTTGCCCGGCGCCCAGTTATGCAGAAATACATCGGCCCCTCGCGCCAGTTCCTTGATTTCCGCCTGTCCGTGCGGGGACTTGATGTCGATTTCCCGGATGGTTTTTAGCCGGTTGAGCGCATCGAAGCGGGCGGAACAGCCCTCGGCCATGGGCGGCATGCCCCGGAGCGGATCTCCACCCGGCGGCTCTATCCGGATAACCTCGGCACCGAGTAGCGCGAGCAGATGCCCAGCGAGCGGGCCCTGGATTCTGCGGCAGGATTCAATGACGACGATGCCGCTCAGGGGTAGATCAGCGATGGCCTTGCTCAATGGCCGGCCGTTGAGAGTCGTCCCGAAAACAAACTCCCACGGGCCTTGGAACCAGATATGCCTGCTGTCATCATCCCCTGCCCTCTCCTGGAGAGAACGCACCGGGCAAATAGCCATGCCGGTGCTGGCACAGAGCTGCGCGATATGGTGATAGGTGAAATTCGATATGGCGTTGATTAATTCCTCGGGCAGAGGGGACATGGCCTTCGCGTATCGCAGCAGGAAGGCCGTCCACCCTTTGCCGACCGCCGCCGCGCTTACATTGAGTTCCGACCAGAATTTTTTCCAGGGCCCGGCATCGAGTGTTTCCAGCTCGAAGACGACGCCATCCAGCGAGATGAAGGGAGGGCAGGCCCCGCTCGGGATATATGGGATACTGCCTGGTGATAATCTCTCGGGGGATTCCGACGCGGTTGCCCCGGCGATATATTGCCCAACGCTCAACAGGGCCGCGGACGCCATCGAAACACTGCTGCTGGATACCGAAAAACCACGCAACTGGCCAATGCAGGCGGCAGCACCTCCCTGCAGCGCCAGCGCGGCGGTCAGCGTCGAAACGTAGTTGAGGTCCAGCGGTCGCGACCTGCCGCCGGCCCGCCCATGGACGGACATCAGCCCGCAAGCCGCCTGCATGGTATTTTCGGTCACGGATGCCTGTTTCGAAGGGTCGTGCCACCTCGTCACCCGGCAGGCGACGGGCGCGGTAAGGGGGGTTTTGAATTCAAAGGAAAATGCCGCGTTGTCCGGGCAGCCCCCGGTTGATCCGGCTTCCATGCCCAATGCGGCCGACTGGTATAAAAGAGAAGAGGCTATGGCGGCAAAATCAGGTGCCGCGCTTTTCAGGCCCGTTATGGCACAGCCACTCAGCGCACGATCCGGACGATTCATATTCCTGTTTTCATCCATGAAGGCCGACCGTGTCAGCATCCCCCGGCGACGGCGGGCAGGATGGTCAATAAATCGCCGTCCTGCAGACTCGTCAGAAGGCCTTCGCGAAAACGGATGTCATCGTCATTCACGTACAGGTTGATGAAGCGGTGTGCCTTTCCCTCGGTGATCAGCTTTTCTTTTACGCCGGGATATTGCCGCTCCATCTGTTCGATGACTTCGAGAACATTGAAGCCCGCGATTTCGATGCGTTTCTGATTGTCGGTAAGGGGCCTCAGGATGGTCGGGATATTCACGGTTACTGCCATGGTTGCTCCTTCTCGGAATTTTTAATCGGTAAAAAACTGCAGTTGCACAAGCGATTGCGTGCCAAGACTCCGGGGTTGGAAACCAGCCGCAGGCTTATTTACGGCTTCCCCTGGAGCCAAAGGCTGAAATTGAAGCCGCTGCATAATCTGAACACTCAGGCCATCGTCGCCAGTTCGGCATCCGGCTGGTATGAATTCAGCACCCTGACGCGCTCTTCGGTGACCATTCCATCCGCGATGCGGAAGCTGCGGATTTCCTCCTCATACCTGGAATCCGTAGGAATAATCACATAGTGGGCACGCGGTTCCGTCGCATACTTGACATCGGTATGGCTCGGATAGGCTTGTGTGTGAGTGTGAGAATGGTAGATCACGATCGGCTCTTCTCTCTGTGCTTCCATTTCCCTCCATACCTGCAATTGCTGCTGCGGATCGAATGTAAAAAAAGTTTCGGATTGGGCCGCGTTCCGCATTGGAATCAGGCGCAGCGGAATATTGGATCCTTCACGGCCCGCGATGATGCCGCAGGTTTCAATGGGGTGATCCTTGCGTGCCTGCGCAATCATTGCATTTACCAGTCTGGCGTCTATCGTCAGCATAATTTTTAGCCTCCCTTGATGACCGTATTCAAAAAATGAGATAAAGCATCTCCTGTCCCGCCGAAAAGCGGTTTTTTCAAAAAATCATGAGTTGCGGAAACTGATTAATGCCCCGCGAGAAACAAGATCTGATGGAAGCGAAACAACTTCGATAAGGAAAAAGGAGCTGTGGAGGCTTTCCTGTTCCAGTTAATGCGTTTCAACTAGTAACTTGGCAACGATTGATCGACATCCTTTATCCACGCCAGGATTCCGCCATCGAGACTTTTGATGTTGGTGAAGCCCTGCTTCTGCATTTCGATGAGAACGTCCCGCGAACGCACCCCCATTTTGCAATGGACCACGATAAAGTCGTCTTTGTTGAGTTGCGACAAGACCTCTTCCGACATCATTTCATTCTTGGGAATATGATTGGCGCCTTCGATATGAACGATATTCCACTCCTCTATCCCGCGGACATCTATCAGCCGCAAGTCCGCATCGTTTTCCCTCATTTTCTTGAGTTCCAGCGCGCTGATCAGGGGAATATCCGTTTTTTTATTCCCGGGAAGGGTTCGTTTCTGCCCGCAAAACTCCTGATAGTCGATCAATCCGGTGATGGGCATTCGCGCGGGAGCGCGCCGCAGCGGAATAAACCTGAATGTCATATCCAGGGCATCGTATACTGCAAGGCGGCCAAGCAGGGTCTCGCCCAGGCCGGTAATCAATTTGATGGTCTCCGTTGCCATGATGGAGCCGATCACGGCACAGAGAACGCCAAGCACTCCCCCTTCCGCGCATGAAGGTGCCATTTCCGGTGGCGGAGGCTCGGGATACAAATCCCGATAATTCAGGCCGTGTCCGTCCGGGGCGTTTTCCCAGAATACCGATGCCTGGCCTTCAAAGCGGAAGATGGAACCCCAGACATAGGGTTTTCCGGCAAGCACGCAGGCATCGTTGACGAGATAGCGCGTGGCGAAGTTGTCTGTTCCGTCCACGACAAGGTCGTAGCCGGAAATTATCTCCAAAGCATTAGCCGCCTCCAGGCGCTCGTTATGAAGCTGCACGTGGACATAAGGGTTCAACTCGTTGACCGAGTCTTTCGCGCTTCTGGATTTGAATCTGCCGATATCCGAGTGTCCGTGAATGATCTGTCTTTGCAGATTGGATTCATCGACCACATCGAAATCGATGATCCCCAGCGTCCCCACTCCCGCTGCCGCAAGATACAGGAGCGCTGGCGACCCCAGTCCGCCGGCCCCTATTACCAGAACCTTGCTGGTTTTGAGGCGCTCCTGTCCTTCCAGGCCCACATCGGGAACCAGCAGATGGCGGCTGTATCGTGAAATCTCCTCCTTGCTCAATGCTTCTGCGGGGTTTACCAATGGTGATAGCTGCATCGAAACCTCCCTGTTTAATCAACTTTTCGCTTCTTTGCTGTCCTGCTGCTCGAGAATGAAACCGGCAAATGGATGGTTAAGACTTTCTTCTGGATGATGCACTTTAGAAACTCGCGGATACGCCGATCTGGCCCCAGCGTCCCGGCATCGGATATCCCGGGCGATAGGCATAATTGACGTCCAGAAGGTTTTCCATGGCCACGAAAACTTCGCCTCTTTTTCCCAGCTGCGGCAACCTGTAGGAAACGCGGGCGTTCATGATCGCAAACGAATGCACGCTCTCGGTGTTGACCGCTCCTGCGGCGCGCGGGCGATTGAGCGCCAGCACGCTCGACTGGTACTGGGTATCGACCGTGAGGCGGATAGGGCCTATCTGCCCGTTTATGCCCGCCGTGACCGCCCGCTTTGGGGTATAGGGTAAGTTGTCGATGCTGGGATCGAGCAGGGTCAGGCCGCCGAATACAGTCCAGTTCGGTGTGATATTCTGCCGGATGGCAATTTCGGTACCGCGCATCACATAGGTGCCGAGATTGATGAACTGGGGGGGCGGAGGAACATTCGGCGGAAAGCCGAAGATGTAGCGATTCTTCACCTGATCGATAAACACGCTGATATCGATTTGCGTGGCATCGAAAGGGGTGAGTTTCGCGCCGACTTCCGCATGATTAAGTTCTTCCGCCGAAAGTTGTTTCCAGGTTTGGCCGAGGGGAGGAATCAGGAATGCGAGAAGCGGGGTTTCCAGCCCCGGATAGTTGATGCCGCGTGAGACGTTGGCGAATAGCGTGGCCCTCGCCGAGATCAGGGACAGGCCGGCATGGGGAGAGGTTTTGGTCTGGAACTGACTGTGGTCATAGGCACGAATACCGATGGCCGGCACCACCGCCCAGTTCTCGTTGATTTCGATTCTCTGGCTTAATGCGACGGAGGGCGATGTGACACGGAAGGTCGGTGCGCTGAAGCGGGACTGCGGCACTCCGATAGGAATGGAACGCACGTCGCCGGTGATCCAGTCACTGTCCAGTCCGGCAGTGATGCTTCCGCCCGACCAGAGAGAAAACTCCTCCTTCCAGCGCAGCCCCGTCATCTCGAAGTTGGTGAGCGAGGTCCCCTGAACCGGATCATTGAGCCAGTTGCCTTCCCCCCTGCTGTGATAAACGCGAAGATCGCCACGCCATGCGCCATGGTTGTGCGATAGAAAAACAGTCACCATCCCTGCCCTGGTATTGTATTGCGGCGCCACCGCAGGACGGGGCAAGCGGACATCTCCCGGATCGCGGGCCTGGTTATCGACATACAGGAAACTCGTCCCGACCGACCAGTTGGAATTCAGCCGCATGCCAATGCGGCCCATTACGTTATTCAGCTCGCCACTCGCGTTCAGCCGCTGGCCATCCGACTGGGCATGTCCTTGCGCCAGCATGAAATCCACATCGCCCTTGCGGCCGACCATGTCCACCTGCTCGATGAACGTGTTGAAGTAACCTCCGGAAACCCTTCCGCCCACCTGTATGCCCTCTTCGGTTGCGCGCTTGGTTTCGAGATTGATGGAGGCAAAATTGTTGCCGTTGATTTGCGGTTGCGGACTTTTGTAGACGGTGATGGATTGCATGCCGTTGACCGGTAGCAAGTCGAGCAGGGGATGGTTCCACACCCCCATGTAAAACGGTATGCCGTCGATATAGGTCTTGATCTCGCTGCCGGGCCGGCTCACCCCCATGCCGCGAATGAAGACGGCGCCGCCCTGGTCGCCGCCGAAAGCGCCAACCGGGTTGTAGCGCGATATCTGCACACCGGGAGTCCGCCGCAAGGCCGTGGCAAGGTCGAACGCATTCTGGTCGCGCAGCTGGATTTCCGTAACCACCGCGGATGTACCGGAGAAGGGATCGATGCGAACACGATCGATGATGGGATTGGCCGTTACGCGCACCGGGGAAAGCACCACCCCAGGCGATGAAGTCGTACTTTGTGACATGACAAACCCCGAAAAAGTCATTATGTAAACCGCATTTAATGTCGTTACTGCCAGATAATTATTGTTTTTCATTTTTATGCATACTGGTTGCAAAATCCCACCACTCGCCGGTCCCCGGGGATATCGATTCTCTTGTAAAGATAAATTCGGGAGGATTCATGCAAGCGAGTTTCACATGCATCGTTTTCCCGAATTCCGGCATCCTGAAAATGACGGCTAATGGAAATGTAAAGCAAATCTTACGAACCAGGAATGCGGCATATTGTCGCATGTGGCATTTTGTCGCACGGTTTGGTTTACAAATTGAGTGATGAAAAACGCATAATCACACGGATTTTTATATTTTTGTCATATATATCAATCCATACTCCCCATATCTATTATCTCAGTGACATCAGCATGATAATTATCATGCTCAAGACATATGAGCTAAAGACATCATTCCGTCCGTTTGCGTAACCCTTGAATTTCTCTGAGAAAATTCTGAAAAGGAAATCCCCTCTGATCCAGAGTTATCCGGATAAAGATTAGTACGGCTTTAATCGAAGCGGGAATGATCTATCGGGAATAGCTGGAGAAATTGCCATGCCCTATCGCTGGCCATTCGGGATAATACTTATTTATAGATATAAGGATATATGCATATTTATTGATGCGACATATTGCCGCATGCGGCAATATGTCGCATTGATTATCTGTCGGGAGTTATGGATACTCCGGCCCGTCGGAAGCATTGCCCTGCTCCGGCCGCTGGCAGTTGGCCCTTCAATCCAATCAATCGGGAAATTCTTATGAATAAATCACTCAAATATCTCTTTTTCATAACCAGCCTGGCCTCGCTGCCCGCGATGGCCCATGTCGGCTATGGTGGACGCAACTTCGGCACGTTCGATGGCGGCTACGCCACCAGCACGCTGTCCAATCAGGCGGTCACCGGGAACTATGGCTGGATCGATGGCACCGATGCAGACTACGGGGATGCCCATAAAACCCTTGCCTACCGCTTCACCCTGGTCGACCCCGCCACCGTTACCCTCTCCTTCCAGCAGGGCGCTTTCCCGGTAATGGATCATAATGGCAATGTTTCTGCCTCCCAGCTCGGCCTGTTGCCCGGATTTTCGCTTTACCAGGGGCTGGCGCATGTCGCCCCCATGAAAGCAGACTACGATTCTTCGGAAATATCGAAGGCGAACCGTCCCGAGGACACGGAGGGTGCGTTCCGGGCCTTGAATAACTGGGTTATCGGCAACGATCCCGATGTCGCCAACGGCATTCCCGCCAGCCTCAGTTTTTTCAAGTATGTGGGAAGCGCATATGACGGAACCGGATTCGGTTCGGATGGTTTGGCCGACGGCAAGGTCAGCCACATTTTCATGAATCTCGCCGCAGGCGATTATTCCGTTTTCCTGGGAGGATCGGACTATCTTGCGCAGAATATCGCCAATCCTGACCTGCTGACCAAATACGGCGTTACCGGGACGCTGACGGTAGGAGTGGTGCCCGAACCCGAAACTTACGCGATGCTGCTCGCCGGCTTCGGACTGATGGGAACGATAGTCCGCAAGCGCAGCTCCCGCGTGCGCTCATCCCTGTAGCCATTCTGGCGGAACCAGGGATCTCTCATATGGATGTATCATCCCAGGCACCTTGACCAGCCGGACATACGGTATGGCTCAGAATGTTCAATATTTATCGAATATCGGAAATAAAAAATCCGGCAGCGATGGACTCGCTGCCGGACGGGGTGTCTCCCACCGAGGGCACAATGGCGACACCAGTTACATTATGCGCCCGATGGTAAAAAATTCTGTTCGTTAACACACACTCAAGGACGGGGCGGGAAGGCGCAGGGCCATCACATTTCTTCCCACATCACATCACGGTGCCTGGCTTTTGCCGCGGTAAGAAGCTCGATCAAAGGCAGCGCGCGGTGATCCAGGCTCACATGCTCTTCCGGGTCCTCACTGTCGTTGCCCGTGTTCTCCGCAGGACTTTCTCTGACACCGCGCTGCAAACGTTCCAGCGCAGCAGGAATGTCATCCGCGAGTATCGCACCGGGTACCGTCCCGCTATGCCCCATCATTTTTAGCAACCGCCTGGCAATATCGCCGAACATGGTAATGTCGGCATACGCATCGCTTTTAAATTTGATCAGCATATCTCGGCCTGTCGGCAAGGCTTATTCCCGGTTGCGTTGCTTACCATGCGCGAAGAGCCGCCCGTCAAACATGAGCAAGAGATAGGCCGCCCTTCGCACTTCGGGGTGCGCGCTTGTTTTCCACGCGGCGCCTCCTCGCACTGGCGGCACCGAGTACGAACAAACCGGCAGTGAGCATGGCGAAGATTTCAGGCTCAGGCACGACGGCAGCGGCAAAAGCGCCTGCAAGCAACAGGTGAGCCTGGGTGGTGGGATGAAAATCGTCCCAGAAAAGATGCTGTCCCGCATCGCTGCATGGTATGAGCCCCCCGATGCCGCCCAGGCAGGAATGCGTTGCGTCCGTAAGGCCGAAGCCTGCAGGATTCTGGATAATGTCATTCACGAAGGAAAAGGTATCGAAGCGAAAAATATCGGCGGACGGAAACTGCCCATTGACATTACCCAGTTGCGTATCGAGTGCGGAGTTAAAAGTAACGGAAAACTCCCTCGCAGCCGCCTGGAAAGCGGGCCCATTATCTATGGATGACGGTGTCGCTCCCAAATCCGGAAGATTGGGCACCAGGAAATGCCGTGCTCCCGCCGCCGCCAGTTCGCTCACATAGCCTGCTACGTTTTGTGCCGCCACAGTCGGAGAAGTGGTGGACAGGAAATCGTCCCCACCCCCCCAAACCATGTATAAGGCATTCGGATCAGCCTTCGCACCATTCAAGTCGCCCAGGTAGCCGTTCACCTCGTCGCGCATGCCCGGCAGGCCGAAAGTACCGGACGAGGTGGCGGTTCCGCTATCCCCCACATTACCGATACCTGTGGTGGCGCCGGCAATGGCGTAGCTGCGGAAATTGTCGGTCGTCACCTTTCCATCTCCGAAAAGGGCTACCGCCAGCCGTTCCGATGCGACCGGCCCATTCGAGATGCGCCCTCCGTCATAAGGGGGGCAAGGATGGGTTGGATCGCATACCCCTCCCAGCGTTTTATTGAGGCTTCGCACGGCGAAAGGGCTGTCTCCGGCATCGGAAAGGCTGTCGCCGAAGTCGTACAAAGCGCTGAAGGGAGCGGCCCAGGCATTGCCCCCCATTATCATCAGCGCGGACAACCCGGCAATAAACATGCGTATTTTCATATCGACCCCCGCTATTCAGTTTTCGGTGAAATACTGGAACCCGAAGTTCTTGCCCGCCCGCGCGTTATAGCTGCGCTGCTCGCCATCCCCCATAACCCGCAATACGAACGACGTATGTGGCTAATAAGGAAACAGCACTCGCTTTGGCGCGGGGTCAATCCCGGTCTCTGACCAGCAACCCGATGATCAAGCCGATGCCTACCGCAACGGCTACGGTGCGCCATGCGTTTTCATGGACATATTGGTCGGTTACTCTTGCCGCCACCCTGGATTTGTCGACCACCGTTCCTTCGAAGTCATGCAGGTATTCCCTGGCAAGCTTGAGATTCCGGTCGATCTTTTCCCGCAGCGCAACGGCTTTTCCCTCGCTGTCGCCGCTGACCGACTTCATCAGTTCCTCGGTATCGGCGATGACGGAATGAAAGTCTTCGATAAGCTTATCCCTGCTCCGCTTGGCGGCAGATCTATCCATTATTCCCTCCAGATGAATTCATTTCCATGTCCCGGGATATTCGCATGGTGGCCCTCGCTCTGGCTGACAGTAAGGGAACTGCAACGCCAGACGTCCGCCAGATCATTTTGTCCCGGACATGTTCAGGAAACCTCCAGGCAAGCTTTGCGGCAGTTGCATCCACCGGAAAGCCTGCCGGAAGTCACTCTATTTATAGTAGAGCAACCTCGTCTTTTCTGTCTGTCACCGCACATACCGGTATTTTTCCGCATGCTATGGTAACTCGACGTTCGCTGCCACCATACGCCACCATATCGGGGGCAGCATACACGATTATCAGTGCTATTAAAAACCCATTAAAAACCTTTCGCCCGCTCACCAGAAACGAGATGGCGGAATCAGCGAGGATCCCGATGTCATACCTTCATACTCCCAAACAGAATCTTTTCCTCGCCATGCTTCCCGAAAACGCGTATGAACGGATGAGACTCTGCCTTGAACCGGTATGCCTCCCGCAGGGATGGATCGTTTATGAAAGCGGAGGCGAACTGGATCTGGTATATTTCCCCACTACCAGCGTCATTTCCCTGCTGGCGCATACCCCCGGTGGCGAACCGGTAAAAATAGCGGTTATCGGCAATGAAGGCGTTTTCGGAATTTCTATGCTTCCGGGCCAAAAGAAAACTCTTGATCGTGCGGTGGTGCAAAGTGCGGGTTATGGCTATCGGCTCAAGGCTTCGCACCTGAGAAAAGAATTCGAACTGGGCGGCCCCTTTCGCTATCTCCTCCAACGTTATACGCAAAGCCTCACTGCGAAAATCGCGCAAAACCTTTCCACCATCGACTCGGCAAGGACCGTCAACCCCGTCCGAATGGATCCTGTTCCTTCTCTTCCGGACGCCGCGGTTCAATAGCTTCCGGCACTACACCATAATCGGGAAGCCCTGAACGAGTCTTCGTGGGCATCCCGGCAATATTCAGTGCTTCCCAAGGATGGAGGGATCGGGAAGCGCCGGCAGAGGATAGACCCGGACTTCGACATGGTGCTCCACGCGATCGTCGACCAGCGTAATCACCGGAGCGGTCTGCTTCACGCCATCGACGGTTATCCCCGAATCCCCGGCTACGCCGAAGTCTCCCCCCTCACCGCGTTTCCCGCCTGTTACCTGCACAACCCGGATACGATAAACCGTCTCGCCATAGCGGTAATGAACGGTATACTCCTCCCAGTCCGCCGGGAGGCAGGGTTTGAATTTCAGCGTTCCTTCCTCCAGCGTAAGTCCTAGCAGCGTCTCCAGCATAAGCCGATAAAGCCACCCCGCCGAACCGGTATACCACGACCACCCGCCGCGTCCCGTGTGTGGGGAAACGGCGTAAACATCGGCTGACACCACATAAGGCTCATTCTTGTAGATGCCCGTCTTTTCCGGAGTGTGGGTATGATTGACCGGATTGATCATCGAAAGCAGTTCCCATGCACGTTTGCTGTCGCCCCTCACGGCGAAGGCCATCGTTGTCCATATCGCAGCGTGGGTATATTGCCCGCCGTTCTCGCGCACTCCGGGAACGTACCCCTTTATATATCCCGGATCCAGTGCCGACTGATCGAACGGTGGCTCCAGAAGCTGAATCAAACCGGCTTCCCTGCGAACGAGATGGTGATCAACCGCCTCCATTCCCTGGCGCTGCCGTTCCGGAGCGCCAACCCCGCTCAGCACCGACCAGCTCTGTGTGATCGAATCGATGCGGCATTCAGGGTTGACGGAAGATCCGAGCGGAGAACCGTCGTCGAAGAAAGCGCGAAGGTACCATTGCCCATCCCAGCCATGCTCCTCGATATTCTTTGCCAGGCTATCCGCCTCCGTTTCGCAGCGTTTCGCGAAAGCCACATCGTTGCGCCGCCTTGCCACCCAGGAGAACTGAACCAGGACTTCATGCAGGAAAAAGGCCAGCCAGACGCTTTCCCCGCGCCCATGAAAACCCACCAGATTCATCCCGTCATTCCAGTCGCCGCTGCCCATCAGCGGAAGGCCGTGCTCGCCGAATCTCAAACCGTGCACGACCGCGCGGACGCAATGGTCGTACAAGCTCGCGGCCTGCTCCGAGCGAACCGGCAAATCGTAGTACGACTCCTCGTCCATGCTCACCGGCCGGCCTTCCAGGAACGGAATCACCTCATCCAGGACACCCGTGTCGCCAACCGCCTGGATATAGCGGCAGACTGCCAGGGGCAGCCATAAATAATCATCGGAGCAGCGGGTACGCACGCCACGGCCTCCCGGAGGATGCCACCAGTGCTGGACATCGCCCTCGATAAACTGCCGTGCCGCCGCACGCAGCAAATGCTCGCGCATGAGCGCAGGCTCGGCGTGAACGAGCGACATCACGTCCTGCAATTGATCACGGAATCCGAAAGCGCCACCCGACTGGTAGAAACCGCTTCGTCCCCACAGCCGGGATGCCATGACCTGGTACACCAGCCAACCGTTGACCAACACGTCAAATGCGGGGTCGGGCGTTTCCACCCGCACGGTATCCAGCGTGCGCTTCCAGTATCCATAGACGCTTTCCAATACCTCGTGCGCCACGGCTGCGCCGCGAAAGCGGCGCGCAAGCGCGACCGCATCTTCCGCATGAATTCCGACACCCAGCCGGAAGACCGTCTCCTTCATCTGGCCATCCATCAGTTCTACGGGTACCCGAATGGCGCCACAGGGATCGAGTCCCGGCCCGACGCGTCCCGAAAGCGACTTCATGCTCATGGCGGCGGGATTTTTCAACGTGCCGTTTCTTCCGATGAATTCAGTGCGATCGCCGGTTACGCTTCGATCCGTCGCGTCATCGGCGTCAAAAAACGCGGTCCGGCCCGGAAACTCGTGATTGTATGGATTCCGCGCCAGAAAAATGCCGCTTCCGGTGTCGATCTCCGTCACTACATGCATCCGGGTTTTCTCGGGCAAATCTCCCAGAACCCACTCGATGCACCCGGTCGCGGAAAGCCTGCGCCTGCGTCCGGACTCGTTGCGGATCCTCAGCATCGCAAATTTGACCGAAGCATCCAACGCGACATAAACGATGAATTCCGTGTAAATACCATCTTCGATATGTTCGAAAGCGCTGTAGCCGAATCCGTGCCGCGTGACATAAGGCGTGGCCCCCCTTGCCGGCAACGGTGTCGGCGACCAGAAATAACCGCTTTCCTCATCGCGCAGGTAGTAAGCCTCTCCGCCGGCGTCACAAACCGGATCGTCATTCCAGGGAGTCAGCCGAAACTCATGCGCGTTCTCGCCCCAGGTATACGCCTGGCCGCTTTCCGATATCACGCTGCCGAAATCCGGATTGGCAAGGACATTTGACCAGGGCGCGGGCGTAACCTGGTCTCGGCCCGTAATGACAATGTATTCCCGCGCGTTATGCGTGAACCCGCCCAGGCCATTGTTGAAAAGCAGCGGCTGTTCCGGCAGCTTTACCTGCTGGACCGGGGCTGCCCGGCCGGATGGGGCGAGCCGCGCCGGCACAAACGGAAGCTCCGTGGGAATACGGCGGATCAACTGTTCCGGCAGGCTGCCCTTCGAATCCAGGATGATGACGCGAGCCACCGTTTGCAGGAGAATCCGGTCTTCGAATGCGATCTGCTCGGCCCGCCGGATGAAAATTCCTCCGGGACGATCGAGCAGGTGACCCTCCGCGCTTCCGGCGATCAAACCCATTATGTTGTCGTGCAGGAGCTGGCGATAACTCGAATGGTCCTCGTTCCAGATTACCAGGTCGACAGCGAGCCCCTTGACGCGCCAGTAGGCATGCGCCTGCACCAGCTGCCGCACCAGGCCGATATTGCCGGCGTCGCTGATCTGCAGCAGCACGATAGGCAGATCTCCGGAAATCGCATATCCCCATAGGCCGGATTGGCCTCTTTGATTCTTGCTCAGTATCGCCTCATCGGCCCTCAGGTAGGTGTTGGCATACAAGACGGATCCCGCGAGCCGTCCGAATAGCTGGGCATCCGTCTCGGTTGCGTTGAGCTGGCGCAACACCACCAGGCTATGGGTCCAGGCAAGATCGAAAACGCGGTTGGTCAGATGCTGGTCCTGGTATTTATCGACCAGGTTCATGGCCGCATGGCGGGAGTCCCCCGCCCCCGTTACGATGTCGATGATGGCGGACTCTCCCGGTTCTATGGTTACCTGCTGGCGTATCGCGACGATGGGATCCAGCACCGAGCCGGAACTGCCGGAAAGCGGTCCTGGCGTCGTTGTCAGGGCAAGCGGGGCGGACAAATCGTTTCCCCGCCCGATGAATGCCATGCGGTCGGTTTCATACGAAACCGACTCGGCAATATTTCCATGGGCCCACATCAGGTGAAACATCCAGGGCACGGGGTCGCTCTGCGAGCGGGGCCGGCGGTTGCACAGTATCGCATGCCGGTCCGGCAGGATTTCCGTCTGCACGAACAGGTTTCCGAATGCCGGCGCCTGGGCATCGGCCACCGCAGCCGCCAGCACCACCTCGGCGTAGGACGTTATTTCGATCGTGCGGCGCGTCCAGGCGCGGTTGGTGATATGCAGCCGGCGCAATTCGATATCATCTTCGGGCGATACGGTAATTTCCGTGTGCGTATCGAGATCGAGATCGCGGCGGCGGAATTCGACCCGCCCTTCCGAAAATATCACGCCATAGCGCTTCGCTTCCTTGAGTGTCGGCTGGTAAGTATTGGACCAGAACTCTCCGCTGGCGGGATCTCGCAGATAGCAGAAATTTCCGCGGTTGTCGCAGGTGGTATCCTCCCGCCATCTCGTCACTGCGAGGTTCTTCCAGCGGCTGCTTCCCGCGCCGCTATTCGTTACCATGACATGGTACCTGCCGTTCGATAACAGCTGGACTTCCGGAATGGGCGTATTGGCCGTGGAAAGCATGCGCATGGGCATCTCCGGAAGCTCTTTCGGCATGCGGATATCCGGCAGCTCCGTGGTATGCGTAAGAATGGTCGAGGGCTTGGGAATCCGTTCCTGCAGCAGCAGCATGGTCGCCTGGAACGAAGGGTCGGACTCGAACCGGCGCTGCATGGGGCGGTCCAGCAGCAGATAGGCCAGAGACAACAAGCTCATCCCCTGGTGGTGCGCCATGAACGAGCGCACTATGGCGCGGGTTTCTCCCCGGCGCAGGCGTGCCGGCGTATAGTCCACGGCCTCGTAGAACCCGAATTTGCCCGATATTTTTTCCGCTGCAAGCCTCTGCAGATTGGCGCAGGCAGCTTCCGGCGCAACCATCAATCCCAGCACGGAAGCATAAGGAGCGATAACCATGTCTTCACCCAGGCCGCGCTTCAGTCCCAGGCCGGGAACGCCGAAAGCGCGGTACTGGTAATTGAAATGGATATCCACGGCGTTATAGCCGGATTCGGATATGCCCCATGGCACGCCCCGTTCCTTGCCATACTCGATCTGGCGATTGACCGCAGCCTTGTAGGTCTGGTCCAGAAGCGTGTTGTCGAAAGTGGGCATCACGAGCAGGGGCATGAGATATTCGAACATCGATCCGCTCCACGATATGAGAGCAGTCTCATGTCCCACATTGGTCAGCATCCTCCCCAGGGCAAACCAGCTTTCCTGCGCAAGCTGGCCCTGGGCTATCGCGACGAAATTGCACAACCGCGCTTCCGATGCGAGCAGGTCGTAATAACTGGAATCCAGCCGCCGCTGGCCGACGTTATAACCGATGGAGAGCTGGCGCTGCGCGGGATTGAAAAGAAATCCATATTCCATTTGCGCCATCTCTCCCGCCTGCTGCGCCAGGCGCTCGAGCAGGGCCAGCCGGCTTCCTGCCCCGTTGCTGCCCCGGCTGGCCAGCTGGCGCAAGCTGGCAGGTTCCATTGCAGATCCCGCCACATCGGTATCGCTGTTTTCATGCGAGGAAAGGGACTGCGGAGCCAGGCTGACCAGTTCGTCCAGGTTCTTCCTGCATTGGGTCGCCAGCGCGTGTGCCCATTCACCCGCTTCACCCGAAAACGCGGAGTTTGCGCCGCCGAATTCCTGCACCAGTTCCTCCGCGCAAGCCGCAAGCCGATCCAGGTTGACCCTCGCCTCGGCCAGGCTGATTCGCTGGCGTTGCATCGTTATCGACATGAGCATTTGCTCGAATTGATCCAGGCAATGAGAAGCCGAACCGGCAACTGTGGCGCGGAGAATCTGGAGCGTATCGTTCAACCCCAGAAATATTCGCTCCACGGCAATCGGCGCATCCGCGATTTCCATCAGGCTGGCGCGCAACGTCAGCAGGTGGGCGGCAAGATTCCCGCTATCGACCGTGGAAATATAGCGGGTCAAGGGCGCCTTGGTCTGGGTATCGTACCAGTTGTAAAAATGCCCCAGATACCGTTCCAGCGTTTCCATCGACTGCAGCGTATTCGAAGTCCGCTCGAGGAGCTGGCTTATTCCGATAAAGCCAAAATCGTAGGCAGAGACGTTGGCCAGCAACGAAAGACCGATGTTAGTGGGCGATGTCCGGTGAGCGACAGTGGGGACGGGGTGCTCCTGGAAATTGTCGGGCGGCAACCAGTTGTCCTCCGGCGTTACGAAAGTCTCGAAGAACAGCCAGGTCCGCCGCGCGACCTGCCGCAGGAAATTTATTTGCGCTGCAGCCAGCTCCGCGCGGCGGGGCGGAGGTGTGCGGCTCATCCACCAGGCTATGGCAGGCGAGGCTGCCCATAGCAACAGGATCGGCAAGGCAAAAATCAATATGACCGGCTTCGAGAATGCGATGCCGAGTGCTGTCGCGGCCGCCACCACAGGCGCAATCCACATGATGCGGAACGACCTGCCGATACCGGCGGGGTTTAGTCCCGCCGTTGCATCCCGCCCGCTTTCCGCGTCGTGGGACGGACTCCATTCAAGGAGCCGCCGATGGGTGACGAAAAGACGAAAATGCGTGCGGATGATGGCGTCGAGACTGTAATAAGCTTCGTAGGGAAGGCATGCCAGGTTGAACAATATCTGGCCTGCCTGCCTGCCGGCTTCGCGCCGCAGGATAACGAGATGCTGGCGCCACGATATGTCGGGCTGCTTGTTCAGGAGATCGGAGACGAGCGAAATCAACGGAGGAATCGCGAATACGCCGATCACGGCCATTGTCCAGAACCAGGGATCACGCAGCCCGATCCATCCAGCCGCGAGCAGAAGCGTCAATGCCAGCGGCACCAGGCTGCGCCGGAGGTTGTCCATCAATTTCCACCGGGCAAGCGGAGACAGCGGATTGGGCTGGTAGCTGGCATCCGGCCCGGGCACCCGCCACAATAACCAGCTCGCAAGCTGCCAGTCTCCCCGGATCCAGCGATGCCGGCGTTTTACATCTGCGAGATAGCGTGCCGGAAACGCTTCGTATAGCTGCACATCGCTCAGCAGGCCCGCCCTGGCATAACACCCCTCCAGCAGGTCATGGCTCAAGATCCGGTTCTCGGGAAAACGGCGGCAAAGGGCATGCTCGAACGCATCGACGTCGTAGATCCCCTTGCCGACGAACGATCCCTGGTGGAACAGGTCCTGATAGACATCCGAAACGATGCGCGTATAAGGATCGACACCCGCCTCCCCCCCGAAGAGCCAGGCGTACCGCGACTCGTTGGTACTTGAGAGACTCGTCGCAATCCGCGGCTGCAGGATTCCGTATCCTTCTTTCACCATCCTGTCGCCTTTCAACCCGCCGGCTTCCTGCAGGCGGGGGCGATTCAGCGGATGAGCCATGGTACCCACGAACTGATGGGCTGATTCCCGGGGGAGCTGCGTATCGGTATCGAGTGTGATGACGTACTTGATCTCCGGCAATACGGAAGTATCGCCGACGATCAGTGAAAAAGCGTCCATCGCCCCTCCGCGCAAAAGCGCGTTTAATTCAGCGAGTTTTCCGCGCTTGCGTTCATATCCCATCCACAGCCGCTCCTGCGGATTCCAGCGGCGCGGGCGATGAAATAAGAAGAAGGGGGCATGCTTCCTGGCTCGCGAACTCGCCGCCGTATCCGCCGGCATGGCCCCGGCTTCGACGGCCGCAGCGGCGTATTTCCTGTTCAACTCCTCGATTCCCCTGCGGGTAACCTGCAGCAAAGGCCCGTCCTGCGGCAGGTTTTCCTGGTCCGCATCCTGGAAATCGGTCAGCAGACCAAAGCTGAGATTGCTATCCGGATTCGCCAGAAACCTGACTTCAAGCGCTTCTATGAGATCGGCAACGTTTGATTCCCGGGTAAGCATTGTGGGAACCACCACGAGAGTGCAAAACGTTGGAGGTATTTCCTTTGAGAAATCGATGCGCGGAAGCGAATGTGGCTTGACCAGCAACTGGGTCATCCAGTTGACCAGTGACAGCGACAGCTGGCTCATGGCAAACAGCGACAGAACGCCGATACCGACCAGGAACCACGAACCTGCTCCCTCCTCGCGCGCCGCTGCAGCCAGGCTTCCGGCCAGACAGAGCGTGATCGCCACTATGCTGCCAAGATAATAAAAAAGTGGTGAGCGATGCAGCGCTTTGGAGATTCTTTCCTGGATGGGCAGGTGTACCCGCGCCGCGCGCTCGAGTTCCGGCAACCCTTCATCGATGAGATAGAAGCCAACATGCGCGCTGACATTCTCTTCCGTCTTTCCTCCGGCCTCGGTTGCCAGCCGGAGCGCGTTTCGTGCAATCTCCACCTCGGATATGGGACTGGTCCTTGCCAGGCGCTCCACCACATGGCGATAGCGGTCGCGGCTGCCGAAGTCCATGCGGCTGTAGGCTCCGGCGGGGTCTTCGCGCAGTATGCGTTCGACAATGCTCGTGCTTTCAACGAAATCCCGCCAGTCGATGGCACCCAGCACACGCAGGCTGCCGATACTGTTGGAGATGGAAACCTGATCCGCCGCCTGCTGCTGATTCTCGGATTGCACCATCTGATCGATGGTCTGATTCGATTCCGCCAGCCGCTGCTCGATCCAGGTCAATGGCAGCGCCAGCGAAGGCCCCTGACCTTGCAGGCGCCGTGCTAATTCGGATACGAAGGGAGTCGACATCGGCGGATCGGATCGCGCCATATCCGCAATGACCAGAACTAGGCTCTTGGGATCCTTTTCTGCGATGCGGGTGATTTCGGCTGCCCAGGCGCTGGCGAGATCGCGGTCGGTATGGCCGGACGAAACATACACCGCCACGCGGCGAAGATTCTCGATCAGGGCCAGCCTCAGCATGATGGGGATCGCCCATAATTCACCCAGCTGCAGGTTGCTCACGCCTTGATACGCGGTTACAAAGCGCCTGAGGCTTTCCGTATCCACCCTGCCGTCTCCATGCGAGATCGCCTGCAGGGCGATATCATAGACACGCGGCAGATTGGCGGAAGACCCGTGCGCAAGAATGGGCAGCTCGCGGCTGTAATTCTTGGGAAGATGGCGCCTGGCGATGCGGATCTGCTCTTCGATCAGATAGAAGTTATCGAAAAGCCATTCCCCTGCCGGGGTGAGCGGGTGGCCGGCGGAAACTGCCTCCGTCAGCACCCCGCAGACGCTGAAAAGGATATTTTCATTTTCGTCGAGGCGCGCCAGGAGCTGGTCCGTGCCGCGGCGCGCCGCCAACTCATGCGAGGCCGCGAGGATTCCGCCGTACAACTCCATCTGGTCGGCGCTGAAGAGTTCCGAGCGAAGGGGCAGTTCCTCACTGACGGGTGGCCGCTGCTTGCCGAAGCCGCGAAACCTGCGTGCAAAAGAAAATAACAGTCCTGAAACCGCTGCCCCGCTCGCTTTCAATTCAAGTATTCCCTTAAGCCATGAACTTCACCCTTTGACTTCACCCGTTGCGGCATATGAGAATACTCTCGACGATGGCTCCCTGATTTCTTGAGGTGATGGTTTGCCCGTGCAATGGCGCCGGTTCCAGGATGCCGGTACTTTCGCGAATACTTCCGAAACGGACGGCTGGACGCAAAGTAGCGAAGCCATGGCTGGATTGTTGCCAGGACCGCTCTGCAGCATAATCCGGTTTAACGGAATTGATGAAGGAAAGCACTACGACCCGTCCTGGATTGATATGCATGGCTCCGCCACCGCTTTTCCCTGCGCATGCTTTTTTCATCCCGATCTTTTCAGGGAATTCAGCAGCCTGCACCAGGGTCGCCGGTGTTTGCATGGAAGGCAGCGTGCCTGCTGGAAAAATCATTTATTCGTTGAGCCTTCTCTTCCAGAAGGCTGTAAATCATAATAAAACTCAGCTCATCCGTAGTATGTACGCTAGCGCACAATAAAATACCGCAGAGCCGGGTATTGTCTTATAGTGCCATGATAGGCATACAGGAAACGCGCATACGGATAGCCTGTCAAAAGCATGCGGCTGCGCCGATGTGATTCATCCGCTGTTTTCCTGGCTATGCTTACTGAGCCAGGTCTGCGTTTCTTCAGGCCATCTCCCTTATTAACGGATGCTTAGTCCTCCTCCAAATCAACCTGCCCAAAACCATCTTCTTGCCGCCTTGCCGCCGGCGGATTTCGAACGCCTGCAACCCAATCTGGAATTGGTCCACCTGCCTCTCGGCGACGTGCTTTGCGAATCGGGAGGACGCCTTTCCTATGTCTACTTTCCCGTTTCGGCCATCATCTCTCTGCACTACATACTCGAAAACGGCGCTTCTTCCGAAATCGCCGGCGTGGGAAACGAAGGCATGCTTGGGATATCGCTTTTCATGGGGGGAGAAACCACGCCGAGCTGGGCTACCGTGCAGACTGCGGGACACAGCTACCGGCTGAAAACGGGCATCATGCTGCAGGAATTCAACCAGACCACATCGGTGCAACGTCTGCTGCTTCGTTATACCCAGGCGCTGATCACCCAGATTTCCCAAACAGCCGTCTGCAATCGGCACCATACGATCGAGCAGCAGCTCTGCCGATGGCTGCTTCTGACCCTGGACCGTTTGAACTCCCAGGAACTGGTCATGACCCAGGAATTAATCGCCAGCATGCTCGGCGTGCGGCGGGAGGGAATAACAGAGGCCGCGGGCAGGTTGCAGCAGGCCGGGCTCATTCGCTATCGACGCGGTCATATAACGGTCCTGAACCGGTCAGGCCTGGAGACGCGTGTCTGCGAATGCTACCAGATGGTAAAAAAGGAATTCGACCGCCTGCGCTCCGACGTGCGCAAGAATTAAGTACGTCGCGCGGATTTCATCAGGAATCCGGGAGGGAGGGAGCGGGAATTCCCCTTCCCTCTCGAAGACAAGGTTCTCCTCCCTGCCGCTTGTCTCAGCTTTTTGCTCGCCGGGCGGCCGGTCATCCGGCTGCGTGCGATGGCGAACCGAACGTATTCCCCGATTCACCCATTATTTCATCATTGCTTCCATGGCATCGCACCCGTGGCCGCTATGCCAGTCTATGCATTCGGCATTCAATGGCTTTTACCCGTCGCCATGAAGCCATGGGAACAAGAGAGATCCGATGAGTATCCGTTCCAGGACGACCAGGAAAACCCTGCTGATTCTCGGCGCATTCCTCGCTTTTATCGTTGCGTTCTGGATATGGTTCGACTGGAATATGGCAAAACCTTATATCCAGCGCCAGGTCACCGAGAAAACCGGACGCGAATTCGTCATAGCAGGCGACCTCGATGTCCGCTTGTCCCTGGACCCTCTCATTAGCGCCGAAGGCATTTCGCTTGCCAACGCCGGATGGGGAACCGAGCAGCCCATGCTCGCAGTCGACAAGATCGCGTTTCGGGTCAGCCTGTGGGACCTGCTGAAGGGCGATATCGTATTGCCTGAAGTGTCGGCGTCCCAACCGAGAGTCATCCTGGAAAAAAATATGGATGGCGAAAAAAACTGGGAATTGAAAAAAGAGGAAGAAAAGGAAACCAGGCTGCCGAAGATAGGACGCCTCGTGCTGGATCGCGGCGTAGCCGTTTTCCGGGATCCCAAGACCGAATCCGATATAACCGTAAAGGTTATCACCAGCTCGGCTTCCGGCGATGTGCGGGAGACTCCCCTGGATATCGATGCGCAGGGGAGATTCACCGGATTGGAGTTCGTAGCGGAAGTGCACGGCGGCGCGGCGATGGAACTCGCGGACGAAAATTTTCCTTATCCCGTCAAGGGAAAAGTGCAGGTCGGAAACACACATGCGGCATTCGGAGGCACCATTACCGACCTCGCCGCATTGAAGGCCATCGATCTCGACCTGGAACTGCATGGGGATGATCTGTCCGCCCTTTATCCCGTCACGGGAATTGTCATTTTCCCTTCTCCTCCCTACCGGATATCGGGCAGGCTCATGCACCGGAAAACGGAATGGGCCCTGCACGGGTTTTCAGGCAAGGTGGGCACCAGCGATCTTGGCGGGGACATCGTGTTCGATACCGGTGGAAAACGCCCGAGCCTGCGCGGCAACGTCGTGTCGCAAAGTCTGGATCTCAATGACCTGAAAGGCTTCGTTGCCGCGAGACGCGGCCCTCAACCCCAGGACAGCCCTGCGGAAAAACAGGAGAAAAAAGCTTCGGCGGCGGCCCAGAGCGGCCGTCTGCTGCCCGATCAGAAATTCAAGGTCGATCGCCTGCGTGCCATGGACGCCGACGTTCACTTCACGGGGGAAACCATCAAGAACAAAGACCTGCCGGTCGAGCACCTGGTTACCCATCTCAAGGTCGACGACGGACTGATGACCATGGACCCGGCCGATTTCGCGGTCGCCGGCGGCGACATCAAGGCCAGTGTCACGATAAATGCCCGTGAAGAAATTCCTCAGGGGGCAGCAAAATTGGAGGTCAGGAGGCTTCAACTCCCCAAACTGTTCCCCAAGCTGGAGTTGACCAAGGACAGCAAGGGGTTGATCGGAGGAGCGGCCAATGTAAAAGGCAGGGGACAGTCCGTGGGAGCGCTTCTGGCCTCGGCCGATGGACGCTTCGGGATGATCATGTCTGGCGGAGAGATCAGCGAGACGGTGCTGGCCGCGATAGACCTCGACGGAGCCAAGCTTATCAAGCTCCTGTTCACCGGCGATAAAAATGTGCCGGTACGGTGCGGCGTGATCGATTTCGACATCGAGAAAGGCATGATGAAGAATAAGACTTTCGTCTTCGATACGACAGAAACCATCCTGCTTGGCGAAGGACAGATAAGCCTCGTCAACGAATCGATCAAGATGAAGCTGTCTCCGGAGCCCAAGGATCCGAGTGTTTTGAGCCTGCGGACGCCGGTCCATATAGCGGGAACCTTCAAGGATCCGCTGATATACCCGGATAAAATCCTGGCGGTCCGCATCGGCGCGGCGGTTCTGCTGGGTGTTTTCGCCACGCCCCTCGCCTCCCTCATACCCCTGATCGAGACGGGGCCCGGCGAGGATGCCAATTGCCGGGCATTGATGGCTTCGGTGAAATCATCTCAGCCTTCGATAAAGAAAAATGCCCTTCCCGCTAAACGGTAACGGCATGTGTGTGCAAACGAACGGAATGAAAGTCCTTGATATAGAAAATCACCTGAGGAGATCCTCCTTGCGCGCAACACGCATCCATCCAGGGACTCTCGAATGTCACGTAACCACAGGCGAGGCAATCATGACCAGGGAAAAGAATATCCCCGAGCAACACCAGGCGCGGCAACCTGGCCGCGAGACGGAAATGGCCCCGCGGCCCGAGTCCAGCGTGGCCGAATATAAAGGCAGCAATAAGCTGCAATCGAAAGCGGCAATCATCACCGGAGGAGACAGCGGCATAGGCCGCGCCGTAGCCATTGCCTTTGCAAAGGAAGGTGCGGATGTCGTCGTTGCCTATCTCGAAGAAGATAAGGATGCGAATGAAACAAAAGCAAAAATCGAAGAGTGCGGCAGGCAATGCGTACTGGTGAAAGGAGATGTCGGCGACGAGAAATTTTGTGCGGAAGTGGTGGCGAAAGCCATCTCAACCTTTGGCCACCTCGACATCGTGGTCAATAACGCCGCGGAACAGCATGTGCGCGAGAGTATTGAAGACATCGATAGCGCCCAGCTCGAAAAAACTTTCCGCACAAACATATTTTCCATGTTTCATATGGTGAAGGCCGCGCTTCCCTATCTCAAGGAAGGCGCGCGTATCGTCAATACCACTTCCGTGACGGCCTATAAGGGCAGTCCCTATCTGCTCGACTATTCGGCGACGAAAGGAGCGATCGTGGCATTTACGCGATCGCTGTCCCTCCAGCTGATCGAGCGCGGAATCCATGTGAATGCCGTCGCGCCGGGCCCCATATGGACCCCCTTGATTCCCTCCACGTTCCCGCCGGACAAGGTCGGTAAATTCGGAAAAAACGTACCCATGAAAAGAGCGGGACAACCGGATGAAGTGGCGCCCTGCTATGTTTTCCTGGCTTCAGCTGATAGCGCATATATGGCTGGGCAAGTAATGCACCCGAACGGCGGTACTATAGTGAATGGATAAAAGCTCATCCATGCCAATGCAGGCATACCGGAATCCCTGCATATCGCGAGAGCATCATCCTTCCCCCCGCCAGCCTGCCCGATTGATTACCATCCGGGAAATCCTGGCGCGAAGGGCAGGCGTTTCCGGTCCGGACTTGGCGCGTTCCGCCGATCGGAAATAACCTGGATTTCATTGAGCCGTCTGGTCCCAGAGCCTCTTGGGATTTCCACTTATCGATGTAAAACATGGCTTGACCAAAAGCCGAGAAAGGCGGGAGCAGGAAGTATGTTCAACCTAGGCGCTAAAGGACCCCTGATAGCAAAGGCAAGCGCATTAGTTGAACGCTCTTCCGCGGATATTTTCCGGTACCTGGGGGATGGATTCTTCGAAAACTATCCCAAATGGTCTCCGGAAGTCGTCGAGCTCGAACAGCTTAGCGACGGTCCCGTAAAATTGGGAACAATGGCCCGCCAGGTCCGGATCGACCAGGGGCGGCGTACCGAAACCCAATTCACCATCAATTCCTATGAGCCCGGAAAACGCTTGGAATTCACCGGGACGAGCGATCCCTTCCGCTGCATTTACGAATTGGAGGAAATCGAGCCGGGTAAATCGGCCAGATTGACCTTTGTTTTTGAGTTGACCGAGATTCAGATGTTCATGCGCCCTTTTGAAAAGCTCATCCGGACGGTCGTGCAGGAAGGCGCCGAACGCACCGTAAGAAACCTCAAGCGGCTGACCGAAGCTGATAACAACCCCTGACCGTCCTCGTTCCCAATCGTTATCCAGGAGAAAAGAATGACTTTCGTAGTGGAAAAAGATCCCGGACTGATCCCCCAGATTCTGTCCCAGATACTGGACAGTTCCGTGAATGGCATCACGCTGGTGGATCCCGATCAGGAAGATATGCCGCTTGTTTATGCCAACAGGCAATTCGAATTGATGACAGGCTATTCCCAGGAGGAAATACTGGGAAGGAACTGCCGTTTTTTGCAGGGCAGCGATCGTGACCAGGAAGGGCGATTCGCGATAAGGCGAGCCATCGAAAAAGACCAGCCGGTGGAAGTCACCATTCGCAACTACCGGAAGGATGGCGGTCTCTTTTTTAACCACCTGACCCTTACGCCCTTATTCGATGGGGGTGGGAGGCTTATTTACTATTTAGGCGTCCAGTATGACGTCAACCACAACAGGGACATGATCTCAAGGTTCAGTACCCGGGAAGAAGCCGATACCCGACGGTTGCTGGCTTCATTGCTGCCCAGGCCCTGACATGGAGCATACGGGTAGCGCCTGCTGCAACAGGTCACGCCAAGGGTCGATCAGCCAAATACAACAGGGGGTCATATGACAATGGACACGTCTGGTTTTCAACCGCCTCGCCAGGACGACAGGCCCTTATGGGATGTCATGTTCGCGGTATATGGATATCCGGCCCTGCTCATCGCGCACCGCTTGAAAGTCTTTTCACTGCTGGAAACGGGCCCCCATGCATTGGAGGACATATGCAAAATCCTGAATATCAAAAGACGGCCTGCCGAGGCAATCCTGGCTGCTGCGACCGCGTTGGGGTTTTTATCGTTGCAAGACAGGCTTTATGCACTTACGCCTCTATCGGAAGATTATCTCCTCGAGAAAAGCCCGAGCTATTTCGGTTTTTTCTGGGACATGATGATCGACAACTCCGAGGTATTTTCGTATGAAAAACTTGAAAAAGCCGTATTGACCGACTGTCCCCAAGCCTATGGCGGCGGCGACATCTACCGCTCCCATGACGACCAGGTGGAGTTGGCGCGTAGATTCACGCGAGGCATGCACAGCATCAGCATGACCCTGGCGCACGCCTGGCCCCATATAGCTGATCTTTCCGGCTCGCGGCTGATGCTCGACATCGGCGGCGGCTCGGGTGCCCATTCGATCGGCGCCGCACTTGCCTTTCCGCAGCTGCAGGCGCTGGTCCTGGATTTTCAGCCGGTATGCGAGGTTGCCCAGGAGTTCATTGCGAAGTACGGCTTGCAGGAGCGCATCAGGATGTGCGCCGCGGATATGTGGAAGGATCCTTTTCCCAGGGCCGACCTGCATTTTTACTCGAATATCTATCACGATTGGTCACTGGAGAAATGCATTTTTCTTACGGAAAAAAGTTTCGGGAGCCTTGAGCCCGGCGGACGCCTCATCATTCATGACGTGCTTTATAATGACGGCAAAACAGGTCCGTTTGCACCTGCGGCTTACAGCATGCTCATGATGGGATGGACCGAAGGGGAATCCTATTCAGTTTTAGAAGTGTCCGGGATGCTGGAAAGAGCGGGATTCAAGGAAATCCGCGCCTATCCCACCTTCGGTTATTACAGTATCGTCAGCGGCATCAAACCCTGAGGAATTTCTGGACAAATCCTCCCTGGGCGATAAAACTTCCAAACCTTATAAAGGTGCAGGCGCTTGAAACCAGCCAGATATGTTTTTCTATTGACTCTGCTTTGCCTCACGAATTCGGCCCTGCTGCATGCCGAAGAGGACCATGACAAAAAAGCGCTCGAACACCTGGACAAAGCGATCCAGAGCGGAAGGGAAGGCAATGCCAAAGGAATAAGCACCCATGCCGCGGAAGGAAAAAGAGAGTTGATCGAAGCGAACAAGGAGCATCCTTATACCCATCTCCAAAAATCCATATACGGAGAACATGAGAGGGCCGAACATGACAAGGAAGCTTTCGAGGAAATGGATGAAGCCATCGGCGAAGCCCGGGAAGGGCATGTCGCAGAAGCCGTCGAGGCCGTCGAGCGCGCGTCAATGCATGTGAAGGAAAAGCAGGAATCCCCATGACGGCGGCTTCGGCAGAGCCACCGTTTCCATTATTCAATCGAAATCCCTGTTGGTTCCCTCCGATGAAGTTGCAGCCCATACGGCCCTGCAATTTTATCTCCTGTGCCTTTCCGTACAGAAGGCCGCATAAAATCAGGGTAAATATAACGCGTAGGCGATGTTTCACGAGAGGCTCGGCACCGCGAACCTGAAATCAAAGGAGAACAAACGATGAACCATGCCACAGACCCAACCAGCGCCGACCCGGTTCGTCGGTCGACAGCGCAGCATGTGAACCGCGAAATAGATCGCCAGACAACTCGCAACATCCGGTGTTATGCCAACAGCAGCCCCGAAGTGGTCAATAGACGCATCCAGGAACTCGACAAAGAGTGGGACATCGAGCGAGCGCTTGAAGTGAACGCCTCGACACTGGCCCTGACGGGTCTTTTGCTCGCCGTGACGGTCGACAGGAAATGGCTGGTTTTATCGGGGGTCGTGCTGTCATTCCTGCTGCAGCACGGATTGCAGGGGTGGTGCCCGCCTTTACCCGCATTGCGACGTCTGGGGGTACGCACGCGAGGCGAAATCGACCGGGAAAAATATGAGCTGAGGGCCTTGCTGGAGGGAAGATAGCCGCTGGCCAGGGGAAGCAGGCCATAATGATTGCTTGCTCGCCGACGGCCCCCTCAAAGTTAGCGATTGAGAGAGGTTGCCAACCGGTCGATATCCATCTCCGTTGCACACGTATCCGGGAACAGTCATTTATCTGCTGGCTTGAACCCTAGAATTTTCATGGCGGGCGATATGGATTGCCTGAGCGCTTCATACTCCCGCCATGGTTCGTTCCCCCTGTCCAGCCGCTCGTGTATATTGGAAACAGACCAGCGCGCCCCGCCTGTCAGCGATTCCAGTTCTTCCCAGGTTATGGGAACCGAGACTCCCAGGCCTGGGCGGGCGCGAACCGACCAGGCCGCCACCGTGGTGGCTCCGAAGCCATTGCGCAGATAATCGATGAAAATTTTCCCGACACGGTTACGCGGGCCGCTTTTCGCCACGAAATGCTGCGGAATGGTTTCAGCCAGATGCTGAACGATGGCTTGCGAAAAGTCTTTTACCATATCCCAGCCGTTCAGCCTTTTTATCGGCACCACCACGTGCAAGCCCTTTCCGCCGCTGGTCTTGAGAAAGGACTCCAGTTTGAGCTGCTTCAGGAATATGCGGACAAGCTGCGCGGACTCCTGGATACGCTTCCACTCGACCCCTTCCCCGGGATCCAGGTCGAAAGTGATCCTGTCGGGCTTATCGATCAGATCTTTTTTTGCATTCCAGGTGTGAAATTCCAGTACATTCATTTGTACCGCACCCAATAACCCTGCCGGGGTTGCAATCTCCAACAGGGGCTGGTGGTCAGAATCAAGATCCGGATCGAGCTGATTGACACCATCGATATTCTCCTTTTCCCAGTGTTTCTGAAAAAACAGCTGGCCGGAAATACCATCCGGTGCACGCACGAGCGAAACCGGCCTTCCCTTGAGATGCTCCATCATCAAGGGGGCTACCAGTGCATAGTAGCGGATAATCTCGATCTTGGTAGTACCGCCGGAAGGATCCACCACCCGCGCGGGATGAGTCACTTTCAACGACGAAGGGATCACCGATACTTCTTCCGGCCTCGTGTCCTGTCCTGCTCCCCCCGCGGTTACGGAATTGCCTTCCGGCGGATGTACTGCCCTTTCACGCCCCACCGCGGCCGGTTTCTTGTCCATCCTCAAACCCTGGAAAACCGAGTGCCGGATATGCCCGTGCCGCGTCCATTCGCCAAAGGAAATTTCAGCCACGAGCGCCGGCTTTACCCAGTGCGCCTTCCTGTCGATCCCGGCTGCTATGTCGAAAGGGCTCCGGTCGACCGCAATCTTGCCCAGCTTTTCCTTGAGGTCGCGTAGCGCATTGTCGCTGAACCCCGTCCCCACATTTCCGGCATACCGGAGTTTTTTATCTTCATCGTAAAAACCCAGCAAAAGAGAACCTATACCGGTTCTCGAGCCCTTGGGATCCGTATATCCCCCGATGACGAATTCCTGCCGCTGGCTGCATTTCAGCTTTATCCAGTCGTCCGACCGCCGTGAAACATAGATGGAATTTTTGCGCTTGCCGATGACGCCTTCCAGCCCGAGGCGGCATGCCGAGGCAATGATATCTCCTGGCTTCGCCTCGAAAACATCGCTGAAACGCACGCCGTCAGGGACAGCTTTTTCGAGCAGCTGCTTGAGCAGCGCTCTGCGTTCGATCAGGGGCACGGACCGCAAATCATATCCGTCGCCGAATGGCATATCGAAAAGATAGTAGACGATATTTCGTGTTTTTTCGCTGTCGAAGGCGTTCTGCAAGGCCTGGAAATCCGGTATGCCATTACCGTTCAATACCGTGATTTCGCCATCCAGCCACCCCGACTTCAGCTTCATTTTGCTCATCGCCTTCGCCAGGTGCGGCAATTTATGGGACCAGTCGTTTCCGTTGCGGGTAACGAGACGGACTTCGGCACCGTTTTTCCTGGCCAGCATGCGGTATCCGTCGAACTTGATCTCGTAGACCCAGTCCGCCGGGTTTCCCGGCGGCTCGTCCACCAGGGTGGCAAGCTCCGGCTGGAGAGTGAGCGGCAGGTCGGCCTTGATGGCCCGTTCCAGGCCCACGGCAAAATTTGGCTTCTTCGATGCCGAGCTTTTTTTTTCTGCTTCTCCCGTTTCCGGCTGTTCCCGGGGTATGCGGGCGACGCTGTCCGGCATTTCATCCACCACGCTGAATTCGCTCGCCGGCCGCACATACTCATCCTTTTCCTTGATGAGCAGCCAGGGCTCCTGCTTTTCCACTTCCCTGTTTTTCATGCGTACCAGCGCCCAATGGCCCTTGAGCTTCACACCGCGCAGCTCGAACTTCAGCTTTCCGTCGCGGTAGCCTTTATGGGGGTCTTCCAGGGGAATCCAGACTCCCTTGTCCCATATGATGACCTTTCCTGCGCCATACTGCCCGGCTGGAATCTGGCCCTCGAAGCGGTTATAGGAAATCGGATGGTCTTCCACATGGACTGCCATGCGTTTGTCACTGGGATCGAAGCTGGGGCCCTTGGGAACAGCCCAGCTTTTCATCGCTCCTTCGAGTTCCAGACGGAAGTCGTAATGCAGCCGGGTAGCCCAATGCTTCTGGACGACAAACGCCAGCGCGGACCCGCTCCTGTTCTCGCGTTGATTTTCTCCGCTCGGCTCGGTCGTCTTGGAGAAATCGCGCTTGGCTCTATAGGTCTTGAGAAGATCTGTTTTCGGCATGTGCTTTTACTTTATGCGCGGCGCTTATGGCTGCCATGGCTCCCGCTCCCTGAAGCTGCCGCGTTGCCCGAACCCGCTTTTGCCGAACTTTTGATCGATGCCCTTTTCTGGCTTCCCTCGCTTTCCTTGCTTTTCAAGCTGCGCTGCAGCAACTCGGTAAGGTCGAGGATCTGCGCTCCGCGGGGAGATTCTTCCTCCTCGGGCTGAACCACGGACTGGATATCTCCGGTCTCAACCTTCTTGTTTACCAGCTTTATGATTTCGTCCTTGAAGGAATCTTCGAATTGTTCCGGCTGCCATTTCCCGCTCATGTCGGTCACCAATTGCTCAGCCATCTTCAGTTCCTTCTCCGTTATGCCTGCTTCCTCGGTTCCCTCGGCTGGAAAATTCAGATTTTCCCAGCTGCGAATCTCATCCGCCCAGCGCAAAAGATTCAGAACGAGTGCGGGACCGGATGGCACCAGCGCCGCGAGATGCTGTCTGGTCTGGATGACCACCCGCGCCACCCCGATCCGCTTCGTGTTGAAAAGCGCTTCCCGCAGGAGCGCGTAGACCTTGCCGCCCTTGTTGATCGGAACGACATAATACGGCCGCTCCAGGTAGATGAAAGGAATGGCGGTCGCGGGCACGAATGTTTCTATTTCGATTGTCTGTGTCGTCTTGGGATATGCCGCAGCGATCTCCTCCTGGCTCAGGACGACGTACTTTCCATTTTCATACTCTATCCCCTTGACGATGTTCTCCTTATCGATCTCCTTGCCGGTTTTTTTGTTGATGCGCCTGTAGCCCACCGGATCCATGGTCCGCTTGTCCAGCCAGTCGAAATTCAAGCCGCCTTCAACGGTGGCTGCATGGAGCGCAACGGGTATATGCACCAGACCAAAACTGATCGCCCCCTTCCATAATGATCGGCTGCTTGTCGTAGTCATGATGGCTCCTGATATCGTGCGCGACCTCACGGCCTCCAGCCGGCTGCTGTAGCAAAGCCGGACAAAACCGGATATGTATTTGTCGTCTTCGGACAGTCTAGGATTGGCTGCAGGCCCTGTATGTTCGATTGCACACAGATTGCGCCAAAGCTGATCCGTATACTCTGCCAGGTTTGATCATCCAGCTGAATACCCGCGGGACATAAGGGGGGACTTTGGCCGGCCCGGGCCGGTCCGTTATTTGCGGTCGACGGCCTATTCGCAAGGTATACGCCGGGTATAAGTCTTCCAAAGGTTATACCTGGCCTTTCGCCGGAGATCACGCGAGCCCCGGATGAGGCAGGCAAACTACGCATGATAAGAGCCGCAGCAAGCTTCTACAGTTCCTGCTTCCGGGACTGATTCTTGAAAGCGGAAGCTTTCGATCCCGCCCGGTTACCTGACCACGCAACTATTATGGAGCAAACCTTCCATGGATGAACTGTCCCTGCTGCAGTGGCCCGCGATGCTGGTGAATATTCTCTCGGTATGGTTATTGACGTTTCCGGCCAAACAGGTGCGGCATACAGGCTTCCTGCTTTCCCTCCTCAGCAACACCTTATGGGTGGCATGGGGATGGCACACCCACGCACTCGCGGTTATCGTGCTCCAGTTTGCACTGGCCGCCCTCAATATCCGGGGTATCCGCAAGACCGATTAGAAAAAAAAGCCTGTCGATCGATTCCCGTTCCTTCACGGAGCAGGAGTAAATCCTCCCCGTCAACCCTGTTCTGCCAGATACATCCCTTTTGTGCTCATCTATATCGCGTAACCTGACACTTATCCGATACCCGACGAACGCGGTATATCGCCTCGATATGAACCGGGAATTCAAGACGCACACCCGCCTGCCCACCCCTGCTTTTACCGGATCAGCCAAATCGCCCCGGGCGCCCCGATATCTATACTGTTTGCATAAGCGCTTTCCTCATTCGGCCTCGTCAGGTCGGCAGAACAACGAAATTCCTTCTTGCCGTCATCCGGAACAATGGGGCATTCAAAAAGCCCTCTGGGACAAGTCATTCGCGAGTTGTACATGCCGGTAAAACCAGCGTTTCTTAAGACCTGCGCCTGAATTTGAGATATGATTGGCGGCGATAATTCCAGAAATTCCGGTCATGCGAACTCTGATCACCTATTGCACGCTCTACCCCCGGCGCACGGCATATGTGTTGATTGCCCTGCTGGCGGCGGGTGTCGCTGAGGGACTCAGCCTCACGGCCTTGCTTCCATTGCTTTCGGTTGCCGTCGGCAGCCCCGAAGATTCCGATATCGGGCGGCGAATCGTGGAAATACTTAATGGCATGGGCATTCAACCCACGATCGCCGCCATGCTGTTGGTAATCGTGGGCGGCATGATCCTTAAAAGCATCATACTGCTGGTGGCGAACAGGCAGGTTGGCTACACCGTCGCGCATGTCGCGACTTCGCTGCGCCTCGAACTCATCGGGGCGCTTCTGGCAAGCCGGTGGCAATATTATCTGCGCCAGCCCATGGGCTCGCTCGCCAATTCCATTGCCACTGAAGCCAATCGGGCCGCCAACGGCTATGAGCATTGCGCCACCGTGCTTGCGTTGTCGGTCCAGGCGCTGGTTTACGGAACGGTTGCCATGTTCATTTCCTGGGAGGCAACCCTTTCCTCTTTCATCGTCGGTTTCCTCATGCTGCAGATATTGAGCAGCCTGATACGCGCCACCCGCCATGCCGGGGCGAAACAAACTCATCTGTTGCGCCATTTGCTGACCTATCTTTCCGACATTCTTGGCTCGGTCAAGTCGCTCAAGGCCATGGCGCGCGATAATGTCGCCGACGCGATCCTGCGGGACCAGACCAAGCAGCTCGAGAAAGCCACCCGGCGCGAGGTCATGAGCAGGGAAGCGCTCCTGGCCCTGCAGGAACCCATTCTCGCCATCCTGATGGCCTCGGGATTATACATAGCGCTGGAAATGTGGGAACTTACCCTTCCCTCGGTGATGGTCATCGCATTTCTGCTGGTGCGCATGCTCGGGTTGCTCAACAAGATACAGCGGCGATACCAGCAACTGACAGCACAGGAAAGCGCTTACTGGGCCCTGCGAACGTCGATCGAGGAAGCGCGTGCGGCTGCCGAACGAAGCACCGGTTCCCGGCGGCCCACGCTGAAAAGCGGGATCAGCCTGCGGCATATCCACTTCGATTACGGGTCCAAGACGATATTCCAGGGCCTGGATCTCGAAATACCGGTGAGATCGTTCATCACGATTTCCGGGAGCTCGGGCGTGGGCAAAAGCACGCTGCTGGATTTGTTGTGCGGTCTCGCCGAGCCTAAATCCGGCGAGATCTTCATCGACGGAATTTCGTTGCGTGAAATCCATCCGCGCGACTGGCGGCACATGATAGGCTACGTATCACAGGAAACGATATTGCTGCACGATACCGTCCTCAGCAATATCCTCGTGGGTGCTCCGTCCCTGGGGTATGCCGATGCTGAAAGAGCCCTGCGGCAGGCCGGCGCATGGGATTTCGTCAACGCACTCCCCGAGGGAATGCAAACGATCGTCGGTGAACGCGGCGGCCTTCTTTCCGGCGGACAGCGCCAACGCATCGCGATCGCCAGGGCGCTGGCCCACCAACCCCAATTCCTGCTTCTCGACGAACCGACAAGCGCGCTGGATCCAGAAAGCGAGCGGATAGTTTGCGAGACTTTACAGGATCTGGCGAAAGACCTTACGGTTATCGCCGTGTCGCACCAGCCTGCGCTCATCAACGCGGCCGACACGATATATACGCTCTCGAAAGGCAAGGCGGAACGGGTGCGATATCCCAGCATCCGGGAGAATGGCGCTCACCTCGCCGCCAACTGAACAGGACAGCCTATCCTACGTCGCCACCAACGGCCACGGATAAAATCTTCAATGGCAAAGCCATACCGGCACTGCCCTCTCTGTATCCCGACGTTGCGCCTTTGTGGCGCCTTGCGAGGCTTTTAGGCACCGATAGGATCGGTCGTGCGCTTTAACCGCCGCGTCCGGGGGAACAGCAGAAAAAGCACGATGATGAGCATGAGGCCATGCAGCCACCAAAGGCCCGGAACACGCCCCACATCGCCGCGTAAAACCCAGTTCTGCGCCAGCACGCTCAGGACGTAATAGAGGGAAGAAACACCGGCAGCGATCAGATAAGTCCTCGTACTCTTGTCCTGGCGCGGGGAAACGCGACTTAGCGGAACAGCAATCAGGGCCAGCAGGATAGTGGCCACCGGACGCGAGAGCCGCCATTGGAACTCGGCGATATCCTTTGGCCGGTCCGATAGCGACAATGCTGCGGTAGTCGTCGCTTTGCGATTGAGTTCCGCAACAGCCTTGTTATCGGTGAAATAGATCAGTTTTTCAAACTTTACGATGGTGTCTTTTTCACCGGGCGAGCTCGTGAGCTGGTAGATATAGCCATCGTAAAGATGAATCTGGGGCCGCTGGCCTACCGCGGGCGGCTGCTGGCGAGCCTCCTTGGCAACGATGATCTCGCTCCTGTCGGTTTTTCTCATATAGTGGAATATGCCTTCCATTTGCTTGGCGGCATCGTCCTTCGACTCGATATACACCACCCTGCCGCTGCCCTCGCTGCCGTAGAAACGTCCAGCCTGGAACCGGTCCGTATTCAACTCTCCCTCCGCCTGGGAATTCAGGCTATAGCTTTCCTTGTAGGCCCACGGACGGACATAGATCGATAGCACCCCGCTGACGATCCCCACGGGAATGACGATCAGAAGCACGGCATATATCAGGCGTTTCTCGCTGAAGCCGGCGGAGCGCAGTACGACGATTTCCTGGTCCCGGTGCAACCTGCTCAACGCCATGACGATGGCGATGTAGATGGCTATGGGCATCACCACTTCGAGTGCGATCAGCGTCTTGAGCAGCAGCAGCTTCAGCATGACGACGACGCCGAGCGTATTCGTCACTCCCTCGGCCAGCAAGCGGGCGCTGATGAAACTCCCGTACAGGCCCATGAAAGTGACGCTCACCACGGTGAATGGCCTCAACAATTCACGAGCGATATAGCGTTCAATGATCTTCACATATTGCCCTTGGCGAAGGTTCAGCAGTGCAGCAGGTAAGCCGGTTTCGTATTCGGGTGGCTATTGTAACCATTCGCCCCGTCCTTTGGACCAGAAAGCCGTCGTAGAAGGGTCGAAGGAAAAACACATCGTTCTTCTTCAATGACGCATCGATGCAATAAATTGCCGGAAGACCCGCAAAGGAGCCTGCACGGCACCGAATCAACGAGAAAACAATGCGGAGAAAAAGAATGGGGGGATGGCTGGGAATTCTTTGGCCATCATGCCGGTGCAATAGGCGCGCCAAAATTTATCCGGCTCAGAGATCAGAAAAAAGAAACCCAACCTGGAAGTTGGGCTCATCAGATGACATGATGGTTGCGGGGGCAGGATTTGAACCTACGACCTTCGGGTTATGAGCCCGACGAGCTGCCAGACTGCTCCACCCCGCGATCGAATTTTAGCAAAATGCCCGTATGGGCGTCAAAGGGTTTCATCCGGGCAAGTCAGCTCTGATCAGTGGCAAAGCGAAGACCAAAAGACGCCTACCCAGACTGGCTTCACCTGGAACACTCGATGAAGAATGATCAAAAATCGCGCTTATGAGACATAGCGCACAGAGCAAATCCGGTTTTGGTCTCTAAAATAAAATTCCAACACGAAGATCAAGGACCCGGTCTTGACACCTCTACTCATGTTTCGCGGATATTTCCCGAGTGGAATCACTTAACGGATTTCCTCCTGGATGCATGCTCTGCGAATGGCACCCCCGTTCCCTTCCGCATATGACACCGCCGAACCCGGGATGACGGAGGCCCGTGCGGCTTACCATTGTTGGCCTGTGCATTTCCCCGCTTCCCTGACGCGCTTCAGCCGCATCAGCGAAAAGGAAATGGCTTGTGTATTGGACATGATCACTGAGACAGAAATTCGAAGCGCAAAAATATTGATTGTAGATGACCAGGAATCCAACATTCTTCTCCTGGAACACATGCTCGCCGCCGCACAGTACACATCGGTTTCTTCGACGACGCATCCTGAAAAGGTCTATGAATTGCACCGCCAAAACAACTATGACTTGATCCTGCTGGATTTGATGATGGCAGGCATGGATGGGTTCCAGGTACTGAGTGCGCTCAAGGAAATAGAAAAGGATGGATATCTCTCGGTACTGGTGATCACGGCAAATCCGGCGTCCAAGCTGCGCGCGCTGGAGGCGGGAGCGAGAGATTTCATCAGCAAGCCGTTTGACGTGACCGAAGTATTGGCGCGCGTGCAAAATCTGCTCGAAGTACGCCTCCTGCACCAGCAGGCATACAGCTATGCCAAATCTCAGGAGTTCATGGCGCTTCATGACCCATTGACCGGTCTCGCAAACCGGCGGCTGCTTACGGAAAGAGTTTCCCAGGCCATTATTCATGCAAAAAGGAATAAGACCAGCATGGCGGTCGTGTATCTGGACCTGGATGGCTTCAGGCAAATCAATAATACCCTGGGCCACGACCTCGGGGATCTGCTGCTGAAAAGCGTTGCCGCAAGGCTGGTGATGGCGGTGCGGCAGGAAGATACCGTGGCGCGCCTGGGAGGAGATGAATTTGTAGTGGCGATGCCGCATGTGAGCGGCGCAGGCGGAGCATCGCTTGCAGCGGAAAAAATAATCCAGTCGTTGTCTGAACCCTATGCAATCGAAGGACACGAGATCAGGATAACCGGCAGTGCCGGCATAGGCATTTTCCCCGACAACGGGACCAACGTTAAGGCATTGCTCAACAATGCGGACATGGCGCTGCTGAAAGCCAAACAGGCGGGAAAAAATACTTATTTCATCGCGGAACACACGAATTAGAATCATGTAGTACGCAAAAACAAAATGGGGGATCGGATGCGGATCTTGCCAGCTGCATAATGGCAACCGCATACGTAAAATATTAGTTGCTTTCATATCTCATCCATTAGAATCAGACAAACTGAACGAGTTGCGTCAAGATGATCAACAGCGCTTAGACGGGACAGGAAAGATGATTAGCAAATCCGAGATCCAGAATGCCAGAATCCTGATCGTTGATGACCAGGAGGCCAACATCAGGTTGCTTGAGCAGATGTTGAGCGATGCGAACTATACCTCCATTACCTCGGTCACCGATCCGCGCGAAGTCTGCGCCCTCTACACCGAATACCGCTATGACCTGATTCTTCTGGATTTGCAGATGCCCGGAATGGATGGCTTTCAGGTACTCGAATGCCTGAAGAAAATTGAAGCGGAGGGCTATCTTCCCGTGCTCGTCATCACAGCCCAGCCGGGGCACAAGCTGAGGGCGCTGCAGGCGGGAGCGAAAGATTTCGTGAGCAAGCCTTTCGATCTGGTCGAAGTCCAGACGCGCATACACAACATGCTGGAAGTGCGCCTGCTGTATAAAAAGCTGGAAAACTACAATAAGGAACTGGAGCAGATCGTTGCTCAACGTACTGCGGAATTACGCGAGAGCGAAGCGCGTTTCCGGCGATTGACCGAACTGGCTTCAGACTGGTATTGGGAGCAGGACGAGAAAGGACATTTCACCAAGATTTACGGGCCGGTCCTCGAAATGCTCGACATTTCGGTGGATAGCCTGCTGGGAGAAGCCAAGGGAAATAATGAAATGCGCTGGAATGAAGCCGAGCATGCGCAGTTCAAGGCAAATATATCCGCACGGCGTCCTTTTCTCGACTTCGTTTATAGCCGAACCCGCGCCGATGGCACGCAACAGTTCCTGATGGTCAGTGGTGAACCCATGTTCGATTCATCGGGCCGCTTCACCGGTTATCGCGGAATAGGGAAGGATGTGACCGAAAGCATGCAGTCCAAGCGAAATTCATAGGATCTCGGCCTTTACCAGCCTTACAGGGGCTATTTCCCTTTCCGGCGTCACTTCTCCCAGGCCGAGAAAACATCTGTTTCCGTCATACAGCCGAAGCTTCTGGCCTTCCTCCCAATTCGAAACGCCTGCGAAGCACTTGCTCTTTCCGTCATTTGCGCCGTAAAGCTCGGCCTTGACCTCCCTGATCCTCCGCCCGTGCAGCAAAGCCTCGACCGATCCGCAAGCGAGAACCGCAGCGGGGTAGCGATGCAAAAGCCTGTCGACGGGAAACAGGCAGTCGTCCCGCTGCGGCAGCGTCATTTCTTCCAGTTCATCCAGGGTACAGGATTGCGAAATATCGAAATTGCCCAGGGCAACGCGGCGCAAGGCCGCGAGGTATGCGCCGCCGCATCCCAGCGCAACGCCGATATCTTCGCCGAGAGTGCGGATATAAGTCCCGCTGCTGCACTTGACGGAAATGCGCATCTCATTTCGCGCGAGGCCCAGCATCCGCAAGTCGTGGATATGGATCTCGCGCTGCTTGCGCGGCAATTCCACTCCTTCCCTGGCATAGGCATAGAGCGGTTTGCCTTGCACCTTTATGGCGCTATACATCGGGGGCGTTTGCATGATCGCGCCGGTAAAGCTTTTCAATACCGACTCGATCCATCCAGGTTCGAAATGCATTTCCCGGACATCGCGCTGCTGCCCCTCCCCGGCGATCGAGATCTCGCCCTCGGCATCTCCCGTCGTGCTGGAATAGCCCAGCATGAGCGTAGCCTCGTAGCATTTGTCCGCCCCCAGCAATTCGGATGAAAACTTCGTGGCCTCTCCGAGGCAGATTGGCAGGAGGCCGGTAGCCATGGGATCGAGCGTTCCCGTATGGCCGGCCTTGCGCGCCAGGAATAGCCGCTTGGCTCTTTGCAGGGCCTGGTTCGAAGAAAGATGAGGAGGCTTGTCCAGCAACAGGACGCCGCTGACAGGGCGTTTTTCGCCTTTATGCTGCGCTGCACGCGAAATCAACGGATCCAGCCCGAACCTCAATGGGAAAAATATCCGCCGCGGAGCACCACGGGAAACGGTCGATCACGCCTGATGAAGAGATACTGCGTTGTCATCCGGGAGAAAATACGGGGAAGAAAATGACGTTATCGGAAGAAGACCATAGCGTATGCTGAGACAATTCGCTCATCCCGCCGTTGCGGCCGCTATTCTTGAGTGGGGCCGTCCTGTGCCATGGCACGATCGATCAATTGCGACAGGCGTACTCCACGTTCTACTGATTCGTCATAGATAAAATGGAGCTGGGGAACCACCCTTAATTTGAGCCTGTGGGAGAGATGGCTGCGCAAAAATCCGGCCGCATGCTCCAATCCTTTGGCCGTAAGAAAATTATCGGCATCGCTGTGAAGTGTAGTATAAAAAACCTTGGCGTGGGAGTAATCATGGCTCACCTCCACGCTGGTCAGGGTGATCATTCCGATACGCGGATCCTTCAGCTCGTTGCGAATCAAGTCCGCCAGTTCTCGCTGGATCTGGTCGGCGACCCGCAGCGTACGTGAATAGTCCCTAGGCATGATATATTCCTGAAGTCGACGGAATCGAGACAGCAACCTTTATGACATTACAGGCTGCGAGCGATTTCAACGATCTCGTAAGTTTCCAGCAGGTCGCCGATCTGGATGTCGTTAAAGTTCTTCAGCGACAAACCGCAATCGAAACCCGCCCTGACCTCCTTCACATCATCCTTGAAGCGCTTCAGCGAATCCAGTTCACCGCTGTAAATTATCTCGCCATCGCGTACCAGCCGCGTCAAGGATCCCCGCTTGACTATGCCTTCCAGCACATGGCAGCCAGCCACTGCGCCAACCTTCGAAATACGGAACACCTCCCGGATCTGAACCATTCCGGTGACATTCTCCTTCCGATCCGGGGCCATCATTCCCGACATTGCCGCCTTGATTTCATCAACGGCCTCGTAAATGATGCTGTAATACCGCACATCCACGCCGGTCGAAGCGATAAGCTTGCGCGCGATCGTATCCGCGCGGCTGTTGAAGCCGATCACCACAGCCTTGGAAGCCAGGGCCAAGTTGATGTCCGACTCGGTGATGGCGCCGACTCCACTGTGGATGATGTTGACCCTGACCTCGTCCGTGGAAAGCCTTTCCAAAGCATGAGATAGTGCCTCATACGAACCCTGCACATCGGCCTTGATGATGAGCGCCAGCACCTTGACCTCGCCCTTCTGCTCGAACACGTTCTCCAGCTTGGCCGCCTGTTGCCGGGCGAGCTTGACATCGCGGAACTTGCCTTGACGAAATAGCGCAATTTCCCGCGCCTTGCGTTCGTCTGCCAACACCAATACCGCCTCGCCGGCAACGGGCACCTCCGATAAGCCCTGAATCTCCACCGGGATTGAAGGACCCGCAGATTCGACCGGTTTGCCATTCTCGTCGAGCATGGCCCGGACCCGGCCAAATACCGCGCCCGCGAGCAGCACTTCTCCCCGCCTGAGCGTTCCGGACTGCACCAGTATGGTCGCTACCGGACCACGCCCCTTATCCAGGCGCGATTCTATGACGATGCCCTTGGCGGGCGCCTCCGCGGGCGCGCGCAATTCCAGCACTTCAGCCTGGAGCAGCACGCTCTCCAGGAGCTCGTCTATGCCTTGCCCGGTTTTCGCCGAAACTTCCACGAACATTGTATCCCCGCCCCAATCCTCTGGAACAACCGACTGTGTCACGAGTTCCTGCCTGATGCGCTCGGGATTCGCCTCGGGTTTATCAATCTTGTTCACAGCCACGACGATGGGCACCTTGGCCGCCTTGGCATGGTGTATCGCCTCGATAGTCTGGGGCATCACGCCGTCATCCGCAGCCACCACCAATACCACGAGATCCGTTACCCTCGCCCCGCGCGCGCGCATCGCGGTGAAAGCCTCGTGGCCGGGCGTATCGAGAAACGTAACCATGCCGCGCTCGGTTTCCACATGATACGCGCCGATATGCTGGGTAATGCCTCCCGCCTCCCCGCTGGCCACCCGCGTCCGGCGAATATAATCCAGCAAAGAAGTCTTGCCGTGATCGACGTGGCCCATCACCGTACCCACTGGCGCGCGCGGCTCGGTCTTGAACTCCGTTGCCGGCGCTTCGGCATCCGCAAGAAATGCTTCAGGACTATCGACTGCGGCATACTTGGCGACGTGGCCCAGCTCTTCCACCACGATCATGGCGGTTTCCTGATCCAGCATCTGGTTGATCGTCACCATATTCCCCATTTTCATCAAAGCCTTGATAACTTCAGCGGCCTTGATCGACATCTTCTGTGCGAGCGCTCCCACGGAAATCGTTTCCGGTACGGTGACTTCATGCACGACAGGTTCGGTCGGAGCAGAAAAACTATGGGCGACCTGGTCTTCGGCAGGTTTGCCGTGCTTGTCCCGGCGGGTGCGCCATCCTTTTCCTCCGGTCAGGTCTCCGCGAGTCTTCAGACCGCGCTTCTCCACCCGCTCGTCCTTCCAGACGACCTGCTTGGTCTGCTTCTTTTTCTTCTCCGCCTTTGCCGCCTTGTCTTCGGCATTGACCACCGGTTTATGCAAAGTCCCTTCGGTGGCGGCGGGCTGGACCTGGGGTGTTTCCGTTCCTGTGCCGGCCTGAACACCCGGCGCAGCGGGCTCTGCCGGCGCCGGTTCCGGAGCAACCGCAGGAGTTGCGGGGGCGGCAGCCGCACCCGGAACGGCAGGCGCGGCCTCGGGCTCCTGTTCCTTGGGTTCGAGTGCGCCAAGCTTGCGGCGCTGTTTTTCCTTGAGCTCGGCGGTCTGCCGGGCGATCAGTTCGGCCTGTTTTCTGGCTTCCTCTTCACGCAGTGCCTGCTGCACGGCGTCCACCACCGGCCTGGGCGCCGGAGAAGGAGCAGGCTGGGCAGCGGGCGCAGCAGGCTCCGCGGTTCCTGCCCTGAGCGCCGATCTGTCGCTCGAGTCATCTTTTATCAATACCCGCTTCTTGCGCACTTCCACCTGAATGCTGCGAGGCTTGCCCGTGCTATCGGATTTCTTGATTTCCGAAGTCTGCCGGCGAGGAGGGAGGCTGATCTTGCTCTTCTCTCCTCTCGAGCCGTGAATCTTGCGAAGATATTCAAGAAGCTGGGTCTTGTCTTTCTCCGTAAGGCTGTCTTCCGTCAGATGCTTGCTGACACCGGCAGCCCGGAGCTGCTCCAGCAGAACCGCCGGCAACACTCCCAATTCACTCGCAAATTGTTCTACATTCATTGGAGGCACTAATAACCCTTAATAGCGCAGTCTACAGCGCTTATCTTATAAAAATCAGGCGAACCACGGCGCCCGCGCCGCCATGATCAATTGCCGGGCGCGCTCGGTATCCATTTCCACTATTTCCACCAGGTCATCCACCGCCAGGTCGGCAAGGTCTTCCTGGGTATTCACCCCCTTGGCGGCCAGTTCGCGCGCTGTCTGGCTGTCCATGCCTTCCAGCGATAGTAGATCTTCCGCAATGTGCTCCACCTTTTCCTCGCTGACTATCGCTTCGGTCAGAAGCGCATTGCGCGCCCTGGTGCGCAGTTCGCTGACGGTCTGCTCATCGAAGGACTCTATTTCCAGCATTTCGTTAAGCGGTACATAGGCCACCTCCTCGATTGTGGTAAACCCTTCCTGCACCAGTATATCCGCCACTTCCTCGTCGACATCCAGCTTTTCCATGAAAAGCTGGCGGAGAACCGAAAACTCCTCCTCGTTCTTTGCCTGGGACTCTTCCAGCGTCATGATGTTGAGCTCCCATCCGGTCAGTTCGGATGCAAGCCGTACATTCTGGCCTCCCCGCCCGATTGCCTGGGCGAGGTTATCTTCGTCCACCACGATGTCCATGCTGTGCTTTTCCTCATCCACCAGTATGCTGCTGATTTCCGCGGGGGCCAGGGCATTGATGACGAAAGTCGCGGGATCCTCCGACCAGAGGATGATATCGACGCGTTCTCCCGCCAGTTCGCCGGTCACCGCCTGCACCCTGGAACCACGCATGCCGACACAGGTACCGATGGGGTCCACCCGCTGGTCATGGGATTTGACCGCGATCTTGGCGCGGGAACCGGGGTCCCGGGCTGCAACTTTGATTTCCAGCAACCCTTCCTCCATCTCCGGCACCTCCAGTTCGAACAGCTTTATCAGGAACTCCGGCGCAATCCGCGACAGTATCAGCTGCGGCCCCCTGGCGGTACGGTCCACCTTGTAGAGATAGGCGCGAACCCGGTCCCCTACCCGCAGATTCTCCTTGGGAATCATCTGATCACGGGGCAACGCCGCCTCGACCCTTCCGGACTCGATGATCGCATTGCCGCGCTCCATGCGCTTGATGGTCCCGGTAACCATGAATTCCTTGCGCTCGAGAAAATCGTTCAGGATCTGCTCGCGCTCGGCATCTCGTATTTTCTGGAATATCACCTGCTTGGCCGCCTGCGCTCCGATCCGGCCGAACTCTACCGGCTCCAGCACTTCCTCGATGAATTCTCCCGGTGCGATATCCGGATTGCCTTCCAGGGCGGCACTCAAGGCTATCTGCCGTGCGGGATCCTCCATCGCATCATCCGCCACCACCTGCCAGCGGCGCAGCGACTGATAGTCGCCCGTCTGGTGATCGATGGACACGCGCACATCGGCGTCCTCGTGAAAACGCTTTTTTGTGGCAGACGCCAACGCCAACTCCAGTGCAACGAAAACAATGCCCTTCTCGACATTCTTTTCGCGCGCCAACGCATCCACCAACAACAAAACCTCGCGGCTCATGTTACCTCCGGCCAATCTCTCAAATAGTTACAATTTGGGAACTAGACGCGCCTTTTCAAGATTATCAAGCTCAAGATCAAGCACTTTTCCGTCTACCTCCAGCTTCAACACTCCGTCATCCACTCCGCGCAGGATGCCGACAAAATTTCTTTGCCCCTGCAGCGCCACCCGCAGTTTCAGTCTAGCCGACTCTCCGGCAAAACGGATGAAATCAGACCTCTTTTTCAAAGGCCTGTCCAGTCCCGGTGACGAAATTTCCAGACGCCCATAATCGACATTCTCGACCGCCAGCAACCGGCTCAGATGATTGCTCACCGCGACGCAATCATCTACACCCACTCCTTCGGGCTTGTCGATGAAAACCCGCAGCAACCTTCCGTGCGGTGAACGCTCCACGTCCACCAGTTCATAACCCAATCCGGTCACGGTGGATTCAAGCAGATCATGCAGGTCCATTTGCTTTCCGGGTTCCCCAGAAATAAAAAATGGGCTGAAAAAAGCCCATGAAGATAATACTATCTTAGCAAATTTTAATAATTAAGGAAACAGACAGTTGGGCATGTCGGAGAACCTGAACAAGCTGCCTTGCCGAAGAGGAGCACTGGATGACATCGCCTTCCGGATGCCTTGCCAGTATCGCCTGCCGACCCTTCAACAAAACTCAGCCGCCACGAATGATCGGGATGATACAATCTGGCGGTCCGATGCATTCAGAAACCCAACACGGAGGCGCCAGGTGGCTGCGATAAAATCGATTCTTCAAGAAACCCGCGTATTCCCGCCCCACCCTGAATTCGTCCAGCAGGCCAACGTCGCTGGAATGGAAGCCTATCTGGCACTCTGCAACGAAGCTGAAAAAGATCATGAAGCGTTCTGGGGAAGACTGGCCTCGGAGCATATCCTGTGGCAAAAACCCTTTACCCGCGTATTGGATGAGAGCAACCACCCGTTTTTCAGGTGGTTCGAGGACGGTGAGCTGAATGTATCCTACAACTGCCTGGATCGCCATCTGGATACCCAGCCGGACAAACCGGCCATCATATTCGAGGCAGATGACGGAAGCATAACGGTTTCGACATACCGCGATCTTTACCACCGTGTATGCCAGCTGGCCAATGGCCTCAGGTCGAGAGGCATCGGCAAGGGCGATCGGGTCGTTATCTACATGCCCATGAGCATCGAAGCGGTGGTGGCGATGCAGGCCTGCGCGCGCATCGGCGCCACGCACTCGGTGGTTTTCGGCGGCTTCTCCGCAAAGAGCTTGCATGAACGGATCGTCGACGCCGGGGCGGTGGCCGTCATTACCGCGGACGAGCAGCATCGCGGCGGAAAACGAAATTACCTGAAAGCCGCGGTTGATGAAGCGATCGGCTTGGGCGGAACGGATTCGGTGAAATCCGTCGTGGTGTACAAGCGCGGCGATGGCAATGTAGCCTGGAATTCGCACCGGGATATCTGGTGGCACGACCTGACCAAGGACCAGGGCGACACGTGCGAGCCCGAGTGGCTCTCCGCCGAACACCCTCTCTTCACGCTTTATACCTCCGGTTCGACGGGCAAGCCGAAGGGGGTGCAGCACTCATCCGGCGGCTACCTGCTGGGCGCTGTCATGAGCATGAAATGGATTTTCGACTACAAGCCCAGCGACGTTTTCTGGTGCACTGCCGATGTAGGCTGGGTGACCGGCCATAGCTATGTAGCCTATGGGCCGCTGGCGGTCGGCGCAACGCAAGTCGTGTTTGAGGGCGTTCCCACCTATCCCGATGCGGGACGCTTCTGGAAAATGATACAGGACCACAAGGTCACGACTTTTTACACCGCACCCACGGCGATTCGCTCGCTGATAAAACTCGGCGCGGATCTCCCATCGAAATATGACCTTTCCTCCTTGCGGCTGCTCGGTTCCGTGGGTGAACCCATCAATCCGGAAGCATGGATGTGGTACTACACGGTCGTTGGGCAATCCCGCTGCCCGGTGGTGGATACCTGGTGGCAAACCGAGACAGGCAGCCATATGATCGCGCCCACTCCGGGGGCGGTTCCGCTGAAGCCGGGCTCCTGCACGCTGCCGCTGCCGGGCATCAAGGCGGCCATCGTGGATGAAGCCGGGCATGACGTGGAAGACGGCAAAGGGGGATTCCTGGTCATCAAGCGGCCTTTCCCCTCCCAGGCGCGGACGCTGTGGGGCGACCCGGAGCGTTTCCGGAAAACCTATTTTCCGCGAGAGCTGGGCGGCATGTATTACCTTGCCGGGGATTCCGCCAATCGGGATCTGGATGGCTATTTCTGGATAATGGGCCGCATCGACGACGTGCTGAATGTTTCCGGCCATCGCCTGGGGACCATGGAAATCGAGTCCGCGCTCGTGGCCAACCCGCTGGTCGCGGAAGCGGCGGTTGTGGGCAGGCCCGATGAAATCAGGGGCGAAGCGGTCGTGGCGTTCGTGGTGCTGAAGGGCTCTCGCGCCGAAGGTGCGAAGGCGCATGAGACCGCGGCCGAATTACGCAGCTGGGTTACGCGCGAAATCGGCCCTATCGCCCGCCCCGACGAAATACGGTTTGGCGACAATCTCCCGAAGACCCGTTCCGGCAAAATCATGCGGCGCCTGCTGCGCACCCTTGCACGGGGGGAAGAAATAACACAGGATGTTTCCACCCTGGAAAACCCGGCGATACTCGATCAGTTGAAACAGCCGGTCGCCTGATTTGGCGGATTTGCCTACTCTTATGAACGAAAACCCGCCTCAGGGAAAGCGGCTGTGATGGCACCTGCTCCGGCGCCCATTCCCAGGATCATATCTTATGACTACGGGATCAGCGCGATCGATGCGGACTATCTTCGTCCCGGACTCGCCGCAATCCATCTGATCGTCGAAGGAAATAAAGCGGCACTCGTGGATGCCGGGACGTCGTCTTCCGTTCCCGCCGTGCTGCAGGCACTGGAAGCGAGAAATCTGGACCCCGCCGATGTGGATTACCTGTTTTTGACCCATATTCACCTCGACCATGCGGGAGGTGCGGGCGAATTCATATATCGGCTGCCGAATGCGAAACTGGTGGTCCACCCTCGCGGCGCCCGCCATATGGCCGACCCTGCCCGTCTCGTCGCGAGTGCGAAGACGGTATATGGCGAGGCGGAATTCAACCGCTTGTACGGGATCATACGCCCGGTGGATGCATCTCGCATCATCGAGGCGCCGGATGGGTTTACCCTGGATTTCAGCGGCAGGCCATTGCTGTTTCTCGACACGCCGGGCCATGCCCGCCACCACTACTGCATTTTCGACCGGGAAAACCGTCTTTTTTTTACAGGCGACACATTTGGTCTTTCCTATCGCGAGTTCGACGTGAATGGCATGGAGTTCGTGTTTCCGACCACTACTCCGGTTCAGTTCGACCCTGTCGCCGCGCACGCTTCAGTGGAACGCATCATGAGCTACGATCCGGTTTATGCCTTCCTGACGCATTATGGGCGAATCAGTCATTTATCCGTCCATGCGGCGCAATTGCATGACCTGATAGACGCCCACGTGGCGATAGCGAGAAAGCTGCGCAGCGCACCGGATCGGCATGCCGCCCTGGTGAAGGAGATCCAGGAATTGCTGCTGCAACGCATCCTTGCGCATGGTTGCCAACTGCCGCAAGAGGAAATCTGTGAACTGCTGAGCCTGGATGTCGGCCTGAACGCCCAGGGGCTCGAGCACTGGCTCGATCAATCGGAAAATAAATAGGTAAAAGCCATATCCCGGTCTGGCGGGTAACTTTGGAGTTAATCCGCGTTCTGCCCTTCCCTGCGAAACTCCGCATTTCGAACGGGGGTGCAGTCATCCCGATGTTCATCTGGCGAACAATCGCGCGTCATTCAAGCCCACCCGCCTTCATTTGCCTGACTCTCTCGAATAAGCAGACCGCTGCCGCCGCTGCCACGTTTAATGATTCGGTTTCACCGGGCATGGGGATGCGGATCTGTTCCGTGCAAGCTCGCAGCAACGCTTCGGAAAGCCCCGCCCCCTCGTTGCCGAACACGAAGGCGATCGGACCCGCGAGATGAGCCTGGTAAAGGATTTTCCTCGCATCCGGGGCGCTGGCGATGACCTTGCCCTTGAATGTTCGCGCCACTTCTGCGAGATTGGACTGCTCGTAAATCTGCAGGAGAAAATGCGCGCCCATGGCGGCGCGCAGCGTCTTTGGGGACCAGGGATCGGCGCAGCCGTCGGAAAGATAGACGCGGCTTGCGCCGGCTGCCGCGGCAGAACGGAGGATGGAGCCGAAATTGCCCGGGTCCTGTATCGCTTCGAGCAGCACCCAGAACTCTTCATTGTCATTGTCATTATATTTGCGTGCGCGAACCGACCCCGGCGAGGGAATGGGAACCACCGCCATGATGCCCGTCGGTGTCCGGACTGAAGAAATATCCCTGAATAATCCGTCACTTAATATTGTAATCGCCACTTTCGTGCGAGTACTGCCCGTGCCGCCATCTGCTTCTGCCAGCAGCCTCTTGATTTCCCGATTCTCGCGGCCGGCTTCGCTGACGACAATGCTTTCAGGCTGCCCCAGCGGCAGGTAGGCCTGGATGAGATGCACGCCGTCGAGGAGCGCCGAACCGGCGGCTCTTCTCTGGTGAGGGGATGCCGCGAGCTTGGCCAGGCGCTTGAAAAAGGGGTTATCGCGCGAAGTGATGACTTGCGCTGGTTTCATGCCGGAGCTGCCGGCTCGCCGGGATGGGCATGAGATCGCGATTCCAATGGTGCGAACGGCGCCATTGGAACTGGCTGGTATTTGACTTCCAGGATGTCCAGTTCTTCGATTCCCGCCGGCGCATGCAGCGTCACCACCTCTCCCTCGCGCGCCTTGATCAGCGCACGCGCGACAGGCGAAACCCAGCTGATATAACCCCTGGCGGTATCGATCTCGTCCACGCCTACGATGGAAACGGTTTTTTCCTCGCCTGACTGGTTGGCGAATGTTACGGTTGCGCCGAAAAAAATTCGTGTTTCGTCTTCCCTCGGCACGGCTGGATCGATTATTTCCGCCATATCCAGGCGCCGCGTAAGAAAGCGAATGCGCCGGTCGATTTCGCGCAGGCGCTTCTTGCCATAAATATAATCGCCGTTCTCCGAACGATCGCCATTGGACGCGGCCCAGGATACGGTTGCCGTGACCTGGGGACGCTCCTTGTTCATCAGCCAGAGAAACTCATCCATCAATCTTGCATGCCCTGCTGGAGTAATGTAGTTCCGGCTGCCCGAAGGCAGGGATGGAATGGTGCTGCCAGCTCCTTCCATGTCGGAATCATCGTCCGGATCGGTTTCTTTGGTAAAGGCCTTGCTCATGATCCTGTTAAAGTAAAATGATGTCGAAAATTTCCGGATCGACCGCTGCGGAATCCGTCTCGTGCCCTTTATCATGAACAGGACATGAACAATTCTACATCCCCCTGGCGTCATCTCGCCTCCGCGCCGCATCGCGGCATGTTCCTGGCTGGCTCGCTGCAAGGCGTGATGACGTTGCTATGGTGGGTGATCGACCTGGCAGGACGCTATGGTATGGTGGGCAGCACCGCCGAATGGAGCATAGCGCCCACGTGGGCCCACGCCTTCCTGATGGTCTACGGGTTTTTTCCATTCTTCATTCTGGGTTTTCTTTTTAACACATTTCCCAATTGGTTGAATGGCGAGAAAATTCCGCAATGGGACTTCCTTGCCTCCTGCCTGCTGATGACCGCCGGTATTTTGCTTTTCTATCTGGGCCTGCTCACCGGCATGCAGGTCGTGGCAGCCGGCGGCGCGCTGCTGCTGGCCGGATTCAGCGTGGCGATCCGCGCGCTTGCCCGTGTCCTGCTGCGGGCGAAGGACCAGGACCGGCGTCATGCCGCCGCAGCCATAGCGGCGCTCGTTTCCGGCTGGCTCGGAATGGTTGCCTATCTGCTGTGGCTGCTGACCGGTGCCACCGCCCTGCTCGATTTCGCACGCTCCGCCGGAATCTGGCTCTTCCTGTTGCCAATTGTCATGATTGTAAGCCACCGCATGATTCCATTTTTTTCCAGCCGCGTGCTGGAGGATTATGTCCTGGTCAGACCGTACTGGATGCTCTGGCTGATGCTTGCCTGCTCTTTCGCCCATGGCATGCTGCAATTATCGGGTGATGGGCTTTCTTATCTGTGGTTATTCGATTTTCCGCTGGCCGCCTGCGCAATCTACCTTTCTTTGACCTGGGGACTGCTGCGCAGTTTTCGCATCCATCTCCTGGCGGTGCTGCATATTGCGTTTGCCTGGCTGGCCCTCTCCATGCTGCTATACGGCGCGCAAAGCCTGGTGTTTTTCGCAAGCGGAGGCAGGTTGTCGCCGTTTGGCCTCGCACCTCTGCACGCGCTGGCCATCGGGTATTTTGCCGGCATGGTGCTCGGCATGGCATCCAGGGTCACGCTGGGGCACTCCGGACGCCCCCTGGTATTGGACCGGTTCAGCTGGTTGCTGTTTATCGGTTTCCAGGCCGCCGTCGCGCTTCGCATTGCGCCGGATATTCTGCCGGAATCTTTTGGCGCAGCCGGGCCGGGCATATATGTGCTGGCGGGGTTATGTTGGCTGATCTGTTTCTCGCTCTGGACAGGCCGTTATGCCCCCATCTATTGGCGGGAGCGGATCGACGGCAAACCGGGCTGACCGGAGCTGCCCAGCCATGCCGCAAGCCATGGAAGATGGTGCCCAAATCCGCCGATCCTATCGATCCGCCTAACCTAGAATGGGCACAATGGGCGCAATGGGTATGGTCACGATAGATAACGTCGAATGGATGCTGCATTCATCCGATGTGCCGGAGACCCCCTATCCTCCAGCTTTTTTCGACAGCATCCGCCGCGCCTCATGCACCGCGCCAAGTAGTCCAGCCGTCGGGTTCATTACCACGTGCACGGGAATTTCCTCCATGAGCGCCGCAAAGCGGCCCTTGTCGCGGAACGCCTTCAGGAACCCCCCTTCTTTCAGATTGCCGATAATCCTTGGCGCAATTCCGCCCGCGACATATAACCCACCGCGGGTGAGACCCGTCAAAGCCAGGTTTCCCGCGTAAGCCCCGTAAATCGCGACGAAAAGATCCATTGCCTCCAGCGCGATTGGATTACCTTCCCGGACGGCGAGCTCGGTCACGCGGGGTGCGTCATCGATCTCCATCCGTATCTGCTCCGGCGCGGAAGTGCGTGGGTCTGCCTTGTCCGAAAGAAAATTAAAAATATGAGTCAATCCAGGACCTGACAATACGCGCTCGACCGAAACATGGCCGAATTTTGCCCGCAAATACCTGAGCAGTTCATCCTGCAACTCATCGGCTGGCGCAAAATCCATATGGCCCGCCTCGCTGGATATTGCAATATATCCGTCTCCCTGCCAGGACAGCCAGGCCCCTCCCATGCCCGTTCCCGCTCCCAGCGCCACGCGCATTCCCCCGGCAAGCGGTTTTCCCGCCTGCAACGTGACCAGATCGTGCTCGGGCAACACCTCGACGCTGAGCGCCACCGCAGCAAAGTCATTGATGAGCTTGACGGAACGAATGGAAAATTCGCTCGCAAGAGCCTCCGCGTTCATCAACCAGGGCAGGTTCGTGAGGCTGGCGCCCTGTTCGGTTATCGGCCCCGCCACCGCAAAACAGGCTGCGGCAGGATTCCGCTCCGCCTCCACGAGTTGCGGTTGCTTCAGAAAATCCGCGAGGATATCCGAGAAGCTCGCATACTCGCGGCTGGCATAGCGACGCTCGCAAAGCATTCGCATCTGCAAGCCATCTCCCAAATCGGCCGCCCGCAGCAGCACCTTGGTTCCGCCAATATCTCCACCGATGAAATAGCCGCTCATGATTCACTCCATCGTTGCACCGGGTCCTGCCGGTAAAAAAGGGCCAATTGCTCATAGACCGCGGGAAAATACTGCTTTACCATCAAAGGCCTTTCAAAGAACGCCTCGCTGACGACAGCAAAAAATTCAGCAGGATCCTCCGCGGCGTAAGGGTCGAGGTAAGAATCTTCGCCGGACTCGATATCGTGCGGGATGTGGAAATCGGATGCAATGGCTTCATCCGCCTCCGCATCCCATACTTCCTGCCGGAATTCGGCGTAAGCCGCACCGAATGCGTCGCTCCAGGCGTGCTGGCTCATGCCGGGGTGCAATGGCGGAAATCCGTTGGCCTCACCGTTGAGCATATCCAGTTTATGGGCAAACTCATGTATCACCACGTTGTATCCCGTAGCGGATTCAGCAGCTGCGGTGTCTTCCCAGGAAAGGATGACCGGCCCGCCCAACCATGATTCCCCGGAGGCAGGCTCGGCCAGATCATGCACTACGCCATCATCGTCGACGTATTCGTAACGCCGGATGAACTCTCCGGGGTAAACGATGATTTCCACCCACCCGGCATAATAGTCCAGGTCCAGGTTGAGGATGAGAATGCAGGCTTGCGCCGCGATGAGCAGGCGCATTTCGTAGGTGACAACCAGGCCATGCGCGCCGCTTATCTGCTTGACATGGAGGAATAGCGCAACGCATTCACGCAGGCGCAGAAGCTCATCCGGACTGAGGCCGCGCAGGAAGCCCAGACGATCGACCACGCGTTGCCATGAATCGTCGGGTATGGGCTCGCTCTTGAGAATATGGCGCCGGCGCCAGTTTTTGATATTCCACGGCATCAAGAAAACCTGAGGAAGCGCTGAATGATCCCCTTCCGGCTCATGATGATGCTGTTCCTTATGATGGGGAACCTTCGGAGTCGGTCATCGGTGAATCCAGCACCACCTCGCTTTCTGCCTGCCTGACGTCCAGCTCAACCGCATCGATACGGGCGAAACGCTGGCTGATCTTCCTGCTGGAAACATGAACCTCCTCGACATCCTGATTGGCCTGGCGGATGTGATCGGCCAGCTTTTTCATGCGTTCGTCGAAGCGGACAAAATCCTTGCCGAGCCGGGCAAGTTCATGCTTGATGACATGCACCTGTTCGCGCGTTTCTATATCCTTCAGTACCGCGCGGGCGGTATTCAATACAGCCATCAGGGTAGTGGGCGAGACTATCCACACCTGCTTTTGCATGGCGTAGTCGACGATGTCTGCATGATAGGCATGGATTTCGGCGAATACCGCTTCCGCCGGCACGAACATCACCGCACCGTCACAGGTTTCCGGCGGCAGGATA
>DASZUL010000023.1:0-32618 GCA_035547595.1 Nitrosospira sp.
CATCCTGCAGGGTCTGATGCGGAAGCGCATACATCAGATCGAGATTCACATTGGAAAAATTTTCCAGGGCGATCTCGACCGCGCGGCGCGCCTCCGAGTCATCATGGATGCGACCCAGCGATCGCAGGTGCTGCGGGTTGAAACTTTGGATGCCCACGGAGAGGCGATTGACTCCCGCGGCATGGAAGTCCGCAAATTTTTTTGCTTCGAACGTTCCCGGATTGGCTTCCAGCGTCACCTCTGCGAAGTGCTCCAGCGGCAGCAGGGCGCGAACGGCGGTAAGGATGGCGTCCAGGGACCGGGCACTGAACAGGCTTGGAGTGCCTCCTCCGAAAAATATGCTTATCACCTTGCGGCCCCAGACTTGAGGCACCATGGTTTCAAGATCGCGGATGAGCGCCGTTACATATTCGGACTCCGGCAGCGATGCTGAATCGCGAAGTTCGTGCGAATTGAAGTCGCAATAAGGGCATTTTTTCAAGCACCAGGGAACATGGATGTAAAGGCTTAGAGGCGGCAGCGACATAAGCCGCGGCGCGCGTGCCCCAGGTATGGGTCCGGGAGAAATGCCTTGCTGCATGATTATTCGAGATGACTTGCCAACCGGCCGGCAAGTCCTGCGGGCACATGACTTGGAGCCGAAGAGGTTGCTGCAGCCCGGGAAAGATGGGAAACAAATGCCATGTCCGGTCCGTAACACAATATCGCATTCAATAACCGGCAACTCACTTAAATTCCTTCTTCCCTGATTCTATCCACCAGCCGGGCCAGCGCCTGGCCTCGATGGCTTATCCGGTTTTTTTGCTCCATGGAAAGCTCCGCTGCGGTCTTACCCAATTGGGGCAGAAAAAAATAGGGGTCATAGCCGAATCCCCCCTGGCCGCAGGGCTCCAGCACGATCTCACCATGCCAGGTCCCGTCGGCAATGATCGGCTGCGGGTCCTCGGCATGCCGCAACAGCACCATTACGCAGTAATAATGCGCCCGCCGATCAGGTTCGGCGCGAAGCGTTTCCACGAGTTTCCGGTTGTTGCGTTCATCCGATTTGGGCTCGCCGGCGTAGCGAGCGGAGTGGATACCCGGTTTGCCATTCAGCCGAGGTATGCAAATACCGGAATCATCAGCCAGGGCCGGCAACCCAGTGCAAAGGCTGGCGTGCCGCGCCTTCAATAGCGCATTTTCGATGAAAGTGACATGAGGTTCTTCTGGTTCGCTAACCCCGAGTGCGCGCTGGGGAAATATCTCGAAACCCAGGGGTTCCAGCAAATGCCGGATTTCCTCCAATTTGCCCGCATTGTTACTTGCTATGACCAGTTTTTGCATCTGTGCGTCCGAATGTGCCTATCTCATCCCCGCATCCAATGCCGATTTTTGAGCCCGGACCAACTCTTCTATCCCGGCATGGGCCAGATCCAGCATTTCGTTCAATTCCTCCCGCCTGAATGGAGCTCCCTCCGCCGTACCCTGCATTTCAACCAGGCCAAAATCGCCGGTCATTACGACATTCATATCGGTATCGCAGCGGGAGTCCTCCTCGTAGTCGAGGTCGAGCACCGGCACGCCTTCATATATTCCCACGGAAACCGCCGCGACATGGGAGCGTATGGGCGTTTCCTGTATCAGTTGCTGTTTCAGCAGTTTTTCCACCGCGTCGTGAAGCGCGACAAATGCGCCGGTTATGCTCGCGGTGCGGGTACCCCCATCAGCCTGGATCACGTCACAATCGATTTGAATGGTGCGCTCTCCGAGTTTTGCCAGATCCACTACAGAACGCAACGAGCGCCCGATGAGCCGCTGGATTTCCATGGTGCGGCCGGACTGCCTGCCTTTGGCGGCTTCGCGCTGCATCCGCTCATTGGTCGAGCGCGGCAGCATCCCATATTCGGCGGTTAGCCAGCCCTGGCCCTTCCCGCGAAGAAACGCAGGCACTTTTTCATCCAGGCTGGCGGTGCATAGTATTCTGGTATCTCCGCATTCGATCAGTACGGAGCCCTCGGCATGCCTGGTGTAATGCCGGGTGATCCTGACAGGACGAAGCTGGGCCGGGTGGCGGTTGCTGGGGCGCATAGGCATTGAAGCTTCAAGGGGATAATATTCGGGGAGCGTCACGAACAAAGCGGCAATAATAGCTGACGATGCCGCATTAAACCGGATTGCGCGCCGGAGGACAAATTCGTTATGGCATAATCCCCGTGAGGCGACGTGATTGCAGTTTCCTATTCTAACGTATTAAGGACCCACCAGTGGACAACTCGGCTGCCATATATAGCATGACCGGATACGCGGCGGTCACGAAAGAGCTGCCTTACGGTTCCTTGAATCTGGAGCTTCGTTCCGTCAACAATCGCTATCTCGATCTCCAGTTTCGCCTGCCTGACGAATTGCGCCTGCTGGAGACCGGGATGCGGGAATTTCTCTGCACCCGGCTGAATCGCGGCAAGGTCGAATGCCGCCTTAGCTTTTCAAGAATCGCGGACGTGAGCGGGCTGCAGCAGATCAACACCAATTTATTGCAAAACCTGCTCGAATTGGACCGCACGATAAGGGTGACCCTGCCTGATGCGCGCGGGCTCGAAGTTGCAGATATCCTGCGCTGGCCCGGGATACTCAGGTCCGAAACCTTGCCTGCGGAAAATCTGTCCGACCCCTGTATGGACTTGATGCGTCTCGCCGTGGATGAGCTTGCAGCATCCCGTGCACGGGAGGGAGAAAAACTGAAAGGCATCCTGCTTCATCGCGTAAACAGGATGCACGTCTTGGCATCGGAAATTGTGCCTCGCATCCCCGGGCTGCTTATGGCTTTCGAGGAGAAGCTCAGGTCACGCTTGCGCGAGGCCCTGGTAAACTTCGATGATGACCGCATCCGGCAGGAATTGTTATTGTTTGCCAGCAAGGTCGATATAGATGAAGAATTATGCCGTCTCACCACTCATCTGGGCGAAGTGGAGCGCGTACTAGTCAAGGGCGGCGTTATCGGAAAGCGCCTGGATTTCCTGATGCAAGAGCTCAATCGCGAAGCCAACACCATTGGTTCCAAGTCTATGGACGCAGAAGTATCGAAAATCTCCATGGAACTGAAAGTATTGATAGAACAGATGCGGGAGCAGGTGCAGAATATTGAATGACGTTTTACTGAGAAGCGCTCACTATGAGACTTGCTGCGGCCGAGAGGGAGGTGACTCTTCTTTCTTCAAACAACTCTCGTCAATGAATACTCTGCTCGGACTATTATCGAAATATTCGAATGGTCTATTCTGCTGTACCATGATTCTCCGGCGAACTAGTCCTAATAGAACGGGTATCGAGGAAAACTCATTCAACTTTTCTTGGAGCTCTTATCATGAAGCGCCTGATTTTCATAGCTGCCTTGCTCGGGTTGACTCTCACTCTGGCGATCGGCCAGGCGTCGGCGAACGTCATGTACATGTTCTCAGGCGTGACCTTCGCCGATGGTGGGACTCTGACCGGGACTTTCACCACGAATGATCCCATCACGGCTCTGGTCGATTTTGACATCACAACGTCACCGGGTGTCGGCATCGGCTTCCACTACACCCCCGCGACTGCCGGCAGCTCTTCAACCGCATTGCCTTCCATCCTCGTTCTGTCCGATGCGAGCCTCGATAACATCCTTCAAGTGACATTAAACAGCCTATCGGCGGCAGGTTCGCCGATCACGATCGGTTCCTTTGACAGCTTCGAACAGACTCCTCTTTCCCACCGAGATATCGTGGCGGGGCAGGTTGTCGCTGTGCCCGAGCCAAAAACTTACGCGTTGCTGCTGGTTGGGATAGGGCTCCTTGGGTGGAGAATGCGACGGACGTAGAAATAATAAATTCGTTACCTAATTTTTTCTCCACGTACATCGGTCCCTGCCGGACAAGGCAGGGTATCGTCAAATGAAATGACACGCTGGTGAATTTACCAAGATGCGGTCCGCCTTTCTCTTTCTTCTAGCATTTATCATCTACGCTTTCTCCTTTCCATCGGTGGCGGAGCCACTCGACAAGGCAGTCCATGCCCAGGTAGTGCAGGTTCCCGACGGCGATTCCCTTACCATAGTCATCGACGGAGAAATGGTAAGGGTACGGCTGGCGGAGATCGACGCGCCCGAAGGTCAGCAGCCTTTCTCGGATCGATCCAGGAAATCTCTTTTTGACCTGTGTTTCTGGGTAGAGGCGGAGCTGACGGGCATAACGAAAGATGAATATGGGCGCATGCGGGCGCGGGTGAAGTGCAACGGAATCGATGTCAATTCGGAGCAGGTGAAACGCGGCCTGGCCTGGGTTTACGATGATTCCAAAGATGCCACGCTACAGGACTTGCAAGCCAAAGCGCGGGCTGCGGGGCGGGGCCTGTGGGGAGTGCAATCGCCTCTTTCCCCGATCCCACCCTGGGAATGGAACGATTTTTTCTAGAGCACTCATCCTGTCGACTTCCGCTATGGAGTGTTGGGGTGAAAAACGGGCATCTCTTGAAGGGCGGCAGGATTGTCCCCATCTCATGGGTTTATAGCGTAATGGACTGAAATTCTCATGAATGAATTCCTGCACTTGATATGCCCCAATTGCCAAGCGACCAACAGACTGCCCAAGGTCCGGCTCGACCAGAAGCCCAACTGCGGGCGCTGTCATGAGCCATTATTCAAGGGTCAACCGGTAGAACTCACCTCGGCCACATTCGGGAGCTACCTCGATCGCAACGATATACCGCTGCTGGTGGATTTTTGGGCTCCCTGGTGCGGTCCCTGTAAAATGATGGCGCCTGCCTTCGCGCAAGCTGCCGCAATATTGGAACCGCATATCCGTCTTGCCAAGGTGAATACCGATGCCGAGCAGGCGTTGGGCACTAGATACAATATCCGCAGCATACCCACGCTTGCCTTGTTCAAGGGCGGGCGCGAAGTGGCGCGGCAATCGGGGGCCATGAACACCCAGGATATCATCCATTGGGCCAAATCACGTTAGCATTAGGCTAGGGGCGGATTGCCGGATCCGCCGGCATTGCATGCCGTAATCAACACTCAAACCCGTTACATCCAGCTTGAACGCAGTCTTCCAAAGGTGAGACTCGCTGGCCGGAAGCTGCCGGAGAAGTTGCCGATGGTCGATGAAGGTTGGTATTCGGTATTCCTTGTCCAGCGGAAGCTGCTACACTTTCGCATGCACCGGTGAACGGAGCAGTAATCAGGATAGCGGGCGAATCAAATATGACGGCAACCCCAGGTAGTCTTTTCATTATCAGCGCCCCTTCCGGCGCTGGAAAAACAAGCCTCGTCAAGGCGCTGCTCCAGGCCGGCATGGATCTGAGCCTTTCCGTGTCATACACTTCCCGCTCGCCGCGTCCCGAAGAGGTCGATGGCCGGGACTACCACTTTATAAGCAGGCAGGCTTTTGAGCAGCGTCTGGAGCAGGGAGAATTTCTGGAGAGTGCGCAGGTCTACGGAAATCTTTATGGCACTTCAAAAAAATGGATCGATGAAACCTTGCTCGTGGGGCGGGATATCCTGCTGGAAATCGACAGCCAGGGCGCGAGACAGGTGCGCAATATTTTCCCCCAATCGATAGGAATTTTTGTTCTGCCTCCCTCGCTGGAGGTGTTGGAAATGCGCCTGAGGCATCGCGCCCAGGATAGCGCGGAAGCGATTCGCCGCCGTTCAGCCGCAGCGCGGGAAGAAATCAGCCATGTGGCTGATTATGACTATGCTATTATCAATGAAAAGCTGGACAAGGCCCTGCAGGATTTGAAATGCATCGTGCAGGCCGAGCGCCTGAAAGTCGCAAGGCAGCTTTCACGCCATCATGACCTAGTGGCTCAGCTCGGCGAGACGCCTGCTCCTGAATCACGTTGATGGGTTAGTGGTATTGCCGGTTCGATCCAGCAGCATCTTATACATTTTACATATTTATAGTAGAGGCAAAATTATGGCACGCATCACGGTAGATGATTGCTTGAAAAAAATTCCCAATCGCTTCGATATGACACTCGTGGCGACTATCCGGGCAAGGCAGCTCTCGATCGGCGGCACACCGATGGTCGAGTCCGCCAGGGACAAGCCGACCGTTATCGCGTTGCGCGAGCTTGCCCAAGGGAAGGTGGGGATCGATATTCTCACGATGGGCCATCTTTGACTTGCTGGGCCGGCAGCCGTATTGCCGTAAACAATTCCGTTCAAGGTCCTCATCGCCTATCGACGGTGACGAGTTTCAGTTTTTGTATCGAGAGGTGGATGCCATTCTGAGAAACCCGGGTACGGGCTAATCACAGCAAATGAAGGAAACAACAACGCGAGCTAGAGGCTCGCCGAATCCCTCTGCTATCTCGCCCGAGGCGAACTTCCTGTTTAGCGAGTTATCCAGCTATCTTAAACGGGAGGATGTTTCTGAGCTCCAGAATGCCTACCTCTTCAGTCAAAGTGCCCACTCCGGGCAGTTCCGGCAATCCGGCGAACCCTACATTTCCCATCCGCTTGCCGTAACCGGCATACTCGGCAAACTGCGCCTGGACACCCAGACGCTTACCGCCGCCTTGCTCCATGACGTGATGGAAGACACGCATGTTTCCAAGGCCGAGATTAGCGACAGATTTGGCAGTCCCGTCGCCGAACTTGTGGATGGCGTTTCCAAGCTGGACAAGATCGAGTTTCAGACCCATGCGGACGCTCAGGCGGAAAATTTCCGCAAGATGCTGCTGGCGATGGCGCGGGACGTGCGGGTCATACTTATTAAATTGGCGGATCGGTTGCATAACATGCGTACGCTGGAGGCAATGCGCCTGGACAAGCGGCGCCGCATCGCACGGGAAACCATGGAAATCTATGCGCCCATCGCGAATCGCCTCGGGCTCAACAATATTTATCATGAGCTCGAGGAACTGAGCTTTCGTTATCTTTATCCGACCCGTTACCGGGTGCTTTCCAAGGCGACAAAGGCGGCCCGGGGAAACCGGCGGGAAGTGGTCACCAAGATCCTCGATGCGATCAAGCAGCGCCTGAAGCTTTCAGGGCTGGATGCGGAGGTCACCGGCCGCGAAAAGCAGCTTTTCAGCATCTACAAGAAGATGGCGGAGAAGCATCTCACATTCTCCGAAGTCCTGGATATTTACGGTTTTCGCGTCATCGTCAAGGATGTGCCCTCCTGCTACATCGCATTAGGCGCGCTGCATAGCCTGTACAATCCTATTCCGGGAAAGTTCAAGGATTACATCGCCATCCCCAAGGCGAACGGGTATCAATCGCTCCATAATACCCTCTGGGGTCCTTTTGGCACCCCGATCGAAGTTCAGATCCGCACTCCGGAGATGCATCGGATCGCGGAGGCCGGGGTGGCGTCGCATTGGCTCTACAAGAGCAGCGACGCGGATCTCAACGATCTCCACATGAAAACGCATCAGTGGCTCCAGAGCCTCCTGGAGACGCTCAGCGATTCCACCGACTCCCTGGAATTCCTGGAACACCTCAAGGTCGATCTGTTTCCCGGGGAGGTGTATGTGTTTACTCCTCATGGCAAGATCCTGGCGCTGCCCAAAGAATCCACTCCCGTAGATTTCGCCTACGCGGTGCATACCGACATCGGCGACTGTTGCGTGGCGGCGAAGATAAATGGCGAGAATGCGCCATTGCGAACCAAGCTCAGGAGCGGCGATCGGGTGGAGATCATTACCGCGTCGCATGCAAAACCCAATCCCGCCTGGCTCAATTATGTCGCTACCGGCAAGGCGCGATCGCATATCCGGCGGTTTCTCAAGACGATGCAATATGAGGAATCCGCCAAGCTCGGAGAACGCATGCTGAATCTGGCTTTTTCCTCGCTCAAGGTCGACCTCCAGACCGTAAGCGAGGCGCAGTGGGAGAAAATCGCCCGCGAGAGCGGGGCCAAGTCAAAAAAAGACCTTCTGGCGGACATCGGCCTGGGAAAACATCTGCCTGCCGTAATGGCACGGCGGCTGGCTGCCCACCCCGGTGAATCCCTGGCCGCAACAAGTGGCGCCAGCGACGTCATTACCATACTGGGCACCGAGGGCATGGCTGTGCAGTTTGCCAAGTGCTGCCGCCCCATACCCGGAGATTCGATTGTCGGCTTCATCAAGAAGGATCAAGGACTGGTGATCCATATCCAGGATTGTCCCACGATCGCCAAGAACCGCGGGGGAGCGGACAACTGGCTGGATGTTGCGTGGGGAAAAGGCATCACAAGGCAATTCGAGGTCAGCATCAAAATTCTTGTGGCCAACCAGCGGGGCGTATTGGCAAGAGTGGCCGCGGCGATAGCCGATGCCGGGTCGAACATCGACAATGTCGCCATGGACGGCGAGGGCGCCTATACCACCATGACCTTCATGCTGGAGGTACGGGACCGCTACCATCTTGCCCAGGTCATGCGGGGGTTGAGGCGTATTCCCGAAGTAGCCAGGATCAGCCGGATGAAAGGCTGAATCCTCGATACCGGAACCGGATGCGAGATGCGATCGGTAGCCTGTATCCTTGCCAGCGTTCCTACCGTTCTTCCCGTTCATAGGACAGCGCCGGCGCCAGCCATTTCTCCGTCTCTTCCAGCGTCCAGCCTTTTCGTTTCGAGTAATCTTCCACCTGGTCCTTGCCTATTTTACCCACGGCAAAATAATCCGCTTCCGGATGGGAAAAATAGAAGCCGGATACCGCCGCGGTGGGCACCATGGCGTAGGATTCGGTAACGATGATGCCGGCATTTTCCGGAGCCTTGAGCAGTTCGAACAAAGGACCTTTCTCCGTATGGTCGGGGCAGGCCGGGTAGCCCGGCGCCGGACGTATGCCGCGGTATTCCTCGTTGACCAGCTGCTCGTTGCTCAGGGCCTCTCCTTTGGCAAAGCCCCAGAACTCGCGCCGGACGCGCCAGTGCATGTGCTCGGCAAAAGCTTCCGCCAGGCGGTCGGCCAGCGCTTTCAGCATGATGGCGCTGTAATCGTCGTGTGTTTCTTCGAATGCCCGCACCCGTGCATCTATGCCAAGCCCGGCTGTCACCGCGAATGCGCCGATCGTGTCCCGAATCCCCGTTTCCTTGGGGGCGATGAAGTCGGCGAGGCAGAGGTTGGGCCGCCCTGCCGGCTTGGTGGTTTGCTGGCGCAGGTTATGGAAAGTCATCGCCACCCGCATGCGGCCTTTATCCGCATAAATTTCGATGTCGTCGCCGTTGACCGTATTCGCGGGGAACAATCCCACCACCGCATTGGCGCCTAGCCATTTCTGCTCGACTATTTTCTTCAGCATGGCCTGGGCATCTCGAAAAAGCGTGCTGGCGGCTTCTCCCACGATCTCATCCTCGAGGATGGCGGGATAACGCCCCGACAGTTCCCACGCCTGGAAAAATGGGGTCCAGTCGATGTACGGGACTATTTTTTCCAGTGGATAGTTTCTTAACGACCGCACCCCGATGAAATCGGGCTCGGGCGGATCGTAGTTTGCCCAATCGGTTTTCAGAGCATTTTCCCGGGCTTGCGAAATCGAGAGCATAGGCGCTGGTCCTTTCTTGTTTTTATGCTGGGAGCGGACCCTTTCATACTCGGTCCGTATTTCCTCAACATAATTTGCCCGCAGCTCGTCCGACAGCAGGTTGCTGCAGACGCCCACTGCCCGGCTGGCGTCGGGTACCCATACGGTGACGCCGCTGTAGTTCGGCGCGACCTTGACGGCGGTATGGACGCGGGAGGTGGTTGCGCCGCCGATCAACAAGGGAATGGTGAAGCCTTCCCGCTCCATTTCCTTCGCCACATGAGCCATCTCTTCCAATGACGGCGTAATGAGGCCCGACAGGCCGATCATGTCAGCCTGTTCGCGCCGCGCCATTTCCAATATCTGGGCGCTGGGCACCATCACGCCCATGTTCACCACTTCATAATTGTTGCACTGCAGCACCACGGTGACGATGTTCTTCCCTATGTCGTGCACATCGCCCTTGACTGTGGCGACGACGATCTTGCCCTTGGGCCGCGAATCGCCCAGCAGCTTCTTTTCGGCTTCGATGAATGGCAGCAGGTGGGCCACAGCCTGCTTCATTACGCGAGCGGACTTCACCACCTGGGGCAGAAACATCTTTCCCGATCCGAACAGGTCGCCCACCACGTTCATCCCCGCCATGAGCGGCCCCTCGATTACCTGGATGGGCCGTCCGCCTTGCTGGGCAATTTCAACCCGTGCCGCCTCCGTATCTTCCACGATATAGGTGGTAATGCCCTTGACCAGCGCATGAGTCAGCCGCTCCTGTATAGGCGCGTCACGCCACGAAAGGTCTTCCGTGCTTTCCTTGCTTTGTCCCTTGAAGCTTTCCGCAAACTCGACCAGCCGCTCCGTGGCGGCAGTGGCTTCTCCGCCGACCGGGCGGTTGAGCAGCACATCCTCCACCCTTTCCAGGAGATCCGGCGGGATATCCGAATAAACCCCGAGCTGACCGGCATTCACGATGCCCATGGTCATGCCCGCCTGGACGGCGTGATAAAGGAAGGCGGTATGGATCGCCTCCCGCACCGGCTCGTTTCCACGGAAAGAAAACGATACATTGGATACGCCGCCGCTCACCTTGGCATAGGGCAGGGTCCGCTTGATGATCCGGGTTGCCTCGATGAAGTCCACGCCATAGTTGTTGTGTTCTTCAATACCTGTGGCGATGGCGAATATGTTGGGATCGAATATGATGTCTTCGGGCGGGAAGCCTACCTGATCGACGAGAATGCGGTAACAGCGCGTGCAGATTTCAACCTTGCGCTCCTTGGTGTCCGCCTGGCCCGACTCGTCGAACGCCATTACGATCACCGCCGCGCCATAGCGGCGGGCCAGCTTCGCATGTTCGATAAACTCGGCCTCACCTTCCTTGAGACTGATGGAGTTGATTATGGCCTTGCCCTGCACGCACTTGAGGCCTGCTTCGATAACCGACCATTTGCTCGAATCTATCATTACCGGCACGCGGCTGATGTCCGGTTCCGCGGCGATAAGGTTGAGGAAAGTGACCATCGCTTTCTGCGAGTCCAGCATCGCCTCATCCATGTTGATATCGATGATTTGCGCGCCGTTCTCTACCTGGTTGCGGGCGACGCTCAGCGCATCGGCATAATTGTTCCCCAGGATGAGGCGGGCAAACGCCTTCGAGCCGGTGACGTTGGTTCGTTCACCTACATTGACGAACAGCGAATCATCGCCAATGCTGAGCGGTTCCAGTCCGGAGAGCCGCAGCTTTTTCGGAATATCCGGGATGCTGCGCGGCGGAATGCCGCTTACCGCATCGGCGATGGCTTTGATGTGCGCGGGAGTGGTGCCGCAGCAACCGCCGACGATGTTTACGAAGCCTGCCTGCGCAAATCCCTTTATCAGGCCGGCCGTATATTCGGGCGTCTCGTCATAGCCCGTCTCTGCCAGGGGGTTGGGCAGGCCCGCATTGGGGTGAGAGCTCACATATACTTCAGCCGTGCGGGAAAGTTCCTCGATGTAGGGACGCATCAGTTCGGCGCCCAGGGCGCAATTCAGCCCGACCGATAGCGGGCGCGCATGCCGCACCGAATTCCAGAATGCTTCCGGCGTCTGTCCGGAAAGAGTGCGGCCGGAAGCATCGGTAATGGTCGCGGAAATCATGACAGGGAGGCGAATCCCATGGGTCTCGAAGTACTGGTCTATGGCGAATAGCGCGGCCTTGGCATTGAGCGAGTCGAATATGGTTTCGACCAGGAGGATATCGGCACCTCCGTCGACCAGACCGCGAATGGATTCGGAATAATCCCGGACAAGGTCATCATAGGTAATCCCGCGAAAGCCGGGATCGTTGACATCCGGGGAGATCGATGCAGTTTTGGTCGTCGGTCCCAACACGCCGGCCACGAAGCGGGGCCTGTCCGGCGTCTGCGCTTCCATGGCCTGCGCCGCTTCCCGCGCCAGCTGGGCGCCCGCAAAGTTCAGTTCGTATACGAGGTCCTGCATGTGATAATCGGACATCGAGGCTGCGGTGGAATTGAAAGTATTGGTCTCGATGATATCCGCACCCGCCTCCAGGTAGGCGGTATGGATCGACCGGATTATCTGCGGCTGGGTAAGCGTCAGAAGATCGTTATTGCCCTTGAGGTCGTGCGGGAAATCGGCAAAACGAGCGCCACGGTAGTCTGCCTCTTGCAGCTTGTGGCTCTGGATCATCGTGCCCATGGCGCCGTCCAGCAGCACGATGCGGCGCGACAGTAGATCCTTCAGCAGTTGGGCGCGAGGGTGTTCGTTCATGGCAGGACTGCTTTTTGACGGAGGCTGGATTCTACCATGTACCTGTGGGTATTTTCCCTTGCCGCCGGAATGGTGGGATTTCAGCTTCAGCTGCCGGCTTTTGCCTGTTTTTCGATCTGGCGCAAAACGCGGCGCGCGGACCTTAGCGAGCCTTCGATAAAGCCCTGGTAGTCAGAAAACGCCTCCCCGCACACATGAATATTCTTATTTGAAGAATATTCATCTAGCGAAAATGCCTCCAGAAACTCCATGTGTTTCCAGGACATCACGCCCGGCAGCCAGCCATGGGCGGCTGCGCCGAAAGGATTCTTGCCCCAGTCGCGCATGCCGCAGGCCAGAAGGCGGTCCTGGGTAAAATCATGGTGTTCGTAGTCCCTGGCAAACTGGACAAAACGCTGCCACAGCCGCGGATTTTCCGGCTCTCCCACGATAGCCACGCCCCCGTTTCCAAAATACAATTCATGGTTGGCAGGGGAAACATCCCCATGGCAAGGTATTTTCCGCAGCTTCAGGAACCAGGTCCTGGCCGTTTCCTGGTTTTCGAGCTGGGGGTTTTCCGATGGCTCCAGGCACACATCATCATGGTCGGGCGCACATTCGATCGTTCTCAGGTAATCCGACCAGAATGTGATGGCGGGACGATCGGTATAAACCATGATCAAGCCTTTTGTCCGGTCATGGCTTTTTACATATAGCAATTCCCGGGTAGGGAGATCGGCGGCATAGCGGTTCAGGGCCCGGTTGTCTTCCCACCAGGGCTGCTCGATCACGAAAAAGCACTTCAGCAGCGAAAGGCCGGCAACCGCATCCAGGGCCGCCTTCAATTGCTTCTGCGGCCCTTTTCCATTCCACGACAACTTTTCCAGCGGGCGCTTGGGCAGGGCGAGTATCACTCTCTTTGCCTTGATGACCTCATTCTCGTTTTCTACGGTGATATCTATTTCATCACCATCGGACTGGAGATCGACAACCTTTCTGCCCTTCTGGATACAGAGCAAGGTACCTCTTTTATCGTGCAGCCTTTCCAGCAACTTCCAGATTATCCGGCTCATGCCCCCGCGGATACCGCGAAGAGAGCCCGTCCCACGTATCGCCCTGAGCCAGAAGATGATCCATTCCGCGGCATTCAGGTTTTCATGGACAAAGTGGTAGTAACTTCCCCAGTCCCTTATCTTGACCACGGCAAAATGGCTCAGCACATCGCTGAGTACGTTCCAGAATCCCAGGTTCCATAGCGGTTGTCCCCTGAAGCTCGCCCGCTTCCTGATGACCTCCAGATCCTCGTCGGTGATGTTATGAATCCACTCCAGCAACTCCCCCTTCCAGTAGTGGCGATAGAAAAAAGCCTCATCTTTCAGGCTCTTCCACTGTTCGTTGGCCGCGTCGGTCTGCCATGGTTTCTCCGGTCCCGCGAGATCGACCAGCTCGAAAATGCGCCGCAGGGCCAGTATCATCAAATCGAAAGGCGTTTTTTGCTTGGCCTCCTCTTCCCGCAGCGTAAACCTGGGCTCCATCGGATCTTCCGACGCATAGGAAGAGAACGGCACGAGATCGTCAAGGCTCTGTTCCTCCCCAGGAACCTGCTCCCGGATGCCCAGCTCATCGAGCAGTACCTGCAATAATGGCTGGTCACGCGGCTCGATTCTCATCGGACCGAATTCCGCGCGCAGGTATTCGATCTCCGATCGCTTTTCTGCTGCCTCGCCGTTTATATTTACCAGCTGTTTTTCGATAGGCCCCCTGTAGGGCGATTGCCTGTTGCCTTGCGGTGCGAGCGGATCAGGTTTTCCGCTCGTAAAATCCCAGTTGCAAGGGTCCCAGGTATCGTCAAATCCGATCGCTTCCCCGTTTTTTTCGCCGGTCCGCAACAGCGACCAGGTTTCTATCCGTCCGCCGAACCGGTCGGAAGCCTCCAGGAGAAGAATGCGATTGATTTTGAGCTGTTCGCTTTGCTTGATCAGCTCGTGGCAGCAATACAGGCCGGCAATGCCTCCTCCCACGATAATGACATCATACGGTGGGGATTTCTGCTGGCTACCGTTATTGTCTGGCATAACTTTCCTTCTTCGGAGTGAGGAAGCCGGATATCTTTTTACGGGAAGAACCGGAGACAGGCAATTGCTGTCTTCCGGTTATTGCGGGCAGCCGGACAATCGGCGGAGTTCTTCCAGCGAATAATGATAATGAGGGTCTCGTGCCAGGGCGGCTTTAAAATATCCCACCGCTTCCGGCAGCCTGCCCAGATGCCGCAAACAGACACCTTTGTTATGGTAGACCACCGCACGGGTATCATCAATGGCGAGAGCCGCATCATATAGCGGCAGCGCCTGCTCATACTGGCCGGTGTCGAACAGCACATTGGCCCATTCGTTGAGGGCGGGCGCATATGCGGCATCCAGGCCCAGCGCAACGCAAAATGCGGCGATTGCGGCTTCCGGTTCGCCAAGGTCGCGGCGAACCAGTCCTATATTTCCCCAGTGCATGGGATTCCACGGAGCCAGGTGCAATGCCGTGCCGAAGTGAGCGAGTGCACTCCGGAAATCGTGACGAGTCCAGGCGACGTTCCCGAGCCCGCGCCAGATATCATCGCAATGGGGCTGCATCTCGGCCTGTTTTTCAAAAAACGATTGGGCGTCGCCCAGCCTTCCTTCACGCCATGCCTCGTAACCCGGCAGGAGGCTTGGATCGGAAGGTGGCCAGTCGTTCCACTGCATCGTTCGGATTTTCGTTACGGGGCCAGCTGATAGCAACCAGCCAGCAGGGTCATATGTTCCCCCGGAGCAAGCGCCGGCCGCAGGTGCGCCTGCTCGGCACCGTTGAGGAAGACGATGCGGTTGGATAACGCGGTGATCCGAAGCACCAGCCCGCTTGCCGCATTATCTCCCCGAAATACATGCAGCTGAAGTCCCGGGGAAGGCTGCATACCCTGCGGCCAGACAGTCTGTAAATAAATCAGCAAGGCTATTCGGCATGCTTCTTCTTTATCGCAGTGTTCGCCCATGTGCTGGCCGGGACCGTCATAATAGGTATAGCAACTGGCGCTCCATGAGGGAATGAGCCGGTGGCCGGTCACCTGCCGCAGATTTTCCAGTACCTCGGGCGAAGCAAGAAAACTTCGCGCATGCGGGCCGAGGTAGGCGCGCAGGTTGTGCTGCGAAATCTCGCCCGGACATCCTTTTGCGATCAGGCTCCAGCTTGCATTCTCCCGTTGCGTCAGGGCTTCGTTCAAAAGCCGGGCATGGATGTCGCCCTGGAGGGCAGGCGGGCCAAGGACCGCCGCACCCCGGCCGTAAAACTCGGCGCGAAGGCGCGCTAGCGATGGCGGGTCGATCCGTAAATCTCCTGCGGGGCCGGCGAAACCCGTTGCCGCATTCCCGATCGCTGGGCCGGTGGCTGCGCCGGAAGAAATATTGCTCACAGCAACGCTTCCTCACGGATAAATTCCTCCATCAGCATGGCTCCAGTCCGGGTTGGGGCCGCATGCCGCTGCAGCAAAGCATTGGCTTGGATGACATTCTGTTTTTGCCGTTCATAGATCGCACCCGCGATCCATGCGCCATCGCACCATTCCCCGAGCTTTCGATGATATTGGCATACATTGAGGAATGCGTGCACGCCGTCGACCAGTCCTTTCAGCGGACGCAGATCCGGCCGCCAGGGCGAGACGAAACCCGCTGCTTCCGCCTTGGGATCGCGGGCCCGGGCGATTGGATCGTAGAGCCGGAAAACGTTCATCCGCACATGGCTCGATTCATGGCACAGCAGGTCGCCTATCCGCTCCACCTCATCCGCGCTCATCAGTATGGCTCCCGGCAGCTCCGGAGGGCTATGGCTGCGCGAATAACCGCGCTGCTTCAGGATGCAGAATGCTTTCACATGCCGGCGGATCGCGTGGAAAGCATACGGCCAGATCTGCTCAAGAAGCTCCAGCGCAAGAGATATCCGGTCTGCTCCTTCTTGGATCTCCCCATCCGCTGCCGGGTCGAACGACGAAAGCAGCGGTGCGACTTCGGGTATTCCGTTCAGTATGGCAAATCTTCCGATGCGGGGCAGGGCCGCAAGGCGGGGATGCCTGAATCCCGCCGGCAATCCGCTGCCGTCATTGGGCAGCGTGATGCTTGGGCCGTCGCTCCAGACGAAATGCGTTTTTCCATGTTTTTCGACAACGGCGACGGTCGTGTCCTCCGTACCATTGAGGAGAAGCGCGTGAATATGCGGCAGATAAAAAAACCCTTGATAAAACAGGCATGGCGGAAGGATTAAAGCGATATCGCGAAGGTCGGGGTGGTGAACAAGGTGGCGTATACCCGATAGCAGACGCCTCGATTCATCGCTGCCGGCCAATTCATCCGGACCATGCCCCGCGGTATCCGTTTCCGCCAGCGGCGTGCCGAACAGACGGGCGCGGCTGTCAGCGGGCAGGCGATCGAGCACCGCGACGGCATGCCGCGCAAGCTGGGACTCGCTTGCATCCGTGAAACACATTGCTTCCAGCGCTCTGGAGAGGCGATGGTGAAATCGTTCCGACCGGGTCAGCGCAGCCAGTCCGAACAGCATGTCGATGGTATTGCCGGGTCCCGCGGGGTAGCACAGGCCGGCGCAGTCTGCCAGCACATCCGCCGGGAGTTGTTCCTTGAAGCCGGGGAGAGAAATATCGGGGGCGTTCACACTGTTACCGGCATGTCCGCGATGGAAGCGAAGTCTCGTGAGAAATGCCTGCCCTCGTTATTGAAATAACTGTATGCGTTCAGATGGTGGAATGCAATTTCATCGAAAGACAGCCAGTGCATCAGATAGGGATACAGCGTTTTGTAAAAGGCGCACTCGGGGGTGCGATGCCGCACCGTGCCATAGCGCTCCCAGGCCTGGGCCGAACATCCTGACTGGCATAATTGCCTGTAGGAGCAGTTGCTGCATCCTTCAAGATCGGCCGGCCTGCGTTCGCGGATCTGCGCCATGATGTGATTGTTCCTTGACGGCTGGGAAAGGCTTTCCAGGCCGGGATCGAAGATATTGCCCAGCTTCAGTCCGGGCGATTGCGTGGCGCGTCCGCACGGATAAATGTCGCCATTGGCAGCGACCGCCTGAAAAGTATCCCCCGCTCCGCAATGCGTCCGCATGCAGCGTGTTCTGCGCTGCTTGCTGGTTAGAAAATCGCACATGCTGCGAACGTTATCTTCGAGGAGGGGCAATTTCAGGTCCACGATATGCGCCATCAGGCCTTTCATGAATCCGATGATATGCTCCTGGCTCAAGCCCACCTGGTTCCAGTTTTTCCGCGCATCCCCCAGGTAGGCAACGGGATTCAACCGGAACCCATGTATGCCGAGGCGCAGCAGCGTGGCAGCCAGTTCCGCCGGATCATCCGCATTGGACCGGTTCAGGACTACCAGACCGCCAAAGGGCACTTCGAAACGATGGAGCAGTTCGACACCTTTCGCCAGCTTGCTGAACGATTCCTTGCCGTTTACCTGCGGCCGGCTTTTATTCTGCGCTTGGGCACCCCCATCTATGGAGATTCCCACCCGGATATCCTCATCCTTCAACCAGCGGACACGCTCCTCGTTCAGCAGCGTGGCATTGGTCTGCGTGCTGAGAAACAGCCTGCGGTTGCCTCTCAGCGGGTGATTGCGGATGTACGTCACCGTCTCTTTCATGAGGTCGTACTTGAGGAACGGCTCTCCGCCGGCGAACTCAAAGGCCAGGACGTCGCTCTCCGCCATGTTGAACGCGAGATCCACGGTTTTGCGGGCGATCTCCCTGTCCATCGCGGGCATGGACGAATTGGCGCCCGCGAGGCAATACGGACAGGCGAGATTGCACTTTTCCGTAATGAGCAGTTCGATCAGATTGCCTTCGTCATAATTTGGGCCGTCCGCGAACATGCGCTGGTCCACTGCGGCATGATTGTTGAGAGTCAATAATCCCCTGCGGTAGAGATGGGCGGCGAAATCGAGCGCAGCATCCGGGCCGTATTGCAGCATGCCATGCCGCAGCCAGCCGAACGGCTTGTTATGCAAATGGGGGAACCATCTGGCTTCGCCCGGACTGAGAAATGCCCATGAAGCGTTTTCCGGATGGATCGCGAGGGTTTCTCCGAAAATGTCTTCCAGGACCACTCCTTCCGTGCCCAGCATGGTCGCATCGCTCAGGCCGATTGTTCCAAACGGTTCATAATGCTTGCCGAAAGCTCCCGCCAGGTATTCGCTTTCCGCGCTTTCCCTGCCGGGCCTGCTGAAATATTTCATCCGTACGCCTCCTCGATAGTGGGCTGATCGATGCCGAATCCCAGCAGCCAGCCTGGAACGTCTCTGCCCGCGATTCTCCAACCGCCGTTCTTGCCCATGGCCATGGATGACGAAGACATGATTTCCTTCGCGAGTGCATCTTCCATGCCGATTGTTTGCACCAAGCCTGGATCATAGGTCAGGCAAGTACCGGTTGCTCCCGAAACCAGTTTTCCGCTGGGAAACAGGCCGTAGCCGTGCGAAGCAGTTACCAGCAGGGGTGAAGACAGGTACCGGCGGATTTGCCGCATGTCCTCGGGCCAGTAATGCGAGAGAATGGAAAGATAACGGCGGGCTAGGCTTGCAGTGGCGGCGCAATCCCAGCTGCAGGGAAAATGCTGAATGATTTCCCAGCCGAAGTAGCGCGCGAAAATATTCGCAGTCCAGTCCAGCTTGCGGATTCCTTTGCCGGTTCCCGGGCCTGATTGCGACAAGAGCATGAGGCCCATGTCACCTTCATGATGAGAAGAGGCCGCAGGCCAGCGGTCCTCGAACGCCTCGCAGCAGCAGCGCGGATAGCCCAGCAATCTGCCGAGGAATTTTTCCCATCCGAACAGCAGGCACAACCAGGCCATGAGCACGGTTTGCTCATCCGGGCTGATCAGCAATCCCCGCCAAGCCCCTGATCCAGCCTGGGCGCTCGATACACTGGTCATGCGGTTGCTGTAGCCGCCCTTGCGGGAATCGTGCTGCGGCAGGAATTGGTGCGGTCCCAGCAACGTGAAATAACTCCGCTCCCGGGCCCAGTTCGCTAAAGCCGTCAGGCTGCGTTCGTCACCATGCATCAGCACCAGGGGCTTGGCGCCAGCAAGCAACAGGCGCAGCTGCGATTGGCGCAGCATTGTCCTATCCGGCTCGGTTCGCCACTCCGTCAGGCCCCATAGGTGTGCATCGTCGATCGTGACCGACACTGTCCTGGAAGGAGGCGAGAGAGATTCGGGAACATCGGTACATTCCCATTGCCATTGGCGCAATGCCGCACCCGGCTCGTTTTGGAGCGCTTGCCTGAATTCCCGGGACTGGCAGGCAGCCGCGACAAACATGCGAAGCTGCCCGCCAGCGCGGCCAGACCAGGCCGCGCCGAAAACCGGCTTGGAGTTCATCGACTGCCGGTATCAGCGCGTGATACGAAAACCGCGCACCTGCAGGTCCACCGGTCCGGAGCCCGGAATGGCTACTTGGCTTCCATCCGGCAGGGTTACATTGACTAGGGCCGCTCCCACATTGGTCCGGGGATCGAAATTGGCATGGCCACCTCCATTGACGAATCCTGGAGGGCCGGAATTCACGTGAGATCCGGCTCGGCCCAGATCGGCGACATTGATGCGATTGCCTGCCACACCTCTGGCAGGATCGAAATTAGCATGGCCACCTCCATTCACAAATCCCGGAGGGCCGGAATTTACATGCACGCCTGCTCTACCGAGATTGGCGAGATTGCCGACGTTGGCCACGTTAACCTGTGCTCCAAGATTGCGCGCGGGATCGAAATTCGCGTGACCGCCACCGTTGACGAACCCCGGAGGTCCTGAATTGACGTGGGATGGATCGAAGTTGGCATGGCCGCCCCCATTCACGAATCCTGGAGGGCCGGAATTTACATGAGCACCCGCTCTCCCGATATTGCCGAAGCGGGAAGCGATCGCGCGGTTCGTTTCCGCGGCAATGATGGAATTCAGGTCGGCAACGGTCAAATCTGCCAGCTTGGCATTCAAGGCCAGGGCGCGCGGTTGCGGGGTGGCGGCAGCGGCCGCGGGTGCATCGGGTTGAGGTGCTTGCGGGGAATCATCTAGGTTTTGCTCATCGGACATGGCTGACTCCTTTATTTGTGGTATTGAAATTGGATAACTCGCGAAGTCGGGAGAAGGAACGCGCTGGCTGGACCGAAACTGGCTCAAGAATATGAGCATGTTTCCCCCCGGAACGTGGTTTCGATCCAACCCTAAAACTAGTATGGGAAAATGCCCCTGTCAAGCTTGAGATAATTAAATTTTTATTACGTAGACTGGTATGCAGGAAGTATAGGCGCGGGGCGATCGAAGAAAATCCATGCCGCAATTAACGCCACGGCAACAGGTCGACGGGGTTACTTGCGTTGAGAAAGGACGTTCAGAAAGAATAAGGGCAAAAAGATCAGGAAATCCGAAGCTCGGGCAAGCCTTCGGGTAGGCCGATGGGCAGGCCGTGGCGCAATCCTCCCCGTTGTTCTCCAAAAAACCTGACGATTCTTTCCGGCAACCAGGTCAGCCGGCCCGGAAACGGCGAATCGAGAAATCCTGCATGTCCTCCCTCCTTCGGAAATTCCAGGACGACCGAAGGCGAAACCTCGGCATGCGCCGGCAGCGCTGAAGGCGGCATGAATGGATCATTTCGGGCATTGATGACGAGTGTGGGCACCTCGACGTATTTGAGCCACGGCTTGCTGCTGGATCGCGCCCAGTAGTCTTCCGTATCGCGGAATCCATGCAGCGGCGCGGTTACAATATTGTCGAATTCGTAAAGGGTGGTACAGGCGGCCACCTTGTCCGCATCGAACAGCCGCGGAAATTGATCAAGCTTGCCGAGCGCCTTGCGTTTGAGCGTATCGAGAAAGTGACGGGTGTACATCAGGTTGAAACCCGATGCCAGCACTTTTCCGGCGGCAGCCAGATCCAGCGGCACCGAAACCGCCACCGCTCCTTCGATTACGCGGCATGCCTGCTGCCCTTGCTGGCCCAGCCATTTGAGAAAAGCGTTGCCACCGAGCGATACGCCAACCACGTATATCGGAAAGGCGGCGCCGGAGGTCCGGGTTTCGCTGCTTATCCGTTGCAGCACCCAGTCGATTTCTTCCGAATCGCCCGCGTGGTATGCGCGCGGCAAACGGTTGGGCACGCCGGAACAGCCGCGAAAATGGACGACTGCGCCACGCCAGCCCAGTTCGCGCAGCATTACCATCAGGCTTAGTACATAATGGCTGTACGAACTTCCTTCGAGCCCATGAAACACCACTACCAATGGGGCAGTGGACTCGTTATCGAGCCAGTCTATATCGATGAAGTCGCCATCCTCCAGTTCGTATCGTTCACGCCGGTAGGCGATCGACGGCCGGGAAAGCAGATAGGGATAAATGGTTTGTGCATGGCCGCCGCGCAGCCATCCTGGAGCGGTATAGGGCCTGGAGTACAACGGAGGCGACGAGATTTTCATGCTGGCACGGCTTTGGCAAGCCGCGAGCATCGCAGGGGGTCACTCACGAATACAAGGCAATGGATGCGTATGTGATCACGCTGAAGATTCTAGCACCGCTTGGCCTGGGAAAAAAAGGCCTTTGTGAAGTGTTGTTTCTTGCCCTGTCGTTTTTCCCCCTGGGGACGGAAAATGTACTGATTGCCGGTTTCCTGTTTGCCACAACGGAGCGCCAGCCAGACGAGGGCTAATACGGATGGAAGCAGCGCCTCGGCTCCATTGGATACTGGCGTCATTGCGAGCAGCCCGGCGAGAAAAGAGAAAACAGTACAATTCTCATGCTCATCATACTTGCGAAAGCAGGTATCCAGTATGAGCAAAAGCTTCGCCTCCTTATCTGAAGCTTGCTTGAAATTCGGCCCAGCTCGAAATATCGGATTGTTTGTCTATCCATCTGGTCAATAAACATGGAAGGGAGCATTTCGTCATTCAATTTTTATCATGGTCACAGCGACATTCCGCTTCTATGCGGAGCTGAACGATTTCCTCATGCCTGAGCAGCGGGGGCGCGAACTCGTGGCGCCTTGCGCCCGGGCCGCGACCGCCAAGCACATGATCGAAGCGCTGGGAGTGCCGCATACCGAAGTCGAGCTGGTGCTGGTTAACGGCGAGCCGGCAAGTCTTGGCCATCTGCTGAAAGACGACGATCGTGTCGCCGTTTATCCCCATTTCAGGAGGCTGGGCGTCGGACCCTTATCGTCCGTTCTACCCCTCCCTTCAAGTCGTTTCCGTTTTGTGGCGGATGCCCATCTTGGCGGGCTTGCGCGCCTGTTGCGCATGGCCGGTTTCAATACGCTTTATGATAATAACTTTCAGGATGGCGAAATCGAGGAAATCGCCAAGCTGACGGAGTGCATTGTGCTGACCCGTGACCGGGAATTGCTGAAGAGGCGCTTGGTCGTTCACGGCTGCTATATGCGCGAAACCAGGCCGGCACACCAGTTGCGCGAGATATTCACCCGGCTGAATCTCGCACCGCATGTCATGCCTTTCACTTTGTGCCTGGATTGCAACGCGCCTTTGCGCCCGATTCCAAAAGCCGAAGTGCTGGCGCAGCTGCCGCCCTCGGTGCGGGACCGCTTCGAGCGCTTCAGCACCTGCGATATCTGCCACGGCATATTCTGGGAAGGGTCTCACTGGCAACGGATGCGGGGGTTGCTGGATCACGTCATGTCATCGAGCTGATTGTTGAATTCATATAGCTGATTGGGGTGGAAAGCTCCCCATGGAAGGCGTCGTGGCCTTACTGATTTGCGACAAGATGTGATAGGATAAAGAACTGGATAGTAAAGGAAGAATGGAAGCTGAACTTCCGTAAGTTCAATACCGGCAAATCATCCGGGTCGTTAGCTCAGTTGGTAGAGCAGCGGACTCTTAATCCGTATGCTGCTAATGATTAATAGCTTATTATTCAATAAGTTATAATATATCTTTCCTTGCTGTTCACACCTCATTCACAGTGAGGTGCAATATGGCAGCGGTCAGGAAGTTAAAATCAGGTCTATGGAATGCCCAGGTAAGAAGGAAAGGGCATCCTCCCATCTCAAAGTCATTCATCAATCAGAAAGATGCTCATGCGTGGATTCGTTGTGTCGAATCCGACATGGATAGGGGTATCTTCGTCAATCGGAATGCTGCTGAATCCATGACGTTAGCTGATGCCCTTGTTAGGTACCGAAGTGAAATTACCCCTCACAAGAAAGGGAGGAGTCAAGAAGAAAAACGGATTGCTAAATGGCTAACTCATCCATTGGCAAAAAGGTCGTTGGCTTCTTTGCAATCCAAAGACTTCGTAAAGCACCGCGACATTCGGTGCGCTGCTGTTGCTTCTAATACAGTTAGATTGGAACTGGCTTTAATTTCCCACCTGTTCACCATTGCCATGCAGGAATGGAATATCCCTGTCTCCAATCCGCTGAAAGATATTCGCAAACCTAAACCATCAAATGCACGTACTAGACGACTGGAAGAAGGAGAGGAGGAACGTTTATTGAATGCCTGTAAGCAATCCCAGAATCCCCTTCTTTATCCCTTAGTTGTGTTGGCTATAGAAACGGCTATGCGGCTGTCAGAACTTCTTCAAATAAAATGGGCGGATATTGATTTTGCAAAAAAGATAATATTTTTACCACATACAAAAAATGGATCGGGCCGATTTATCCCATTATCAATTCGGTCTATCGAAATCCTGTCCAGTATCCCTAAACATATTGTTGACAAGCGGGTCTTTTATCTATGGAAACCCCGTTCCGATGCAATGAACGGTGCGTTTAAACTAGCTGTGAAGAAAGCAGGGATGGATAACTTCCATTTTCATGACTTGCGGCATGAGGCAACTTCCAGATTATTTGAAAAGGGACTGAATGTTATGGAGGTGTCAGCGATTACAGGTCATAAATCCATGCAAATGCTGCAAAGGTACACTCATATCAAGGTTTCGTCCTTAATTGCCAAATTAGGATAGGGTCAATAGGGTCGGTCAGATAAATAATTAATATATTTCAATGGTTTACAGTAGTTCTACATGTGCCTTCCCACTTACTTATCCCGTCGAATATAGGAGACAGGACAACCAAATGGAAAAACGCATTATTGGTGTGGCGGGGAAGCATAAAGATGGGGCTAAATGACTGACAGGTAACGCATATAGGGAAAGATTAAATATTCATGCTGCATAGATTACGAACATAATAAACTTGACTTTTTATGCAAAATGTGTTATAATGTTATTATATAAAGTGAAATTTTATCCAAACAAACCGCAATTTATCATTAGTATCGTCACTTTATATTAACTGTATCAAAATGTAAAGGATTTTTTAAAATGGATTCAATATTTAATATGTTCGAAGTAGCAGGGCACAAGGAGCAACCGAAGGAAGATATTCGGGCAAAGGAAGATTTTAGGACTGCTGAGTTGGCAAATGCCTTTCATAAGATTGATAAAGCAGTCTCCCCTCAAATACCGGGAGATAAAGAACCGGACTGGTCCTATCTGATCCGTAATGCAAAAAGTACAAGGGAGAAATTTGAAGTCATGTCTGCTCACGATGCATACAAGGCTGAGCAGAAATATAAAGTAATTGAACAGCAGAAAGCACAATTCGAACAAAAGGTTAACGATGTTTTCAACCTTTCGCAACATGTCAGAAATAAAGCCTTCTATGAAGAGTTGCAGCAAAATTCCCCATCAGTTTATTTTGATACCCGAATCCAGAAACAGAAGAAGCGGGACCGGGAAGTGATGGGACTAACCTTTCATCTTAGGAATAAATGAAATGGTGGGCATTGAATCTAATGCCCTTTCAAAGGCAGATTATAAATTTCTTCGTTTGGTAACTGAAACTGAAGAAAAACAGAAAGTTAGAAATGGTTCGCTGGTTGTCCCTGAATATGTTGATTTCCTAATCAGGAAGTTGGCTGAAACTCACAGTCAAACGACTATCGCAAATATCCTTAACGAAAGGGGAATTTATCGACCTAGTGGCGATGTGTGGCAACAGTTTCATATTAGCCGTTACTTTAAGGCTAATGGGATTCAAGCTGTCTGTAAATGGAAAGGACCGCGTTATGGATGTTAAGGATTTTAAAGATGCGGTTGCTTTGAAGTGCCGGCAGTGTGTGGGGCCATGGAGCGGTAGATACAATGCCTCCCCTGCTGAACTGATCGACGTATGCGATAAAAAGACATGTGGCTTGTATAAGGTAAGGCCACGTCTATCTGAAAAGGTCGGTCAGGGTGAAGAGTTTGTAAACAGTTTCAGGGAAATTATCAATGAGTTATGACGATCAACGGCAATGGGCGGATCAGTACACCCCTCAATTAAATCAAGTAGCAGCAAACATCATCTTTTCCGATCCAAAACTGATAGGTGTTAATTTTATTAAGCCTTCCTTATATGAGGATCGGAAACTAGGTATAGATATGTGGATCGACGTTCAAAAGACGAAGGTAAGCCACCGCATCAGGGAAGCCAAATACAAAGATTATTTTTTAGAAGGGTTCACTATTCGGGCCACTGCCAAATACGGGGAATCGGAGTTGCAGAAACTCATGAGGGATGACTACGCGGATTTCCTTCTTTACGCAATAGCGCATCCTGATAATTATGGGGAAGTAGATTGTGCCGTCCTAATCGACTTGAAATCGTTAGGGGCGCAACTTCAGCGTTTCCCCCACATAGCTGAGAATGCCACTAAGAAGAATGGATTCATCGATTTTAATTACGATGCTTTTCCTTCTTCAATTATTTGTGGTACTTGGAACGTGAAGGAGACCACACCATGCCATTAGCCGCACTTGCCCCCATTGCCGGTGTAGTTGGAGCCGTGGCGGCTGTTGGTGGCACTGCTTTTAGTGTACTGAATAGTATATCTACTGCTTCTAAACAGAAGAAAGCACTTCAGCAAGCTCAAAATGCACAAGCGGAACAACAACGCATTCAGCAAGCACAAGCTAATGCTGCCGCTCAAAGGGAACGATTGCAACAGCAACGGGAGGCACGTATTAGGCGTGCTAATGTAATTAATTCTACTGTTAATACTGGTGCTGGATTAGGAGGGACTTCTGGATTATCTGGTGCTGAATCTAGTATCCAATCTCAATTCGGACAGAATATAGGGATTATTAATCAAACTCAATCATTTGCTTCACAGATATCTGCTGCTAATCAAAGGGAGCAAGATGCAGCAAGTACATTGCGAAGGGCGGAATCTTCTGGTGCCGCGTGGCAAAGCATCTTCAGTAGCACCTCCCATCTGGGGTCAATTGGGGCCAACTTATTTGGTAATGGTAAATGGAGTGGAGGTAAGAAAGCGGGGTGGCAATTTGCCGGTGGTGGAAATCTTCCTAATTTCTTTGATGACACCTTTTAGCTGAATGGACCTACAAGAACTTAGGGATGCCATCCCCTTACAAGTTCATCGTAAGACAGACTATCCTCCAATGGCTGACCAGCTTAGGGGGGTATTTTCTGAATTGGTTGAATTTAGAAGAAGCAGGGGGCAGCAAATAAGGAAAGCAAAGAGGGTGCGAGAACACCTCAAGGCTGTAATTCTAGACCTATGGATTGCAGCGAATTATTCCGATAATCCTTATAGGGCTGTCAGCAGAAACCGAAATAATTTTACTAAGGAGACCCGATATCGAAAAATCTTCTTAAAGTATGACTTATTGATCGGTGTAATTGATGATCTGGTTTCGCTGGGCTATCTAGAACAGAAGAAAGGTTTTTATGATCGTATTAGGAATCGCGGATACCAATCCCGCATCAAGGCAACCGACAAGTTGCTTTCAATCCTGAATTTCAATATCAAGGAAATAGTTCGTAACCCAGATGCCCCTGAAGATGAGACCATCATCATAAAGGATGCGGATGGGGAGCCTATTGATTATATTGATGACCGATTCACAATTGAAATGAGGGAATTCCTGAAGTCATATAACCAGAAGCTGCGGGGAACCAATATAGGTACTGATGCGATTGATCTTCGATATAAGTATGACCCTACTGCTATCACAGTGAAGCGTATCTTTAATGTTGACCGGCAAGGAGGCCGCTTTTATGGCGGCTTCTGGGAGAATATGCCTAAGCTGGATAGACTGAAACTTCTATTGGAAAGTGGTCCAGTATGTGAGCTGGATTATTCAGCGTTACATCCCACACTAGCCTATGCTGGAATAGGGATTGAACTGAATAGCGACCCTTATCTGATTGAAGGGTGTGAACGTAGCGAAGTGAAAAGCGCCTTCCTAGTCCTATTCAATTGTCGAAGTCGGCAGCATGCTATCAATACGATCAGAAGTGAATTCCATGTGACCAACGCGGAATCCCTTATTGAGAAGATTGAACAAAAGCATGAGGCTATCAAAGCGACGTTCTATAACCCGCCGTATGGGATGTACCTGCAGAATACTGATGCGTGGCTAGCTGAAAGGGTTATGAAGCGACTTCTAGAAGATGACATCTTGTGTCTTCCTATCCATGATAGTTTCATCGTAGCTAAGCAATATGAAGACCAGTTATACGCAGCGATGGAAGTCTGTTTCTTCGAAATCTACAGTATTAAACCCCGTATCAAATAACACTAAGTGTAGGAGTCTTTAAGGACTCCTATGACTGATTTACTTATTCAGTAACAGATACTTAATTCAGCTATACCAAGTCTTAAGGACTTGGTTACTGATATTGATTTACTTATTATTATTACTGATACTCATAGTCGGAGGCTGTAGGGCCTCCTCCATTACTAAGAGGTTATCTTTCAGTAAATCCCCACAACATCATACATGCTAATCCGTATTGGATCACAAGCAATCAACCACCATGCTTGCGCTATACATGGGACTTGATGTTATGGAGGTATTACCTCACACAGTATCGGCTTTAGATCGCCCGCTAGATTTACCTAGCCTTATATCGTATTACGGATCATGTAATAGTGAGTCACTACGGCGTTGCTGATATCCATACCCGCTTCGCTCTCACATCATGACCAGTAACCATATAGATACAAGACAACACGGAATTACTAGGCCATATATAGGTCTTTACGTTGTTATACAGTCGCAAGCTGTACTATTAATACAAAAGGGCAGCAACTATACCCTTAATTTAAGGGCCTGTCAAGCATTGAATTTTAATGAGACATACTTACCCCTTACCCAACTGATTTAAATCGATTGTAGCGCTCCTACGTGCGTCCTAGCTATAGATGGGCTAGATTAAACATACTTAGTTTTTGGATGAACATAGGTATCACATCTTCACGTTGTATACCCTGCTGAGACAATCCAAATCTAGTATTGTCAAATTGGGGGTCGCCCTTTAGGCTATTAAGCTCAAATTCTGGAACCAATAAGTATTTTATTAGCCAAAATTTTTTATCATAGGAAAAGCTTGTGCTCTCGCACATTTCTTCATAGGCTATTTTTCGGTGTAATAGTTTTTCATATACATAAGGATATTTAACTTTCATGACAGATAAAAACGATATGACTGCCGGTAGAATAAAATCATCCTTATTGCTTAATGCATAGAACAAGGAAATGTTAGTAAATATCTTTTCGATTTGACGAAGCGATAAATTAAATTGTCTGGCTAATACCTCAACGCAGTTAAGTATGATGTTCGCTCCCCCATATGTCGGAATATGATGCTGCTCCATCAATTTGAAGCAATAAGTTTTTATATCATCCGTAGTGTGTTCGCTGGTTCTTTTGGGAAGGCGTGTCTCAATGGTAATGAATTTCTGTAAATAGGTGTGTGCATCAATATTTTGTCCATAAACGCTTTTAATAGATTCTTCCAATTGCTGCTTATTCATGGCTAGAACGAATACGACGTTTTCGACTGAAAAAAGATGTTTAATCTTCTCTAAAACCTCAACCGCGTACGTTGGCCTACACCGGTCTAATTCATCGATAATAATTACTAATGGCTTTCCATTTTTCGTCCCTAGGAACTGCGACAGTTCAGTCAATGAATTCCTGAAGTTTAAAAGTAGTTTCACGTCTTCTGAATGCGAATTAAGTTTTTCTTCTATGAGGCTACCTCCTATTTCCGAAACGCCTTTAGCAATATCAGCTATCGCTTTAGCATCACCAATATCTATAGAAGATAGTGCTCCTAATGTGGCCATATTGAGTGCAGCTTTGCCAGATATTGAAAGCAATTTAAACCCAATCTTTTTTGTCGTTTCTTTAAATCCTGCTACCTTCTTTTTTTCTACTGAATCGGTATGTTTGTCCGCATAGCTGGTAATAGCACTAGCAACAGCTATAAATGCGTCGTCTACAAAATCATTAGCGAATGCATCTATGTATATATTCGGGACGTTTTCCTTATTAAGTAACCCCTGCCACATCTTGACGAATGTTGTTTTCCCTTCCCCCCATTGTCCGTCTAGGGAAATAACTAGCTCATCATTGGATTGTGTGACAAGGTTTAATAGGGCTTGGCCATAGGCTTTCCTACCCAGAATATCGTTTTTAAAGGGTTCATCTTCCTCAATAACTAAAGGCGGTGTTATTAATTTCATTTATTTAGCTGGATAAAAGGAAATAGAAAATTGGGAGGGGTATTAGCCCCTCCCTCCTTATTAATGAGCTATGTATCTAAATTGTTACTCAGAAAGATCGACTTGGCTCATTTAACCAACTACCACAGCCATAGCGGCAAGCTGCCCAGTCAGCAGATGCGGTGATCTGAACAACAAAGATCACATCATTTGCATCAATTAACCTTTCTAGATTATCCCGAATAGTAGAAGCCGAAAGCGAAGTCTGTACAAGCCACACCGATTCAAGCTTCTTGCAATAGATAAAGCGTTTAAGGTAATCATATACGGGTTGATAGTTCCGGCCAGGGGCCTTCAGATCGTAGGTTACTAAATAGACTGCCATGTAATTCTCCTATGAAGAAAAAGTACTAGACGGCCTTGACTGTGAATAGTGTTTGGATCACTATTCGACTGCCAATAGACATATTTGTACAAAGGGTTTTTGGCCCCTACCGGCCTTTGATTAGTCACCCCGCCAAGGATATGCTAATCAAGGGCCTTTTCTTTTGCTCACTTGACTGAGGGGCTGGGTCAAATGAGCCAATTATCTTCTCATGGCTTCTTCCTTTTATGCCTTTGGCCTATTTTCATCATTTGCAGAATACCAAAAACCACCACATTTAGTTGTTGCGTAAGATAATTTACGCTATCCTTAGTGTAAACAATGTTGCAATATTTTTTTCCGCATGTCAAAGCTTTTTAAATTGTGTGGGAGTTGACGAACGAAGGTCATGTTCTACGTGACTTTTGGTACTAGAAAGAACCCATTTAGATAGAAGGGTGGCGTACAGACGCTTCTAGAAAGAAGTAAATAAGAAGGGAATAAATAATTTAGCCCTTAGAAGGCTAACGTAATTTCCTATGGTAGCAGCTCCTGATTATGGGGATATCAGTCAAATAGAAGTAAAGCTGATATCCTTAACAGCCTGATCCTCATGATTTCTATGAGAAAATTTCTAGGTGCAATGCACTATAAAGGGAGACCCCCCGCACCCCCTGCTACCCCCTTAAGAGCCTTCCATATTTTCTACCATCTCCTAGATGATCGCCCTGAAGGGCTACGCTGAAATATGACAAATAGGTTCACAATCTGTTCACAGTGCCTATGGCATAGAAGCAATTTGTGGAGTAGAATCTTAATCGGTCTTCTTGTTTGTAGTGATAACATTAAGGTGTTGATAGTAAAGAAGATATATACCATCAGAAAGCAAGGATAACTTATCCGGGTCGTTAGCTCAGTTGGTAGAGCAGCGGACTCTTAATCCGTAGGTCGAGCGTTCGAGCCGCTCACGACCCACCAATAAAAAAAGGAGTTACAGGATAACCTGTAACTCCTTTTTTGTATTTTGGGGAACCAGTTTGTAAGCGCCAAGATTTCCTGGCTCCACGGCATGGCCGAAGCTTTCGGCAAGACCTTCGAACGGAATTATATTCATGTGCATGATTGCTCCTGCACAAATCTTGCCAGTCCCTACGGCCTACGGCAGGGGACCAAAAGACGTGGTTGATGCACCCCACGATAATTATGAAAATATGGGTGGCGTCGGTATCAGGACTGAACCACCAAATGCTGGACGAAGCGTTGCGCCGGCTGAATTCGACGGGATTTGAAATGCCAAAGACATTAGAAATCAAATGGTTGAATGAGCCAGAGGAGCATGATTATTCGGCTGCTCTATCATACTTGAGTCTTCTCTGGGATGAGAAAACGGCTTCTACCTATGTGGGCAAACTGAAACACGCATCGGTGTCGCGATACAAGGCAAAAGATATCTTCAGGGCATCCCAATTGTCATTACTTGGAATAAGTAATGCCCATGTGAAAAAAGATCAGCAAAAAATTCAGTCAGCGCAACCATTATCCCCGCTTCTTTTGATAAGAGATTTGGGTCAGGGAAAAACTATCGTTGCGGATGGATATCATCGGTTATGTGCAGTCTATTCTTATGACGAAGATGCTGTAATTCCATGCAAGATCGTGTAGGGCCCGTTGCCCGTTATGCGAATGAAAGAATAAGTATCGTTGTTTTTTGCGATCCGCAGAAAGCGATAGCAACCTCCAAAATGAAATGGCATCCTTGATTCTGCTCGGCATCCTGAGTTCACCGATGTGATTGAAATCACAACAAAAAAAGTTCCTGTGGAGGCAAGACGTTTTAAAACCCGAGAATTGAGCTTTCCCCTGGCCTATGGAGACGGGTGCTATATTGATATGGGAAGCGCTCGATTTATCCATAACCACGCCGCTTATCGCCATGAGGACTACAAGCCGCGATGAATGAAATTTCCGACAATATGCGTTTACCCGAGTCTGCTCAAGCGGATGAAGCTCCATCCGACGCGGCGGATTTTCCATTGCCGCCAAGTCTGGAGCCGCGCCGTAAGCAGATGTTTCCCAAGCTTGATCCCGCAGAAATCGATCGGTTGCGGCGTTTTGGCACAGTGCATACCTGGCAGCCCGGTGAACTCTTATTCGAACCCGGCAGTCGTGGGACGGCCATGTTTATTCTGTTGCGCGGACGCATCCTGATTACGCGTAAAAATGGCCTTGGTATCGAGATTCCTATCATTGAAATGGGACCGGGGAGTTTTACGGGTGAAGTCAGCCAGCTGTCGGGGCGTCCTCCGCTTGTCTATGCGCGCGCCGTTGAGATGGTCGAAGCACTGATGATAAACCCACTCTCTTTGCGCGCAGTGGTCGTGGCCGAGGCCGAGCTCGGGGAACGCATCATGAGAGCCCTGATTCTGCGGCGCGTGGGATTGATAGAAATTGGCGGGGGCGGCCCGCTGCTGATCGGTCCCCCCGGCAC
>DASZUL010000024.1:0-7330 GCA_035547595.1 Nitrosospira sp.
TGCTGTATGTTGCCCTTGGCTTTGGGGTGCTGGGGCCGGGGGGGCGGGGAACGATGGCCCATTTCAATATCCGCTCTCCTCGCATTATCTATATGGCGACGCTGGGCAAGGCCGCGGGTGTATACGGTGCTTTCGTCGCCGCACAGCCGGCGATCATCGAAACGCTGGTCCAGCGTGCCCGAAGCTATATTTACACCACTGCGTCTCCGCCTCTGCTTGCCCATACATTATCCAAAAGTCTGGGGTTGATAGAGAGAGAGCAATGGCGGCGCGAAAAACTGGTCCAGCTTGCCGCGGCGCTCAGGCAGGAGTTGCAATCGCTGCGCTGGCGGTTATTGCCCTCGACCACGCCTATTCAGCCCTTGATTATCGGTGATAACGATCAGGCCGTGGAAATCAGCGAGGCATTGCGTTCAAGGGGGATTCTCGTCCCCGCGATTCGCGAGCCTACCGTCCCGCAGGGATCTGCCAGGCTACGCATTTCATTGTGCGCACCACACACGATGGAAGATGTCGCCCGGCTGGGAACAGCGTTGAGAGAACTGGATCAACGTGCGTCGAGAAAACTGTGCTCGAAAATTTGCTGAGTGAGTCCGAACATGTTAATGACAATGGATTACGAACATATCGTCGATAAGCGCCTGGTACGGAGGGCATTTGACCGGGCTGCCGCAAGTTACGACCAGGCCGCGGTGTTGCAACGGGAGGTGTGCGATCGGATGCTCGCGCGTCTCGATTCCATGAAATATAGTCCAGGTGTCATTTTGGATGCTGGCAGCGGTACGGGCTATGGCACGCGCAAGCTGCTCATGCGCTATCCTGCCGCAAGGATACTGGCGCTCGACATCGCAACGGCAATGCACGCTCAGGCGCATCCCGGGATTTTGCGGCAAGGGCAATCATTGGCGCAAGGCGGGAATCGCGGTCAAATCAGCTATGTGGGGGGCGATGCGGAGAAGATGCCGCTCAAATATTCCTGCGTGGAGCTGGTATGGTCGAATCTGATGCTCCAATGGTGCAATGACCTCAACCCGGCATTTGCCGAGGCATTCCGCGTGCTGCGGAATGGAGGTTTGTTCATGTTCAGCACTTTCGGTCCGGATACTTTGAAGGAGTTGCGCCAGGCTTTCCGTGGCGCGGATGAATACAGGCACGTCAACCGTTTCACCGAAATACATGACATTCGAGATAAGCTGGCGCGTGCCGGATTTACGGTTCCGGTCATGGATAGGGAATATATTACCATTTATTATGACGACGTAATTGGTGTTATGCGAGACCTGAAAGCGATCGGAGCCCATCATGTCAGCCAGGGAAGGCGGCGCGGGCTGATGGGGAAAACAGCATGGCAAAAAGCGATGAATTGCTATGAGATGTTGCGTACGAGAGGGAAGCTGCCGGCAACTTTCGAGGTGATCTATGGGTGCGCCCGGAAGCCGGCTGAGAAGCGGTCCCCCAGCTTGAGAATCGCACGCGAAACCAGCCTGGAATGTTAGCAGAGGTATTTTAATAGACGTCCTGAAGGATAATAAGCTCAGCAGTTTAATCGACACCTTTTCAAACAAATATATAGAATGCGGGTTGAGGGATGTAGCGCTCCCGAAATCGACCGCAATTGAAACGATCCCCTTATGTCTACAAATCCTACACCTTCTGTTAGTCTAAGACGGTCCAGTCGCGAATATGGCGACGACTTTGGCGGGTTACCGGTTTGTCAAAGCAATCCCAGGAAAAAAGGGCAGAGCATGTTTGAGAAGGTATTGATTGCCAATCGCGGCGCCATTGCCATGCGCATCATCCGCACGCTGCGCCGCATGGGTGTCAAAAGCGTGGGGGTATATACGGAAGCCGATGCATTGTCCAGGCATGTGGCAGCGGCGGATGAAGCGTACTGCATCGGTAGCGGTGCCGCCGCGGAAAGCTACCTGCGGGCCGACAAAATCCTCGAGGTGGCGAGGCGCACGGGTGCGCAAGCCATTCATCCGGGATATGGGTTTCTAAGCGAAAAAGCGGAGTTCGCCGAGCAGTGCATCGCGGAGAATATCCGTTTTATCGGCCCCACTCCGCAACAGATGCGGGCGTTCGGTTTGAAGCACACTGCGCGCGCGCTTGCCTTGGAGAATGCGCTGCCCCTGCTGCCGGGAACGGGTTTGCTGGAAAACATGGAAGACGCCCTCCACAGCGCCGGGCATATCGGCTACCCCGTCATGCTGAAAAGCACCGCTGGGGGAGGCGGCATCGGTATGCGCCTGTGCTGGAACAGGGATGAGCTGGCCAGCGCGTATGAGTCGGTTAAATATCTCGCGCAGAATAACTTCAAGGATGCGGGCTTGTTCCTGGAAAAATACGTACAGGATGCCCGCCATATCGAAGTGCAGATTTTTGGCGACGGTGCAGGTGGCGTCGTCGCCTTGGGTGAGCGCGATTGCAGCATGCAGCGGCGCAATCAAAAAGTGATCGAGGAGACGCCTGCGCCAGGACTCAAGCCGCATCTGCGCAAAGCGCTGCTGGATGCGGCCGCAAGATTGGGCAGTGCGGTCAACTATCAGTCCGCCGGCACCGTGGAATACATTTTTGATGCCGCTACGGGCGAGTTTTATTTCCTCGAGGTCAATACTCGCCTGCAGGTCGAGCATGGCGTGACCGAGGAGGTGACCGGCATCGATCTGGTGGAATGGATGATCCTACAGGCCGCCGGCGAGCTGCCGCCACTCGATTCCTTCGTCATCCGGCCCCATGGAAGCGCGATCCAGGTGCGCCTGTATGCCGAAGACCCTGCCAAGAATTTCCAGCCGTCTTCCGGCACGCTTACCGCAGCCGAGTTTCCCCTCGGAGTCCGGGTGGAGACCTGGGTGGAGCGTGGTGTCGAGGTCTCGGCTTTTTATGACCCCATGCTCGCGAAAATAATCGTTCATGAGGAGGATCGCGAGCAGGCAATCAAGGCGCTATTGGGGGCGCTGAACGGTACTACGGTGAGCGGCATCGAAACCAACCTGGATTATCTGAAGCAGATTCTGCAGGCGTCGGCGTTCCGCGAAGCGCGTCATACCACGGGCTTTCTGAATAATTTCCGCTATGCGGCGAGCACCATCGATGTCGTCAGTCCCGGCGTGCAAACCACGGTGCAGGATTATCCGGGCAGGGTGGGTTATTGGAGTATCGGCGTACCGCCTTCTGGCCCGATGGACAGTCTCGCATTCCGTCTCGCGAATCGCCTAGTGGGTAATGCGGAAAGCGCGGCAGGGCTTGAGATTACCCTTGCCGGTCCGACGCTGCGCTTCAATTGCGACAGCGTCATCGCAGTGTGCGGCGCCCCTATTGATGCGCGGCTGGATGGCGAACCCTTGGCGCAATGGCGTTCCTGTCCAGTCAAGTCGGGCGCGCTGTTGCAACTCGGCAAGATAGCGGGTCCCGGTTGCCGCGCTTATCTTGCGGTTCAGGGAGGGGTCCAGGTTCCGGATTATCTGGGCAGCAAGGCAACTTTTACTCTTGGAAAGTTCGGTGGACATGCCGGACGAGCCCTGCTCAGCGCGGATGTGCTGCACATTGCCCCGCTCCGGCTTCACGCCCGCTCTCCCGACCGCGTGCTCCCCGCGGAGTTGATCCCCCATTACAGCAACCGGTGGGAGATCGGCGTGCTCTCAGGACCTCATGGGGCCCCTGATTTCTTTACCGGCGACGATATACGCACTTTTTTTGCTTCCGAATGGACAGTGCATTACAACTCCAGCCGCAGCGGAGTGCGCCTGATCGGTCCCAAGCCGGAATGGGCGCGAAGTGATGGCGGCGAGGCAGGATTGCATCCTTCCAACATTCATGACAATGCCTATGCCGTGGGTTCGGTCGATTTCACCGGCGACATGCCGGTGATACTTGGTCCGGATGGGCCGAGCCTCGGCGGCTTTGTCTGCCCGGCTACCGTCATCCAGGCGGAATTATGGAAAATGGGTCAACTCAAACCGGGCGATAGCGTACGCTTCCGCCCCATGTCGATGGAACAGGCGCTTGCACTTGAAAAATTGCAGGATGCGACGCTTGAAAATCTGACTGTGCGGAAGGTTATTCCCCCGATATTCAGAAGGAAAAACCAGGAAGCTTCTGCCCATAAGGCTCATTCCGCCATATTGCATCGGCTTCCGGAAAGCCCGGCGCAGGTCCAGGTAGTGTACCGGCAGTCGGGGGATAAAAATATTCTTATCGAGTATGGTCCCCCGGAACTCGACCTCAATCTCCGCTTTCGGGCGCATGCCTTGATGGAATGGGTGGAACATGCGGTGGATGCAGCCCGGCTGCGAGGTGTTCTGGATCTGACTCCCGGCATCCGTTCGCTGCAAATCCATTATGATTCGCGTCTGCTGGCCCGGGATAAGCTGCTGGATTTTCTCATCGCCGCGGAAGAGGAATTGCCCGCCATCGAGGATATGCAGGTGCCGACGCGGATCGTACATTTGCCTTTGTCATGGGACGATGGTGCGACCCGTCTCGCGATAGAAAAATATATTCAATCCGTCAGGCGGGATGCGCCCTGGTGCCCCAGCAATATCGAGTTTATCCGGCGCATCAATGGATTGGAAAGCATCGAAGCGGTCCGTAAGATCGTGTTCGAGGCGAGCTACCTGGTAATGGGTCTCGGGGATGTATACTTAGGCGCGCCGGTGGCCACGCCGGTGGACCCGCGCCATCGGCTGGTTACCACCAAGTACAACCCTGCTCGTACCTGGACTCCGGAGAATGCGGTAGGCATCGGTGGGGCTTATCTATGCGTATACGGCATGGAAGGTCCCGGCGGATACCAGTTTGTCGGACGGACGGTGCAGATGTGGAATCGTTATCGCCAGACGGTCGACTTCAAGGATGGCAAACCCTGGCTATTGCGTTTTTTTGATCAGATCCGGTTCTACCCGGTCAGCGAAAGTGAACTGCTCCAGCTCCGGCAAGATTTTATTTCCGGACGCTTTCAACTTCGGGTGGAAGAATCCAGGTTCAGTTTAAGAGAATATAACGCTTTCCTGCAAAAGAACGACGTGGCGATCAAGGCATTCAAGACAACGCAGCAGGCCGCGTTCGAGGCGGAGCGCGCGCGCTGGAAGGCGGAAGGCAAGGCGGAGTATGTGAGCGAGATTGTCCTCGAGGATGCTGACGCGCAAAGCGAACTCGACCTGCCGGAAGGGGCGCATGCGGTCAGTGCGCATGTCACCGGCACAGTATGGAAATTACTGGTCGAGGAGGGAGAGCGCGTCACGGTGGGAAAACCCTTGGTGGTGCTGGAATCCATGAAAATGGAATTCGTGGTCGAAGCCCACATTGGCGGAACAGTGGGGCAATTGTTTTGCGGCAAGGGTGGGCATGTATCCGCAGGGCAGATGCTGCTGGTCATACAGGAGGGTGAAGATTGAACAAACCGCTTCTATCCAAAAACGTCGAGGCTCGCAGCCTGGAATTCGTCTGGCATCCCTGCACGCAGATGAAGCAGCATGAAGTATTTCCCCTGATCCCTATCGCTCGCGGCGAAGGCGCATGGCTTCTCGGGTTCGAAGGGGAGCGCTATCTCGATGCCATCGGTTCCTGGTGGGTCAATCTTTTTGGCCACAGTAATCCGCGCATCAATGCTGCGGTTCACGAGCAGTTGGATAAGCTGGAGCATGTCATGCTGGCGGGATTTACGCATGAGCCGGTGGTGGAATTATCGGAACGCTTGAGCAGTCTTTTATCAGGCAGGCTCGGGCATTGCTTCTATGGCAGCGATGGCGCATCCGCAGTAGAAATTGCGCTGAAGATGAGTTATCACTACTGGCACAACAGCGGCCATCCAGAAAAGAATGGCTTTGTCAGCCTGCAAAACGGCTATCACGGTGAGACGCTGGGAACGCTGTCAGTAACCGATGTGGCGCTGTTCAAGGATACGTACGCGCCGCTATTGCGTGCCGGTGCGCATGTTCCCACCCCCGATTGGCGATATGCTGCCGAGGGGGTATCGCCCGAAGAGCATGCGCAGCACGCGGCTGCGGCGCTGGAAGTGTATCTCGTGCAACATCATAGGGAAACCGCCGCATTCATTATCGAACCGCTGGTGCAGGGCGCAGCGGGGATGGGGATGTATCATCCCCGTTACCTCAAGCTTGCGAGGGATTTGTGCAACAAGTATGGAGTGCATCTCATCGCTGACGAGATCGCGGTCGGTTTTGGCAGGACCGGTACCCTGTTTGCCTGCGAGCAGGGAAATATCACGCCCGATTTCCTGTGTCTCGCCAAGGGACTGAGCGGCGGCTACCTGCCGTTAGCCGTGGTGATGACTACCGATACGGTATACCAGGGTTTTTACCACGACGAAACGGCGCTCGGTTTCCTGCATTCCCATACCCATTCGGGTAACGCGCTTGCCTGCCGCGCTGCGCTGGCAACGCTCGATATTTTCGAGCAGGACGATATCATTGAAATCAACCGGGTGAAGGCAGTCTACCTCAATCACATCGCAAAACCTCTCGCATCCCACAGCAAGGTCAGGAATTTTCGCAACTGCGGAATGATTTGGGCATTCGAGGTGGAAACCGGTGATCCCGCGTTTGCGGGAAAATTTTTTCAGGCCGCGCTTGCTCAAGGACTGGTGCTGCGCCCATTGGGAAACACGGTATATTTTATGCCCCCGTACATCATCAGTGAGCAGGAGATGGACCGCCTGGTGGCGGGAACCCTGCGTGTCCTCGATGCGTTCTGATCCCCGGCATTGATATGGGACGAGTTGGGGTATTGCTTTTTTGTACGGGAATCCGTATAATGTAGCTGGTTAGTATTGTATTAGCGTAGCAAATAGTAATACAGTAGATGCAAATAGAAACTAGGGTTCCGGTTTCCTTCATAGAGTAGAGGAAATGCCTGGTCCAAGAGTTTCTGGCTTCGTCATGACGAGGCTCCACGGAGGGATAAAAGCCCGGGAGATCATGTAGGAATACATTGACTCTTGGGTTATGCCACCGATAGAAGGAGACTTGTCGTGCGCTTTTCTTCTGGATTTTTCCTTTCCCCCGTTTCAATCATTGGCAGTTGCCGGAAGCCTCACCTGGCTTTCAAGGTAGCCTGTATCTTCAATACCGATTGCGGACGCCTAGCGGAGGAATGCAGCCCAGCCCTAGGGATATCATGTCAATAGATCCGGGCTATAACGGCTGCCCTATTCCTGATCCTGCAAGTTCCCATACGCTCAAGCGGACGTTGAGTGTATGGAACTGTTTCACTTTGGGATTTTCGGTGGTCTCGCCGGTGGTGGGTCTTTATGCCATTTTCGGTGTCCAGAACATGGTCACCGGAGGAGGGTGGATACTAGCCCTGGCGC
>DASZUL010000025.1:0-24499 GCA_035547595.1 Nitrosospira sp.
GAACATATCCAGCCGGTTATTGCTCGCCGCGCCATCCGTTCCCAGGCCGACATTAATCTCCTCACGCAGCAGCGCCGCGATGGGTGCGAATCCGCTCGCGAGCTTCAGGTTGGAAGAAGGGCAATGCGCCACGGTACAGCCCTGTTTCGCCAGTAAGGCGATTTCCGCTTCCGTCAAATGGACCATATGCACGCCGATGAGATTGGGGCCCAGCAGGCCCAGCCCGCGCAGGCGCTCGATCGGCCGCATGCCGCAGGTGCTCAGGCTGGTCCTGATTTCGTTGTCGGTTTCATGCAGATGAACATGGATGGGGACATCGAGCTGCTCGGCGTAGGTGAGAATCTTGCTGAACACCCGGTCGCTCACGGTATAAGGCGCGTGCGGAGCAAAACAGAAGGTGAGCAGCGGATGGCCTGCATACTCATCCCTCAGGGCGAGTCCTTTCGCCAGGTAATCGTCGGCATCGCTGGCGTAAGCGGAAGGGAAGTCGATAGCGATCATGCCGATGCTTGCACGCATGCCGGAGTCAATGGCAGCCTGAGCCGAAGCATCGGGGAAAAAATACATGTCATTGAAGCAGGTGATGCCGCCCTTGAGCATCTCCGCGCAGGCAAGCCGGGTTCCATCGTACACAAATCCGGCATCGACCAGCCTGGCTTCGGTGGGCCATATATGCTTGTTGAGCCATTCCTCCAAGGGCAGATCGTCCGCAAGCCCGCGCATGAGCGTCATCGCTGCATGTATGTGCAAATTGACCAGCCCAGGAATCAATACATGATTTTCCAGCGCAAACCGCTCTCTCGGGATAAACCGGGATTCCGCCTCGGCAGCCGGCAAAATCGCGAGGATGACTCCTCCATCGATCGCAATGGCATGATCGCGCAGCACCGCTCCCGCCGGCTCCACCGGTACGATCCAGCGCGCGGTCAACAGCGTATCGATATTCCGGGGATTGCCGGGATTAGAGGTCATTTGCGATGAATGTTACCAAAAAAAAACCCTGCGAGATCCGCAGGGTTTTTAGATGGCAGAGTTTACGTGTCTATTCTGCTTGAACGGGGATTATTGCACTGTTGCGCGCGTTCCGGCGACTTCCACCTCGACACGGCGATCAGGTTGCAGGCATTCGATCAAAGCCTTGGTTTTCTTGTTGCCCTTGCAGGTATCGCCGGTTACCGGATTGGCTTCGCCCTTGCCATCGACAAAGATCTTGTCGGCCGCTATGCCTTTTTCCTTGACCAGGTAGGCTTTTACGGCTTCTGCACGGCGCAGGGAGAGTTTCTTGTTGTATGAATCCGAACCCAGCCGGTCAGCGTAACCAATGGCGACGATGGTGTCATACTTGACGCCTTGGAGCTTGCCTACCAGGTCGTCAAGAGATTGTTTTCCGGCGGGCTTCAGGACAGCTTTGTCGAAATCGAACAACTCGTCGGCCGACAGGGAAATTTTTTCCGGTTCGGTCGAAGGAGCGGGGGCAGCGGGGGCAGGAGTAGGCTCAGGAGCGGCAGCTTTCTTTTCGGGCTTCGGCATCAGGTCGGGATCGCACTCGTATATGGCCATCGCGGGTGTCCAGTAACCGGTACGCCAACAGTCGCCGGAAGAATCACGGGCAACCCCGCCGCGGCGGTCACTCGCGTAGGCTTCGGGTTGGTCGTCAGCCATGACGGTCCCGGAAAATAGCACTGGGAGAACGAACGCTCCAAGCAAGAGTTTTTTTGATACGATATTTTTCATCCTATTGCCCCTTTTCAGAAAGACTTCGATTCAAGAACACATCATCCCTTAGTCATGCAAACACAACAAAAGCCATTTTTGTTGATCAATGGCGCCTTATTGCATAGCCTCATTTCGATTATCTATTTATATATCAGTGCTTGTCAAATCACGTTGTTGCGAACGACATGAATATCCGAACATCGCCGTGACTTCGAAGCTCTGCACGTGTTAAAATTGGCGATTTTACGCCTCCCCGCCCGGACCATAACTTATAGCCTAACTTCTTGTCCGGCATAAAGAATATTACAATGGATCAATTCGCGAAAGAAACCCTCCCCATCAGCCTGGAAGAGGAGATGCGCCGCTCCTATCTCGATTATGCCATGAGCGTGATCGTGGGGCGGGCGCTGCCTGATGTGCGGGATGGCTTGAAGCCGGTGCACCGCCGCTCGCTTTTCGCGATGCATGAGCTCTCCAATGACTGGAACCGGCCTTACAAGAAGTCCGCGCGCATCGTCGGCGATGTGATCGGCAAATACCACCCGCACGGCGACACCGCGGTTTATGACACTATCGTGCGCATGGCGCAGGACTTCTCGCTGCGCTACATGCTGGTGGATGGCCAGGGCAACTTCGGTTCCGTGGATGGCGACAATCCGGCGGCAATGCGATATACCGAGATCCGGATGTCGCGCATTGCCCATGAGCTGCTGGCTGATCTCGACAAGGAAACGGTGGATTTCGGCCCCAACTACGATGGGTCCGAGCATGAACCGCTCATCCTGCCGGCAAAAATTCCCAATCTTCTCATCAATGGCTCTTCGGGGATAGCGGTGGGCATGGCCACCAACATCCCGCCGCATAACCTGAACGAAGTGGTGAATGCGTGCCTGGAATTGCTGAAGAACCCCGACATCGGCATCGACGAACTGATCGAGCTCATCCCGGCGCCCGATTTCCCGACCGCAGGCATCATCTACGGTGTCGCGGGGGTAAGGGAAGGCTATCTCACCGGCCGCGGCCGCGTGGTGATGCGCGCCCGCACCCATTTTGAAGACCTGGAAAAAGGCAGCCGCCAGAGCATCATCATCGACGAGCTGCCATACCAGGTCAACAAGGCCAACCTGCTGATCCGTATCGGCGAACTCGTGCGCGACAAGAAAATCGAGGGTATCTCCGATTTGCGCGACGAATCCGACAAGTCGGGCATGCGCGTGGTAATCGAACTACGGCGCGGCGAAGTCCCGGAAGTGGTGCTCAACAACCTGTACAAAGAAACCCAGATGCAGGACACGTTCGGCATGAACATGGTGGCCCTGCTGGACGGGCAGCCGCGCCTGCTGAACCTGAAGCAGATGCTCGATGCCTTCCTGCGCCATCGGCGCGAAGTGGTGACGAGGCGCACGATTTTCGACCTGAAAAAAGCCCGCGAGCGCGGCCACCTGCTGGAAGGGCTCGCGGTGGCGCTGTCGAACGTCGACGAGGTGATCGCCCTCATCAAGGCCGCTCCCACCCCCGCTGCAGCAAAGGAAGGGCTGATGTCGAAGGCGTGGCGCTCCCCGCTGGTCGAGGAAATGCTCGCACGCACGGCTATCGATGCAAGGGAATTCCGCCCGGAAGGGCTGGCGCCCGGTTTCGGCCTGTCTGGAAATGGCTACCGCCTGTCGGATGCGCAAGCCCAGGCGATCCTGGAACTGCGCCTGCAGCGGCTCACCGGGCTGGAACAGGACAAGATCGTCAACGAGTACAAAGAGGTGATGGAAAAAATCGCCGATTTCCTGGATATCCTCTCCAGGCCCGAGCGCATCACCGTCATCATAAACGATGAGCTTGCCGCGATAAAGCAGCAATTCGGCGACAAGCGCCGCAGCGAAATAGTGGTCAATACTCAGGATTTGAGCATGGAAGACCTGATCGCGCCCGAGGATGTGGTAGTCACCTTGTCCCATAGCGGCTACATCAAATCCCAGCCGCTCGATGACTACCGCGCCCAGAAGCGTGGCGGCCGCGGCAAGCAGGCAACCGGCACCAAGGAAGATGATTTCATCGACAATCTCTTCATCGCCAATACCCACGATTACATTCTTTGCTTTTCCAGCCGCGGGCGGGTGTACTGGATCAAGGTCTACTCGGTGCCCCAGGGGGGACGTGCTTCGCGCGGCAAGCCAATCGTCAACCTGGTGCAATTGGAGCCAGGCGAGAAAATCAATGCTATCCTTCCGGTAAAGGCTTTCGACGAGAATCGCTATATCTTCATGGCGACTTCCTTCGGGACCGTGAAAAAAACCCCGCTCTCCGAATTTTCCCGGCCGCGCGCCAGCGGAATCATTGCGGTAGGCCTGGATGAGCGCGATTACCTGATCGGCGTTGCGCTGACCGAAGGCAAGCATGACGTCATGCTGTTTTCGGATGGCGGAAAAGCGGTTCGTTTTGACGAAAACGACGTACGTCCCATGGGACGGGGAGCGCGCGGCGTGCGCGGAATGAAGCTGGGCAAGGGGCAGAAAGTCATCTCCCTGCTGGTGGCGGAGAGCGAGGAACAGGCTGTCCTGACCGCCACGGAAAACGGCTATGGAAAACGTACGCCCATAAGTGAATATACGCGCCATGGGCGCGGCAGCCAGGGAATGATCGCAATCAAGACCAACCCACGCAATGGCAAGGTGGTCGCGGCCCGGCTGGTAAGGGAGGATGACCAGATCATGCTCATTACCACCGGAGGAGTGCTGATCCGAACCCGCGTCAAGGAAGTGCGCGAAATGGGGCGTGCAACCCAGGGAGTCACGCTCATCAATCTGGACGAAGGAGAAAGGCTCGCCGGATTGGAGAGAGTGGTCGAAACCGACGAGGCATGACCCTCGCCTCCAGATAAACCTGGAGGCTTGCAAGATTACCGGCCAGGCCGGAAAACAGTACAATCATCATACCTGCGGAAGCAGGCATCCAGCGGCAAAATGGCCATTTCCCGAATCCGGCCAGGTCCCGAGCAACGGAATTTGCATCAGCCGTTTACTGATAAGAGAGACTTGGAATCGGATCGGCAATTACCTCCGGGAAGCGTGGGAGATCAAGATTCATGGAACGCATATTCAATTTCAGCGCCGGTCCGGCAGTGCTGCCGGTAGAAGTTCTGCAACGGGCACGAGACGAGTTGCTGGACTGGCACGGCAGCGGCATGTCGGTGATGGAAATGAGCCATCGCGGCAAGGAATTCATGTCTATTGCGGCCAAAGCCGAAGCGGATCTGCGGGAACTGGCGGGCATTCCGGACAATTACAAGGTGCTTTTTCTCTCGGGCGGCGCCTCCGCCCAGTTTGCCATGGTGCCGATGAACCTGTTGCGAGGCAAAACCAGCGCCAATTATGTAAGCACGGGAGAGTGGTCCCGGAAAGCGATCAAGGAGGCGAAGAAATACTGCAAGGTCAATGTCGCCGCTTCGTCGGAAGATGCGAATTTCACCTACGTACCGCCGCAGGACACCTGGAAAATCGATGCGGACGCCGCCTACGTGCATTACACGCCCAACGAAACCATTGGCGGAGTCGAATTCGACTGGACGCCGGATCTTGCCGGCCTCGGAGTCGACATGCCGCTGGTGGCGGACATATCCTCCAGCTTCCTGTCGCGTCCCCTGGATGTCGCACGGTTTGGCCTCATCTATGCTGGCGCGCAGAAGAACGTCGGCCCCGCGGGCCTATGCATCGTGATCGTGCGCGAAGACTTGATCGGGATGCCGCTGGCAGGCACGCCGACCATGTTCGATTATAAAATACATGCCGACAACGATTCGATGTACAACACGCCGCCCACCTACCCCATGTACATCAGCGGACTGGTGCTGGAATGGCTGAAAGAAAAAGGCGGGTTGGCGGCAATGGAGAAAATCAACATCGCCAAGGCAGCCTTGCTTTACGACTTCCTCGACACGACGGATTTTTATCATTGCCCGGTTGCCAGGCAGGATCGCTCGCGCATGAACGTGCCTTTCACCTTGAAGGATCCTTCCCTGGACGAGGAGTTCCTGAAACAGGCCAAGGCACGCGGCCTGGTCCAGTTGAAGGGACATCGTTCGGTGGGTGGAATGCGGGCGTCCATATACAACGCCATGCCGCTGGAGGGAGTGCAGGCGCTGGTGGAGTTCATGAAGGAGTTTGCGAATAAACATGCCTGAACGCGCACACAGAGTTTTCCGGATACTCACGCTCAACCAGATTTCCCCGCTGGGCCTGAGGCTGTTTGCCGCGAACCGCTACGTGGTCGGCAGCGATATCCAGGAACCCGACGCGATCCTGGTGCGTTCGCACAACATGCTGCAGATGGACATTCCTTCCACCGTCACGGCAATAGCCAGGGCCGGCGCGGGCACGAACAACGTGCCGGTAAAAGACATGAACCTGCGGGGCATACCCGTATTCAACGCCCCCGGCGCGAATGCCAACGCGGTAAAGGAACTCGTGCTTGCCGGCTTGCTGATGGCCTCGCGCAACCTGATCCCTGCAATCCGCTTTACCGATAGCCTGGAAGGCGACGACACCACGCTGCACAAGCTGGCGGAAAACGGCAAGAAGCAATTCTCCGGCATCGAATTGCCCGGACATACCCTTGGCATCATCGGCCTGGGAGCGGTGGGCCGGCTGGTTGCCGACGCGGCCATCCGTCTCGGCATGAAAGTCGTGGGCTACGACCCCAACATTACCGTGGACGCCGCCTGGAGCCTGTCCTCCGAGGTAAAGCGCGCCGAAAGCATACCGGACCTGCTGCGCACCAGCGATTTCATCACCCTGCATGTGCCCTTGCTGGATACGACGCGGCGGCTGGTCAATAACGAGGTGGTGCGGAACATGAAGGCAGGGACCATCCTGCTCAACTTTTCCCGGGACGGCATAGTTGATGAAGACGCGGTGCTCGCGGGAATCAAGTCCGGCAATATCAAGTATTATGTGTGCGATTTTCCCAGCCAGAAATTCCAGCATCACAAGGCCGTCATCACGCTGCCGCACCTGGGCGCTTCCACGCTTGAGGCGGAAGAAAACTGCGCCGTGATGGTGGTCAAACAGTTGATCGACTACCTGGAAAAAGGCGGCATAACCAACACTGTCAATTTCCCCAACCTCACCATGGAACGCGAGTCGCCCTACCGGCTGGCGGTAGCGAATTCGAATGTGCCAAACATGGTGGGCCAGATTTCGACCAGCATGGCAAAAGCCGGCCTCAATATCCATAACATGGGAAACAAGTCCCGCGGCGAAATGGCCTACACGCTGGTGGATGTCGACAGTCCCGTGCCTCAGAAAACCATAGACGAGATTTCCGCAATCAAAGGGGTGCTGATGGTACGCTACCTTCCGGTACTGGCCGAATAACCGGTACGGAAGCCCATTCTGATGACCGGCCTCAAACCACTGCGCGACAAGATAGACGCCATCGACAGCGAACTGCTCAGGCTGGTGAGCGAGCGCGCGGCCCTTGCGGAGCAGATAGGGAAAATAAAGAATGGCAGGGCATACCGGCCGGAACGCGAGGCGCAGGTCCTGGCGCGAGTGCGCGAGCTGAATTCGGGGCCATTGCCGGACGAACATATCGTCCGCCTGTTCACCGAAATCATGTCGCTATGCCGCTCGATGGAAGAACCATTGAGCGTAGCCTATCTTGGTCCCTCCGGCACTTTTTCGGAAGAGGCGGCCTTGAAACGTTTCGGCAGCGTCGTAACCACGCTGGCATGCAGTTCGATTGACGAGGTATTTCGCAAAGTGGAAGCCGGGACAGCGCGCTATGGCGTGGTGCCGGTGGAAAATTCCACGGAAGGCGCGGTTGGGCGTACCCTGGATCTGCTGTTGCTGACCCCGCTGAATGTATGCGGCGAAATAAAATTACCCATACATCAGCTCCTGCTCGCCCGGCATGCGGATCTTGCCCGCATCAGGAAAATCTATTCTCACCCCCAGTCATTTTCCCAGTGTCATGAATGGCTGAACGCCAATCTGCCCCATCTCTCCGGGGCGGCCAGGATCAATGCGGCCAGCAATGCCGATGCCGCGCGGCTGGCGGCGGAAGACGAAAATGCGGCCGCAGTGGCTGGCCGGAAAGCCGGCCAAGTGTACGGTCTGACTGTCTGCGCATGGAATATCGAGGATGACCCCAACAATACCACCCGCTTCCTGGTTATCGGCGCGCAGGAGGTTACGCCTTCCGGCAAGGATAAAACGTCGCTGGTCTTGTCGGTTCGAAACCAGCCCGGCGCCATACACGAATTGCTGGCGCCACTTGCCGAGTATGGCGTCAGCATGAGCCGCCTCGAATCCCGGCCGTCCCGGGCCGGGATGTGGGAATACGTGTTTTTTGTCGATATCGAAGGCCATCAGGAAGATGAAAAAATAGCGAAAGCCTTGCGGGAACTGCGGGAAACGGCAACTTTCCTGAAAATCCTCGGTTCATACCCGGCAGTCTAGTCACCTTAGTGCCTCGGTAAACTCCGGGCAGGAGCCCTGGCGGCTGGCAACCTTTATAATCTTATCGATCTTTACAATCCTGAGCCCCATGTAACCATTACGGCTTTGATCCTTTCTCGTCCTCTTACCCCCGTAATTATCCATTCGACTCTATGAATCTTTGCGATCTCGCTCCCGAATATATTCGGGCTATCAGTCCTTATCAGCCCGGAAAACCCATTTCCGAGCTTGCCAGGGAAATGAACATGCAGGAAAGCGCCATCATCAAGCTCGCATCCAACGAGAACCCGCTGGGAACGAGCCCGCTCGCGCTGGAAGCCATGACGGAAGCGCTGAACCAGGTCGCGCTTTATCCGGATGGCAGTGGCTTTGACCTGAAGGAAGCGCTGTCGAAGCGCTATGGCGTAAGCAGTGCGCAAATCGTCCTGGGCAATGGCTCGAATGACGTTCTGGAACTTGCGGCCCGCGTATTCCTGAAACCCGGCGCGGCAGCGGTTTATTCGCAACATGCTTTCGCCGTGTATCCGCTGGTGACGCAGGCGGTCGGCGCAAGCGGGATTTCGGTGCGCGCCCATGATTACGGACATGACCTCGATGCGATGCTGGACGCGGTCACGCCCGAGACGCGCATCGTGTTCATCGCCAATCCCAACAACCCCACCGGCACGCTGCTGCCCGCCGCCGAAGTATTGCGTTTTCTGCGGCGCGTCTCCCCCGACGTGCTCGTGGTGCTGGATGAAGCCTATAACGAATACTTGCCTGCCAGCGTCAAGGCGGACAGCATCTCATGGCTGCAGCGCTTTCCCAACCTCCTCATTACTCGCACCTTTTCAAAAGCTTATGGCATGGCTGGCATACGCGTGGGATTCGGGCTCGCGCATGAGGAGGTAAGCGGCCTGATGAATCGGGTGCGCCAGCCCTTCAATGTGAACAGCATCGGTCTGGCTGGCGCCGTTGCCGCGCTCGACGATGTGGAATTCGTGAAGCGCTCGTATGCGCTCAATCAAGCCGGAATGCTGCAACTCACCACAGGGCTGCGCCAGCTCGGCATTGAATATATTCCTTCGTACGGAAATTTCGTGAGCTTCAAACTGCCTGAAAAATACAGCACCAAAGCGGTAAACGAGAGCCTTCTGAAACAGGGCGTGATCGTGCGGCCCATCGGTATTTATGAAATGCCGCAACACCTCCGGGTCACGGTCGGGCTCGAATCCGAGAACCAGAAATTTCTCAGTTCCCTGGAAACCGCATTGGCATAACATTGGCATAACGTAGGAGAATCGGCTTGATCATCGTAATGAACAGCGACGCCACCGACGAGCAAATCGGAACGGTGGTGGCCAAGATACGGGGCTTTGGCCTCGACGCCAACGTTTCGCGCGGCACCGAGCGTACTGTCATCGGCGCGATCGGGGATGAGCGCAAACTCGATCCCGAAATGTTCGATCTCCTGCCGGGGGTCGAATATTCCATGCATGTCGTGAAGCAATACAAGATCGTCTCGCGGGAATCGCACAAGCTTGATTCCGTCATTGACATACGCGGCGTGCCAATCGGCGGCAACCAGGTGCAGATCATAGGCGGCCCATGTTCCGTGGAAACCCAGGAGCAAATGGATCTGTCGGCGCGATATGTATCCGAAGCGGGCTGCCGATTGATGCGGGGCGGTGCCTTCAAGCCGCGCACCAGTCCCTATACCTTCCAGGGAAACGGCGAGGAAGGGTTGAAAATGTTCCGCAAGGCAGCAGACAAATACGACTTGCGCATCGTTACCGAGTTGATGGACGCACGCATGCTCGACACTTTTCTCCGGTATGATGTGGATGTGATCCAGATCGGGACTCGCAGCATGCAGAATTTCGAATTGCTGAAAGAGGTCGGGCGCGTCAACAAGCCGGTCATACTCAAGCGCGGCATGTCCGCGACCATTTCGGAATGGCTGATGGCGGCGGAGTATATTGCCGCGGGAGGCAATCACGATATCATTTTCTGCGAACGCGGCATACGTACCTTCGAAACGGCCTATCGCAACGTGCTGGATGTGACCTGCATCCCGGTGCTGAAAAAAGAAACCCATCTGCCGGTGATCGTGGATCCTTCCCATGCGGGAGGCAAAGCATGGATGGTGCCCGCGCTGGCTCGCGCCGCGATCGCCGCAGGTGCGGATGGCCTGCTGGTAGAGACCCATCCGCATCCGTGCGACGCATGGTGCGACGCGGATCAGGCACTTGACCCCGGAGAATTCCAGTCTCTCATGGATTCGTTGAGAGGCATAGCGCAGGTTATTGGCCGGTCCCTGTAATCAACACTCGTAACCATGATGCCATCCGTCGCAATCGACAAACTGGTGATTATCGGTGTAGGGTTGATCGGCGGATCATTTGCGCTGGCGCTACGTCAGGCGAAGCAGGTCGGGCACATAGTGGGCATTGGCCGCAGCCACGGCAACATGCAGCGCGCGCGGGCCATGGGAGCAATAGATGAGATCGGCGACTCGCTTCCGGCAGCGCTGAAAGGTGCGAAGCTGGTATTCCTCGCCACGCCGGTGGGACAAACTGAGGCGGTCATGGCCCAGATCTCGCCTTACCTCGAACCGGATACCGTTGTAACCGATGCCGGAAGCACCAAGCAGAGCGTCATTGCTGCGGCTCGCCGCCAGCTGTCCCCGTACCTCCCGAATTTCGTTCCGGGGCACCCCATCGCGGGAGCGGAGCTGAGCGGTGCAGGGGCGGCCGATGCCGAATTGTTCCACGGCAAGAATGTCGTCTTGACACCTCTCACGGAAACCAGCGCGGCGGCAGCAGGCCTGGTGGCGGAGTTGTGGGAAGCCTGCGGTTCCCGGGTTTTCCGCATGAGCGCCGCCGAGCACGATGATATCCTTGCCGCGATAAGCCATCTTCCCCATGTGCTGGCATTTGCACTGATGAATCACGCCGCGCTGAATCCCACCCATGTCATAGACGATTCGCCATCACCACTGCCGCCATCCGCTCCGGTGCATGCTCGACCTGGCGACCCACTTCAGTTTGCCGGTACCGGATTTCGCGATATGGTCCGCATAGCGGGCAGTTCTCCCGAAATGTGGCGCGACATATGCCTCGTCAACCGCGAGGCCGTGATGAGGCAAATCGATGCCTATCAGGAAGAACTGGCTGGCCTGCGTCAATTACTCGCGAGCGGCAACGGGAAAGAACTGGAAAGTGCTTTCTCCCGGGCGCGGGATGCCCGAAAGCGCTGGCTGGAAAACCAGCCGTGATGGCGGCAGTTCCATTCTTTCTGACACTTACTTTTGAACGGAGGCGGCGATGACCTTGAAAGAAATGCTGGATGACCTGAATAGTATGATCCTGAAGGGTGAAATCCTGGAATCGATGGATAAATACTACAATCCGAATTGCGTGGTCGTGGAAAAGAACGATGTGGTGGCAACGGGCCTCCAGCAGGCCAAGGAGCGTGAATCCGAGATCTTTGCGGGAGTCGAGGCGTGGCTGAAATCGGAAATTATTTCCACTGCCGTGGGGGATGATGTCACCATGACCGAATGGCATTACGAATACCGCCACAAGGATTTCGGGCACAAGAGTTTCGACCAGGTCGCCGTCCAGCATTGGAAAGACGGGAAAATAATCCGCGACAGGTTCTACGCATTGTATTAGCCACGCCAAGCCGGTGGATAAGCGGCCAGTGCCTGTTACAGGTCCTGATAAACCTCGGCTGGACTTGAAGGGTGGTCCGGCCACCTTGCATATCTCCACACACTGGCTATATATCGACCGCTCCAGCCCGGATGATATGGCGAGATTCACCCGCCGATCATTGGTGGACAGGTTGACTGATTCCCGATTTCCGCTCAAGCCCGGCCAACCTCCGGAACAATCGGCAAGTATCCCGCCATGCCGAAAAGCCTGAAAATCCCCGACGCATAACCTGGAGACAACCCCGAAGCCGCATGACTTATTATGCTGATACAATAACCGGCGATACCCCGCTTGATTGATAGCCATGCGGCAATGCCATGGCCGCACGCCTGGCTCTCAAACTGGCTTTACTGCATTCATTCGATATTTTTCTGGATCATAGGAGACGTCATGAGAATGAAGTGGCTTTTACCGATATTTTTCGCTGCCTTCTCCAGTCCCGGTTTTACGGCTGAAAAGGATCCCAAGCCTGCCGCCAAAGCCGAAAAGGACTACAAGATATGCACCGTCGGAGGATATTATTCGGGTACGGACGACAAATTTCTGGCCGGACTGGCAACTCACATGGCCCAAAAAAGAAATATCCTCCATGATCCCATCTGCGGTGCATTATGGCGAAATGCCTACAAAATAGGCGCAACCGTCACGAAGACCGGCGCAATCCACGATCAGGCGGAAGAAATTGCGGTCAAGGAAGCCACTGAGTTCAGCCGCAAGATATATGAGGCTGTGGGCAAGAACATCACCTTCTAGAATTGCGCCAATAGTTTCCTAAAGAAAGCACTCGCGAATTGGCGGAATTTCTGTGACGGATGAAAAGACAAAGAAACAAGTCAGCATTCTCATGCTCACGCATAACGCGCCCGAATATGTTGAATTAAGCATTCGTTCAGTCCGGGAGCGCACGAAGGGAATCAGTTACGAACTGATCGTACTGGATAATGCCTCTGAAAACGAAACCGTTTCATTAGTCGGGAATCTTCATAAAGAAGGATTGATAGATAAGCTCAAACTGCTGGACTATAACTCGCTTTTCGCTGAAGGCAACAATATTGCGGCACGGCTCGCCTCGACTGACAGCAGCTATTTCCTGCTGCTCAATAGCGACATCGAGGTCAAAAGCCCGGACTGGTTGTCGCATCTTCTCGGAGTCCACAAACGAGGCATGACCTCCTATGGCCTGGTAGGAAATCCCCGGAGGAGATTTGGCAACTCGGATCAGCTCCCGCTACGGGTCGATGGTTTCTGTCTACTGATAGACCGGGATTTATACGAAAAAGTACCGCTCGATGAAGCGCATCAGTGGTGGTATGCGGTAACGAAACAGCAGGCCAGATTGCTGCAGGATGGCTGGAATGTTCAGGGGTACGAATCGTATGGACAGTGGCTGCATCACTTCGGCGGAAAAAGCGGAACCGCCTTTAAAACCGCAAGAGGGATGAACGTAACCCCGGATGAATTGCTTTCCTGGTTTGGAGACAAAGCAGTTCATGCGCTTGGATGTAACTGAGCAGGTGTTCAACTAACAAAAATTTTGACTGGGGAGGATATTTCAGGCTTTGCAATATGAAGGAATCCAGCTGTGTTCGATCAAATGATGGGGTAATTCGTTAAAGTCGAAAGCAATGCCGTCTTCAATCATCTGGCGAACATCAAACAGATATTTTATTTCGGGGATATCGTCAAAAAACAGCATATAGAACGGTTTGACCAATGCCCGGGAAAATACAATACCGGTGGGTCCCATGAAGTTCCTTCTCTGCCCCACGTGAGCGACTTCATCAATAGTAATTTCATCCAATAATTCCCTTAGACGCTGGCGCACCTCCGGCTCTTCCGCCAGAAGTTCGTCGATCAGGCGAGCCAAATGGCAATAGAAGGTCACCCCCATTAATTCAGTTACAAAAGCCGGGGCAGACATCATGAATTCGGGAAACTTGGGAAACTGTTCGTAGATTATCTCCTTGATGGGCCCCAGGGGGACCCACTGCACTTTATCCAGTCCGCAGGTACGAAACATTTCATCAAACAACCGCACATGACAGAATTCTTCAGCCAGATGCACACGACTGATCTTATCTTCCACGGTGTATGAATTTGCCATATTCGGAACCGAATCCCAGGCACTCTTTATTCCTGCCCATTCGTGTCTGGCGAACTTATATATACCTGTCAACATCAGCGTCATTCGATCCAGTGATTCGGGATCATCTTGCATCTCGACATAATTGCGATAAAAAGCTTCCGGATTGGTCAATTGACGCTTCATTTGCACCGGATTTTCCTGAAAATACCTGAGGCGGCTGCGTTTCTTGGATAAATCTTTTTCCTCTTCAAGCAATTCCCCACTGCGTTGCTGGGTAAACTGCCAATAATTTTCAAAGTTTTCCTGTCGCTGCCGTCTTGAAGCAGGAGAGAAAATGGAAAGGTATTTTGCCTGGCCCATGTGTGTTTCCTCGGCTTTTTTACGAATGCTTATCAATGTCGCCGATGTATTTTTCAACACCATGACAGAGAAAATAAAAAGTTTCGAAGAATCGACCGTGATTACTTGGAAAGGCTGGATCCGGGCTGTATACCTTCAATTCTGGTTTCCTGAAAAATCCCCGTCGACTTGTGTGGCAATCACTTCATCCGCCATAACCTTTGCGCGGCAGTCATCCACGATCTCCTGCGGAATAAGCTTTAGCGCGAGAATGAGTAACGCCGGAGCAATGATCAAATCGTCTAATTGACCCAGGATAGGAATGAAATCAGGAATTAAATCAAGGGGAGAAAGCGCATATGCCAGGGCAAGCCCGAGCAGGCATTTAGCCACCTGGGGCGTTCGTTCGTCCTTGAGCACAAGCCGAAAAATCCGGATCTCTATCTGGAGGCGATCGCCGATTGATCCCAACATTCCTAACATATTCAATTTTCCCCATCAAATGCTGTATGTACCTGTGGCTTTGATAACTCGCCAATATCTCGTTGAAAAGCCGTCAAAAAAACAAGAACCATAAAAAATTATATTCAGCGGGTTCTGACATGATTCTGTCAGCCACATTACAAATTTGTAATATTTCATGCCTCGGCCATATGCATACGTACCCTGATAATTTAAGAAAGAAGACGGCTGCCTTTTCTCAGCAAGGAGTCAACTGAATCAGGGTATGTTGCAGATATGACCGGGAATGAGAGGGACCTGCTTCCAGCCTCCGATATAGACCATGAATCAGTCCTGAACGTAATGCTGCCGCAGCGAAATGATTGGCCATTCCTGCAGTGTTGCGGTGGGCAGGCGAGCACTCCCCGGTGCTCTTCCTGGTAAATCTTCCGCTAAGCGTTAAACCTAAATTTTTCCTACATAACCTTGCGCGATCCGGTAATACACGTGCCGGAACGGAATATCCTCGCGGGATATCATGCGGGAACGTATCGGGCCAAGTTGATAAAACCACCGCTCAAGAGGTTTTCCTTCCGAGTCATACTCCAGTTCCTGCTGTTTGGTACCCACCAGGATAATTGGCTGGGGGTCGGGAGCTGAGATGGATGCCATAATTCGTACATTACCGCCGAACCGCCAAACATATTGCGTGAGCGCACTTCCATGGCGCCGCCATCATGATCATAAAAGGCAAGGGCGCTGGCAGCGGAGAATTTGTTCATCCCCACGACGATGGGCTCCCTGCCGGTACTGTGCCGCAAATCGGCTTCGATCTTCTCTATTTCATTGGAAGCCGCATGCCAGAAATAGTTATTCATGACAAAACTGGGATAGGGTACCCACGGCAGCCCGAGCACCGCATAGTGGAGCAACGTTGCATGCAGAAGCAATGCTATCGTAATGTTCGAACATCGACAGGTCAGCCATATCCACCCCGGTGCAAATATCCCGCTTTACTCCCATATTGAATTTTGCAGTCGTTGCGCTATGCAGCCTGCGCTTTTCTGTGGCCCAGGCCGAACCATTTATCGGGACCGTAGTTAGCATAGCCGATGGCGACACCCTTACCGTCCTGACCAATGAGAAGCAGGAGATCAAGATCAGACTTGCCGAGATCGATGCGCCGGAGAGGTATCAACCATACGGCGCGCGCGCCAGGCAGTCCTTGTCAGACCTGTGCTTAGGCAAGCGGGCGGAAGTCCTGCCGCGAGTCAGGGATCGGTACCGGCATACCGTAGCGCACATCAAATGCTCGGGCGTGGACGCGAACATCGAGCAGGTCAAACGTGGCATGGCATGGGTATACCGGCGCTATGCCAGGGATCACAACCTCTACGTCATGCAGCATGATGCCAGGGCAGCCAAGCGGGGTTTGTGGGCAGATTCTTCCCCGATTCCTCCCTGGGAATTTCGCAAGCAGAGGCAAAGATATGTACGGCAGGTTTGAACAATCCGAAACACGCCCGTATTACGCAGCCGCTCTCAAGGTGGATATCGCTCGATCTCATTCCTATTGATCGATGTTGACGACAACATGGCGACAACATGGCAAGACCTTTTGAATCCCGGAGGAGCAACAGACTTCTTTGCTCGCAGGAAATTTCCACCATTCGACCCGGCGGCAGGTCCTGAATACAGTCGCACCCATGCATTGTGGCTTGCAGAGCTTTGCCGGTTGTTTTACCGGCAAGACGTCGAGGAAGTCATGTTTCCTCCGCAGCCGAGCCGAGCCAGCTTTCTGGCAAAGGCGGGATTGAAACAGCGCGCTTTTTTTGCTTCAGTGGACATGGATACGCATGCAATGCTCGTTGAACCCATGGCCTCTCCTTCCTTTGCGATCCTGGTATTCAGGGGTACCGACAGCAAAAGAGACTGTGTTACCGACATGGAATGCGGAATACTTCCCCGGGATCAAAACGAAGCAGGGGTTCATAAGGGTTTCAGGAAAGCGCTTGATTCGGTATGGGATGAGGTCGAGAAAGAACTCTTCCAGCTTAACTGCCCTATCTTCTATACCGGACATAGCCTGGGTGCAGCGCTTGCTACACTGGCGGCAGCGCGACGTGTACCGCGGGCAGTTTATACATTTGGATCACCCCGCGTAGGAAACGAAGCATTTGCTGCTTCCCTAAAGACCGTACCAATCCATCGCGTTGTTGACGACAAAGATGCAACAGTGCTGCTTCCCCCTGAAGCAATGGGATTTCGCCATGCCGGTTTATTACATTTGCTTAAGGAGCCGCAAGCGGAGCACAAGAAACCTTCCTTTCTTGAACTGCTGAAGGTCTTTGAGAAGCCTCCAAGATTGTTGGCAGATCATGCGCCAGTTAACTATGTCGATAGAGCGTGAATGAGGGACACCCTCCATATGGTAATAGCACCGATTAAAGAGGGGCTTATGGTGGGTAATAAAAATTACTGAATCAAAACAACGTCTTTACGTCATATCTGGCGGAAGCGGTGAGATTCGAACTCACGGAAGGGTCGCCCCTTCGCTGGTTTTCAAGACCAGTGCCTTAAACCGCTCGGCCACGCTTCCATTTTCCGCCGGCCCAGATAATACCTTTTTGACGCTCGTTTTTCCAGCAAGACCCCGGAAAAACCCTTTTCCTAATATTGTTGTTATTGCAACTTTTCCCAAACCTGCGTAGTCTTATACAGCGTAAAGCAAATCAACCTAGGAGACTTCATGCAACCTGAACTACGGTATTCAAATTCGACCGCACAAACTGGCCTTGCTGTCGTTCGCAATAAGGTCTTGCGCAATACTTACATGCTGCTCGGCTTGACCATGATCCCCACCATGATCGGAGCGATGATCGGGGTGAGCACCAATTTTGCGTTCCTCGCGCAAGCACCGATCATGGGGCCGCTGGTAATGCTGGCTGTCATGATGGGTCTGCTATTTGGGGTGAGCGCCACGCGTAATAGCGCAATGGGTATCGGACTGCTGTTCCTGTTCACCTTTGTCGCGGGCTGGTGGCTTGGGCCGATGCTGCAATATGCGCTCCACTTCAGGAATGGCGCGCAACTGGTGGGAGTCGCCGCTGCCGGAACCGCCACTATCTTCTTCACCCTGGCAACCGTTGCAACGGTCACTAAAAAGGACTTCGGTTTCATGCAGAACTTCCTCTTCGTAGGATTGGTGCTGCTGATGATCGCGTCCATCGCCAACCTGTTCTTTGCCGTGCCGGCAGCCTCGCTTGCCATCTCGGCTGTTGCGGTACTGCTGTTTTCCGGCTTTATCCTCTTCGATGTAAGCCGGATCGTCAACGGCGGGGAAACGAATTATGTAATGGCCACGATGGGCGTCTACCTGAGCCTTTACAACCTGTTCACCAGCCTGCTGCATCTGCTGCTGGCCTTTTCCGGTGAAAGGGACTAACGGATTCCCGTAGCAGCGAATAGTAAGCTGATGCATCTCGGGGCGGCTGGCAACAGCCGCCCTTTCTATTTCCACTCCTTCCAGCCTTTCTTATTCCCTTCCAGCTTGCTCAAACAGCGCGATGGATTCCACGTGCGCAGTGTGCGGAAACATATTGATCACTCCCGCCGCCTTCAAGGCATATCCCTTCCTGTGGACCAGCACTCCCGCGTCGCGCGCCAGCGTGGCCGGATTGCACGATACATATACGATGCGGCTCGGGCTGGCCTCCCCTTCTTCATCGATGGAAGTCACCACCGCGATTGCCCCCTCCCGGGGCGGGTCTATCAGCAATTTGTGGAAATGGCCTTGCTCCCGCATCCAACCTTCCTTCACTTCGAAGAGGTTGGCTTCGGCAAACTGCGCATTGGATGCAAGCTTATTGCGTGTAGCATTCCCCCGCGCACGCTGCAGCAGGGCCGCACTTCCCTCATAGCCCACTACCTGGGCACCGCGCCGCGCTATCGGCAAGGTGAAATTGCCCAGCCCGCAAAACAGGTCCGCGATACGCTCGCCCGGTTGCGGATCGAGCAGGCCCAGCGCCCGCCTGACCAGTATGCGATTCATAGCCGGGTTGACTTGAGTGAATTCCGTGGGATGAAATGGCATGACAATGTCGAATTCCGGCAGGGTGTAATTCAGCTCGGGCGCATTCTCGGGGTAAAAAGGAAAGACGGTCTGCGGCCCGCCGGGCTGGAGAAAGAACTGGATGCGATGCCAGTCTGCGAAATTTCTGAGCTGCGCTTCATCTTTTGGAAGCAGCGGCTCCAGGATGCGCAATACCAATACATCCACATCCTCGCCAAGCGATACTTCGATTTGCGGCAGGCGTTCACGTATGGACAAGCTGGCCACGAGTCGGCGCAGCGGCATGATGAGGTCTGAAATACGGGATGGAATGACTTCGCAGCCTTGCATGTCAGCGACGAAACTGCTTCGCTTCTCATGGAAACCTACCAGCACCGCCTCTTTTTTTCTGACATAGCGGACTGACAGTCGCGCCCGGTGGCGGTAACCCCAGGCTTCGCCATGGATTGCAGGCAACATCAGTTCTGGCTCGACGCGTCCGATATGCTTGAGATTGTCTTCCAGGACGCGCTGTTTTGCCGCCACCTGGGCGCGAACGTCCAGATGCTGCATGCTGCACCCGCCGCATAAGCCGAAGTGCGGGCACTGGGGAGAGACGCGCGTAAAGCCGGGCTTGAGTACTCGGCCCACCTGCGCCAGTTCGAAACTGGCCTTTTTGCGGTAGGCATTGTAAGTGACCACTTCACCCGGCAATGCCCCCTCGATGAAAATCACTTTTCCATCGGCATGGGCCACACCGCGGCCTTCCTGATCGAGGGACTCTACCGTGACAGTACCGGTCATCTCGCGGGGCGAGGGATGCTCTCATCCCGATTTTTGATGGATTTGCTAGCTGATTTGCCTGCTAGGGCCATTGGCTCAGGAACTGCTGCCAATGCGATTCGCTGGACCTGCCCAGGGTTGAGCGCACCAGTTCGCATTCGCGCCGATATTGTTCGCTGTCCAAAATGCCGCGCATCAACTGGAATCGCAGAAAGACAAGGTAGGTATTTACCACATCCGTTTCGCAATAGTTGCGGATCGCCGTGATTTCTCCATCCTGGAAAGCTGTCCACACGGCGGAACCGTCCATACCGCATTTCCCCGGCAAGCCCATCAGCTTCGCCAACTCGTCCAGAGGCACGTTGGCGCGAGGTTGATACAAGGCGAGCAAGTCCATCAGGTCGAGATGGCGGGTATGGTAGCGGCTCAGGTAGTTGTTCCATTTGAAGTCGCGGTCGTCGTCCCCCATATCCCAGTAGCGCCGTGCCTGCAAACCATGAATCAGGCTGCGATAGTGCAGGACCGGCAGATCGAAGCCGCCGCCATTCCACGACACGAGTTGCGGACTATAGCGGTCGATGCCTTCGAAGAACCGGCGGATGAGCTCGGCTTCCGGATCGGCCGCCGTTCCCAGCGACCACACGCGAAAATCATACTTGTCGCGCAACACGCACGAGATTGCCACGATTTTCTGCACATGCAACGGCAGAAAATCATGGCCGACAGACTGGCGGCGCGCCTGGAACGCCATTTCGGCGATATCAGCCGCGGCAAGTTGCGGATTCAAGCCATGAAGCTTGCGCAACCCCTCCACGTCGGGAACGGTCTCGATATCAAAAACCAGTACGGGCGTCACTTTACCGGGATTAGAAAATGGGTGACTTGCGCCGCACCTCAACTATTAGCCGTTGTAGCGTGCGCATCTTGGCATGACAAACAACCGTGTCCCTGCAGCCCTGCCTCACCTCTGGCTCAGGAAGGAAAAACGCCGGTGGACAGGTAACGGTCTCCCCGGTCGCAAACGACCGAAACGATCACCGCGTTATGCACTTCGGCTGAAATCTTGAGCGCCGCCGCCAGGGCGCCACCGGATGAAATTCCTGCGAAAATTCCTTCCTCCCGCGCGAGGCGCCGCGTCATATCCTCCGCTTCCAGCTGGGAAACTCGTATCAGGCAATCCACCTGCCTCGCATCATAAATCTTGGGGAGATAAGCTTCCGGCCATTTCCGGATGCCGGGAATCTGGGCACCTTCCTCCGGCTGTACGCCGATGATCTGGATTTCAGGATTTTTTTCCTTGAAATAGCGGGAACAACCCATGATCGTGCCGGTGGTCCCCATGCTGCTGACAAAGTGCGTAATGCTCCCTGCGGTATCCCGCCAGATTTCCGGCCCGGTACCTTCATAATGTGCCCGCGGATTATCCGGATTGGCAAACTGATCGAGAATGATTCCGCGCCCCTCGTCGCGCATGCGCTCGGCCACGTCCCGCGCTTCTTCCATGCTGCCTTCTTTTGAAGTCAGGATGATCTCGGCACCGTAGGCTTTCATCGCCTGGCGCCGCTCGATGCTGAGATGCTCCGGCATCACCAGCACAAGAGGATATCCCATGATCGCCGCAGCCATCGCCAGGGCGATGCCGGTATTGCCGCTGGTGGCTTCTATCAGCGTATCCCCCGGCTTGATATCGCCGCGCTCCTGCGCGCGCTTGATCATGGATAGCGCGGGCCGGTCTTTTACCGAGCCTGCAGGATTGTCGCCCTCGAGCTTTGCAAGAATGGTATTGCTGGTGTTTCCCGGCAGATGCTTGAGTTTTACCAGTGGCGTGTTGCCGACAAAATCTTCTATGGTTTTGAACATGGACGCCCTGGGAATTTGCAGATGCCCGATTATCGCACAGTCGGCTGGCATTGGAATGCCCGGCGCAAGGCAAGCGCAAGGGGGTGCCGTTGCTTCAACCGCCTCCGAGATCAGCTGCAACGGTTAAACTCGCGCGCCGCAAAGCGCTTCACCTGACCGGAAGTTTGTTCTCCTTCCTTGATGCCTTGGGGAGTTCGCCGACCGTTATCTCCGGGCGCAGGCGTTTCATCGTGGCGGGGCCGATACCTTTGACTTTCTCCAGGTCACCGGAGGTTTTGAATGGCCCTTTTTTCTTGCGGTAGTCGATGATGGCCCTGGCTTTGGCTGGACCGATTCCCTCGAGCGCTTCCAACTCGGCTTGGGTAGCGGTATTAATGTTGACCGCGGCATACGCCCCGCCCATGACTGTAAACAGCATGACCAGGAGCAAAATCAGCTTTTTCATAATCTGGCTGAATAAGAGCACAGCCTGGAAATCCTCAGGCGCTGTATGTTACATATCCTGGTAACTGATTGATAAGAAAAACGATAAGGGAAGCGTTACCTACTTTACCCCAGGCTGGTCAGCTCTAAAACGGAATATCATCATCCATGTCGTCAAAGCCTGTATTGGTCCTGGCTGGCGCTCTGCTTGCGGATGAGCTGGGCGTGTATCCGCCTTCATCCCGGTCCCCGGAGTCGAAGCTTGCGCTGCCGGGCTTGCTGCCCAGCATTTTCATGTCGCTGGCAATGATCTCCGTGGTGTAGCGCTCAGCACCCGACTTGTCGGTCCACTTGCGCGTTTCCAGGCGTCCTTCGACATATACCGGGCGGCCTTTCTTCAGGTATTCTCCCGCGATTTCGGCCAGCTTGCGATAAAACGTGACGCGGTGCCACTCGGTTTTTTCCTGCTTCTCGCCGTTTTTATCCTTCCAGGTCTCCGTGGTGGCTAGGGTGATATTGGTGACCGCATCGCCATTTTGCATGTAGCGGGTTTCGGGATCCTTGCCGAGATTACCGATGAGTATTACCTTGTTGACCGATGCCATTTATGCTTCTCCCCCGAGTAATTGAACAACCCCTTTTTCATCGAAACCCGTCATATCCACCTTTAGATAAGCAACCCCCTCGCTCGCCAGCACCAGCGCCTCGTGCACGCCGGGCAGCGCTGCAAGTTGGCTGGATAGCCCGTTGGCTTTTCCGGTATCCATCTCCTTGACATGATACATCCGGGTACGCACCGCCGCGGGAGCCTTCATGGTAAAGGCGAACATCAGCCATAGCGCCAGCAGCGTGCCGCAAAATGCGAATAGCGCACCGCCGCCATGATGCTCGAACAAATACCCACCCGCAGTCGCACCGATGAACGTGCCCAGGAACTGGACGCTGCTATATACCCCGATTGCCGTTCCCTTGGCCCCGACCGGCGCAATCTTGGAGATGAGCGACGGCAACGTGGCTTCCAGCAGGTTGAAAGCGGCAAAAAATACCAGCAATGCCCCCGCCGTGCCCCAAAGGGAATCGGACGTGCTGGCGAGAAATATCTGGCTGGCCAGCAGCACGGCAATGGAAGTCACAAAGACGGGTTTGAGCTTGGCCTTCTTTTCGGCGTAGATGATCGCGGGGACAATCAATATCATGGACAGGAGCAATACGGGGAAATACACCTTCCAGTGAGAGTCGGCTGCAAGCCCGGCCTTCCGCAATGACAGCGGCACCACGAGCCACAGCGCCATCAGCACGGCGTGCAGCGCGAATACACCAAAATCCAGGCGCAACAGCTGCGGATTACGCAACACGCTCCGGAAACGTCCAGCCGATGCTTCGGTATCGGAATGGAAACGGCTGATGACGGGGTTGGGAATGACGCGTGAAACCACCACCATGGCTAGCAGCGCCAGCACGCCTGTCATCATGAAGATACCCGGCACACCGAACAAGCGATCCAATGCCGGTGCGGCGATCAGCGAAAGCGCAAACGTGACGCCGATGGTCATGCCGATCGCAGCCATGGCCTTGGTGCGATGCTCCTCACGGGTAAGATCCGCAGCCAGCGCCATGACTGCCGCCGAGATCGCCCCCGCGCCTTGAACGATACGGCCAAGAATTATCAGGTAGATGTCCGACGCGGAGGCAGCGATGAAACTTCCCAGCGCAAACAGAACCAGGCCGATGTAAATGACGGGCTTGCGTCCAATGCGGTCCGAAAGCCAGCCGAACGGTATCTGCAGCACCGCCTGGGTAAGCCCATACGCGCCAAGCGCGATTCCGACCAGCGTGTAATTGCTCCCGCCGGGTAAATGCTCCGCGTAAAACGCGAAGACCGGCAGAATGATGAACATGCCAAACATGCGCAACCCATAAATGCCAGCCAGGCCGACGGTGGCACGCTTTTCAATGGCCGACATTTTTTCGGGGGCTGCAGACACGGACATGAATCGGATTGGGAAAATGCCGGAAAGTTGAGTATATTAACAGGTTTGGCTAATACTCCGGTAGCTCGGGCTTGCGCTTGGGCTGCTTCCGGCAACCTGTATACATCAGGGCCTGTTAACACTTGTTTCACGGCCACGACGATGACGGATTTCAGCCGGAACGAGGCACGAGCTGCGCAGCAGAGTAAGCTCTGTAAGCGGCGAGCAACGATGGGTCGGCGAAATTCCGTCCCGTCCCTCCGGGTTGCGCACGAAAAAACGCGGGTGCGGCGTTGCAAAGCTTGGCCATAGGCCGGCTATGCCCTGCGCTTCGCGCCTTGATCTCACGCTCTTTCACGCAGCAACGCGGGCGCGAAACAAGTGTTAACAGACCCTAGTCAATGGAACTCATAAAAATCCGCGGTGCGCGCACGCACAACCTCAAGAACATCAATATCGACCTGCCCCGTAACAGGCTGATAGTGATCACCGGCTTGTCCGGGTCCGGCAAATCCTCGCTCGCATTCGATACTCTCTACGCGGAAGGGCAGCGACGCTATGTCGAATCGCTTTCCGCGTATGCCCGGCAGTTCCTCCAATTGATGGAGAAACCCGATGTCGACCTGATCGAGGGCCTCTCGCCCGCGATCTCGATCGAGCAGAAGTCGACCTCGCACAATCCG
>DASZUL010000026.1:0-31361 GCA_035547595.1 Nitrosospira sp.
CGCTGGATACCGGGCTGGAGAGATTGCTCGTCCAGGCATTGCAGGCGAGCCCCGGCAATACCGGCATCGAGCCGGGGCTGGCCGATACGCTGCTGCGCGAAGCCGTGGGCGCGAGCCAGCGCCAGGAGCAGATGGGCATCGCTCCGGTGCTCCTGGTACCTGCGCCACTCAGGACGCTGCTTGCCCGTTTCCTGCGGCGCGCGCTGCCGCAACTCAAGATTCTGTCGCACGCTGAAGTACCCGATTCCAGCAATATCAAAGTCACCACCATTCTAGGAGCGAGAGCATGAGCATAAAGCGGTTTTTTGGAACTACCACCCGGGATGCGTTACGCATGGTGCGGGACGCACTGGGTCCCGACGGGGTCATCCTTTCCAACCGCTCCGTCGATGGCGGGGTCGAAATCCTCGCCCTCGGCGCGGAAGACATCACGGCGCTGACGCCGCCTGCGCGGGAGGCCCGGGCAAAGGGGGAGGCGGGCAAAACCCGGCTGGATGATTCCAGGACCGAAAGTTCGGAGCCTGAGCAACCCGGATTCCGTGCTCCAAACCGCGAAAGCGCAGGGACCACCACCGATCGCGTGGTGAAAAAATTGGAAATGGCGAAACCCGGGAAAACTACCTCATTCATGGTGCCGCCAATGGAACAAGGCATGCAGGACATGAAGGAGTGGACGGAGGAATGGATCGAGGAAGAAACGGAAAACGATCCCGCTGCGGCCCGTAATTTGCCGCGGTTCAAGTTTCCTGCGTTTGATGAACTGCATACCCCGCGCTCTCCGGCCTCGAATCCCCCGAGTTTCGCAACCCGCGCCAATGAAGCAAGCGAGCCTTTGAAGTCCGCTTCCGGAATTGTTCAGCGGATGCCGGATGGAATCAGGGTTGGGGCCATCCCTGCGCTACGGGGCGAAAAGAACGTTGCGGGAAGCATCGCGGAGGCGGTACCTGGCAATGGAGCGCCCCACCGGTTCGAAATCGGCGATGGACCAGCCATTCCCGGGGAAAGGGAAGAAAACATCCGGAATCACGATGTGGAAGCAGGCCCCAGGAAACGGCGCGCCGCGGCGGCCGCCCGCAAGGAGGCGAAACCGCAAGCACGGAAGCGGGATATCGCACCCCAGGAGATTCGCCAGCCCTCATTCGATTCCCGCCAGCTTGCCGACGAGGTGGCAGCCCATGTACTCAGGGAAATCAGGTCGATGCGGGGCACGCTCGAGCATCAGCTCGCCACCCTGACATGGAACGAGCAGCAGCGCCGGGATCCCAGCCGCGGCCGCGCGCTCGGCCAGCTGCTGGCAGCCGGATTCAGCGCCGCGCTGTCGCATGAATTGCTGGAGCGGCTTCCCGCGGACCGGGAAGAAGGAAAAGCCATGGAGTGGGTCAGGGCCGTCCTGAAGGCCAACCTGCAGACCATCACCAATGAAAACGAAATACTGGAGCAAGGCGGCGTATACGCGCTGGTGGGGCCTACCGGCGTAGGCAAGACTACGACCACGGCCAAGCTCGCCGCCCGTTGCGTCGTGCGCCATGGCGCAGACAAGCTGGCTCTGCTGACCACGGATGGATACCGGATAGGCGGCCATGAGCAGCTGCGCATCTACGGCAAGATCCTGGGGGTTACCGTCTATGCGGTAAAGGACCAGCAGGACCTTTCCCTGGCTCTGTCGGAACTGAGGGGCAAGCACATGGTGCTGATCGATACCGTAGGCATGAGCCAGCGCGACAAGATGGTGGCCGAACAGGTGGCGATGCTCACCGGCTGCGGCACGGACGTCAAGCGCCTGCTGCTGCTCAACGCGGCATCCAGCGGAGATACGCTGAACGAGGTGGTTTCCGCATACGAGGGCGGCGGCCTCGCAGGGACGATCATTACCAAGCTGGACGAAGCGGCTACTACCGGCGGCGTGCTCGATACCGTCATCCGCCATCAATTGAAGCTCTACTATGCTGCCACCGGGCAACGTGTTCCCGAGGACCTGCATATCGGCAATGCGGAGCACCTGGTTGACGCTGCATTCGATAACCTGCCCGCCGCTTCCCCCTTTGCTGTGCCGGAAAATGTATTTCCGCTCTTGATGGCCGGTTCCAGGGGAAGGATGGGCCAAACCGGTGAAATGGCCGGTCTCAGGATGAATGGAGGCCGCCTTGGTTAATCCGGTACAGGACCAGGCCGAGGGCCTGCGGCGCCTGCTGGTGCAGGACAGCAACCTGCATGCCGCAACCGTGATATCGGGCAACATGGGTGCGGGCAAGACCATCGCGGTGATCAACCTGGCAGCCGCCCTGGTGCGGAGCGGTAAAAAGGTATTGATAATCGATGAGAATGCGAGCGCCAGCAACCTGGGCGGAACGCTGGGGCTCAGCGCCCATCGTGACCTGCTGGACGTGATTCGCCGCGACATGGCTTTCGACAAGGTGCTGATCGAGCATTACGACGGATTCAGCATTCTGCCGGCGGGACGCGGCATGAGAGTGCTGGACAAGCTCAATCCGGACGATCAATCCCATCTGACCGATGCGTTCGGGTGCCTCATGCCTCCCATGGACGTGATACTCGTCGATGCGGCGCCCGGCCACGCCAGCAAGCTGCTTTCGCTCGTCTTTCCGTGCCACGAGATCGTGGTCCTGGTTTCATCCCAGCCAGCGTCCATCACCGCAGCCTATGCCTTGATCAAGCGCATAAGCGGCAATGGCGACAGCCAGCGCTTCCGCGTGCTGGTCAACAAGGTCAATGGAGCGACGGAAGCAAAAAAGATATTCGATAACATGGCCCGGGTGGCGAACCGCTATCTTTCGGTATCACTGGATTTTATCGGCTTCATACCGGCGGACGACAAGCTCAGGCAATCGATCCGGCGCGGCCGCGCCGTCATGGACCTGTTTCCCGCATCCGAATCAGCCATCGCCTTCGGTCGCGCGGCAGAGTCGCTTTTCAACTGGACACCAGAAGACGCGAACAATGGCGGCATGCGCGGATTCATGCAGAGCCTCACCCGGATTGCCGGCGACCAGTCCGGCCAACAGCATCCCGATCAACACGCCAAGCAGGACGGCGCAACCATCCAGAAAGCGGAGGGTGATCATGTATAACGCAGCAGGTGTCATCGACAGAAAACCCGCGGTAGCCGAGTACGCGCCGCTGGTGAAACGCATCGCGAACCACATGATGGCGAAGCTGCCGCCCAGCGTGGGGGTGGATGATCTCATCCAGGTAGGGATGATGGGCCTGATGGAGGCGCTGAGCCGCTACGAGGAAACACCGGGGGCGCAGTTCGAGACTTATGCGGCCCAGCGCATCCGCGGTGCCATGCTGGACGAATTGCGCCATACGGACTGGATGCCGCGCGGCGCGCGCAAAAGCATGCGCCAGATCGAGACGGCGGTGCATGCGTTGCAGCATCGCCTCGGCCGTGCGCCCACCGAAGCTGAGATAGCTGCAGAGCTCAAGGTGCCGCTCGCCGATTACCAGCAGATGCTGATGGATGCGCATGGAACCCAGCTCATCCATTACGAGGACTTCTTGAACGAGGGGGATGACGACTTCCTGGAGCGCAACTGCTCCGGCAGCGAGCCCGATCCCCTGGCAAGCCTTTTGAACGACGATTTGCGCGAGTTGCTGATAGAGGCGATCGGCGACCTGCCGGAGAGGGAAAAAATGCTGATGGGGCTGTACTACGAGCAGGAGCTGAATTTCAAGGAAATCGGCGCGGTGCTGGGCGTATCCGAGTCGAGGGTATGTCAGATTCATAACCAGGCAGTTGCGCGGCTGCGCGCCAAACTCAAGGAGGGAGCATGGACTTCAATAGCATAGCGGGCATTATCATTGCCCTGATAGCGGTTTTCGGCGGCCAGACGCTCGAAGGGGGCCACCCAGGCTCGCTCATCCAGTTCACTGCCTTCGCCATCGTGGTGGGCGGTACTCTCGGGGCCGTGCTGCTGCAAAGCCCGGTGCGCCAGTTCCTGCTCGGCATGAGGATGAGCCGCTGGATATTCATGCCGCCGCTACTCGATGCCGGGGCGCTGGTGGATCACATCTCTGCCTGGAGCAACTCGGCGCGCAGGGAAGGGCTGCTTTCGCTGGATCCGCACATCGCAGGAATAGACGACCCTTTCATCAGGAAAGGGTTGCAGCTGGTGGTGGACGGCACCACGCCGGAAGAATTGAAACGGGTGCTGGAAGTCGAAATACAGGCTTTCGAGGAGCAGCACCGCCAGGGAGCGAAAATCTGGGAGGCGGCAGGAGGGTATGCGCCGACCATCGGTATTCTCGGGGCCGTAATGGGGCTTATCCAGGTCATGGAAAATCTGTCCGATCCGGCAAATCTCGGGGCCGGGATTGCGGTCGCCTTCGTGGCAACCATCTATGGGGTGGGGCTGGCGAACCTCGCATTCCTGCCCATGGCCAACAAGCTGAAGACCCTGATTTCACGCCAGGTATTGATGCGTGAGATGATGGTGGACGGGTTGGTCGGGATCGCTAGCGGCGAGAACCCCAGGCTGATAGCAGGAAGGCTGAAGGGATACGGGGTATGAGCCAAAGCGGGATCCCGTTCAGACAGGGCATGATATTCCAATGACATTGTTGGCCATGTGGAAAACATGACTGGACGTGTGCTTTTCGATATATGTAAATATCATATCAATTAAGGATAAGTATGCGGAAGGAATATAGGGTGGAAGAGCGGGAAAACCACGAGCGCTGGCTGGTGTCCTATGCCGATTTCATCACGCTGCTGCTGGCGGTCTTCGCCGTGATGTACGCGATTTCCCAGGTCAACGAGGGCAGGTATCGCAAGATGACGAATTCGCTCATCACCGCGTTCGCGAAGGAGGCGGAGCGCCGCAACCCGCTCATCGTCGCGCCCGATCCAGTGCCACAGCGCATCGAGGCGCCAGCTCCCGCGGAACCGGCTGCGAAGGAGGATGCGCGAAGCGAAAAAGCCAGGCGTTTTGCGGAAGCGAAGCTCAGGCAGCATGAAAAATTGCAGCGTATCGCGCGCGATATCGTGGCGGCGTTCGCTCCCCTGGTGGAAGACGGGCAGGTGCGCGTCATGCAGAACGAACGGGGGGTGCAGGTGGAAATCAATGCCAACGTGCTGTTCTCGTCCGGCGAAGCGACGCTGCACGAAGAATCCGGCAAGGCGCTCAAGGCGGTGGCGCAGGTTCTGCGAAACGGCGATCAGATCATCCAGGTCGAAGGGCATACCGACGACAAGCCCATCACTACCTCCCGGTTTCCCTCCAATTGGGAGCTTTCCGCAGTGCGGGCCACGAGCGTGGTGCGGCTGCTGGTCGCCAGCGGCGTGGCCGCTTTCCGGCTTACCGCCATAGGCTACGGGGAAAACCAGCCGGTGGAATCGAACGATACTGAGGAGGGACGCGCGCGCAACCGACGCGTCACGCTGATGATCCTGTCCGGCTTGCCGGATGCGCCCTCTGTCTTCCAGGAAGAGGATATGCCTGGAAACGAAGAGGCTTCAGAAGCCGGTATCTCATCAGCCGGCGTCCTGCCTGGAATGCACCCCGGTAGTCATCCCGCTTCAGCGCCGGCCGGCCATGTTTGAGCTCCCGTCTTCATTCCGCATTTATCCTTTGCCGGCCCGTCCAGAATATCGGCAGGCGTGCATCGATGTTGATGAGGGAGCAATAATCCATGATGGGTTACGCATTATTGCTCCACCCATCCTACAGAAAGCTGTAGTGGCGTCAGATGTTTTATGCAGATCCGGGCGGGGCTATACAGAGACAGAAAGCATAGGCAGTGCAGGATGGGCAAGCGCAGCGTAACCCATCCTGCACTGCATGGAAGAGCGGAACAAAGGATTAAACTTCTCCCAGCCGACGGCCGCCTTTGAATAGCCGCGGCTGCCCATCCGCACCGTAGAGGCCGGCCAGTCCCGCGCTTTGCACCGGTCCCTGCAACGCCGCGAGCGCCTGCGTGTTGTAGCGCAGCCGCTGGTTGATGAGGATGCCGTTTATCTTGTTCAGCTCGCTGGCCGTCTGGGCAAGTTGCAGTAATTGGCTCCAGGCCTCCGCTGCTTCCGGATGCCCTTGCAGGGCGCGCTCCATGCCGGCGTGGTCGTGACTGCAGCCCAGGCTTTCGATCCAGCGGTTGCGCTCGCCTGCAAGCTCCACCAGGCGCTGTGCCTGGCTGCCTTTCTCCCTTGACAGCGCCAGCAACTCTGAAACATCTTTTTCCTGAAGGATACCCTGTTCGCGCTGCAGCAGGCGAATGAAGTCCTGCGTGGCGTCGCATTCTGCTGCAATACGCGTGGCCGGGTCAAAAACCATCTTGATGAGCCGAGTCAGGCACTCCGGTTCTGGATCAGATCCCGCACCGAGTCGAGCAGGCCGTCCGCTACCTTGCCGGGATCGACGGTGAAGCGTCCTTCGCTGATGGCTTGCTTGACTTCATTCACGCGCGCGATATCGAAGGCCTCGCTGCTGGCGAAATTCTTTTCGATAGTCTGCAGTTGCGGGCTCAAGTGCACAGCGGCGCTCTGGCCGCTCCCGGCCACTCCCGGTTCCGCTTTTTGCGCGGCCCTGGCCGATCGGGCTTGCGATTCGCCCGGAATGGCGGCGACAGTATTGTTGGTGGAATTATCGATTTTCATGGCATCTCTCCTGCGGTTGACCGTAGGTGACTAACGGCAACCTCCGGCAAAACTTGAGAAGGAAACATGAATTGAAACATCGGACGCAAACGGAAAGCGCCTTCAATGCATTCCTCGGCGGGATTTTTCTGTCGCTAGTGTAGACCATTAGCGAGCCTCCGGACAAGCTTCAGCCTGATGGAGGAAACGACCGTGCGGCATCCAGAATGCCAGAGGGATTCAATAGCCCACTTCGACAATCGCTCCGGCGCGGGCGATGCCGCTCACTATCTGGCCGGAATGGTTTTTGACCTGCACCCGCTGCCCATCCAGCGCGTTGCCGAGAGCCCTGCCTTCGGCGCTTACGCTGAATCCACGACCATTCGAGATCAGCTTGACCGGCTGGTTCTGCTTCACCGCTACCTGGGCGCGCAGCATGTCCTGCCGCAAAGGGCTACCGAAGGGGATGCTACCGGCCATGGTCATGCCGATCGCCTGGTTCAGGTCGGTGACGATGCCGGGAGGAAGCTGCGTCAGGTCTCCCCTGCGTACTGCAAAGTCCCCGGCAGCCAGCAACTGACCCTGGTTCAGCGGACGGGCACTGACCACATAATCCGCCACGACCTTTACCGTTGCACGAACATAAATGGTCCAGGGATGGGGAACAGTGCATTGCACCACCACCGTCGTATTGCCCCATGCGCGGCTTCCCGGCGGCAGCGAGGGCTCCAGCGCCGCGCAGGCCGGCAAACTGGCGCGGGCGTCGATTGCGCCGGGAATGATTTCGACCTCGCCTGGAAGGCCGGCTGTCTGCATCCGCAGGAAATGCGTGACCGATGCCTGGATGAGCCCGTGATCCTGCTTTACGCCCGGCGAAGCGGACGCCGCTGCCGGCGCCAGCATGAGGACAAGAAGGAGCAGGCCGGGCATGAACGATGAAGTGCTCGAATGGCGCGAACGGGTTGCAGGCATGAATGATTTCTCCAGGTTTTGCCGCGTCTCGGAGTGAGCCGCGGCGATGTGGGGGAATTCTAGCCATATCCCGGCGCCCGCCATTGGGTGAACTGAGCCTGATTTGGACCGCTGTTCATCCGATTGTCCTCGGCAGGTTTCACTATGATGCGCTCATCGAACGGAGAAATTGCCGGGGCAGTGAGCCAAAACAGCGAGATGCGGGGTATTTGGCTCTCTTTTCGCGGGTTTGATTCGAGAAGCGATGCCCTACCATGCTCGCATCGTGCATTGTGCGCTCCCTGCGGGATACAAGCCCGCAGTGTGAATGCGGCGAGATGCATAACCCGAGGAGTTTCTTGTGATAGACAAATTGGACAGCACATTCCGGTTTTACCAGGATTCCGCAAACCTGCGGGCCCAGCGGCAGCAACTGATCGCTTCCAATATCGCCAATGCGGATACGCCCCAGTACAAGGCGCGGGATATAGATTTCGGCGCAGCGCTGCAAGGCGCGCTGGGGGGCGGCAACGCGGTCGTGCTTGCCACCAGTGCGCCCAACCATATCGCGCCGCCCGAGAGCGCGAACGGCGGCGCCCCCTTGCTGTATCGCGGGGCGGTGCAGGGCAGCGTGGACGGCAACACCGTGGACATGGATATCGAGCGCAGCCAGTTCGCCGATAACGCCATCCATTACGAGGCCAACCTGACCTTCATCAGCACCCAGGTGCGGATGATGCTGGCCGCCATTCAAAACTGAGGAGGAACCGGACATGTCGCTATTCGGTATTTTCGATGTCGCCGGCTCGGCGATGACCGCCCAGAACAAGCGTCTCAACGTCGTCGCGAGCAATCTTGCCAACGCCGACAGCGCAGCGAGTTCCAATGGTCAGGCGTATAAGGCGAAACAGGTGGTGTTCAGCACCCAATCGGTCGGCGCCCAGGCTGCTGCCGGGGCACCCGCAGATGGCATGAATGGAATGCATGGATCCTATGGTACTGCCGGCGTGCGTGTCTCGGCCGTGATCGAAGACCAGTCGCCGATGCGAAAAGTGTTCGAGCCGGGCCACCCCATGGCTGACAGGGATGGTTTCGTGACCATGCCCAATGTCAACGTGGTGGAGGAAATGGTCAACATGATTTCCGCCTCGCGCTCCTATCAGAACAACGTGGACATGATGAATACCGCGAAGACGCTGCTGTTGAAAACCTTGACCATCGGACAATAAGGAAAGCCGCCATGAACTCCATCCAGGAAACGGGACAGACCTCGAGCCTGTTCACATCATACAACGCAAAAAATACGACGCAACCCGCCACGGACGATCCGCAGGATCGCTTCCTCAAGCTGCTGGTCACGCAAATGAAGAACCAGGATCCCCTGAACCCGCTCGATAACGCCCAGGTCACGTCCCAGCTTGCCCAGATCAGCACCGTCAACGGTATCGAGAAGCTCAATACGACCCTGCAGGCCATGGCAAATGGCTTTACCGCCGGACAATCCCTGCAGGCGGCAGGCATGATCGGACACCATGTCCTCGTGCCCGGGTCGGCCCTGCAGCTCGCCGGCGGCAGCGGCGCGTTCGGCATCGATCTGGCGCAACCCGCGGATGAAGTGAAAGTAACGATACAGGACAGCTCGGGCGCAACCGTTCAGGTCATGAACCTGGGTCCGCAGGCTGCGGGATCGCCTACGTTCGGATGGGATGGCAAGACTGCGGACGGAATCCAGGCAGCCGATGGCAACTATACGATCAGTGTCGAGGCGGTGCGCGGCGGCCAGAAAATCGATGCCCAGCCGCTCGCCATTGGCACGGTCCAGGGCGTATCGCAGGATACCCAGGGCGCGCGCCTCAATGTCGGCCCACTGGGCACGGCGGCAATCGCCGATGTGAAGCAGATTTTCTGAATATTCGAAATCGGAGCAGCCTAACCATATCTTGTCTCGCACCCGAGTCGGAGCGAGACGCTTACCAAGGACAAGGAGCGCATCATGAGTTTTCAGCAAGGCTTGAGTGGTCTGAATGCAGCAGCCAGGAACCTGGACGTGATCGGCAATAACGTAGCAAACGCCAATACGGTTGGATTCAAGCAATCGCATGCGCAATTTGCCGATATGTTTGCCAACTCGCTCGCAGGAAGCGGCTCTACCCAGGCGGGAATGGGCGTCAGCGTGGCTTCCGTAGCGCAGCAATTCGGCCAGGGAAGCATCACCACTTCCGGCAATTCACTGGATATCGCCATCAATGGCGCAGGTTTCTTCCGTCTCAATGACCAGGGCAGCATAGCCTATACCCGCAACGGCCAGTTTCACCCGGACAAGGATGGATACATCGTCTCCGGCGGCGGCCAGCGCCTGACCGGCTACGCCGCCACTGCGTCCGGCCAGATTACCGCCAGCTCGCCAACCGACCTGAAGATCTCGACAGCCGACTTGTCCCCCCGCGCCACCACGCTGGTGAGCGCCGGGATCAACCTGGATTCACGCGCGTCCACGCTCAGTTCAGCCGCTTTCGATCCCGCGGACTCGGCGACGTACACCAGCTCCACTCCCATGCCGCTCCACGACAGCCTGGGCAACCCGAGCACGCTGTCCACCTATTTCGTCAAGACGGCAGCCAATACCTGGAGCGTGTTCGCGTCCAGCGAGGGAACGCTGCTCAATGGCGGGGCGCCGGTAGGCACGCTGAACTACCTATCCAATGGAGCGCTCGATCCATTGAGTTCGGCGACATTCAATGTAACGAAACCCGCGAGCAACGGTGCGAATCCTGTGGTATTCAACCTCGACTTCACCGGTTCCACCCAGTTCGGGTCGGGCTTCGGCGTCAATTCCCTGGCTGAGGATGGTTATGCATCCGGCAAGCTGGTCGGCTTCGACGTAGGGACCGATGGCATGATCCGCGGCAGCTACTCGAACGGCAAATTCCTGAACCTGGGCCAGGTTGCGCTGGCGAACTTCGCCAATCCGCAAGGATTGCAAGTGCAGGGTAACAACATGTGGGCAGCAAGCACCGAATCCGGCATTCCGCTGGTCGGCGCACCCCAGACGAGCGGACTAGGCGGCTTGCAGTCGGGCGCGGTCGAGGAATCCAACGTGGAGCTGACGTCGGAGCTGGTCAACATGATTACCGCACAACGCGTATACCAGGCCAATGCGCAAACCATCAAGACGCAGGACCAGCTGCTGCAGACATTGGTGAACATGAGGTAATGAAGCGCTGAAAGAAAGGCCTGGCCTTCCTTTCCACCATTTGCCATGCCTGGATATGAACACCCGAATATCTTGATACCTGGAATGGAGAACAGAAAATGGATCGCATGATCTACGTGGCGATGACAGGGGCAAAGCATACCCTGGGACAGCAGGCAGCCGCGTCGAACAACCTCGCAAACCTCAATACGACGGGATACCGTTCCGAAAACAACATGCTGCGCGCTGTGCCGGTTTTCAGCGATACGCTGGCAACACGCGCCTTCGTGGTCGATTCCAGCGCGGGGTCGGATTTCCGGCCGGGCAAGCTCCAGGAAACCAGGCGCGATCTCGACGTCGCCATCGAAGGCAGGGGCTGGATCGCGGTACAGCTGGAGAATGGCGAGGAAGCCTATACCCGCAACGGAAATCTCCAGGTCAGCGCGAACGGGGTGCTGCAGACCCGGAATGGCATGAACATCATGGGGGAAGGCGGACCCATCGCCATTCAGCCTAATTCCACCATCACCATCGCCAAGGATGGCACGGTTTCCACCGTGCCGTTTCGCCCGGGTTCGAATGAATCAAACGTCGTGATAACTGCCGGGCGTATCAAGCTGGTCGATCCTCCCGAGGGGGAGCTTACGCGCGGGGCCGACGGCCTTTTTCGCCTCAATTCCGGCCGCCCGGTGGAAGCCAGCCCGAACGTCACGCTGATCAGCGGTACGCTGGAGGGCAGCAATGTCAATGTGGTGGATGCCCTGGTCGACATGATCGGACTCTCGCGCCAGTTCGAGACGCACATGAAGCTGCTGCAAAACGCCGAGGGCAATGCGCAGCGGGCCAGCAACCTGCTGAACCTGAGTTCCTAAGGACGTATGGGACCAGGCCGGCGATCCCGCCCGGGCAGGCTGAATCGTCAAGCCCATCAGATCCATCGAACCCATCGAACCCATCAAATCCGTAAACCAGGAACAGGCAGGTAATCATCCCTCTTTTCCCGGCGCCGATTCCGGCATCGCTGCAATAAGATGACGAAAACGTGGCGCCCGGCATAAAGCAGGATCAAACCGGGCTAAGCTGGGACCAGCCAGGACACGATGCAAAAGACGATGCGGCAAACAATGCAATATGGGTATTCCGCAGGCGCCCGGATGCCGGCACCAAGTTTCGCGCAATATGGATTCATTTTCAGGAGATTCGCATGATTCGCTCGCTTTGGATTTCGAAGACCGGACTGGATGCGCAGCAAACCCAGATGGACGTGATCGCCAACAACCTGGCCAACGTCAGTACCAATGGCTTCAAGCGTTCCCGCGCGGTGTTCGAGGATCTGCTGTACCAGACACTGCGCCAGCCCGGCGCCCAGTCGTCGCAGCAAACACAGTTGCCTTCGGGCCTGCAGGTTGGCACCGGCGTGCGGCCGGTAGCAACCGAGCGGGTCTTCACCCAGGGAAACCTGCAGCAAACCGGTAATTCCAAGGATGTGGCCATCCAGGGCCAGGGGTTTTTCCAGGTGCTGATGCCGGACGGAACCACCGCCTACACCCGGGACGGCTCGTTCCAGTCCGACTCCCAGGGTCAACTGGTGACGTCCAGCGGATATCAGGTGCAGCCCAACATCACCATCCCGGTCAATGCGCTCAGCATTACCGTGGGGCGGGACGGCACGGTTTCCGTTACCCAGCCGGGTTCCAGTACACCCGTGGAGGTGGGTTCGCTGCAGTTGGCTACCTTCATCAACCCGGTGGGATTGCAGGCGGTGGGAGAAAACCTCTACGTGGAAACCTTTTCCAGCGGGCCGCCCAATGTCAATACCCCGGGCATCGATGGGGCCGGCATACTCAACCAGGGCTACGTGGAGACATCCAACGTGAACGTGGTGGAAGAGCTGGTCAACATGATCCAGACACAGCGCGCTTACGAGATCAACAGCAAGGCGGTGCAGACCTCGGACCAGATGCTTCAGAAGCTCTCGCAAATGTAATGAATCGCCGAGCGATATAGGGATACAGGACGAAGGAGAAACCAATGAACGGAAGTACCGGCATCCGCAGCAAGGACGACCGAAGCGGAAAGTCTGGCCCGCATGTTATCGGCCTGCCCGGGCCGTGCACGCGGATATTGAAAGCGGCATTCTCCGCAGCTACCATGGCAGCGTTGCTCTCGGGCTGCATTACCCTGCCGGCGCCGCCTCCTATCGTGCAGCTTCCCACGACCACCGTTACGCCGCAGCCGGAAGCGGCGCCCAGCAATGGCGCCATCTTCCAGGCGGGAACGCATGACCGGCCGTTGTTCGAGGACAGGCGCGCGCGAGTGGTGGGCGATGTGCTGGTCGTGGTGCTCAACGAACGAACCAATGCGCGCAAGCAGTCGAACAGCAGCGTCAGCAAGAACGGGTCCCTCAATTTCGGCGTTCCGCCCATCGTATTCGGCGTGCCCATCACCAAGAAAGTGGATATCGGCGCTTCCTCCGACAACAAGTACGATGGGAATGGCGAGGCCGCCTCCAACAACAATTTCACGGGCACCATCACCGTCACGGTGCTGAAAGTGCTGCCCAACCGCAACCTGCTGGTCAGCGGGGAGAAGCAGATTGCCATGACCCAGGGCACCGAATACATTCGTTTTTCCGGTGTCGTGCGTCCCGAGACCGTCATCAATAACACCGTATCCTCGGTGCAGGTGGCGGATGCAAAAATCGAATACAAGGCCAATGGTTACATCGACGAGGCCCAGACCATGGGCTGGCTCTCGCGCTTTTTCCTGACGGTCTCTCCGTTCTGAGAGGTAAGCCATGCAGCCCATGCAATATAGCGCCATGCATCGCCGCTTTCGCAAGCTCGTCCGGTTGATTCTTTCAGCGCTCTGGCTTGCCTGCTGGGCTGCTATGCCCATGCAGGCCCAGGCCGAGCGCATCAAGGATCTCGCCTCGGTGCAGGGTGTGCGGCCCAACCAGCTGATCGGGTATGGCCTGGTGGTTGGCCTGGACGGCACCGGCGACCAGACCAGCCAGACACCCTTCACGGTTCAGACCATCACGAGCATGCTGATGCAGATGGGGATCAACCTGCCCCCGGGCACCAATCTGCGCTTGAGAAACGTGGCGGCGGTGATGGTCACGGCAACGCTGCCTTCTTTTGCCCAGCCGGGCCAGGTTGTCGACGTGACCGTTTCCAGCATGGGCAATGCGCGCAGCCTGCGCGGCGGCACGCTGCTTATGACCCCGCTCAAGGGCGCGGACGGGCAGGTCTATGGCATGGCCCAGGGTAACCTGCTGGTCGGGGGCTTTGGCGCGGCTGCCAGCGGCAGCCAGGTCCAGGTCAATCACCTGAGCGTCGGGCGCATTACCGGCGGCGCGACGGTCGAGCGCGCGGTGCCGGTCGCGCTGGGACAAAACGACACCATCCGGCTCGATCTCATCAACACCGATTTTTCCACCGTCAAGCGCATCGTGGATGCGATCAACGAGCGCTTCGGCGCCGGCACCGCCGCGGCGCTCGACGGCCGCGCCATACAGGTGCGCACGCCCCAGGGGAGCGACCAGCGCGTAGCGTTCATCGCCGAAGTGGAAAGCATGAACATCACGCCGGCCCAGACCTATGCCAAAGTCATCGTCAACAGCCGCACCGGTTCCGTGGTCATGAACCAGGCGGCGACTGTGGAAGCTTGCGCCGTGGCCCATGGCAACCTTTCGGTCGTGATCAGCACCGAGCCCGTCATCAGCCAGCCCGGCCCGTTCTCCAGCGGACAGACGGTGCAGGCGCAGCGCTCCACCATCGAGATCAAGCAGGAATCGGGCATGCTTACCATGGTGGAGGGCGCCTCGCTGACCGAGGTGGTCAAGGCGCTCAACGCCATCGGCGCCACTCCGCAGGACCTGCTGGCGATTCTCCAGGCGATGAAGTCGGCGGGAGCATTGCGCGCGGACCTGGAGATCATCTGATGACACCGGCCGCCGATCTTTCCGGCAAGCTTGCCCTCGACGTTCAGGCGGTAGACGGGCTGCGCCTGCAGGCAAGAAAAACCGACAAGGCCGGGCTCGAGGCCGCGGCGAGGCAATTCGAAGCGCTGTTCATGAATATGATGCTCAAGAGCATGCGCGAGGCCACGCCCCAGGACAGCCTGATGGACAACGACCAGAGCCGGCTGTACGTTTCCATGCTGGACCAGCAGCTTGCGCAGAGCATGGCCGCCAGGGGAGTGGGGCTTGCCGACATGATGGTGCAGCAACTGAGCCGCGGCATGTCCGCGGAGCTTGCGGACATATCCGCGCAGGCCGCTTCGGATGGGGCTGGGGGCATTTCAGCCCAATCCCCGGTGGGAGCGGCGCCACAGCCGCTGCAAGCTCCCTTGAGTACACAGGGTACGCAGGAAACCAGGGTTCCACAGGCGTTGCAGCAATCGCAGCAGTTGCTGCAGCCGCTGCAACAGCGGTTGTCATCCCTGCAATCCCAGCCGCAAAGCCAGCCTGCTGAATTTCAGGCCCGGCTGATGCCCCATGCCCAGGCGGCCAGCCAAATCACGGGGATCCCGGCGCAGTTCATGCTGGGCCAGGCTGCCCTGGAGACGGGGTGGGGGAGGCGCGAGATCCGCGCGGTCGACGGCACCCCCAGCCATAACCTGTTCGGCGTGAAGGCGGGCGGCAACTGGAAAGGGGCGGTGGTGGAGGCGGTGACCACCGAGTATGTCAATGGCGTGGCGCAGAAGAGCGTGGAGAAATTCCGGGCATATGATTCCTATGCCGATGCCTTCCGCGATTATGCCAACCTGCTGCGCAGCAACCCACGCTATGCGGGAGTCATGGCCCAGGCGGCGCAGGGGTTGGATGCCGACGGGTTCGCCAATGGCCTGCAACGCGCGGGCTATGCAACCGACCCGAATTACGCCGACAAGCTGAGCCGCATCATCAAGACCACGCAGTGGTCCTGATGCCCATGACTCCGGACGATGGCGCGATGAAAACGCACCTCTCATGCGGGAAAGCTAAACATTTTTCCAGCGTTGCCGTAAGAACGAATATGAGCGCAGTATGGATGATGGGCATGCATCAGGAAAACTGCATCGGCATATCTGGCAGGGATGGAGGGCCGCATGGGTAGCAGCATCTTTGGCATCGGGCTCAGCGCACTGGCCGCCGCGCAGCAGGGGCTGCTGGTCGCGGGACATAATGTCGCCAATGCCTCCACGCCCGGATATACCCGGCAAACCATCGTCCAATCCACCAATCCGGCGCAGGCAACCGGCACGGGATTCTACGGCCAGGGGGTCAAGGTCGACACCGTCAGCCGTGCCTACAACCAGTTTCTTTCCAACCAGCTTACGCAGGCAAAAACGGAGTCGAGCCAGCTCGACACCTATTATGCCCAGATGCAGCAGATCAATAACCTGCTGGCGGATCCTAACGGTAATCTCGGCCTGTCGCCTGCGTTCCAGAACCTTTTCAATGGCGCCCAGGATGTCGCCACCAATCCGTCCGATCTCAGCTCGCGCCAGTCCATGCTGTCCAGCGGGGAAGTGCTGGTGCGGCGCTTCCAGTCGCTCGACGGCCGTCTCGATGAAATCCAGGACGGTGTAAACACGCAGATAAAGAACAGCGTTTCCCTGATAAACACTTATGCGGCGCAGATCGGCAAGCTGAACGAAACCATTGCCAAATCGGAGAATGCGGCGCGCGGCCAGCCTGCCAACGATCTGCGCGATCAGCGCGACGAGCTGGTGAACCAGCTCAACCAGGAGATCCGCGCCAACGTCGTCGTGCAGAACGATGGTTCATACAATATCTTCATCGGCGACGGCCAGTCGCTGGTAGTGGGCACGCAGGTATTCCAGCTGGCCGCGGTGGCTTCGCCCGATGATGCCAATCGGCTCGAGGTGGCGCACGTTTCCGGCGGTAATGCGGCCGTCATCAAGGAATCCAGCCTGGATGGCGGCAAGCTGGGCGGCATCCTGCAGTTCCGCAGCGAGTCGCTGGATGCCGCCCGCAATGGGTTGGGAAGGCTCGCCATCGGCCTGGCAGGGACCTTCAATGAGCAGCATCAGCTTGGGCAGGACATGCATGGCAACCTGGGCGGCGACTTTTTTACCGTTCCCAGCCCGACGGTGACTCCCTCCATAAAAAATACGGGCAATGCCGCCATTGCAGCGGACATTACCGGCTTCAGCAGCCTTACCGCCAGCGACTATTCCCTGCGTTACGACGGAGCGAATTACACGCTCACGCGGCTGGACGATGGCGCCACGCAGACGTTCACTACGTTTCCGCAAACCATGGATGGCGTCAGCCTGACTTTGGCTTCCGGCACGATGGCCGCCGGAGACCAGTTCCTGGTACAACCCACGCGCAATGGGGCGGGACAAATCAAGGTTGCCATACAGGATCCCAGCCTGATTGCGGCTGCTGCGCCGATCCGCACGGGGGCGCCGCTCGCCAACACCGGCACGGGACTCATCAGCGCCGGCACGGTCAACCTCCCGGCCCCGCCCGACCCCAACATGCGGCAACCCGTGACCCTGATCTTCACCGGAACGAATACTTTCGACGTAAGCGGAACGGGTACCGGCAACCCTACAGGGATTTCATTCACGCCCGGGGCCTCGATCAGCTATAACGGCTGGACCGTGCAGATTACCGGGCAGCCGAAGCCCGGCGATACCTTTACCATAGGACCCAACACAAACGGCGTAGGGGATAACCGCAACGCGCTGCTCCTGGGAGCGCTGCAGGGCCAGAATACCCTGGCGGGCGGCACCGCGAGCTACCAGAGTGCCTACGGACAGATCATCAGCCAGATAGGGAGCAAGACCCGCGAACTGGAAGTGACCAGCGAGGCCCAGACCAACCTGGTAAGCCAGACCCAGGCCTACCAGCAATCGGAGTCTGGCGTGAACCTGGACGAGGAGGCGGCCAATCTGTTGCGGTACCAGCAGGCATACCAGGCCGCGAGCAAAGTGATACAGACAGCCAACCTGATGTTCGACACTCTGTTGAGCCTGGGCAGGTGATGACCCATAGTCCGGCAACGAGCGTTTGAACCGGCTGTTTACCCGGTTTACCGAGAGGAAAGATCATGCGTGTCAGCAGTAATACCAGCTACGAACTCAGCCTTGCCGCCCTCAACCGGCAGCAAGCCGCGCAGGTGAAGAACCTGGAGCAGATCAGCAGCGGAAAGCGCATTCTCACGCCTGCGGAAAATCCCTCGTCGTATGTGCAGGCGCTGAAAGTATCCCAGGCGGATGCCGCCAACACGCAATACGCGGCCAATCGGCAGAGCGCGGCGAGCAGCCTGAGCGCGCTGGAAGGAACATTGGGAGACGTGACGCAGGTGATCCAGAACGCGCAGGAGCTCGCGGTATACGCAGGCAATGGCACCCTCACCGATAGCGGGCGTGCCGCCATCGCCACTCAATTGCGGGGCAACCTGGATGAACTGATGAGCCTCGCCAACCGCACGGATGCCAACGGCCAGTATTTGTTTTCCGGTTTCCAGGGATCGACCAAGCCGTTCGTGGATACGGGCAGCGGCGTGCAGTATTTTGGCGACGATGGCCAGCGACTGGTGCAGGCCAGCGACTCGCGGCAGCTCGCCGTGAACGAATCGGGGCGCGAGGTTTTCGAGCGCATACCCGCCGCCGCAGGCGGATACCAGAGCCTGTTCAAGACGTTTTCGGACATGATCGGCGTGCTCGAGGCGCCGGTCTCCACCCCGGCCGACAAGACCGCGCTCGCTGATGGCCTGAGTTCTGCGCAGGCCAATCTGTCGAACTCGCTGGACAGCGTGCTGCGCGTTCGCTCTGGCGTTGGCACCAGGATGAACGAAGTGGATACGCTGAACGATACCGGCGACGACCTGGGCCTCCAGTACAAGCAGCAGCTTTCTTCGCTGCAGGACGTGGACTATGCCAAGGCCATCAGCGACCTGACCCAGCAACAGACTTATCTTCAGGCGACACAGCAGGCCTTCCTGAAAGTGCAGGGATTGTCGCTGTTCGATTTCATGAAGTGATCCCTGCCGGCGCTACTGGGTAATCGCATCGGCGCCGCCGGCTGTGCGGGCTGGGATCACCTTCCAACATTGTAGATATCGGATTTGAAATATTTTATAAAGCAATGGACGAGTCCAATATCCGGATGCCTGTTCATAGCGCAGCGGGATTAGTCATGGGTGCCATGATTCTAATCAGTCTTGCACTCATTAGCATCAACATGGTCATTCTATTGGTAGCGGGCTGGATACTGGCTTACGCCGGTATTTTCTTCCTGGGGTTCGGGGGTGCGCGCGGCACGCCCGAGGAACAGGCTGCTCTTTGCGCCAAGCTAGAGGAAATGGAAGCGAAAGGGAGAGTCCTGATGGAAAAATTGTGCCCTATCGTGAACGAGATATTCGCGCACCTTCCGCAGGAAGAGCGACAGCGGGTACTGGATTCGCCGGAGCATCTGCGCCTCGCGGTGTGTACCTTGTCCGAGCAAAATATAAAACTCGACCCAGCCATCCTGGAGCGATGGGAGAGGTACAAGGAACTCGCCGAAGAGCTCATGCCGCTGGAGCAGGAAATTCAGGTCGAGTAGACCAAATACGTTGCTAGCTAATGAAAATAGCTTTGTGTGGCAAGCTTTGAGCTTGCGTATAGGGAGACGCTCCAGGCCGAAAGGCCATGCATATCCTTGGCCTTTGAGATCCATTGGGGGGACCTCAGAAGCGGCCCGCCTGTAGTTTCAAACTGTCCAGTTTCGGGGGAAACGTCACCGTTACCTACATTCATCGTATCTATTCTTCTTTCCTTCCACCACTTCTTCTAAAAGCTTAATTACTTCTCTGGCATATTTTTTCTGACAGAAGCGATCTTTGGCCCAGGCATAGGCCGTGGCCCCAAGCCCCAATTTTTGCTCTACATTTTCATATAGGTACCGTATCTTGGCAGCAAGCTCAAGATAGTTCCCAGGCGAGTAGAGCAATCCTGTACTACCATCGCGAATGAGCTCCAAAGTTCCTCCACCAGCTGCACCTATTACCGCCTTTCCTGCAAGCATTGCCTCAACAGTAACACGTCCGAACGACTCAGATCGAGAACAAATTAACACCGCGTCGGCAGAATTGATAAGTGGCATAAGGTTTCTTGCATACCCATAAAAGATAACTTGCTGTGCAACACCACAACGCTCTGCCAGTTCTTTGAGCATTAGTCTGAAGGACTGATCTCCTTCTCCGATCAGTAACAGGGTTGCTGGAACTCCTTGCCGCCGGGCCTCAGCGAGGGCAAGGATAGCTTCGTCCTGTGCTTTTGCTTTTTGCAATGAACCAATGATAATGCACTTGAACGCTGTTATCCCAGCTATAGATAGCGGAGAGCTATCGGTGAATTTCTTTAACGTCACCGCCTGATAAATTACATGGAACTTTTGAGTATCGACATATTTGGCATATTCTTGTTTTAGGGTATTGGAATTCGCGATGACTGCTGCAGAAAGATAATCGATAAGCCATGTTACGATACCTCGCCCTAGATCAAACTGCTCCTTAGGATCAACGTAGCCAAACTCATGCAAATGCCATACATGCGGTTTTCGCGCGAGAAACGCTGCGAATGCACCTGCTACGATCATAACGGTATTGGTATAGACAATATCGCACTTCCATTCCAGGATTGCTCGCGCCATAGAAAACGCATAACTCAACGCCTTTATAGTGCGGAAAATGCGACTTCGTATTTTCCGGCGGTGCGGTCGCCATAGCGGAAATTCCACCAAACGCCATTCGATTTGCAATCGGTCGAGTTCTACAAGAAGAGGACCTTTTTCGGGTACCAGGACTTTGCAATCGATGCCGCATCTAACTAGGCCTTCCAACAATTCCAGCAGTGCAAGCTCCGCGCCGTATCTGCCCGCTGAATGAGATATAAAACATACACGCATTAGATACGTGCCTTGATACGGGAGTAGACTCTAGAGGTTTTCAGAATTACCGATTCAGGTATAAGTGGATTTGAACACGAATCACTGATAATTATAGCCTTTCACCCTTCCCGGGGTTGCTTTCTCAAGCTACAGAAAGCTATTGTAATCCAGGGGGAAACACCCTATTAGACTATTTAGTATCTTGATGTTGACGTCAGAGACGGTTCGCCTGTAGTTTCAAACTACCCAGTTTTGGGGGAAACGTCAAATTAAATCGAAACTACAGACAATTTCCTCATTAGCCTGAATTCAGTACAAAATTTGAACCGATAAGCCTCTCTACCAGCATTTTTAAAACCTCGTAGCCATTCTGGCACTTAAAGCAATTTGGAATATAATCTGGGCCACTTCCTTAGCGAACTGCCGCCATTTCTGATCAACCTTTGGCAAAACTAGAATTTCATCCCCAGCCCGAATCTTCCTCCCATTCCCAAAGTTAAAAAAACTATCTGTCATATCATCGAAACTGCCATCACGATGCGCAACGATTATCCGGCTGGTATTGGCATTTTGTGTATAACCACCTGTACGCTCAATGTAGTCTGCTATGCTTAACCGAGGGTCAAATGCTACCGTGGTAGGGAAAAGTACCTCGCCACTTACCAGAACCAATCCATCTTCGGCAGCAATTCGTAAGATATCCCCATTTTCCAGTAACAGCTCGTTTCGGTTGGGAGCCTTGGCAATCACAACTTGACCAGCGGGCTCGATCGATTTTGCACGTTCCACCCATTGCAACATAAGGTTTGCTTCTTCTGTCCGTAGATTGGCTTCCTCGCTGGTACCAGAACGGGCGGTAAGAACGGCAGCTTCGAGACTTTTAAGAGAAGTTTGGAGCATCTGTTTCTGCCGTTCTTTCGTGCTAAATCGGTAAAGTTGTAGGCTATCAACATCTGAGCGGCTAGAAAACTCGATTTGATCAATGAGATCACCAAGTTTTGCCCCATATGGCAATACGTATTCCTGCACACTTAGATGTTCACCTTCCACTCGCACCGTAATCGTTCCAGGTTTTTTATCCGCGGTGAACTCAATCTCATCTCCGTTTTGGAGCGATACGTGACTGGCATTAACCAACGGATAGTATTCAACATTCCGAGTGGTACCTGTATTTCGCACTACCCGCACGTGCGTTGCTTGCGCTCCCGGTTTGGCAACTTTAACGAGATTGCTCAAGGTAAGTCCCTTTTCCGCGAATTCAAAATGCTTAGCGTTCTCCGCAAAACCACTGACCTTGACAGTATTTTGTCTAGGAGCAACAAAGATGACGTCACCATCTCCAAGTTGGATGAGTGGCATTGTTCCATCTAAAAGAAAATCATAAAGATTGACTATAGAACGTATGTTGCTGCCGCGCTTTACTTGTATGTTGAGAAAAGAACCTCGAGTCGGGTCGATGCCACCAGCTTGATCAAGATAGTGCAGAAGACTATCCATACTCGTACCATTGTAGAGTCCAGGTCGATTGACAAACCCTCCCACATAAACACGGACGGGTTGGGCGGCGGCAAGACTGGCATAGCTGTTGACATTAGCGCGGAAGGTTTTGGCGACTGCAGCCTCCACCACACGCTGGAGATCCTGGTTACGGACTCCCAAAACCCCTACAGGACCAATGTGGGGCAGAAAGATATTACCCTTTGGATCAACTGTAAGCATGGTCTCATGTTCGAAGGCTCCCCAGAAACGTGCCTGGATTTGATCACCTACCGCGATAAGATAATCTGGATTGAATTGCGTTGCTCCTTGCCGGGCAAATGCCCCTGTAAAAAGGTTTGCTCCAAAAACAGTACTATTCAAATTAGTAGAATAATCAAAGAACTGGGGTGGATGTGTCTGAATTTTCGAGGTATCAGATTCCGTGGAGTCCTTTTCTTGGGTAACTTCCTTTGTTTTCTGCTCTTTCCGTGTAAGAGCAGATTTTTCTGATGGGGGGGTACCCACAAATGGTAGGTTCAATATTTGTCCCGTACCAAATGGGCTAGTGTTGGCGCAATAGCCTGTATATGTTGGCAGAAATGTCATCAACAGCACTATGATGAAGAATGCTTGGAGTAATTTCCAGTCAGCCCTTCGATAGAAATTACTTAGCTTGGAAAAAGACGATGAGTGAAAAGCTGACAAGGGCATCAGTTAATCCTTGTGATCGCGAATGATCGCGGCGAGCAAGTGAATGATTCCAGCAACAAACAATGCAATTAGTATGGAGGTTATAGAGTTGTATATGCGCCGAGGTTCAAGCGGATACTGGGGTTCACTGGGAGCTTGCAACACCGAAACTTTTTTAAGTGTTCGTGTTGCCTCAACCCTTCCTTTTTCCAGAGCCATCAGGGTTGTTTTGTAAATGTCCTGCGCAAGTTCTGCGTTGAGTTGCAATCGCTGAAATTCTTCTACTTTCCGGTTAAGTGCGTTACCACTAGGGGTCGCAAGTCGAGTTTTCTCCTTGTATATCTGTTTGTCGATTGCAGCAATTTGTAGAGCAATCTCCTGAAGATCCGGACTATTAGGCATTAAATAGCCCAGCATTGCGGCTCGACGAGTTCTCAACTCTACAAGTTTGGATTCAAGGTCATTAATGATGCCGGCAATATTTTCAGCGGTTCCTTGTGGAGAGAGCAGTCCATTTTCGTTTTGGAATCTTAGGACTCCCTGGCGACTTTCGATCGTGCGTTCGCCCATTTTTTCCATCTGCTTCTCAAGAAAATCGACTTGCTCTTGAGCCAGAGCATGGGACATCCTATTCATAAACTGCTCACCTTCTGCAACTAGCATTGCTGCAATTCCATGTGCTTTTTCCGGATTGTAGGCTTGTGCCTTGATGACTAAAATGCCGCTATAGTCATCAAGCTCAACACTTACTCGAGAGAGATAATAGTCATGAAATTTTTCGATCGAGGTGTCCTCGAATAACATTCGGGACAGAAAATCATTATTCCAATCACTGTAATGCGCGCGCAGGTTGAATCTGGCATCAAGTTTCTGAAGCATGTCGGCGGAAAGAAGATGGTCACGCAGAAGTAGTTGGTCAGCTCGATTGATTCCACCTATTCCCCCAAGCAAACTCATGACATCCGTACTTTGACCTCCCATCAGATCCGTCTGTTGAATAACAATATGCGCTTCGGAAACATATCGGTCTGATGCCACTAGCATCCAATAGAGGCTAGCTATAGCAGAGGCAGTAATAGCTGCTCCAAGAATACGTCGCCGTAATAGTTGCGGAGCAAACAATCCTTGAGCCCATTCGATCACACTTTTTTGAATTTGACCTAAGTGACTCTGCTTAAGAAGTGTAATCATGTGGGCAAGCTTTCTTTATACACCCTTAACGCATCCTCAATGTTGTCAAACCAACACACTTGCCCCCCTTGAAGTACAATGCCTGCCGTACAGAACTGCTTGAGGACTGCCTCCCCATGCGAAACCATAATAAGGCTTGCGCGGCCTGCTAAGTTCTTGAATGCGGCGGCGGCTTTTTGCCTGAATGCAGCATCACCTACTGAAGTTATCTCGTCCGAAATATATGTATCGAAGTCAATGGCAAGAGAAAGCGCAAACTGCAGGCGTGATCGCATGCCAGAAGAATATGTACGCACTGGCTCATCAAATGCATCTCCAAGCTCTGAAAAATCTTGGATCTGAGCAATACGATCTTGAAGGTCCTCTTCATGACCATGAATACGACAAACGAATTTAGTATTCTGGCGTCCAGTAAGAGAATTTTGCAACCCTCCCCCGAAACCCATAGGCCACGAAACGCGGCATAATCTCTCTATACGCCCCCGATTTGGTTGGTCTACTCCGCCAATCAGGCGGAGTAGAGTTGACTTACCGGCACCGTTACGGCCAATCAATCCTACATTGATCTTTTCGGGAATGGCTAGAGATACTCCCTGCAATATCCATTTCCCCGGGCCATGATCCGTCTGGTAGCGCTTATATACATTATCAAGAATTATCATTGTGTAATCAGCCTGATTCGGAAGTATTGGTGCAGACTCAGTCCGAAGAATAGGGTAATCAATGCGCAGCCGTAGAGATAGCCAATACTGAGTTCTGGGATAGCATGATAGTGAGGTGCGAAGCCTAGCCGAACCGCTTCGAGTCCATGTACTACAGGGTTAAACATGAGCCAACCCTGGTAAGGGTGAGGTACTGCGGCAATAGGAAAAATAGCTCCTGAAAGAACATAAACAGGCTTTGCGAGATACTCGATTATTTTTCCGGCTTCACGGACCAGCTCAACCACAACCGAAGCAATTAGTCCAAGAGCAGCCCCTAGCAACCACAGCCCAAAAAAACCAACTAAAATAGCCAGTGGATTTGCTGGGTTAATATCTAATCCGAACAAACTACCCCCACTAAATAAAATAATGGCAATCAGGATCATTAAGAAACCTTCAAGGCTAATGCGCACCAGCACTGTATCTACTGGCTTAACCTGTCTGTATGCAAAGAGGGCTTTATTGGCGCTGATAGCATTCATCGAACGCGTAGCAGTTCGATTAAACATAAAGAATGCCAGCATTCCAACCATGAGCCATACAGCTGTGTCGATACCACCTACGGTACGCATACGAAAGAGAGTGAAGACAACCATCAGGGAAGCAATATGAATCACGGGTTCCAACAACAACCAAACCCATGCCGCACGTTCCGCCCGAAGCCGACTCACCGCTTCACGCAGAAAAAGAGCTTTCCATACCGAATAGGTAACTAAAAAAGCAGATCGAGTCACTATAGTGCCAATATTCCTGTGCAACTTTCGCTAGCACCCATTTAACTACAGAGCCTGAGCTTAGGATACCTGTAAAAATATACAGGTGGATTGATCCTACCCCTACATCATTGACGTCATCCCCAAAAACTGTAGCAGTTCTAAACTAGAGTAAAGTGACGTTTCCCCCGAAACTGGACAGTTTGAAACTACAGGCGGGCCGCTTCGTTGGTTTGGACTGACCTCTTCTTGACAAACTCGCTCGGGGTCAGGTGGCCGAGTGAGCCATGGGGGGCGGTGGCAATTGTAGCCCTCCTGCCAGGCTTTCAGTTTCTCACGGGCATCGTGCAACGTGATGAATTCGTGAACGTTGAGGAACTCATCACGCAATCGCCCGTTGAATGACTCGATCAGCCCATTGTCCGTGGGCTTGCCTGGACGGGTGTAATCGAGCTTGATGCCCCGGCGATATGCCCACTCGTCCAGGACCTTGGATGTGAACTCAGTGCCGTTGTCCACAGTAATTGCCTTGGGCCATCCACGCTGTGATGCAAGCCGGTCCAGGGCTTGGCTCACGCATCTCCCGGACAGCCTGAAGTTGGCCTCCAGGCACACACTCTGCGACTCCACTGATCAATGACGGTGAGGATGCGAAATGCCCGGCCGTCGAGCATCTGGTCGTGGACAAAATCCATGCTCCAATGCTGGTTCGGGCCAGTGGGCATCTGGGGCTTACCGCGCAGTAGCGCGATGCGCTTGCGGCGTTTGACCTTCATGCGCAGTTGCAGCCCCTGCTGGCGGTACAGCCGATACACGCGCTTCTTCCCCACCTGCCAGCCTTCGCGCTTGAGCATCACCAGCACCCGCAGGTAGCCAAACCTGGGACGACTCATGGCGATATCGCGAATGCGCTGGCATAGCGCGCTTTGATTCCTCTCAAAGATAGCCCTGTTTTAGAAATCCATCCTGGTCTAGCCAGGCATCATCAACTTGCAGCTCTGTTTCAGGTATTGGAATTCCCTTAACGTGAATGATGGCCTCATACGTAGCAGGCCTCCTTGACCTGATCATGTCATCCGCAGTTTGGCTATAGGTATCGTAATACATAACGGTAGTCGTTGCCATTTATCCTCCTCTTTCAACTGTGCCTCAAGCTGGTCTATCGCAATGGGAAGGTTTGCATTGGCTTTCTCTTTAATTTATTTTCAATAGGAAAACCGCGCTCGATCTGGGCGGCTATTGAGGCGGTTAAAGTAGAGCGAGAGGGATGTCGTCGGTTGAGGGCGGGGAAGGGAAAAAAAAACGCTCCCGGCGGTTCATCCGCCTGACATCCGAGCTGCAGAACTCAGTCCCTGAATTTGCAGGGGTAAGTGAACAACGCATATTCCAGGTCCTTATGTCAACGGTTTTTAGCTAATCCATTGCAGGTTAATATATCTTCCTCAAGGAGAGAGATATGTTCACGACCCCAAAACCAAAAAAAGGAAAGACCGCCAGCGTCGAGGCGAATTGATTTTGAATTGCTGCTATGCAAGGCCATTCGCGCCAAGCGGATCACCGACTCAAACCCCACACAAGGGCAGAATCTCCGCAGCTTTGAGGTTGGCCTTCTTAACTCGGTTGTTCTTATCGAGGAAACCTTTCAGCACGAGGGAGTCCTCGGCTCCTTCAAGGTTGAAGTCGGTATGAACGTTATTTGCGCCGTTGACCGCCTCTAAATAATCGATGAGTTGGTTCAGGCGCATAGTCGTTTGGGAGCATGACAGACGTTATTCACTCTGCTGTCAGGGAAAAGTCAGGGAAAATCTCGGTGTAGAAGCGGGCCGCAGCTTCGGCGTCCTTGCCGGCATACCATGAAGGCAGGCCTTTTCACCCAGAACGGTAATCATCCCTCATGATTCCAAGTATTGGATTCTGTTAGACTTATCCCTAAAGATATATCCAGCTCTTTGGCCTTGGATGCGACCGCCGCTGAAGTTCTGCCGAGGCGTAACGCGATTCGTCTTAAGGGAATATTTTGGCTGGCCATGATCCGCAGGATTTGAATGTGCTCTGCACACCATGGACTGCCGAAATTATGCGCATACGCTCGTCTATCGCCTTGCCGCCTTTCGCGCCCCCTTCGCTCTGACTCATGGTGCAATAGATCAGAAGGAGTTCCGTCATTCTTACAAGCTGTATCCACGATTTGTAGAGCTTTTTCCCTTAATGAGGATAACGTATCTTGAGATGCATGATCTTCCGCAACGATTTGAAGTAACTCAATAAGTTTTCTTTGTTTCTCCAAGGGAAGTGAATTCAGGACAGCTTTAAGTATTTCGTAGGATCGCTCAAACTCTTCATGCCACGATTCAGGAACATGATCATTGGGATTTTTCCTATTTTGATAAGCTTTCCTATTCGATTTTGTCTGATCTTCCATGAAAACCTTCTCCTCAACACGAAAGATACTCAATTGATAATTTTTTCTATGCGTATTCTCCAATATAGCGAAAACAAAAAGGTTGAGCCCGCGCGAACGCGGGCTCAAAAGTGGGCCCGACAACTGAATCAGTCAGGGTGATTCCCACTCAAGGGAGATATCCGCTCAAATTGAGCTAACGGTAGTCGCATTAAGTGCAAAAGTCAAGCATCAATTTACTAAAAGGCCGTATTTTTGCGTAATTTCAGCCCGATTCTCGCCAAGAAATCTAGTTCTACTTTACCAATCAAGAATTTTATAGAAATGGCCGGTGGAAAAGATGTTTGCGCTAGATTGTTCATTCAGGGATTTTTAGCACCAGCCCGTTTGCCGTCGGATCATTGATCCTCGGCAAATTTCTTCAGTCTTCCCAACGCATGATCCCATTGTTCGGAAATCTCATCCAGATAGGCCCTGAGATCGTCGATCGGCCCGGGATCGAGCGCAAACCTGCTCTCGCGGCCTCTCTGTACACTGTGGACGATCCCCGCGTTTTCCAGCACCCGGAGGTGCTTGGTGACCGCCTGCCGGGTAAGCACGCTCCCTTCCGCCAGCCGCGAAATGGAATGGGATTGGCCGTCGCAGAGTTTTGCGACCAGGGATAGCCGCGTCGGATCCCCCAGAGCCGCAAATACGCTCGCATAGGCATGCTGCTTTGCCAGGGCCGCACTACGCATTCGCATCGACATGATTTTCTATGTTTTTGATCTGTTCCTCCCATCCGCCGTCATTCATGCGGAATGCTTCCATGCGGCGGCCGGCTGGAATCTTGTCGAATCCGGATTCGACGACGCGAAGCAAGGTGCCGCCGGGGATTTCCTGCAACCTGAATTCAACCAGGGTAGGGGTTTCCCCCGAGTAGTCTGCCGCGGGATCCACGGCATAAGGATGCCAGGTGAAGGAAAACAGCGTCTCCGGCTCCATACGGACCACCCGGGCTTCCCATCGGATATGCTCGTAGCCGGGATAGGTGATGTGGCCCCGTGACACTTCGCCTGCCACGAAAGGGCCATCCAGCTTCACGCGGAACCATTCGCCGAATTCACGGTAGTCCGTGAGCGCGCGCCAGACGCGCGAGGGCGGCGCCTTCAGTTCGATCTGTTTCTCTATGCTATTGCTCATCGCTAGATCTCCAGGATTATCCAGAATTATTTGCCGTATCAATACGCAACCATCAAGTTACATATTAACAGGTGCCGGCAAAAACGCAACTCTTTTGTTGCGCAATGGAAATTTCGTGCCCAACCGGCAGGCCCTTGAAAAACTCGCCGGTAATCGTCTACACTTTGGTGCGTCCACCAGCAGTCCGGACACTTCGTGGAGGAGTCACGTACCCACGATTTTTCCTTGTCCTCGCGTCAATCCGGCAACCTCGGCAATCTCGTCCCGTTCGACAGTTCCAGATGGCTGCCTTCCTTTACGCGGAGAATTTCACCCGGATGAAAGAAACAACGTTGCCGGAGAAAAAAATAGAGCATTTCCAGCTAGCGGAAGAAGAAGTTCAGCCGCTCACTATAGTCGCCAACGCACCCGGCATGGTTTTCCAGTATGTCCAGGGTGAAGATGGCGGCTACGCTTTGCCGTTCGTGAGCGACCAGTGCATGAATGTGCTTGGCTTTTCCGCGGAGACGCTGCGGGGCAACCCGGAACTGTTCATGGATATCGTCCTGCCCGAGGATCGCGAAAGCCTGCGCCGCTCAAAAACCGAATCGGCGGCCAGCCTCGGCACATGGAACTGGGAAGGGCGCCTGTGGATCGAGTCGTTCCATGATGTGAAATGGATAAGCCTGCGTGCGAGCCCGCGACGGGAAGAAGGAACCGGGGTGATCTGGGAAGGCATCATCATCAATATCACCCAAAGCCGGCGCAGGGAGGCGGAACTCAAGGAATCCCATGAACGGCTGCGCGAAGTCTCTTCGCACGTCATGGCGGCAAGGGAGCACGAGCGCATCCGCATTGCGCAGGAGATCCACGACGACCTGGGCGGCAACCTCACCGCGATCAAGATCGACCTGGACTGGCTATGCCGCCACATCGGAGAGGACGACGCAGTGTTGCTGGAAAAAATTCGAACCATCGACCGGCTGGTGGACCGCACCATCGATTCCATCCGGCGCATGTCGCGCGACCTGCGCCCGGGCATCATGGATTTCGGCATCGTCGCGGCGATCGAATGGGAGGCGGGCGAGTTCAGCAAGCGCCTCGGGATCCCGTGCGAAGTGACCTGCGCGCAGGAGGACATCGAGCTGGAGCAGGATGCCGCCGTTGCCGTATTCAGGATATTCCAGGAAGCGCTTACCAATATCGCCAAGCACGGGCGGGCTTCGCAGGCCTGGGTCCGGCTGCGTGCTTGCGGCCCTGGAGATGACGCTCCTGGGCGCGTGCTGGAGCTCGAAGTGCGGGACAATGGCCGCGGCATCGCCGAGCTCGACAAGGCAAAGCTGAATTCCTTCGGCATTCGCGGGATGACCGAGCGGGCGGGCCTGCTGGATGGCAAGCTGACCGTGAGTGGCGCGCCGGGAGAGGGCACTACGGTGCTTTTATCGATCCCGCTGCCGCCGGAAGAAAACGATACCCTCGATACGTCCCGGCTCCTGGACTGAATAAGCACGCGTCATGAATATTCTCATTGTCGACGACCATGCCATCGTGCGCCAGGGCTTGCGGCAGATCCTGGCGGAGAGTGGCGAACCCATGTTCATCAAGGAAGCGGATTGCGGCTCGGAAGCAATGCGTCAAGTGCGCGCGGGCGAATGGAATGCAGTGGTGCTGGATATTTCGCTGCCGGACAGGAGCGGCATCGATATCCTGAAGCAGATCAAGAAGGAATATCCCAAAATCCCCGTACTCATGCTCAGCATGCACGAGGAAAGCCTTTACGCGCTCCGCTCCCTCAAAGCCGGTGCTTCGGGCTATATCACGAAACAGAGTGCGCCCGCCGAGCTGACGGCCGCGATCCGGCAGGTCGCCAGGGGCCGCAAATACCTTACGGCGGCACTGGCCGAGGCGATGGCCGACAGCCTTGGCGTCAATCATGAGCAGCCGCCTCATGCAGCGCTTTCCGACCGCGAGTACCAGACCCTCTGCCTGATCGCTTCGGGCAAGGGGCTGACCGATGCAGCCGAGGAGATGCGCCTGTCCGTGAAGACGGTGAGCGTGTATCGCGCGCGCGTACTGGAGAAGATGAAGCTCAAGAACAACGCCGAGCTGACGCGCTACGCCATCAAGAACGGGCTGGTCTGATCTGCCGCCCTTTCGTCCTCGCCGATATCCCACGACAGACCTGTTTCATTTCCTCATTGCGCAGGCCCTGTCCCGAATTGAAGAATTCGGGGCAAAAATATTTCAATGACGGTTAAATTTATCCTCCGGGGTACCGTTAACAGGAATAACAGCGGTTGATCAGCCTTGGATTGGAGCAGGAGATCAAGCCAGAGCTGTAGGGTTTATTCCGACGGACTTTAATCTAGGAGAATTTCGAAAATGGCTGCA
>DASZUL010000027.1:0-27051 GCA_035547595.1 Nitrosospira sp.
CACAGCGCACTAAGCTACCGAACCCCGGCAGAATTCGCAGCCAGCTGCCGTATGCAAATCAACGGCTGTGAGAGAGAAAGTAGCTAATTTTTAACCGGACTTTGCTAGAACGTCCCTGGTACTACTGCCGGGGGCACATCATAGGCACTATTTTTCCTACTGGCAATATTGCCACCTTTCTTTAAGGAAGCAAGCTGTCGCCGCCGTATCTGATGCAAAACGACGGAGGATCCTCTACTGGACTAAGGCAGTACCACCAATAATCTCGATGTGTCACTGCTGATGGCGAATGCTAAGAAGGCGGTTTGATATAACCACTGCAAGCTGTCAGCACTCAATCGCATGTTTGTTTGACTATTGACGATCCTTGTTGTTTCTGATGAGATGGCGCGTCCGGCCAATAGTTTGAGAGGATAAAGGGAGTGAAGTGGGGTGAAGTGCCCCGTCCTATGCCGACCCATTTGCTGATACCGACGAGTCCATCCCGGCAGAGTCTTTAGGCAATCCTGTGGATACGGTTTCTAAAGAGAAGCGCTCGGAAATCATGCGCGCTATCCGAAGCGCCAATACTACACCTGAAATTAAAGTTCGACGGTTGCTGCGATCTCTTGGTTACACTGGCTACCGACTACACCGCGCGGATATTCCTGGCAAGCCCGACATAGCGTTCGTCAAGAAACGCAAGGCAATTATTGTTAACGGATGTTTTTGGCACGGCCATGATTGCAAAGTGGGTCGGCGGGTGCCCAAAAGCAACCAGGATTATTGGGTTCCCAAAATCCGCCGCAACCGCGAGCGAGATGTCCGACATATTGCAGATTTAGAAGAGTTGAATTGGAATGTGCTAATTATTTGGGAATGTGAAATAAAAGCATTGGATCAGCTGACAGCTAAGCTAAATTCTTTTTTGGATAGGTTTATTTGATTCCCCAAATAGGCGAATAGGTAAAATGGAATATACCAAAGGATAATCGACAAATATGGAAACACGATCCCTGACACATATTCCACTTTCCGAGCTTTTGTTGGATACCGACAATCCCCGTTTTGGTGATTCCGGTGGAAAATTTACCGATCAGACCACTATTCTGGACTGGATTGTCCTAAATTTTGGCATCGAAGATGTGATTAATTCTTTAGCCATAAATGGATATTTTGATGCAGAGCCTCTCGTTGTTGAACGGGATAAGGAAACCGTCGATAAATATATAGTAAAAGAGGGAAATCGGCGATTAGCGGCATGTTTAATTCTTGCAAACGATCCAAGAGCCGCTAATCAGGCCACAAAACAAAGCAGTGTCAAGCATATCATTAATACGTTATGGTCCCCAGAAACAAAAATAGCCGCAATTATTTTTGATCATGGGAAATCGAAGGGCCTTACTTCGTATCTCGGCGTTAGACATATAGTTTCCTCTCAGCCTTGGGATTCATACGCGAAAGCAGCATGGATTGCAAAAGTTGTAAAAGGGCAAGAGTTAACAGTTGAAGGAATAGCTGGCTTAACAGGCGATAAAAGCCAAACCATATTAAAGCTTCTCGAAGGCTATAATTTTGTTCAGCAGCTTATATATAAGGGTTTATTTGAACCTTCAGTCAGCCTCAGGCGGGGCCGGGGCAGCAATGTTTCATATCCATTTTCGTGGATATATACCATCCTCCAGTACGCTGCAGTTAGAAATTGGCTTGGGTTAAAAGGTTATTCACCTCACCCCAATCCTATCCCGGAATCAAAAGAGCTAGAGGCGGCCGAGGTATTAACTTTTATGTTTGGGAATAAGACACAAGGAGTCCAGCCCAAGCTGGCGGATTCACGCGAAATCGGTAATCTAGCTTATACATTATCCGTATCTGAAAGAAGGGAATTACTTCGAACAGGTTATTCTTTAGACCAGATAAATGAATCAGCACGACCAGCGTTGGACAAACTTACCTCCTCATTAGTGGAGGCACGACAGAACCTTAGGAATGCTGCTTCAACACTGGCTGAAACTGGGATAGAAACTCGTGAAGCGAAAGAGCTCATCGACATTGTTCTCGCAATCAGAAAATCCTCGAACGCAATATATACCCAGCTTAATAAGGTTATTAATAAAGAACTGGGTGAAGATGATGATTGATAATTTGACTTGGAAAAGTCGCAACCTATTAACAAATATGCTGCGTAACGCTGACCAAGCGGAAGTGAATGCGATAGCACAAACATCGGCGGCTACAACAATAAGCATATTGGATGAACGTATTTCTGAAACCATTATCGATGATGCGCAGGGGAGCGATAATCTAGCAGATCCCCTCTTAACGCAACTTGAGCGGGACTCAGCGATAGACCAATTGCTTGGAAATAATCTGGAAGAAATTGAAAGAAGATCACACTGGTTAGGAGATTCCTACCCGTTTCGCTTAAAGGAAAATGAGCTATTTTATATTCCTAGTCAAACAGGGGTTTATGAATATTGCTTGGCAGTTTCCTATCTCGACTCCCTCACCGAAACACCCTATGCGGAACTGGTACGGTTCTTTGAAGTCATTGCCGCAGAAGCTTTTCGATTGTTTTTGGGGAAGGATGCTGATTATATTCGAACAGGAGCACCTGCAATCAGCTACCCCAAAACCTCTATGAGTTTTAAACAAGGTTTTGAATTTATTCATCAACAAACTGCGGAATGGAGATGGAGTCCAGATGAGTCTACATTGATAGATCTTCCATCTATTAAAGATGAAGGAGTTGACTTCGTTGTCTGGAAACGCGCGGATGAACGCAAGGGTGCTTTATTTTTTCTAGGGCAATGCGCCTGCGGGAAAACCGATTGGCATGAAAAAACCTCTGATATAGATGCGGATTTAAAGAGAATATCTAGGTGGTTCAGAAAAACAAGTTATGTGCCACCGATCCGTGCGTTTGCATTGCCTTTTCCCATTACAGCTTCAAGTATTTTTGACACCCTCACAGATTACGCGGGATTAACCATGGATCGTTTGAGAATCACAAGAATTGCCGAGGATCCGGCAAACTCAATATTTTTTAGCCAGCATAGCGAAAAGATAAGAAGTTTATCTCAGCTAGTTTTAGGTCTTCCCAATGCTGAGAATACAAGTGGCGCCCCTGCCTAAAGAGCTAGGTCCATATATTTGGCAAGCTGCTAGTTACCGCTTCGAATAATTGTGGTGGCACCGCGTTCCCAATTACGGTGTACCGCATATTTAAACTTCCTGATTCAGAATCAGGAAAGCTTAAATTCTTGAAACCTTGAACGCGCGCCGCCTCCTTATAGCTGAATCGCCGCGCCCTTCCTTCCCCTTCGAATTTCCAAACATTGTGTTTCTGCTTCTTTAGCGCAGGGCTGGCGGGATGGAGTGGCATGTGGCGCGGGTTGGCCACGATAGTCTTTGATATTTCATCCCATCCACGCCACCGGTCACGGGAAAGGTAATACCAGTGAAAATCTAGGTCGTAAAATTCGCCTTCTGGCCATTCTGGCATATCGCCAATAGCCTGGCGGAGAGTGGCATGCGGAAGGGGCGCGCTAGCGCCATGGGTAGGATTAGGGAAACTGTATTCAATCCCGAGATCACTTTCCAAACCTACAATGAAAATACGCTTCCGTTCCTGAGGCACGCCATAGTGAGCAGCATTAAGTATTGCCGCATTCACCTTATATCCTACATCTGAGAAAACCTTGATCTGATCATCCAGCAAATGCCGAAAATTCTTCCTAGCCATTCCCGAAACGTTTTCAACAATAAAAGCCTTTGGCTTAATCGCCTTAAGCGCGCGGGCAAATTCGAGATAAAGAGTATTTATGCTGCGCGAAGGGTCGCGGACGCCACCTTGGCTAAACCCCTGGCATGGATAGCAGCCAACCAGCAATTCGGCTTCGGGAAACTGATTAATTTTGGCGATATCGCCAAGGATATAATCTGTCTCAGGATGGTTCGCCAAATACACATCCCGTGCGTAAGGCAGTTTATCATTTGCCATAACGACCTCAAACCCCGCAGCGATCGCTCCGGCATCAGATCCCCCACACCCAGAAAATAAAGATACTGCTTTCGGCATAATTTTCCTCAGATTCGGATAATTATACCCATAAAAAGGTGAATTTCCCTAGAGCCACCTACAGCATTAGTCTATGAATTTCCGGGATTTTCTGGTTCTATCTCACCGATAATTCGTTTTTTTACTTTGAATCGTTTCCGCTTCCCCGCTTCAGTGTAAACACTGCCTCGAACTTGTCATACAGGCAATATAACCCTGCCGTGGAACCTTATAGGGTCCTAGTATCCGTTCCACCACCCTTTCGGATACCTGATCCCCATGGGAACCCTCTTTCAATCCGCTCCGGCGGGTTTTGTTTTTGTGAAGGTAAACAACTTTGGACTTAGCAGCGAGTGTGCTTTACGCTTACTTCACCCCTGCAAATTCAGGGGCCGAGCCATTCCCCTCGATCCAGATTCACATCGGCCCACTGCATCGCCAGCACATTCGAACGCCTGGCCCCGGTCAAGAGAGACAAGAGAAAGTAATCGCGCATGGTGTCGTTTTGTTCATCGGCCAGTGCCTGAAAGAATCTGGGCAATTCGTCTCCCTGAAGGAAACGATCACGTGAATTTTCCCTGTTGAGCTTAATGCCTGCTGCCGGATTTGCCTGCCAAAGTCCGGCTGAAGATGGCTATATGTAAAGCTTAATTAAGAGTCATTAATCAGTGGGTGGGATGGGACGGTCGGATTTTTAATCCGTTGGTCGGCAGTTCGAATCTGCCACGGCCTACCAATAAATCAAGCGCTTACCTCAGTAGTGACTTAGCTGCTTATAGTCTTGGGACCTTGCGAGGCAGTTGGGATTAACAATATCCCTTTCGCTGCTTCCTTCTTGCAGGTTCCCTCTGAGTGACCAGTGTCGCTGTGAACAACTTCAGGAATTATCTCACCTTATACCCGCACGCCTTCGTGATCTTCCACGAATATTCCTGGGTATGATCCGACGGCAGCAGCATGGAAAGCGAGCTTGTGCTGTCGGGTTTCAATGCCAGGGGCAGATCGTATTCTCGGCCGGTTTCGGAACCGGTAGGGATCGGTTTTCCTGTCGGCGTAATAAGAAGGGTTACCTGTGTCACGGTGTATTCGGGATCGGCATTATGAAGGGTCCCGCTGAAAATCCCATACCCGAACCCGCCGCGGGCATCAAGCTTGGCGAGAGCGCTAGGAGGTAACGGCATGCTATCAGGCTCGCCTCTCGACAGTTTTTTGGGACAGGAATATTTGCCGGCGTCGCTGGCGGAGTCATTCCGATCAGGCAAGCTGGCGGCATTTACATGGGGAATTGCCAGCGGCATGAGCAGGGATGCCAGAAGGACGGGAAGCATGGTGACTTGCATGAAGACCGATCTTGCTCCCGCTGGAGAAAGGGTTAAATCCGAAAAGGAATGTAAGGCTGGGTATCTATTTTCCCGCAACGGCTTTGGCCATATCAAGGAATGGAAGGGGATTCAACCCCTGGGGCATGCTGCCGAGCATGACGGAAACGCTATTTATTGGGCCATGGAAGCGACTTTGGATAGTCGCTTCCATGGCGGTGCCGAGTTAAGTAATCGGTTCAGTAGTTCAGAAACAGATTGACGGACAATATGTGGTCCATCAGGTTTGCGCCGCGGCGGATGATATATTGATTCATATAGCCCACCTCGCCTGTAATTTGCGGAGTAAAGGCATAACCAAGCCCCGTAAAGAAGCGGTTTTGATCGAACCCTCTTCTCGGAACCCAATCAGTATCGTTAAGGCTCACGAAAGCTTCATCCTGGATGATGTAGCTGAAGCCCGGCGCAAATGAGAGCGGAATCGATGCTTTTATCAATTGCCGATAACGTGCAGCCATCGTCGAATTTGCCGGCGATGGATCCCCTGGGTTGGACGCTGTCCCTATATGGTTGGGAACAAAACGTTCCTCCAGACGGCCGCGGGCGGTAAGAGATCCCCAGGAGAATTTATCCCGCCACAGAACTTGTTGCCAGACGCGGTGCTCATCGTACGTGTTCCTGACAAAAGGAGTCGTGGTCGGTGTCCAGGCGTATCCTACCCATATGCTGGTGGTCGGCGTAAGCTGGTAACCGACACCAGGACGCACGATGGCTTGGGAAAATTTCGATGAATTGTCGCCGAAACGTCCTTGGCCTTCTGCCCACCATTTCAGTTTGGACAAGAATTTATTGTCCGGGTTGATAAAGCCGAAATTCCCCGTTGCGGTGATATTTCCCCACGTCTGAAAGTCGGTTGCGTCATCGGCGAACTGCTGGGCCGTGGCCGGCACCGAAAGCGCCACGCCAAGTAGCGCCAGTAATGCAATGGCAATGTTTTTTTTCAGCATGAATTATTCCCCTTAATGGTTAAACAACGTTCCGGTATCGGCTGGAGGCGGCTTCACCCGGGCCGTATGACTTTCGTTTTTTGTTTCGTATTTATAGTGATCCCATAGTCTTGCTCATCAGCCATTTTCCCTATTGCCACTCGCTGGTAAACCGCTATCCACCGGCTTGAGGAATCTCAATACTATACTTATAGTCTGGGATTTAATGACTCGCGGCAAGTGAGCATAACATATGTGAATGATTTATCGTGAAAACGTGTAAAGTTTGTGAAGAGAGGCTGATACTAAAATGAATTTTGAAGAAATGTTAAATAGTTATCAGATTATTAATCGCCTTATCAGGAGCAGGATTTATTGGGTGAAATGTTAACCATATCCAATATAGGGGATTGGATTAGAGCAAAATACCAAGTGCTATGGAAGGGATTTAATGCGGAAGGAATAAGACTACGGAATAAAACTAAGGATATCTATACTCCGATGGCGCGGTATAGATTGTAGAGGCTGATGAGGGTGATGAGCATTCCCACCAGTATGAGCAAGGTCCTGGCATGCAGTTTCTTGCACAGCACCGCGGCAAAGGGCGCCGCGAACAAACCGCCGAAGACCAGCCCCACGATAATGGGCCACGTATTGGTTTCCATCAGCAGGGTAAAAACCGTCGCGCCCGCAAGCGTCAGGAAGAACTCGGCGAAATTGACCGAGCCGATCGTCGTGCGGGGATCGTTACCCGATCCGACGAGGGTCGAGGTCACCACCGGTCCCCAGCCACCCCCCCCGGCTGCGTCGACAAACCCGCCGAACAGCGCGAGCTTCCCGACATGTTGGGGTGCATTTTTCCGAAGGCGGAGAGGACGGAAGGCTTTGCTGAGGATGTAAATTCCCAGCATCAAAAGATAGGCGGATATATAGGGTTTGAATGCTGCGCCGTCGACTTGCGTCACCAGAACGGCGCCCAGTATGCCCCCCAGGATGCCCGGCACAAGCAGTCTGACAAACAGATCCTTGTTGACGTTGCCGAACTTGGCGTGTGAGATGCCGGACACGCCTGTGGTGAAAATCTCCGCGATATGCACGCTGGCGCTTGCCGCACCCGGGCTGGCGCCGGTTGCCAGCAGAAAGGTTGTGGCGGTAACTCCATAGGCCATGCCCAATGCGCCGTCCACCACCTGGGCAAGGAATCCTACCAGAACCGCACTCCAGAATGTCTTTCCGCTGAGCGTCTCTCCAATGATCTGCCAGCTGCCGGACCAGTTATTCGATAAAAAGAAACGGGCCGCGAGAAACAGGACCAGGACAATCAGAACCAGGGTGGCAAACCACATGGCAGCGTGCAACAGTGGGTGGGTGCCGGGGTGGGATACGGGTTCTTCGACAGGCGGAAGCCCCAGTTCCTGGTGTTCTGCGTTGATCGGGTTTTGTGTCAGGTCCAGATTACGAATTTTCATATTTGTTTACCCGCTCTTTGCGGGGCAAACTATACCGGCAAGTTGGGACATCCCGAAATAACGGAATAGAATATGGATATTCTTTTATTTTCCCGCGGAAAGATTCATGCCGGAAAATCCCTTGGGAACGGGCGGAACATCGGTTCCAGCATCCCGCGGTATCATTCCTGCCCGGACCGATCCAGCGGCATGCAACGTCCGGTTTTTCCGCTGTCCAACGATATGAGGGACGAGACCCGGGGAGCTCATGCTGCTTGCCGACATCATACTCATCATCCATTTTCTATTCGTGCTGTTCGTCGTCGGAAGCGTGCCGCTCATCTGGATCGGCGCGCGCCTGGGATGGGTCTTTGTGCGCAATATCCGGTTCAGGCTGATTCATCTCGGTGCTATCCTGTTCGTAGCCCTCGAATCGCTCGCCGGTATGGTATGCCCCCTGACGCTGCTGGAGAATTCGCTGCGGCGTGTGCCAACGGATGCCAGCTTCATCCAGCGCTGGCTGCATCGCATTCTCTTCTATGATGTTCCCGAAGGCGTGCTGACCGTGCTTTATCTGATGTTTGCGATCCTGGTGGCTGCTACCTTCAAGTTCGTTCCTCCGTCGCGCCATCGGCGCCCGGACTGATTTATGGGGAGTCCCCGTCCATATTGACCAGTCCTATTGCTGAGCGTAGAGTCTGGAGTCATAAGGAGTCGCCAAGCACTGCGATAATGTCCTCGCCGTGCGGCACCGATAGGTACCCTCATTCCGAAATCACGGCAGGAGTTAAGTCGAGATCATGTCCCCGGTATCATTTTTCCGCCGAATGAATACTCGCCAGCGTCTGCTGGCCGCGCTCGGCATTCTCGCGGGATTCATCGCCCTTTTCGGCCTGCTGGGCTATTTCTGGCTGCCGGGATATGCAAAGGGCAAGGTGGAAACATTACTGTCGGAGACGTTGCATCGGCCTGTTACCGTTCAGTCAATCGAAATTCAACCCTTCACCCTGGAACTGACTGTTCGCGGGTTCCGCATAGGTGAGAGACCGGACAGTGCGGATGCGGACAAAGCGCTGTTTTCTGTCGGCGAGCTGTATACCGACCTGAGCAGCGCATCGATTTTCAAGCGCGCGCCGGTGATCAGCGCCATATCGATAAGGGAGCCTGCTATTCGCCTGGTACGCGAAGGCGAGCAGCGCTTCAACATCACCGACCTGGTGGAAGAACTTCTGAACCGTCCCGAGAAACCGGACGACGGGAAAAAGTCCTTGTTTTCCGTGAGCAACATTACGATTTCCGGCGGCCGTTTCGAATTCCTCGACCGGCTCAAGAAGAGTCAGCAGGAGATTTCCGACATCCGCCTCGGAGTGCCCTTCGTCGCCAACTTCGAAAACGACCAGGAAACCTGGGTGCAGCCGCATTTCAGCGCCAAGGTGAACGGCGCGGCGCTAGATCTTAACGGTAAGGTGCGTCCTTTTACGCGGAATCGGGAAGCTGCGCTAGAGCTCAAGCTGAACGATATCGACCTGACCCGGATAGACGAGTATTCACCTATTCCGGTCGGCATCCGGCTGCGTTCCGGGCGCTTCGACAGCGACTTGTCCCTGGTCTTTACCCAGGTTGATGGGGAACCGCCAAGTATGGCCTTGACGGGCACTACTGCGTTACGCGAATTGCAAGTGGAGAACCGGGCGGTAGAGGTGCCTTATACCGCGAAATTCGATCGGCTCGACGTCAAACTGGCTGAAGTCAATTTAAGTGACCAGAAGCCATCTCGCGCGGGATTGACGCTGAGCAATCTCGCATTGGTACGCGAGACCGAATCGGAACCGGTACTCCATCTGCCAAAGCTGGGAGTGGATAAAATTGCGGTTGATCCGAAGCAGCGAAGTGCCACCATTGGTACGGTGATGCTCGACGGATTCAAGGCATCGATGCGCCGCGAAACGGATGGGCGAATCGATATTGCCAAACTTTTTGCGCCATCGCCGGCTAAAACGCTGGAGGAACCGGAGGCTGCCCCGGCCAAGGCGGAGGCTGCCCCAGCGAAAGCGGAATCCGGTAAGCCATGGGCGACACGGCTCGGCAGCCTGAAGCTGGCGGCGGCGGCTTTACGCTACGAGGATGCGACATTGACAAGTGTCGCTCCCATGGTGGTCGATCCGCTGGATCTGACGGTAAACGATATCGACCTCACCGGCGCAGCCCCGCTCAACCTGGTTCTAAAGGCAGCCGTGAATCAAAAAGGAAGCCTCGAAACAGAGGGTACCCTGGGCTGGGCGCCACTTGCTGTCGATCTCGCCGTTAACGCAAAGGATATCGATCTCGTCGCCTTGCAAGGCTGGGCCGGCGATCGATTGAACGTCTTGCTGACGCGAGGGGCGGCATCCTTCAAGGGTAACGTCAAGGCAGACGGGACGCCTTTGAAGGTAGCGGTGAACGGTGAGAGCCGGTTTACCAATTTCAATGTCATCGACAAGACCAGCGCGTCGGATCTTCTGCGCTGGCGGAGTCTTGATGTCAGTGGCATCGAGTTTATCAACGAGCCGCTGAGAGTGGATATCAGTTCGATCGCAATTGCCGATTTCTTTGCGTTTGTCGTGCTCTCTCCCGAGGGACAGCTCAACCTGAAATATATCGTCAAGCAGGATAAGGATGCACCTTCTCCAGGTACCGTATCGGCTGCACCGGCGGCGTCCGGGGAAAAAACCGCAGCCACTGCGCCGCCAGCAGCCGGGGCCTCCTCTCAGCCTCCCTCCCAGCAGGCGGGCAAACCCCAACCGGTTCGCATTGCCCGCGTCGTGCTGCAGGGGGGGAATGTCAATTTCAACGATCGATTCATCAAGCCCAACTATCGGGCAAACCTGACCGGCCTTGCCGGGCGCATAGGCCCGCTGGATCCAAAGAAACCGGGGGAAATAGATATTCGCGGGATGGTGGACAAAACCGCTCCGCTGAAAATCGATGGCAAGGTCGATACCATGGGGAAAGAGCTCTATCTCGACATTACCGCATCGGCGAAGGGCATCGACATGCCCACCTTCAGCCCTTATTCCGGCAAGTATATTGGTTATGCCATCGAGAAAGGCAAGCTGTCGGTTGATATCCATTATCATGTCGAAAAAGGAGAATTGACGGCTGAGAACAACGTTTTCCTCGACCAGTTGACCTTGGGAGAAAAAGTCGAAAGTCCGGATGCGCTATCGATACCGGTAAACCTCGCCTTGTCGTTGCTTACCAACCGGCGTGGCGAGATCGACGTCCACCTGCCGATCAGCGGCTCCATCAACGATCCGCAGTTCAGCATCGGGGGACTGATCGTCAAGGTCATACTCAATCTGCTCACCAAGGCGGCGACTGCGCCCTTCGCCCTGCTTGGTTCATTGCTGGGGGGTGGTGAAGAGTTGTCGCAGGTAGATTTTTTAGCCGGTGACGCAAAGATTTCGCCCGAAGCCGAAAAACGCCTTCAAACATTATCCAAGGCTTTGATAGACCGGCCGACCCTCAAGCTGGAGATCACGGGAAGAGCTGATCCGGAGCATGACCCGGAAGCCCTGAAGCGCGCCATACTCGAGCGCAAGGTCAAAACCCAGAAACTACTGGAAAGCGTGAAAAAGGGAGTGGAAGCCGGTTCGGTGGATGATGTCGAGCTGAAGCCGGAGGAATACGAAAAGTACCTGACGCTTGCCTATAAAGAAGAAAAGTTTGCCAAGCCAAAAAACGTGGTGGGCCTGACCAAGAGCCTGCCCGTCCCGGAGATGGAGCAGCTCATGCTGGCCAATATCAATGCCGGCGACAGCGAAATGCGGGATCTTGCCGAGCGCCGTGCCGTGGCCGCACGCGACTGGCTGGTTGGGCAGGGTGCTGTCCCGGGCGATCGCGTGTTTGTACTGGAGCCAAAAGTCGAGGCGGACGCGGACAGCAAGAAATCCGTCAGCCATGCGGAATTTTCGCTGAGGTGAGCCCGGCATCATGGATCAGTCCGGGTTTCCGATGCGGTTCGGAAACCCGGGGCCTGCAATTTGGAGCAAGCGGGACTTGAGAACTGGATCTCGGCCTTAAAAGTCCACCTGGACCTGTGACAGGAAGGAGGCGAGGTCGGCGTTATTGAAGCCTGCGGTGCGAGGAATCGGCGATCCGCTGGTATCGACGTTCAGAACGTAAGTAATATTGTTTTGTATCTTTACATGGGTATGGGGATACCAGTTCAGGGCGAACCTGACCATATCCATCTTTCCGCCTCTTATCACCCCGCTGTTCAGATTGAGGTAATCATAGCCGCCAGCAATTTCCCATGCTCCCCAGCCTGAACCGCTCCATTGAAAATTCTGCTTCGGTTTTATGCGGTTGGCCGCGCCGTTTCTGACATGATATGCCTTGGATTCGCCGGTCAAGAAGTAGCTGGCGAAGCCGTAATAGCCGGTAAAATGCTCTCCGTCATAACCCAGGCCATTTATATTGGTTCGCAGGTATTCCCCCTGCAACGAGAACGGGCCATGCACCAGCCAGCCTTCCGCACCAAAGCGGTCGTAGCTGTCTATGCGACGCGAGCCGGGCGCACCTCGGTTTCCTATGCTCAAGTTGCCGGTATTCAGCACGTTGGTACGATCGACATTGGTGCCGGGAAAGGCAAAGAATGCCATTCCGCCGCCACCCCCCGTCTGGTTCGGCCCGACATTGATCGTTCCATTGGCCTGGTATTGGGTATTTACGGCGGTATGCCCGGCTGAAACCCCTACGTGCAGGAACTTCGTTTCGCTTTCCATCCACGGTCTTCCCGTGATCCGGCCGATTCCTTCCCATCCGGTATCACCGGAGCCATTATTGCGGCTGTTATTACCGGCGGCATTAACGGAGGTAGAGGCAGCAGACCAGGCTCCCACAGGCTCGGTTTGAAAAGCGACACCGAATTGAAAGCGCGGAACCGCGTAGTTCGCACCTATACCGGTCTTATACGTATTGACGTTATCTATGAATGAGTTGACCGCCATATGACGTTCGATGAATGTGAGAAAGCGGTTGCTGGCGGCTTCTTCCAGGCTGAACGGCTCCTTGAACGAGCCGATTTTCAGAGAAAAGGGTTTGGTCACATTCATGCGTACGAAAGCATCGGTAACTCCGGATGCGAGCGAGCCATTGCCTCGAGTGAAGTCGAACTCGAATTTGTAATCCCATATTTTGAAAAAAGTGCCTTCGACACCCAGGCGCGCACGGCGGATAGTCATGCCGCTATTCAATTCGTTGGGTAGATTGCTGCCGGTAGCCGGTAATACATCATTTAGGAAGTTGTATTGTGAGCCCGCCTGAATGCGACCATTTACCGCAAACGTAAAATTGCCGTCCTTGCTGGCAAAATGGGGGGCGCCTTCATGAAAATCGACGTGGACCTTCTCGGCATCCTTGACCCGTTCGTCAAGCGAGGAGATTTCGCTGACGAGGCGCGCTTCCCGCATCTTGGCTTTCAACTCCATGTCCTTTCGCATTGCCGCCAGATCGACTCCCTCTGTTTGTGCGGCAGCACTTTCCACCCCCTCTTCGGTAGTTCCGGATTTCTTGTCCGCTGCCATAGCCGGGGCTCTGGAGGCAGCCCTGTCTGTAGTTTTGGCCGGGATATCCTCCCTCACGAAAGAGCCTATATGTACACGACCGGGACCGGGTTTTGCATAGATTTGCTCGGTCTTCGTGTCCACATACAGATCGATGGCGGCCGCTGTGGATGATGCGCCGGCACCCAGCACGGCCGTCACTGCCAGAGCAATCCTGGATGCTCTAATAACCATAATCGCCTCTCGTCTATTTGGGAACTGATGCGAGAATACGGCGGTAAAATGTCTGTTTGATTGCAGTTTTGTGACCATTGTGTGACAAGCATGGTAAGGTTGGACTATAGGATTAAACCAGCGCCGGGGCGGTTATCGGGTTGTGCGAACTCATCTATTTTTCATCCCGCAATTGCGGCCGGATCTTGCCCATGTCTTCGCATTCCACTTTTTTTGCTGCCGTGATAGTCTATGTGCTGAGCTGTCTCCGGTTGGAGACAATTGTTGATGCGTCAATGCGCTTTGGGGGTTCCCCGGCCGCTAATTACGAGGAGCAGTTATGGAAATTCATGTATATGACACTTATGTTAAAGCCAAGGATGGTCACACTATGCACTTCGACGTATTCACCTCGGTCAAGGATGATAAAAAAGCGATCGAATATGCCAAGCAGTGGCTTTCATCAATCGGAGAAGCGGATGCGGTCGTAACCAGCAGGGAATGCAATTTCTGCCACAGCCAGAGCGCGCCCAATAATGTTGCCGAAGCCATCAACAAGGATGGCTATTTCATCTACAAGATGGAAGGCTGCCGCTAACGCCGCGCGAACTGGCAATAAAAAGAAACAGGTATATAGAGGCGGAAGGTGATACAAAGAGGGGGAATGCCTTGATTACGGTTGAGGCATGGTGTCCCGCTATGGGAAATCGATGATGGGCATGTGCTGTACTTTTCGAACCTTGTTGCTTGGCTGTGTCGCAAGCTTCGCCATTCAGGGGTTCGTGTTCATGTCGCACACGTGGGCGAGCGACCTCGTCAGGACTATCGAAAACGTAAAGCCTTCGATAGTCGGAATAGGAACGGTGCAAAAGACGCGCTCTCCGCCTGTCAACTTTCTTGGTACCGGTTTCGTAATCGACGATGGATTGCATGTTATAACCAACGCCCATGTTGTTCCTGAAGTGCTGGATGTCGCCAACAAAGAGGCGTATACGGTCATTACCGGAAAGGGCAAGCAGGCGGAGTTCCGGGCGGCGACCATCGCCGCTATCGACAAGGAGCATGATCTCGCCCTGTTGAAAATTACCGGACCTGCTTTGCCTTCCATGGAACTGGGAGACGCCGACAAGGTCCGGGAAGGACAGACGCTGGCATTTACCGGTTTTCCTATCGGGATGATTTTGGGCCTTTATCCCGTAACCCATCGTGCCATGGTCTCGTCGATTACCCCGATCGTGCTGCCCGCGCGTAACTCGCGCCAGCTCGATGCAAAAATGATCGGTCAATTGCAGAGATCGGCCTACGCTGTGTTTCAGCTTGATGGCACGGCTTATCCGGGAAATAGCGGAAGCCCGCTCTACGACCCTGAAAACGGGCTTGTGTATGGAGTGATCAATATGGTATTTGTAAAGGGGAAAAAAGAGGCCGCTCTCAGCAATCCCAGCGGCATCACTTATGCTATTCCCGGGAACTATATTCGCGAACTGCTAGGACGCAAATATTGAGGAAACGCTAAACCCCCGCTGAGTACACCTTGCTTGCATGGCGCCTATGCGGGGCCGCGTGTTTGCAGGGTCAGTAGTCAGATAAGATCTGTTCAAGATATACCCGTTTCATTCCGCTATGATAATAGTAGACCTTGTAATTGAGGTCTTTGATGAGGTATGAAACAATCGAAGGCGAGTGGTTGTAAAGTGGATGAGTTGATTCATCAAGTTATGATTGCAGGGATGCATGACGGGGAGGGTAAGCGATGGAAACAGTAACTGTGGCAATAGCCGATATGGATGCGGGCAGGCGCACAAAGTTGGAGCAATCCCTGCAGGGTGGGGAAGGTATCACTGTTTTGACCGATATCATGGCACCTGGGGACAATGCACCAACCGATGGTGAATTCCAGGACTATGAAAGCGGCTCAATGGAAGAAATTGTTGCAAAAATTGCGCAACTGAAGCCCCGCATTCTTTTTATGAACCTCGACCAGTCAATAATCGGGGACTTCGCATTGCTGGATGCGCTGCACCGGGTATGCCCGGAAACGCTGGTGGTCTTGCTGACTGACAGAACTGCCCAGGACGAACAGATAATCCAGGCCCTGGCTTATGGCGCCCGTGGCTGTTTGAGCCATGAGGCGGATCCATGTTATTTTCTGAAGGCCGTGCATGTAATCGATCGCGGCGAGATCTGGGTCACTCGTAAAATGTTGAGTAAAATCATGGATAAGGTATTGCATTAATTTCAACGAATACATTGGGGAAAAGCCTTGATCTTGCTCGCCAGTTCTTCTCAGGATAACTTGTCCCGCTGGGAACAGGGAATACGCGGCCTGGCTCCCATATTCTGCTCGACCAATCTCGACTCTCTGCGCGGCGAGTTGGTGCGGATCAAACCCGTAATCCTTCTGCTCGATCTTGATTTGCCCAAACTGGATGGGCCGAACGGAATCCTTGGATTGATGAAATTGAACCCCGAAACCAGGGTGATTATTTTAAGCGGCGCGCTTTCAGACGAGATTGAATGGAGCCTTTTCAGGACCGGTGTGAGAGGTTGTTGCAAGAGTGATATCGAGTCAGAGCAATTGCAAAACGTAGTTCAGGCTGTTCAGCAGGGCGAGTTGTGGATCCGGCGCACGCTGAGCTGGCATCTTCTGAATGAGCTTGTGATGATTACGCAGGAAAAGAACAAGATCAAACAGGCTGTCGGGGAACTGCTCGCCAATCTCACTCGCAGGGAATATGAAATCGCCACGCTCGTTGGCAATGGAGAAAGCAATAAGCAAATTGCGCGTCGGCTGGATATAACGGAACGAACTGTGAAAGCTCACCTGACCGAGGTTTTCCGGAAACTGGATGTTGCGGACAGGCTCAAGCTCGCATTGATCGTGAAAGGATCCATGCCTCTGCATGGTTCTACCCGCCTAGGGCATTGATTCCACTCTTCTTCTTTATTCGGCATCCCATCCAGCGGCCCCACGGACTTTCCTGAGTTCGTGGCTTATCCGGGACTGCTCCATCCCGCCATCGTCCGTAGGGCTTTCTGCATTCCACAGGCCATTTACGAGCGAATCTGGAATTGGCATTTCGATCTTTCTTTTGCATCGCTTATTCCTCTCTGCCGGTAACTTCTAACCTGCCGCATCCTGCTGCTCAGGCACCTGCCATATGGGAAAATGTCGGCTAAAATTCCACCTCGGTTTATTTGCGTACCAAGGTCCAATTGTTCTTACCCACAAAATTGCTATCATGCAGTAAAGAAATCTGACAGCTCTTGGCTGGCCGGACGACAGCTATTCACCGGAAGTCTCGTCCTAATACAATATTTGTTTCATAAATAACGAGTTACAAAAAGCCATGCAATACCGGCGCAAGCCGGAATCGTGCGGGCTCCTATGCAACAGGAGCGATAGCCCGAGCAATAAAGATGAGCTTTTGGAATTCACCTGTACTGATTCTGACAGTCATGCTCTTCACGGGGGCGGCGCGATAACGAGGTGTTGGCGAGTCCAATCCCGTAGCATCAAATGGGGAATCGGCAATCTGCAGGTGGTAGCCGGCTTTTGCGTGCGTGTCGACAGCGCGTAATAACAGTCAGGCAGATTGATATGTAATGCAGCCTTGTGAAGAGGGGAGCGCCTTTTTTACTTGGCGCAGCCGAGAGGTCAAATTGCTTCGTATCTACAATCATTATATTTCCAGGACCACCGTCTTGCTCATCGGTACGGAGATCTTCGTATTGATGGTCATGGTCTATTTTGGAGCGGGCATCCGTTTTTTCGGTCAGGCCGAGCCGTTCCCTTTTTCCTTCTCTTCCTTATTTCCGGAAGCGAGTACCTTTACCTTTGTCATGGTGGTGAGCATGGCTGCGATGGGAATGTATCAGCTGGATTCCCGCGTGGATCTCAAGGATACGTTTTTTCGCCTCATGCCCTCCATGGCGCTGGGGTTCGCGATCGTAACCCTGGTTTTTTATATCCTGCCGGATCTTTATCTGGGACGGGGGATCCTGGGGCTCGTGATGATCCTTGCTTTGGCGGCTATTCTGGCGACGCGCGCCGCTTTCCTGAAGTGGTCCAGGCTGGGGATCCTGGAATCGCAGGCGATAGTTCTGGGTATCGGGGAAAAGGCGAGGGAATTCATCGAGCAAGTTAAAAATGACCCGCGCGGCAGGGGATTCAAAATAGTGGGATTTGTACCGTTGGCGGACGAAGAGCTGAAGGTGTCGCCATCCGCCGTCCTACCCAAAGGGTATTCGCTGATGACCCTCGTTAATCTGCATGGTGTCCGGGAAATCATTATTGCGATGCAGGAACGCCGGGGTGGATCGTTTCCCATCCAGGATTTACTGGAATGCAAGCTGAACGGAATCAAGGTGACCGATGCAGCCGCTTTTTTCGAGCGCGAACGGGGCCAGATCCGGGTCAATTCCCTTTATCCGAGTTGGCTGATTTTTGGCGGCGGATTCGATCAGAGTCTCCTGAGGTCCGGAATAAAGCGGGCTTTCGACCTGGCGGCCAGCGGAATCCTCCTGATTGCCACGCTGCCCGTAATGCTGGTTACGGCTCTGTGTATTTTTTCCGAGGATCGGGGACCTATCTTCTACCGGCAGGAGCGGGTCGGAAAAGGCGGAAGAACGTTCATGGTCCTGAAGTTCCGCAGCATGGGAAGTGATGCCGAGAAAAGTGGAAGACCGCAGTGGGCAACAACGGATGATCCGCGGATAACACGGGTGGGCCGAATCATCAGGAAGTTGCGAATCGATGAGCTTCCCCAGATATTCAACGTACTGAACGGCGAGATGAGCTTTGTCGGACCCCGGCCGGAAAGACCCTATTTTGTAGATCAGCTTTGCGCCCAGATCCCTTATTACAACGTCAGGCACAGCATCAAGCCGGGAATAACCGGATGGGCCCAGGTTCGCTATGGCTATGGGTCCTCGGTGGAGGATGCGGTCGAAAAGCTGCAGTACGACTTGTACTACGTCAAGAACCATAGCTTGTTTCTTGATGTCATCATCCTCATAGATACTGTTGAAGTGGTTGTGCTAGGCAAGGGCGGGAGATGATTTCCGGCGGCAAGCCATGCTGATCAATATCGCGATGGCCAGCTACACCATAGCGGCAGTGGCGTATTTGTTTCTGGCGGTTTTGCTGCTGACAAGCTGGCGTGGCCGCATGCATGGAATAGTGCTGCCGGTCGCGTGCCTTCTTTCAGTCGCATGGGCGGCTACGCTCGCTTTCCAGACCACCCAGACCGTTTCTCTCGGGATTCTTCCGGATATCCTCGAAATCCTCAGAAACGCGGGCTGGTCGGCTTTTCTTCTCGTGTTGCTGGGACCCTACCATCAGTCGAAGCCTGCCGATTCCCGCAAGCTGAGGCCGGCTGTAGTAGCCATAGTAGCGCTATACGTTTCATGCCTGGCCCTGGCTATATACGCCAACGCGGGTTTTTACGCGCCAACACGCCGGCCGGGCGAGGTGCTCAATAGCATTACCGGCGGTGTCGTGATGGCAATTCTCGGCATGATCCTGGTGGAGCAGCTATACCGGAATACGCCAGCAAAGCAGCGGTGGGGAATAAAGCTCGCATGCCTCGGTATAGGCGGTATTTTTGCATACGATTTCTATTTATATAGCGATGCGTTGCTGTTCAGGTTCATCAATACCGAAATCTGGGCTGCGCGCGGCATCGTCAACGCCCTGGTGGTCCCGCTGGTAGCCGTGTCGGCTGCGCGAAATCCCCAGTGGTCTCTGGGTATTACCGTCTCGCGCCGCATCGTGTTCTACTCCGTGGCGTTATTCGGCGCTGCCGCGTACCTGTTGGCGATGGCCGCTGCCGGCTACTACCTCCGTTTCTTCGGTGGAAGCTGGGGCACCATCATGCAGGTGACATTCCTGTTCGGCGCCCTGGTTCTGCTGCTGGCGGTATTTTTTTCGGGAACCCTGCGTTCGTGGCTCAAGGTTTTCATCAGCAAGCACTTTTTCAGCTACAACTACGACTATCGCGAGGAATGGCTGCGTTTTACCCGAACGTTGTCGGAGGGAGAGCATGCACTGGGGGAGCGTGCCATCCAGGCCCTGGCACAATTGGTCGAAAGTCCCGGCGGCGGGTTATGGATCAGGCAGGAGTCCGGCAATTTCGAGCCTGCCACACAATGGAATATGCCGGTTTCGGGCGGGTTAGAGCCCGGGGAAAGTGCGTTTTGCCAATTTCTGCGCCAGAAGGAATGGATTATCGAGTTACAGGAATACGCGGCCATTCCCGAAAAATATGATGGGCTTACCCTGCCCTCCTGGCTGCAGGACCTTTCCAAGGCCTGGCTGGTAATACCGCTGATTCAGCACCGGGACCTTTTTGGCTTTGTGGTCCTGGTGCAACCGAGGAGCAAGGTGAAGCTGAACTGGGAGGTCAGCGATCTGCTCAAGGTTGCCGGAAACCAGGCAGCAAGTTACCTTGCGCAAAACGAAGCAGCCAATGCCCTTCTGGTGGCGCGTCAGTTTGAGTCCTTCAATCGCATGTCGACATTCGTTGTCCATGACTTGAAAAATCTGATTTCCCAGTTGTCCCTTCTGTTGTCCAATGCCGAGAAGCATAAAAAAAATCCGGAGTTCCAGGAAGATATGGTCGAGACCGTCTATCTTTCCGTTCAAAAAATGAAACGGATACTCGAGAAATTGCGGAGCGGCGGTTCGTCGGAGAAGCCCGCACCTCTTCTTCTGGCGCCACTATTGCAAGAGGCGGTAAAGAGCAAATCCGTCACCGAGCCGAAGCCGGTGCTTGAAATAGAAGATGCCGGCGTGACCGTCTACGCCAATCCGGTGCGACTGGAAAGAGTCGTGGGACATCTCATCCAGAACGCGATCGAGGCGACCGCCCGGACAGGCCAGGTAAAAGTGCTATTGAAAAAAGAGAGAGGCTTTGCGATGGTGGAAATAAAAGATACCGGTCATGGCATGAGCGAAGAATTTATCCGCGAGAGGCTTTTCAGACCTTTTGAATCCACCAAGTCGGCGGGCATGGGCATAGGCGTATTCGAAAGCAAGGAATATGTCTCCGAGCTGGGAGGTAAGCTGGAGGTTACCAGCAACGTCCTGAGCGGCACGGTTTTTCGCGTGGCCTTGCCTCTCTATACTGAGCAGCGTGCCGTAAAAGCAGTGCATATGAAATGAAAAGGTGTATCGGAGACGATGGCCATTCACGCAAGCTTTGCAGGTAACTTGAATTCTTGTGGCTTTTCCTGGCTTGATTATTTAAGGGTTATATGAGAGGAGTGGAAGTGAATCAGGAGAAAAGGAAGCTGTTGGTGATCGAAGACGATCCGGGGTTGCAAAAGCAACTGCGCTGGAGCTTTGATGCCTATGAGGTGCTGGTGGCGGCGGACCGTGAAAGCGCGCTTTCTCAAGTCCGACGTCATGAGCCAGCCGTTGTTACCATGGATCTGGGGCTTCCTCCCGATCCCGATGGGGCTTCGGAGGGACTTGCAACACTGGAGCAGATACTTGAGCTCGCGCCGGATACTAAGCTGATAGTTCTTACAGGGAATCAAGACCATGGGAACGCATTGAAGGCTATCGGTTTAGGTGCGTACGACTTTCATCAAAAGCCCTTCGACTCCGACATGCTGAGCCTGGTCGTGGAAAGGGCGTTTTACGTTTATGCCTTGCAGCAGGAGAACCGCCGCCTATTGCAAACTCAGGCATACTCGCTCATTACAGGCATCATTACCCGCGACCCTGCACTGCTCAAGGTGTGCCGCAGCGTCGAAAAGGTGGCGCCATCCGATGCCACCGTGATGCTGCTCGGGGAAAGCGGTACAGGCAAGGAAATTCTGGCTCGGGCATTGCATCAGTCGAGTACCAGGCAGGGGAAGCGTTTCATGGCCATCAATTGCGCTGCCATTCCCGAATCCTTGCTGGAAAGCGAACTGTTCGGGTATGAGAAAGGCGCGTACACCGGCGCGGCGAAGCAGACGCTGGGTAAAATCGAGCTTGCCGATGAGGGTACCTTTTTTCTTGATGAGGTAGGCGATTTGCCCATGGCATTACAGGCGAAATTGCTCCGATTCCTGCAGGAAAGAGTTATCGAGCGTATCGGAGGACGCAAGGAAATACCGGTGGATGTCCGTATCGTATGTGCGACTCATCAGAATCTGAAGAAGTTGATCGAGGAAGGGCGGTTTCGCGAGGACCTCTATTATCGGCTCAGTGAGATTGTCATCACGATTCCCCCCTTGCGGGAGCGGATCGGGGATGCTGCCCTGCTGGCGCATCACTTCAAAAACAAATTTTGTGCCCAGGAAAAACGCTCCTCCCTGAATTTCAGCCAGGAGGCAATTGCCGCGATCGAAGGCCATCCCTGGCCCGGCAACGTGCGGGAAATGGAGAACTGCATCAAACGCGCAGTCATCATGGCGGATGGTCCCCTGATCACCGCCGAAGATCTTGGTCTGCAATCCACCGCTGCGCTTGCCGATCCCATCAACCTCCGCCAGATACGGGACAAGGCGGAGTGCGATGCGCTCATGAAGGCCCTGGCCCGCGTGGACGGAAACGTTGTCAAAGCGGCGGAGCTGCTCGGCGTGAGCCGCCCCACCATTTACGATCTGATGAACCGGCATGGGCTGAAATGAAGTTTCCGGGCCATTTTTTCAGACGACTCATTATTGCATTGGAAGGCTACTTCAATGGTAAATCTTGTCCATGAGCTTATTTCCAGGTCGGCGGAACGCTCTCCCGGAAAAGAAGCCCTGATATATCAGGGAAAACGGCTGACATACGAGACATTGGCGTTGGAGATGGAAAGGACGCGTGACGCCCTGCTCGCGCTGGGGCTAGGTCGAACCGAGCGTGTCGCTGTCTACCTGGAGAAACGCCAGGAGGCGGTGATTTCATTGTTTGCCGCAGCCGCCGCCGGAGGTGTTTTTGTTCCCGTCAATCCACTCCTCAAACCGGAGCAGGTGGTTTACATTCTTCGCGACTGTAACGTGAGGATCCTGGTGACTTCCCGCGAGCGGTTGCAACTCCTGGCCCCCGTTTTGCCTCAGTGCCATGATCTCCACGCAGTCATCGTGGTGAATTCCGAAGAGATAAGCCGCAGCCCCTCCGGGCCGGACATCGTGTCGTGGAGGCAGGCGCTCGCGGGCGGCAGGGCCGGGCCCCACCGCAGCATCGATGGCGATATGGCTGCCATTCTTTACACTTCGGGCAGTACCGGGAAACCCAAAGGCGTGGTCCTTTCCCATCGCAACCTGGTGGCGGGAGCCATGAGCGTTGCCCAATACCTGAAGAATACCCCCGATGACCGCATTCTTTCGGTATTGCCGCTCAGCTTCGACTACGGGCTCAGCCAGCTCACTACCGCATTTCACGTGGGCGCCACCAATGTGCTGATGAACCATCTGCTTCCGCGCGACATCATCGTCGCCGTTGAAAAGGAAAGCATCACGGGGCTGGCCGCCGTGCCTCCGCTGTGGATTCAGCTTGCGCAGCTGAATTGGCCGGCTGATCTTTCCTTGCGCTATATCACCAATTCCGGCGGGGCGATGCCTGGCGCAACCCTGGAATTGCTGCGCGCCAAGCTTTCGACTGCCGCAGTATTTCTCATGTACGGACTTACGGAGGCTTTCCGCTCGACCTATCTCCCTCCCGAAGAAGTGGGCAGAAGGCCTGATTCCATAGGCAAGGCGATTCCGAATGCGGAAGTGCTCGTGTTGCGCGAAGATGGCTCGCCTTGCGCACCCGGAGAACCAGGGGAACTGGTGCATCGGGGGGCACTGGTTTCCATGGGGTACTGGAATGACAGGGAAAAAACGCAAGCGCGCTTCAAGCCTATTTCCTGCCTTCAATCAGGCCTGCCCATTTCCGAACTGGCGGTCTGGTCGGGCGATACCGTACGTATGGACGAAGAGGGCTTCCTGTATTTTATCGGCCGCAGGGATGAAATGATCAAGACTTCGGGCTATCGCGTCAGTCCAACCGAGGTCGAAGAGGTGATATATGCCACGGAACTGGTGGGCGAGGCCGCCGCGATCGGGATTCCTCATCCGGTGTTGGGTCAGGCCATCGTACTGGTCGTCACACCGAGGGCGGGGACAAGTCTTCTAGATGCCGAAGCATTGATGGCCGCATGCAAACTCGAGCTTCCTGGTTTTATGCTGCCGAGCCGGATCGACGTGCGTGAAGGAAGCTTGCCCAGGAACCCCAACGGCAAGATCGACCGTAAATCCCTTGCCCAGGAACTCCAGGGCGCTTTCATGGAGGTCGACGCATGAGTAATGTTCCTCCCAGGCACGCTCCGCTGGCCCAGTTTCCCATTGTTGACGATTGCCTCCAGATCGGGGGCATTTCGCTTTCGCGACTGGCTCAACGGATAGGCAGAACCCCATTCTACGCTTACGATCGTGGAAAGATTACGGAACGGGTTGCTTTGCTGCGCCGGCATCTGCCTGCCGAGATTCACCTCCACTATGCGATGAAGGCCAATCCCATGCCTGCAGTGGTTCAGCATATGGCAAGCCTGGTGGATGGCCTCGATGTGGCTTCCCTTGCCGAGATGAAGGTCGCTCTCGATACTCCTATGTCTCCCGGTCTTATCAGCTTTGCCGGCCCGGGAAAGCGGGACGAGGAACTTTCCTGCGCTATCGCGGCGGGGATCGTCCTCAATATGGAATCAGAGCATGAAATGGAGCGTATTGCCGGGCTGGGGAACCTCCTCGGTATTCGCCCCAAGGTAGCGGTACGGGTAAATCCGGATTTCGAATTGAAAGCCTCCAGCATGAAGATGGGTGGAGGCGCCAAGCAATTTGGCGTCGATGCGGAGCGCGTGCCCGCCATGCTCGCCCGGATCGGCGAGCTTGGCCTCGACTTCCAGGGTTTTCATATCTTCAGCGGTTCGCAAAACCTTAAAGTGGCGGCCATCCAGGAAGCGCATGAAAAAACCTTGCAACTCGGCATGGCATTGGCTGAGCACGCGCCAGGAGCGGTTCGTTTGCTGAACATCGGCGGGGGTTTTGGGGTGCCTTATTTTCCTGGGGATCAGGCGCTGGACCTCGCTCCGGTGGGCGACAATCTGGAACGCCTCATGCACGAGGTAAAAAGGCGTCTGCCGGAGGCTCGCGTGGTGATCGAACTGGGACGCTACCTGGTGGCCGAGGCAGGCATCTACGTATGCCGCGTATTGGAACGAAAAGAGTCGCGAGGCCAGGTATTTCTGGTTACCGACGGCGGTCTTCATCATCATCTGGCGGCATCAGGAAATTTCGGCCAGGTGATCCGCAAGAATTTTCCGGTTGCGGTCGGAAACAGGGTGAAAGGCAACGAACGTGAAACGGTTTCGGTGGTGGGGCCGCTTTGCACACCCCTCGATCTGCTGGCGGACCGAATGGAAATGGCCAAGGCGGACGATGGCGATCTGATCGTCGTCTTTCAGTCCGGCGCTTATGGGCTTACGGCCAGTCCGACGGCATTCCTGAGCCATCCCGGCCCCGTGGAAGCGCTGGTCTGACATAGCTGGTCTGACATGGGAGCCCATGGGGCGGCCGAGTTCTCTTTTTAACGGCAAACTGCCGTTTATTGTTTATAAACAAGAATAGAGTGAAGGTCATGGTTGAAAAAACGGGGAATTTATTTTGAGCGGGCTTTGCGGCTGGATAGGCTATGGGGATTCCCTCCCCGAAAACGGGGAGCTGATCAGGAAAATGGCCGCTCCCCTTGCCCGCTTCGACAAAAGCGTGTTTCACGGTTCGACAGGTAAAAACAGCGGTCTTGCGGTTTCCGCGGACCGTGACCATGCCCATATTCATCAGGAGGACGGGGTCCTTGTCGCGATCTGGGGAAAGCCGAGATTTCGTGAGCCTCGGCTGGCTGAGCTTTCCCGCACCGCAGGATTGGCGAAGACTCTGGCAGATCAATGGCGCGCAAAAGGTGAGCAGGTTTTCAAGGATCTGGGAGGCGCTTTCGCATTATGCATTCTGCTTGAACGCGACGATGGCAACGAAGCGGTCCTGGCGACGGACAGGATGGGCACGTATCCGATTTCCTTCGATGCTACCGATAGGCGGCTGATATTTGGTTCGTCCGCCGATTCCATCCTCCTGCATCCAGCGGCCAACGGCCGGGTATCTTCCCAGAGCATATACGACTATGTCTATTTTCACATGGTGCCAGGCCCGGAGTCGATTTATGAAGCGCAAAAGCGGCTTCTGCCGGGCGAATATCTCCTATACCGCAATGGACGACCTGAAATATGCAGCTACTGGGAAATGCGTTTTCTTGAAAATGAGAGGCGGCCCTTCCAGGAGCTCAAGCACGATTTTCTTGAGGTATTGCATTCGAGCGTGCGCCAGGCCGTCGACGGCCAGCAGGTCGGTGCTTTTCTGAGTGGCGGTACGGACAGCTCGACTATCGCCGGCGTATTGGGGGAGGTTACAGGCCAGCCGGCGCGTACCTACTCTATCGGTTTTGACGCTTCCGGCTATGACGAGATGGAGTACGCCCGGATCGCGGCAAGGCACTTCTCCACGCGCCACCAGGAGTATTACGTGACTCCTGATGACATTGTGACCGCCATTCCCCAGATTGCCGCGGTATTCGACCAGCCTTTCGGCAATTCCTCCGCAATCCCCACGTATTATTGCGCGCGCATGGCTCAAGCCGACGGCCTGAGCAGAATGCTCGGGGGTGACGGCGGGGACGAATTATTCGGCGGCAACGTCCGCTATGCCAAGCAACATTTGTTTTCGCTATATGAACAGGCCCCCTCGCTCTTGCGAAGCGCGCTTATAGAGCCGATTGTCTTTGGTGTACCGGGGGGCGGCGCAGTGCCACTGATCCGCAAGGCGCGCAGCTATATCGAACAGGCTTCCATTCCCATGCCTGCTCGCACCGAAACATACAATTTGCTGGGCCGCTATGGCCGTGAGGCCGTTTTCACACCGGAATTTCTATCCGCCATAAGCTTGAATCATCCGGAGGACCTTCTCGATGAGATCTATCATCAGAACGGGGCTCGCAGCCTGATAAACAAGATGCTGGCCTTCGACAGAAAATTTACGCTTGCGGATAACGACCTGCCTAAAGTAGCCAAAGGTTGTGAATTGGCAGGAATCCAGGCGGTTTTCCCGCTCATCAGCGATGAAGTGGTGGCATTTTCCTTGCGCCTGGAACCGCAGCTCAAGCTTAAGGGCACCAAGCTGCGTTATTTTTTCAAGGAAGCGCTGCGCGGATTTCTTCCGGATGACATCATCACCAAGCAAAAGCATGGCTTCGGCCTGCCTTACGGAGTATGGCTGCGCCATCATAAGCCTTTGCAGGAGCTGGCGGCGGATAGCCTGAGTGATTTACGCTCGCGAAATATCGTACGCGGAGACTTCATAGAGAAACTGCTGGGACATCACCTGGACGAGCATGCGGGATATCACGGAACCATGGTGTGGGTATTGCTGATGCTGGAGCAATGGTTCAAGCAGCGGCGGGATTCCAGGAACGCCGCATAGCTGTGTAATTCG
>DASZUL010000028.1:0-7499 GCA_035547595.1 Nitrosospira sp.
CGGGACAAAATCATCCGGGTTGCAATAGGGCCATACTTTTTTGGATACAAGCAAACTGTGGCACCAAAAACTGTCCATCATAAACAGGTGTTGCCGAGGAAACGTATCCGCATCACCCTTTGAATATGAACCGGGAAAACATGGATGAATTGACCAGCATATCGAGGGAATACAGCCGATGTCTTTTTATAGGGAATCCGGTGACATCAACCAAAGAAGCTGGGCCGGAATTGGGAATGGAACAACGAAAGCGGCGACGGCCGAGACCGCCCCATGAATCGAAATACGTGATCTGCAAAATGGCACAAGGTAACGTGGGCCATCAGGAACTGACTGCGGCTCGGCGCTTCCAGCCAGAAAGGCTTGGGGAAGCCCTGAAAGCGCCGAACGCTAGGGAAGGAACAGGCTTAATATCCTGTACCGGAACTGCCCGAACTGGATCCGCCTTGGCCGCCGCCATAGCCGGAATTGCTGTCCAGCTTGTGTCCCCTGTTGGCTTCTTCCTGATTTCTATCAAAACGATTTTTTCTTTCTGCTTCTTCTCCGCGCGTGGTGCCTTTAGCAAAGGGCTTGCCCGGAATGACAGGGGGCTGCATGGAATCTGCCGGCCTTTGCATCGAATCGCCCTGCCCGGGGGTCTTGATCTGCGCATGAACCGTGCCGGCAATACCCAGACCCAAAAAGAAGACTCCTATAATGGATCTGATCGCTCTGCTGTTCAATTTGGGCTCGTATTTCATGACACCTCCTTTTATCAGCTCAGCAATATTGCTGTAATAAAAAGATTACGCTTCGCCGGCCGGCTTTACTGTGCGACATCACACAATCAACGCAACCGCCATCGCCTTGTCGCTTTTTGCGCACGCCACACTCGAAGGCCGGCAATGGTCGATCGGCTTGCGTTGCCCGGTTTCCGGCTCTTCCGTCAGCCGCCGAATGTCCGGTCCTGCCTTCTGAACCACGACAGGGCGCTGTCGAAATGCCGAGGTTCGAAATCCGGCCAATATTCATCCCTGACATAAAAATCCGCGTATACCGATTGCACCGGCAGAAAGCCGCTCAGGCGGCGTCCCCCGCCCCATCGCACGATCATGTCCAGCCGGGAGACTTCCCGGGACCGCAAGCCACCGTTCCCGAGGCCTCCAAGGTCCCATTCCCAGCCATAGTTTATGAGCAGATTTACTTTCATGCCCGTGCCCTGGCGCTTGCGAAACACCTTCAGCCCCGGGGGAAACTGTGCGGAAGTTTCGTCTCCGACAACGAGCAGGGCGGCACCGCGGCGGGCGATCTCGAACGCGAATTCGACGGAAGCGGCGGTAAAGGCAATTTTCTGGGCGGTGGGACGCTTGGTATTATCCTGGGTGAAGCAGTAAATGGAGGCCTCCACGATACCTCGTTCCTTGCATATCTCATACAAGGACAAACCGGGCTCGATGCCTTCCGCATACCCGGCCTGCTTTGGAAGACCCCGAGCCTGGGCCCAGCGGCGATTGCCGTCGGGGATGAAGCCAATGTGACGCGGAACAGTATTTTTCGCCATAGCCGGTCCTTGTCCAAGTGCCCAGGCGCCGCTTACGGCGCCTGACAGCATGAAAAATCCGGAAGCTACAGCGGCTTGACGTCTTCCGGTACTGTTCCCTCCCCTGCAAGCCGGAGCCAGGTCTCCACCACTGCATCGGGGTTGAGTGACAGGGTTTCGATGCCTTCCTTCACGAGCCATGCCGCCAGATCGGGGTGGTCCGACGGACCCTGGCCGCAGATTCCGATGTATTTTTTTTCCTTGCGGCATGCCTGGATTGCCATCCGCAGCAAAGCCTTTACCGCCGGATCACGCTCATCGAACGATTCCGCTACCAGGCTGGAATCACGATCCAGTCCAAGCGCGAGTTGGGTAAGATCATTGGAGCCGATGGAAAAGCCGTCGAAATATTCCAGGAACCGATCTGCCAATAGGGCATTCGAGGGAATTTCACACATCATGACCAGCTTCAAGCCATTCTCTCCACGCTTGAGGCCATTGACTTCGAGCAGCTCCACTACCCTCTTCGCCTCCTCAAGGGTCCTCACGAAGGGGATCATGATCTCGAGATTGGTCAACCCTATTTCGTCTCGAGCATGCTTGAAGGCGCGGCATTCCAGTGCGAAACACTCCCTGAAGCTGTCAGCCACGTAGCGGGAAGCACCGCGGAAACCCAGCATCGGGTTCTCTTCCCTGGGTTCATACTGTGGGCCCCCAATCAGGCTGGAATATTCATTGGATTTGAAATCCGACATGCGGACGATGACGGGTTTTGGGAAAAAAGCAGCGCCGAGGGTTGCGATCCCTTCTGTCAGTTTCTCTACGTAAAAACCCACGGGATCGCCGTAACCTGCCATTTGCCGTTCAACCTGCTGCTTCAGCGGTGGTGCGAGATTGGGATAATCCAGTGCGGCCCTGGGGTGCAACCCGATCGTGCGCGCGATGATGAATTCCAGCCGGGCAAGGCCTATTCCATGGTTGGGTATGCGCTGAAAGCTGAATGCTAGCTCGGGATTCCCCACGTTCATCGCGATCCGCACCGGCGGCTTCGGCATATTCCCGAGCTCCAGGTCGGTTACCTCGAATTCCTGGATTCCTTCGTAAACGTTGCCGGTATCCCCGTCCATGCAGGAAACGGTGACGTCCTGGTTTTCGGAAAGCAAGGCTGTAGCGTTGCCGCAGCCCACCACCGCGGGAATGCCCAATTCACGGGCAATGATGGCAGCATGGCAGGTTCGTCCCCCGCGGTTGGTGACAATGGCGGAAGCCCGTTTCATTACCGGTTCCCAATCGGGATCGGTCATGTCGGTCACCAGCACGTCCCCCTCCCGCACGCGGGACATTTCATTTGCATCCAGGATCAGGCGTGCCGGACCTGCGCCGATCTTCTGGCCGATGGCTCTCCCGGAAACGATCACCCTGGATTTCGTCTTCAACCGATAACGCCGCAGGGTTTCCACCGCGGCCAGTGCCTGGACCGTTTCGGGCCGTGCCTGCAGGATATATATCCCGCCATCCACCCCATCCTTGCCCCATTCTATATCCATCGGCCGCGCATAATGCCGCTCTATGGCAAGAGCCTGGCGGGCCAGCTCCTCCACATCGTCATCCGTGATGGAAAATCGTAGCCGCTCGGCTTCACTCACTTCCACCGTTTCTACCGGCCGGTCACCCTCATAGCGGGTGGCAAATTGCATCTTGATGAGCTTGGAACCAAGGCTGCGCCGCAGGATCGCGGGTTTTCCCTGCCTTAGCGCCGGCTTGTAAACATAGAATTCGTCCGGGTTCACCGCCCCCTGCACGACTGTTTCGCCAAGGCCATAGGAGGCAGTAATCAGTACCACCTGGTCGAAGCCCGACTCCGTATCCAGGGTAAACATCACGCCTGAAGCCCCCGCGCCGCTTCGCACCATTCGCTGGATTCCCGCGGAAAGCGCGACCTCGGAATGCGTGAAGCCCTGATGGACGCGATAGGATATGGCGCGGTCGTTGTAGAGGGAAGCAAAAACTTTCCTGACCGCTTTCAGCAAATCTTCCAGTCCCCGGATATTGAGGAAGGTTTCCTGCTGCCCCGCAAATGAGGCGTTTGCCAGGTCTTCCGCCGTTGCGGAAGACCGCACCGCCACGGAAAGCTGCGGATCTGCAGCTTCTTCCATCATTTTGTCATAGGCGGCGGATAGCTCCTGTTCCAGCCGGTGCGGCAAGGGAGTTTCCACGATCCAGCCGCGAATTTGCGACCCGGTTGCCGCCAGCGCCTCGACATCTTCCGTATCCAGATCACCAAGCAGCGCTTCGATCCTCTGCCCCAGCCCGGCATGACCCAGGAAATCGCGATAGGCATCGGCCGTGGTGGCAAATCCGCCGGGGACACGAACTCCCGCCTGTGTCAGCTGGCTGATCATTTCTCCAAGCGATGCGTTCTTGCCGCCGACGATCCCCACATCGGCGATGCGCAACTCCTGGAAGTTTATGACGTATCGCGAGTCACTCATTTCTGCTCCGTTGCACCTGAATCGCCTCATGCTTGCGTGTCGTCGTCTTTCGCGCATCCCGTCCTGTAAAGCCGACGTCGCGCCAGAGAGGATTTGTCCAGTTCTTCCCTATGTGCTACAACGATGCCTTATTCATTATTGGCGAGTCGAAGCAAATGTCAACCACCGCAAAACCGCCTCGCCGCACTGCCTTCTTCGTGTCCGATCGCACGGGCATCACCGTGGAAATGCTGGGGCGCAGCCTTCTGAAGCAGTTTGATAACCTGCAGTTTGACGAAATCACCGTTCCCTATCTCGACACTCCGGATAAAGCCGCTGCCGTCGTGGACGAGATCAACGAGCGAGCTGCCGCAGATGGCATGCGTCCCCTGCTGCTGAGCACTTTTGCAAACCCCTCGATCCGCGCGGTGCTCGCCTCTGCCAATGCATTTCACCTGGATTGTTTCGGCTCCCTCATTGCGCCGCTCGAAACCGAGCTTGGCATAAGCTCATCGCCCGCCATCGGACACTCTCACCGGATTGGCGACACGGCCGACCATCGACGGCGCATCGATGCGATAAGGTTCACCCTGGAGCATGACGACGGAATTTCCAGGAAAAACTGGGCGCAGGCCGATATCATCCTCGTCGGCGTGTCGCGAAGCGGCAAGACCCCAACTTGCCTTTACCTTGCGCTTCAATACGGCGTCCGCGCCGGAAACTATCCGCTTGTTCCGGAAGATTTCACCAGGCCGGGACTGCCCGGGCAACTCGAAAACCTCCGGGGAAAGCTGTTTGGCTTGACCATTCATCCCGAGCGCCTGCATCAGATGCGCAGCGAACGCAAGCCGGGCAGCCGATACGCATCGCTCGACAACTGCCAGCATGAAGTACGCGAAGCCGAAGCCCTGATGAAACGGGCAGGAATCCCTTATCTGGATGCAACCAATAAATCCATCGAGGAAATGGCAATAGCGGTACTGCATCACGCGAAGCTGCAGCGAAAGATCTATTAGCGAAGACATCAACCGCTCTGGAGTAGTCGCATGGCGCTGCCGCCTGCCGGTACCTTCAACTCGCCGCCGCCCAGCTTGCGCCATCCTCATAGCGGTATTTGGCGAGCACCAACCTGACGTCGCCGTCTTCCAGAACCTCGCCGGCGGATTCCTGCAGGGACTCATTATCCGGATACAGGTCGGAAAACGCGATGATGGCCATGGCTGCCAGTTCCCATTCCTTTCTTCCGGAATCGCCGTAACTTCCATCCCTGAATTCGGAACTGGCGTAGACCGACCGGGGCCGATCCACTTTTATGCTCATCCGGTATAGCACATAGCCTACCGCGAGCATCAGTGCGCCCGCCGCGAAGAGTTCCTTGAAGATATAGACAGCGCTGAAGAAAAAAGCCGTCAGGTAGAGGACCACGCTGTCGCGCCGCTTTTTCCAGGAAGTGGTGGAGGTCGCCAGGGCCATCCAGTATTTCACGATATATGCCGTGAGGTCCTCGGCGTTGTTCCATTTGGCAATAAGGATTCTCGTTATCGTCACAGGAGGAATGCCCGACCGTTCGATCAACGCCTGCGGCGCCACCACGAGGGCATATAACGCCGGCAGGACTGCTCCCCAGTATATGGCGAGCATCTGGTTCAGCGAGAATGAAGCATAAATGGCAAGGGCATTGATGACGAACAGCATGCAGCACTTTCCTTTTTCTTCCGCCTTAATACGTGGATACGGCGCTATTCATGAAGCCGGGGAAGACCACCGCCAATGGCTTATTTCCGGCATATCCTCCCCATGGCGCACGATATATTGCTTGTGCTCCGTCAGCTTGTCGCGCATTTTCTGCTTGAGGCCGGCCGCCTTGTAACCCAGCTTCGGCACGCGATCGACCACATCCATTACCAGATGGAAGCGATCGAGGTCATTGAGCACGGTCATGTCGAATGGCGTGGTCGTGGTGCCCTCTTCCTTGTAGCCGCGCACGTGGAGATTCTCATGGTTGGTGCGCCGGTATGTCAGGCGGTGGATAAGCCAGGGATAGCCATGGTAAGCAAAAATGATGGGCTTGGAAGGGGTAAAAAGCGTATCGAAGTCGCGATCGGATAAGCCGTGGGGATGTTCTTCCCGGGGCTGCAGCGTCATCAGGTCGACGACATTGATCACCCGCATCTTGAGCTCGGGCGCATGACGCCGCAATATGTCCACTGCAGCCAGCATTTCGAGCGTCGGCACGTCGCCCGCACACGCAAGCACTACGTCGGTATCGCCGTCCTGATCGTTGCTCGCCCAATCCCAGATGCCAATGCCGGCAGTGGCATGCGTGATCGCCGCATCCATGTCCAGCCACTGCAGGGCTGGTTGCTTCCCCGCCACGATGACATTGATGAAATTCCGGGAACGCAGGCATTTGTCGACGATAAAAAGCAACGTGTTGGCGTCGGGCGGCAAGTAAACGCGAATGATGTCGGCCTTCTTGTTTACCACCAGGTCGATGAAACCCGGGTCCTGGTGCGAAAACCCATTGTGATCCTGGCGCCACACATGCGATGTCAGCAGGTAATTCAGGGATGCGATCGGGCTGCGCCATGAAATCTCTTTGGTGGTTACCTTGAGCCACTTGGCATGCTGGTTCAGCATCGAATCGACGATATGGATAAATGCTTCATAGCATGAAAAGAGCCCATGACGTCCCGTAAGCAGGTATCCTTCCAGCCAGCCCTGACATGTGTGCTCGGAAAGTATTTCCATTACCCTTCCGTCCGGAGCCAGATGCTCATCCTCGGACAAAGCCGGCTCCAGCCAGGTTCTGCCTGTTGCTTCGAACAAGGCGTCGAGCCGGTTGGAGCTGGTTTCATCCGGCGCCATTACCCGGAAATTCCTGCTGTCACGATTGAGCTTCATGACGTCCCGCAGCAGTTTCCCCATTTCCCGCGTAGCTTCGCCCACCGAGATTCCTGGTGCGGAGACTGCAACCGCATAGTCCCGGAAGTCCGGCATTTCCAGGTCCTTGAGCAGCCGTCCGCCGTTGGCATGCGGATTTGCCCCCATGCGGCGCTCCCCTTCGGGCGCGAGATTCGCCAGTTCCGGCAGCAAGTCCCCTTTCCCATCGAACAGCTCTTCCGGCTTATAACTCTTCATCCAGTTTTCCAGCATCCTCAAGTGTTCCGGGTTTGAACCGATCCCGGCAAGGGGCACCTGGTGCGAACGCCAGTAATCTTCAGTTTTCTTTCCATCCACTTCCTCGGGCCCGGTCCAGCCCTTGGGGCTGCGCAGCACGACCATGGGCCATCTCGGATAAGTCCCCGCGCCCTCGGTTGCGCTGTTCCCCGTCTCCGGCGCCATGGCTCGGGCTGTCTTCTGGATCGCGCGGATCCTGCCGATTACGCTATCCAGCGTGGCTGCCATCTTCTGGTGCATCAGTTCGGGATCAGTTCCCTCGACAAAATAGGGCTCATAGCCATAACCCTTGAGCAAATCTTCCAGCTCTTCGTAGCTGATGCGGGCGA
>DASZUL010000029.1:0-70674 GCA_035547595.1 Nitrosospira sp.
CACAGCGCACTAAGCTACCGAACCCCGGCAGAATTCGCAGCCAGCTGCCGTATGCAAATCAACGGCTGTGAGAGAGAAAGTAGCTAATTTTTAACCGGACTTTGCTAGAACGTCCCTGGTACTACTGCCGGGGGCACATCACGAGAATAATTAAGACTTACCATCTGCGCTTTAATAGCTTTAAGGTGACCTGAGCGATGGGAACAGGTATTACAACAAAACGCTTCTCCACATTCTGGAGTTATCGGATCATCAGCTGTTATTTTTGGTTCTAGCATCTACTATTTTTAGTAGATGGCTTCCCAGCATTATCATCTCGACGGCTTCTTCTGCGTCGATAGAAACGGCACGGTGGCTATGAGGATTTTTATATGACCCTATCGCCCCCGCAAAAAGGTGAGTTAGCGCCTCCTGTTCTGCTTTGGGTAAGGTTTTGTCAGTCAACGGCCCGTCTACAGGTGCAAACGCCTTTCTCATTAAGGGTACACCAATATCGTCTGCCGTAAATCCGCCGGCTTTTCTTACAGAGACCTCTACTTCTTTGAACGTTTGAAAAACCGCTGTATCGTAATCCCCCCGTAGAAAGGTAGCCCATACCTTTTGGGAAATTAATGGATGTAACTGATTTTTTGGTAAGAGGTTTGATTTTCTGTAGATGGCTACATCACAGATGCTATTAACTTTCATTCCTCGTCTGGTAATAAAAAACCAGCTACCGTCCGCACCAGGCTTAGGAGCAAGAAAACCCTCCCGTTCTAACCACATCCAACCTTCCATCAAAACTTCTGCGATCTTTGTGTGGTATTGGGCTGGATAGTCATTGTATGTGTAATTGAGGCTAAAGTTATATCTGTTGAGACTACCCCTTCCTGCCTCCTCAAGAAAGCGCAAGTGAACCAAAACTACGCCTGCCACCTCTTCTGGTTCTAAAGCTAACAGGTCCTCAACTTCTGGAACTAGCGACTTTATTGACCTTGCCATCAGCTATCCTTGTTAGCTTTGAGCATAACTTCAATTTCTGTTCTCGCCATTCTCGGTAGCTCCGTTAGAATCCCTAGATTTTCGTTTATCCAGGCAAATGCGGCTTCTTCATCAAGATTATCAGCAGTAATTTTCTCCGAGATAAAAATTGTCGACGTTCTCGATAAACCTAAACTCATCAACGAGATCTGAGTAATATTGCTGACGCCAAATTCCAAGAAAATACTCAGATCACTTATCTTTTCAGCAAGATCATTTCTGTCAATACTCATCAGGTAAAACTTTAACAAGTCGTTGTAGCATGAAAGGTTTTTCGGTGCTTGATAGCGAGCAATTGTTTCTACCTCATCCATTACATTACGGATGACCCTGCTTTCAGAAACGGTGATTCCCTTATTCCGTAACCATTTCAACCGCTCATCAATTATTCTGGCCAGCGAATAACCTCTCATCCATCTTGTAACGGTTAACGCTAGTAATGCGGAATTTCTGGATGTGTAGCCCAGTGCTGGGTTGAGTGTTTGAGCGATGCGCACAAAGGCCGCGGTATATGTCTCAAAGGCATCTGAGCTTCCGGGCTCAGCCAGTAGTAGTGGCTCAGGAGCTTTACCACTCTTCCTAAATCTCTTTAGGAGATTGTCCATGGCTAAAGGGCTTATGCCTGGATTCCTTTCGACGATTTCTAGTGGTGTTTCTAGGTCTGCTACAGAGGCATAGAGGACCTCAGCCAATTTTGTCTTGCTCGGGTCCCTCAGTCTTCTAAAAACTGGTACCTCAGCCAATGGTCTTCCACGAAGAATGCACTGAGCCAAATAAGAATATGTGTATTCCAAGTCGGGCCTTTTACGAATGGTGCTTCGCGGTGTACCCTCAATGACGAATTTAATTAAATCGTCATGATTTCTTAAGACGTTGTCTAATGCGCGTTCTATCTTTAGACCTGATCTGAAACGAGGAGGCTTTCCGTCCAGCCATAGGGTAGGGTTGTCAGCATCAACACAAATTATGTTGCCTTGAAACTCTTTACCCCATCGGCCTGCGCGGCCAGCAAGATTCCAGAAATCTTCCGACGACATCAGTCGTTTCTGGCCTTTCCTTGGGCCTCTGACTATGATTGTTTTACATGCTAGGTTTACACCTTCAATGAGAGTCGAAGTAGAAACTAGGTACTTTATAGCCCCATTACTGAAGAGCTTTTCTATACCGGCCTTGATTAGCAGAGGAATATTGCCGTAATGGAAAGCTACGCCTCTTTCCAAGGTTCTAGCCAATAAAAAATGAGGATGAATTGTTTCTTTGCATAACTCAATGAGATCGTTTATTTCTCCATTTGACCTACTCGCTTCTTCGTGTATGCCATCATAAAGAAGCTGAGCAGTTTTTTCTGCTTCAAATGCTCCGTTAACATAAATGATTGTTCCGGTAAGATGTCTCGTTAGAGCCGATGCAACGAACGGTAATCTTTTACCTACTGAAGGGCTTGATGATAAATATAGAGCCCCGATCTTGCGGACGTCATTTTTGAGACATAAATAGAAATCCCAGTTCCGAGGATTGAGTGGTTGTTGATTAAGCCAGATAAGGTTTTGACTAACGGTTACATCTTCACTAACTAATGATTTTCCATTCGTTGACGAAGCATCGTCCAGCAGTACTTCAGGATTGCTCATAAGGGGACTAGCGAACATTATTTTAATCTCTGGGTTAGTTTCAACCACTCCCTCAATCACTTGTTCTAGCAATATCCCCCTCGCTTCATCACCAACTTTCTGAGCTTCATCAACTATCAAAAGGTCAATCTTTGGCGGAATTTCAAAGGCTGATAAAAATATATGAAGTCTTTCTTGAGTAAATACAAAAACGTTGTTTAGTTCCGACGAATAAAATTTCTTCATCGGGATAGATGACACATTAATATTTTTTAGATTAAGTGACGCGAAAAGCTGCAGAAGGTCATTTTCAACTTGTGAAATTAATGCTCTGGTTGGAACTATGTACGCGACGAACAGTTTTGTGTGGTTAGCAAGTTCTTCAGCCAACCATAAATTTACGATAAACGATTTACCAGCAGAGGTTGGTGCTGAAACACTCAAGAGCTTGGTGCTTCTCGCTGCATCCCAAAATTTTTTTTGAAATCGATTAAGTGAATATCGTTGCTGATTCTCTAGCTCTAGCGAATACTCAATCTTTCGGTTCGTCCAGTCGATAAGCGCTGAGAGAGGCAAGCGTTCATCTACGGATGGCTGTAACCACCCTCGTTTTTCGGCTAAATGTAAAGATACCTTATTTGCTAAGGTATCTAAGATCAATGCAGCTGCGTCTTTCCTGATAGCAGATACATTCTCCGACTGTAAGCAAAATTGAGCAATTCTCAAGGCAGCGTCCTGACAATCACTTTTCTCCGATGAGGTTAAAATACTTGCACACAGCAGTAGATACGGCCAGTCGTAGGATAAATTATTTAAGCTTCCATCCCTCCGTATTACAGGGTCGAATTCGACTGCTACAGAACTGCAAACTAACGAATTTAATTGTTCATTAAAAAAAGGGTTGCTGATGAGCCATTCGGTTAATTTATTCATTTTCGGGGTTTACACGGGGTGTAGCACGCCTTTGAGCGCTAGCCGAAACACATCTACCGAAGGGAAAGGAAGGTAGAAGGCATGAATGTGAAAGCTATCAATCCCCTTTTCTTTAATACGCTTACCTAGCAGTTTTTTCCATTGAGGGATTTTTAACCTTAATTTTTCGACTATATCTTTCAATTCATCCGAATTCAGCGAAGTAGGATAAGCATCAGAGTCGAATCCAATCAGACACAAACCCCGAAACTGAAGTTTGTTATACCGCGGGTCATCTACGTCTAAATAACCCCGCAACGCGTCCACCAGCTCCGGTGAATCTACGTTCATGTGCTGTCTCAGTAACTGAAGATCACGCTCCTCCGGAGAACCAAGCCCTCCGTTACCAAGCAATAATGGGGACAGCGAATCAATGCATTCTCTAATTGCCTGAGAAGCATCACTATGAAGTTTTGATTCACCCCAATACAAACAAAGATTGTTATCAGAAACTCCCACATGGATACCATCAGCCCCGTGAAAATGCATTTGGGTAGCCGTTTTAAGGTTCATTTTGCATATGAGCTGTGGAAGCTTTAGAACTCTTTCGCCGAGCAAGAACAGTAAAAGCTCTCCCCCTTCCCCACTTTTTGCCAACTTAGTGAAGAGCTGCCTTGCTTCAAGCCATAGATAGACCATTTTATGGCTAGACCCAGTGCGTTCTTGGTGCCGTTTCGCTTCTAATATCCTTTGGCGAGGAATCGCATAGTCCAAAATGTTCGCCACCATAAATTGGACTAATGCGTGAATCCGGGGTCGTTTGCTTCCATCCAGAGTAAAGCAGTGCGCGTGGAATAGTGTTTTAGTATCGTCAATCTCCACACACTTCTCGATCCAATGAAAATACGAGTCCCACTCTCCAACCTCACCTCTTGCGAGAGATTCGAGTGTGCCAGCAATTAAATCTACTTCAGCGACATCATCCATGTATTCTATTTTTTGCTAGAACTTGCTGATTATTCATTCCGAGGTTAGGAATAACAATTACCCTTTGGTACAGTAGCTAGGAGCGTACAGTTATTGACAGTACTCCAAGGAGTGAAGGCCAAACTGATGTAGCGGAATTATTGCCGCGCCTTCATTCGAAAGATCGTTAAGCTCAACCGGCCTTTTTAACTTATCGGCCTCGCATCTATGCCGGATAATCCATTGATGAATCCGGGTAGGGAAAACAACGCTTGCCCATGCTATGCCAATGATCTCCTCCCCGCACATCGCCGGTGGTGCCCGAAGGAGTGCTCCCATCACCTGCAACAAATGTGCCAGTGGTACGGAGCGTGCCGTCTTCCATCTCCTTGAGGATGAAATCGCCGTCAGTGAGGAAGAATGGCAGCCCCAGCACATCGCCAGTGCCGACGGTAGCGGCCGTCACGTCGGCCGAGACACTGTTACCTTCTTGAACGCTTTCTTGCCGGCAAAGTTAGCGCCGCTGGCGGACTTCTCCACCATCGCCACGCCATATTCATCCTCGCCGGTCACTGTGAGAACCGCGGTGCCGGTCCATGCCGCCACGATATTGCGAGGGACATCGAGGACCGCTATGCCGTTGGCCGCCAGCGCCCCGCTTATTCCAGTCGCGAGGCCCCCGGCCGCGGTGATGGCCTGCGAAGCCACAATGCCATCGGCGTCCGCAGTTTTCGGTGCGCCCAGGTTGCACCACAGCGGTGTAACCGGATAGGTGCGCTTCAGTCCGAGAAAAGATTGATTGCCAGGCTGGGCAAGCTCCAGACGGTAGAGCGCGCCTGCAGGCCATGTTCCGCCGGAATTGTTGGTAACCGTGGCCTGTGTCGCACCGAAAGAAATCGATATGGCCTTTGGTACAGTATACAAAGTGCCCGTGACCATGATTGAATGGCCTATGGCGCCGTAGAAGTCGCCCAGGTTGGTGCCTCGGGGGTAATCGATGGCTACCGTTCCACCATTGACGACATCCGCTGCCAGAATGCCGGTTTTTACTTTTGACGTCATTTCCTGTCTCCTCTGAAAGTGATGAATCAGAACGGAGTATATGGGCTGCAGCTTGACGCCAAGCATATTTGTACCTATGCTGCCATTGAATACAGATGAGGTGAAATTGTGAAATATATTCTTGTTTTGGTGCTGTTTTTAACAGGCTGTGCTTCGATGCAGCCAGCGAACAACACGTCTATTTTCGAAGAGAAAATGGGAATATTGGAGTACAAGCTAAAGACCGGACAAATTGGGGAATTGGATCACGCAAAGGCAGCCCTGGCTGCAGCAACCCAATATTTTCCAAACGACAATTTGCTTATTGCGTTAAGACAGGAAAAGGTAGCTCTTGCGTCCGCGCTAGAGCGTGGCAGTATCAACAAGGAAGAGTACCAAGCTCTTTGGGAGAGCAGAAAATCAAATTACAATGAGATGAGGTCGCAAAGAGATGCACGGGTGGCTCAACAGCAAAACCAACCTATGAACCCGATGCAGACCCTGATCATGATGAATGCGATCAACCAGACTGCTAACAGGATAGGTCATTCCTTGGATACACCACAATTTTCGGTTAATTCGCCCGTAAATTGCCAGTCTTACGCATCTGGCAATGGAGTAAACACAACCTGCTATTGAAACTCGAAGGGGGCAATCGCCCCCTTATTTATTGCAGCGCCTCGCGCTTCCTGGTCAACTCTTCAAGCTTCTCCCGCTGCTCAGCTACGTACCGCTGGCGTTTCGCTTCCGTCATGGCCCGATTTCGATTGGCTGAACGGATGTTCGCATTGACTTCCTTCCGTTCCTTATCGATCTCGTATTCCTTGAAATCCTTGCTGCGCTCCGGATCGAAAGAACGGATCTTAGTCCCGCCCGCTACATCCAGCAAAGCGAATCCGAGAGGAATGGCATCTCCAGACTTGGTATAGCCGGTATACCCCGCCATCTCAGTCTCGAACACGTTGGCGGTACCGTTCATGAGCTTGTCGAAGTTCCAGCTGCCGGGGATGAACGGCGCATTGGGCACGATCTGCTTGAAGATCCAGTCTGCGCGCTTCTGTGCCACCTCCCAATCAGTGTCGCTGGGCTTGGTGATGTCCTTTCCGCTGAAAGTGTCCTTATTAAACATGAGAGCGGCCGTGGCGGTGATGCGTCAGATCCGGGGCGTCGCCAATGCGCGAAGGCTCCGCCTTGAACGTGCGATAGCACGGCAAGCAGTAAAAAGTGATCTCGGAAAGGGGTTTGGAACGGTCTATCGCCATGGTGCGCAGTATTGCGTATCACGGCGAGCCAGAAACAGGGAGGAATCTGGCAGGAATTAATATAGATGTTATAAGGGAAGCTCGTTGAGCATAATTAATAACTTAATATTTTCTAAAAATGACAATATCCTTGTTTAAAAAATCAAAATCTTATGCTGAAACTGCGAAACAAATTCGCAATTTATTGCGAAAATACAATGCCCAATCGACTATTTCATGTGCTTTGAACCAACTAAAGAGTTGGAGTGACAAGGATCCAACGGAAATCAGGGGTGCGCCATGGTTGACGTTCTTAATTGTAAAACTCGTTTTGGAAGATAAAACAATCAGTTTTACATTAGGACCTGACTGCTCAATGAATGAATTAGATCGGTGCCGTCAGATGCTATGGGAATGTTCATCAATTGACCCACAAAAGACTGATCCTCATGAGCTGTTTTTGGGATTACGCGCTTATCTTTATACACAAGCGCTGTTCCAGCAACAAATGTCTTGGGGGTTTTTACGTTGGCCCGCGCTCATCTCGAAACTAGAAAAACATGATCCAATACATCAGCAATTTCATGATGCGTTAGGCGTGACTCCTGATGAATTCATGATTTTGTGCTATGGCATATACATTCCTGCTCTCAATAAAAAGAATCAATTTAAGCGGGAATTCTTAAGTTCGCTGCGGCCCCTTTTAGGAAAATCAATTGATATATTTCTAAATAAATTCTCTCGTAATTTTACTGACCTCCGATCAGAGCTTCGCGATGAGCTTGACGCCAAGTTATACGATATTCGTAACGGACAGAGAGTTCCAAAAAATGATGCCGAACCGAGAAATAGACTGGAATTAGTTGAATTTCCTTGGCTCGCGAAGTATCCATTCCTGCAAACTTCACCAAATTCTTTCATTATTTGGCATCCCATAGTTTTAGCGCGCGGAATTGAACAAGCGGTCCATCGCTACTTGTCAGAATTTGGACAGAAATATACTGACCGCTTTAGTAAGGTCTTCGAAGACTATGTTATTAGCCTAGTTAGGGAAACTGGGTTACGGGTAATTACCGATACCGAATTTAAAAAAATGGGAAACCGAAGTTTTCCGGCGGTTGACGCGATCCTTGATCTTGACGGCGTTAATATTTTCATTGAAGCGAAAATGAGTATTTTTACTGATGATGTTTTATTGCGTGACGAGCCCCCCATAGTTTTCCGAAAATTGCGACGAATACGAGAGGCAATTGCCCAAGGGTGGAGGGTTGGAAGTATCTTGCGCAACGGCAAGATTAATATTGGAGCATCTGCTGATGCTAAACAAGACTTTCTAATCATAGTTACAAGTCGCCAGCTACTCTGCTGTACAGGAGAACATCTGAAGCTAATGCTTTGGGATAACGTTTTTAATAATATTAATCCTGAGGCACAGTTTGGTGCCCCGACGGAGGAGCAAATGAATTGCTTACCTCCAAAGAACATCCTTATTATTTCGATTGAGGAATTCGAGCATCTTATTGGTTGCATTCAAAACAATGAGATTAATATCCTTGAGATACTAAAAAAAACAGCAATTGAAAATGAAGTCCCAAGCACGATGTCACTAACGTTTGGTCAAATTTTAGAAAAAGAAGTTACCAGATGGTATATGCCTCAAGTAATGACAGATGCCAGAAACAGAATTGAGGGACAATTACAATCTGTTCTCATCAAGAATTGAAAATTTGAAAGAGCTAAGCTGCTTTCTTAACAAATCGAAGAGGGAATTCAATTTCGAGAAAAATGGTTCGCAGTAAGACCGGGTCGGGGAGCCAGTAAAATCAATATCTTAATCCACTGCCAGCCGCACTGGCTTTCCGATCCGGCTCAGCATCTCCACCAGCGTATCGATGGTGAATTTGGTAGCCTTTTTGTTGATCACATCTGAAACACGCGGGCGTGACACCATCAGGATTTTTGCAGCCTCCGCCTGCTTGAGGTGGTGCTGAATGATCCATTCTGCCAATTCCCCCATCAACTGCTCCTTGAGCAGTCGCGTATGGTTGATCTGTTTCTGCGAGGCTTCTTGCAGCCGCTCAGCCTCTTCCGCATCAAACCCCAATTCCAGAAACAGATTTACCCCCCGTTTGGTTACATGCCGGATTTCGGTATCAATTTTCATGGTTTGGCTCTCCTTGCGTCAACAATTGCGCGGTAGCGCGCCTCTGCAATATCCTTGTCGTGCCTTTTGGTTGTTTGCGTTTTCTTCTGGAAGCAGTGCAGGACATATATCGCTTCCTCGAATTTTGCGACATACATCACCCGGTAAATGCCACTGCCCTCCCGAATACGAATCTCCCGCATACCAGTTCCTATCTTGTCGAATGGGCGCCAGTCTTCCGGCTCTAGGCCGGCCTGTATCTTGCTCAGTTGAAATCCGGCAGTTCGCCGAGCGTCATCCGGAACGCCAGCAGATCATCATAGGCTGAGCCTATCCACCGGATTTCTTTTTCAGGCTTCATAATTATGTATAAAATTTTATACCAAATGAGCTAAAAGTCAACAGAGCAGGAAAAACTTACCGCCTCCTGACTCGCAATATCGCAGGAACAACCTGTTTATTGGTGCCGGACTTGGTCACCGAAAGTGATAATCTACGCCATCTACTCCACCTACCACCTGCTGCAGCACCTTGGCTCCCGATATTTGCGGGTCACCGAAGAGCATAATGCCTGGATCCTTATCCGTTCCGGAAATCATCTCGATATTGACATGGGAGTCTGAAATCGTCGTTGCGAGCGGCGAGAAATCAAACGTCAGAATAATGCTTACGACGCATAAATGCGCCGAATGCCCGTTATGGCTGAGGCGACAAGAGAGTAGGAACAGCGCTTACAAGGTTATCCACAGAAAATGTGGATAGATCATGGGCAACAAAAAAGCCCGCACTGGGCGGGCTTTTGGGCTCTACTTAGACGGTTTCCCGGTCTGGGGCACGCAGGAAACGGTTGATATCGAATCCTTCAAGTTCGATATCAGCAAGCGGCACCTTCAGTCTCTCTGCTCGGGAGATTGCTGCCACGAGTATCCGATGGCAGGCAAGCGCGTAACCACTGCCTGGATTCTCCAACCCACGTTCTTTCGCGATATATATCATGGTGTAGATGATTGACCAATAATTCCGCCAATCAGCCGTTTCCAGGCTCTTCCGATCGTCCGGCCTGCTGTCGGTTACCCGGCTGCCAGATTTCTTGCGAACCCTGAGCAAGTCATTGGTGTCGAACCCCTCCAGACCGATCTCCGACAGCGGCACTTCCCAGACTTCAGCATCCGAAATCGCCGCTTCGAGCATCTGGTAGCAGGCGACGCCATAATTGTTTCCCCGGTCTTCCGTTCCGCATGCCTTCGCGACACTGACCATGGCGTTCAATATCGAAACATAGTCGTGCGCCGATCTGGCTGCTTTATTCATTCTTCCGCTCCTTCAATATGCTCTGCAGGATCTCGACAAGTTCCCGTTGACGCTGAATATCGGTTTCTCAACCCCTGATCAATCCCGCCCGCTACGTGGATCCAGATCATTGGAATTCTGAACCTTGGAGAATAGATCGGCTATCCATTTTTCATGAAGGGCAATCTGCTTTTCAAGCTTTCGAATTCCTTTCGACAGCTGCTTTTCAGTAAATTCGCGCAGTATATCGTACCCATCCGGAATGCTTGCCACCAGCTTTTGCTATCTCATAAGCGTTAATCATGCCCGGTTTCAGTCTAGCATCTCTAAATAAAGTCCGCGCAATGCGCTTTCGTACCGCCTGGAAAGATGATTTGATCATTCCCTGCCTGAGCCTTCCGGCATCGAATGCCTTGGCCTTGTTGATCCAAGCACGCCTTTTCACTGTTCTGGAGTCAGTCTCGGGAGTGCCAATCCTTCAACGCTATGCTCCGCGAAACACATTTGAACGTGAGGCAGGAGCAAGATCATTTCCTTGTAATTGCGGACGCTTATGCTAGAAAGAAAATAGTCTTGATGATGACGATCAGATTCTCATCGATACATGCCGATAGGAAAGATAAGTACGGAAATCTAAAGGACATTAACAAACATGGTCAGCATAAGCATTACGTAATTTCTCCATATTTCCGCTGCTGGACTCATACGCTTAAATATTTATCGTCCGACTGGGAGGGCTGTGCAGAAAGCGATTTCTCCTGGCGCTGTTACTTCTGCAGCTGTTTTCCTTATTGCGGCCGTAATGGTGTTGGCAAGTGCAGAAGCCTGGGCCCTGCCGAGCTTTGCCCGGCAAACCGGTATGTCATGCAGCGCTTGTCACATACAGGCATTCGGGCCAAACCTCACGCCAACAGGAAGGAATTTCAAGTTATACGGCTATACGGATACAGCCGATGACAGAACTAAAATGATTCCTCTCAGCGTTATGCTGCGAGGCTCGTTCACTCACACAAACAGCGGTCAGCCGGGAGGCGCAGCCGATCGCTTTGGCGCAAACAACAACGCGACCATAGATGAAGCGTCCATCTTTTATGGAGGACGCATCACTTCGCAAATCGGTGCTTTTGTACAGGGAACGTATGACGGCGTTGAGAATTCAGCAGCCCTGGATAATACCGATATTCGCCTCGCCAACTACATTGATTTGAGTGATCATCGTTTTGTTTACGGCGTCTCGGTCAACAATAATCCCACAGTTCAGGATCTTTGGAATACCACTCCCACATGGGGATTTCCATGGGCATCATCGCCCCTGGCGCCCACGCCATCCAACGGATTATTCATTGAGTCGCTAGGCGCCCAGGTCGTCGGCGCGACGGTCTACACCATGTGGAACGATTTACTCTATGTGGAAGGCGGCGGCTATACGAGCCTTCCCCGTAACATCCAGAGCGGAATCAACACATTTGACTCCGGTCAAAACCAGATTGAAGGCGGAGCTCCCTATTGGCGGGTGGCTCTTCAAAAAAACTGGAAGGGGCATTATGTAGCAATCGGATCGTTTGGCTTGAGGGCGAATGTAAGTCCTCAACGCAACCAAGGTTCAGGCACTGATCAATACACGGATTTCGGCTTCGATCTTACTTATCAGTATCTGGTGAACCCGACCCATATCTGGGAGCTCAACGCAACTTACGTTCGCGAACATCGGGATTTAAATGCGAGCGCCGCGTTAGGGTTTGCGGAACAGAAACGGGGCAGTATCGACGTGGCCCGGTTCAGGGCCGGGTATACCTATCAGCAGACGTATTCTCTCAATCTGGGATATGCGCAAACAACCGGGACAAGAGACGCCGTTCTATACGCTCCCGATCCGATCGATGGAAGCCTGTCGGGCAAGCCGAACAGCCAGGCATTTACCGCAGAAGTCAGCTACATTCCTTTTGGAAAAAATGATTCTGTCATGTCCACGCTCACGAACCTGAAGCTGACCGTTCAGTACATTCATTATTTCCAGTTCAATGGCGGTTTCCGCAATTACGATGGCTCTTTTCGCAACGCCCCGGGTAATGACACCGTCTACCTGAATGGCTGGCTGGCCTTTTGATAAATACCACGCGCGACTTCGTTCAAGAGCGTTGAGGATGATTCTTACCGTATCGGCAGGATACGGCGCTGAACGCTTGCCCGTAACCGTACAACCCTACCAGGTCAATCTCTACCTTGCCGGTTTGTAGCAAGACTGATCGGAAAGCCAGAAACTGGGGCGTTTCAATTGATTCCTAATGAGGTAGCCTCACTCCCCGAAGGACCTGGATAAGGCAATAAGTTATTTGTTTGCGGGAGCTGTGCATCAACCCCGAACAACATGTTGAATTTCACCTGCTTGGGATTTCTGAATTTGAGGAGTGTGCTGACGTTTTGCCCCTGGTCCAGGCCGCCCTCCGGCAAGGGAATTTGAATGTAGGGAAGGCCATTCCCCTCAATCCCACTTGCATTCATGAGCGACACCTGGGGAGAATCAACCGACACGACCAATTTGAAAGGTCCGAGAAGAGGCGTTGGTCTTTGGTTCGACAGGGTGATCGTGGTGTCGAAGGTATTAGTCGTTTCATTGAATATCAATTCGCTCTTCTGGATGGCTATCAGCCTGGTGGCGTCTGCCGCGCTGCTCCTGACGGACATCCCGGCCAGGGCAAGTCCTGCGAGGCATGCTGCAAGGACCGGGATCGCCACCATGCGCCATTGACGCTTCATGTATTTCTCCCATATAGCCTGCTTGAGCTATTTCTATTTAACCCGGCATGCTGGGGAAAGGCCTGGAAATCAGGGCAGAGGTTCATCCTCCGGATCGACAATGGGGTCTCCCGGAGATGGATCCGGATCGAATGGCCTGGGATCTATTGGCTTATCCGGATAATCGGGCTTCTCGGGCCGGCTGGGGTTATCCGGGTGATGTTGAGGATAATGTTTTTTCATAAGACTTTTCCGTAAAAGTATCGGTTTAATAGTGTGTCATGCCTTTCCAACGGCCGCTCGCACCGGAGATCGAATCCCATCAAAGCTGCTGACTGAAGCTGCCCTATGGGCTGGGGCTGTCATATTGCCCGCTCCTTTGATAGGGATCACGCCATATCATTTCCACTTTCACCGCCTGTATCTGTACGCTAAGCCCCATAAACCAGGACCAGATTTTGAAGCGGAAGCGGCACGGCTAACAAAAGGGGTTCAATAGAGTTTCAATGGGGGTTCAAGGGGCGAAGAGAAGAAAACCCTTGTCATCAGGAGCCCAGGAATAGGGGGGGAAAATGGAAGAACCGCAGTTCCCGCTCTAATGCAGTCGAACGCTTCCTGGATATCGGCCGACGGAAATTATGGATTGGTTTTCATATGGGACTGATCCATGTACAGAAAGAGCGATTACCGATCCATATGGCGATTGGCTATGTGGGAACTCTACTAGAAAGAGAAGTGAAATCCGGTAAATGCGATGACTACCGCTCCTATGACGGAAAACACGACAGTCCAGAGCGCAAACCGCATGGCAAATCTGGTTATCGGCCAATAGCCGTCGTCTGGCTCCTTGTCTTCCTCTTCTTCGTTCATTCCTTCATTCATTCCTTCGCTCCCCACCGCGATTTTACCACCGGGGAACCCCTGTTTTTCCCCAAGTGTCCGGTCCGGCATTGCGGTATGCGCCGCACAAATAGAGAGAATAGGCAATAAAAAACCCGCCGAAGCGGGTTTGAATTTAGGAGATAAATTTAGCGCCTGATTTTGCGCTGATTTTTTTTTAAGCTTGCTCATAATCAAAATATTGTGGATATGTATGATATGGCGGCCGCTTAATCACCCTTTCTGTGTAGTGGTATCATCATTTTAGGTATCTATAGGGATATTGGTAGATCCAGGCGGGACATTGATATGCCGGGCTGTGGCTCCATCACTTTACAAAATCATATGATGTTCATGGGTCCACATGCCACTCCAGAATTCGCGTCGTGGTACTCTCCGAAAAGCCGTACCATCCCAGGGCGACGGGCATCATTTCAAAACGCGCTGACCAGCACTTCGACATAAAAGAAGTCGGTGTTCCCCGATCGCTGATCGATCTCGTCAGGATGTGCTGCGATAACGTTCTTCACGAAATCCCCAGCCGTAAAATGGGTATAACCCACGATGGTGCTGACGCGGGACGCAAGCTGGTAACGCAACCGCGTTTCCAGTGCGCTTCCGACCTCGTCGCCGCTCCTTCCAGTCCTGTCGCGATTGAAGCCGGGATCCTTGACGACGCTGATATTGCCGTCGAACGAATCAAAAAGGCGATCGGTGCTGCTCGCCAGCCAGAACCAGCTGTAACCCAGTTCCACCCCAAATTTTTGCGTGGGCTGGAAGTCGAACTTGGCTTTGGGAGCCTTGATGTTCTCGTATATGACGTAATGGTCCGCCGACCAGGGACGCGCAAAACCGAAAAAGCGGTCGAAACGGTTATTCACATCATCATTGGGATCGCGGTCGCCGGTGGCATAACCATAAAAACCGCTGAGCCGTGGTTTCCAGGCATGCTTGAAAGTCTGCCCCAGTTCAATGGTATAACCGTAAGCATCCTGCCGCTGAGCGCCATTCATGCCAAACTGGTAACTGAAATTGACATCGAAATCCAGGCCGGTGTTGCCAATCCTGCCATAGCCGCGCAGTGCCGGCATGTGGATTTCCCTGTCGAGGCGGTTTGTCGCGGTGTGGCCATTGGGATCGGCCGTCTGCTTCTGCCCCATATAATAGGGCTGCAGCGTGATGATATCGGACCACTTGCGCCAATGGCCGATTGCCCCAAAAAACCACAGGTGGTCGTTAGCCTCGTCAAACCGGGTCTGCAGCCGCCGGACAGGCTGGTTTCCCCATAAGTCGATTTCCCAATCGTTGGCCTCCTGGCCGAGGTTGAGGCGGAAGCCTTCGAAGGTATTGGTGGTATTGCGCCATTCATTCCGTGCGATGAAACGCCGGTCCAGCGTTTCGTAGGCCATGCGGCCCACGCGGAACCTGATCGGGCGGTTTTGCTTGCGGTCATCTTCTCCCAGCCCATGCCTGAAATACAATTCCCCATATCCCTGGATCAGGTCGTACGGGTTGTTTTCCTGGTCGGTAGTCGGGAACCGGTTATTGTAGACACGCGAATCCTGGAACTCGACCGCGAAGCGGAATGGATCCAGAATCTCCCTTATGCCGAGATAAGCGCGGGAGCGAAGGAAGAAAGGATTATCGAATCCTCCTTCAACCCGGCGTATGTCATTGTGGCGCATCTCGTAACGGGTCCGGAACTCGAAACCGATATCCAGCCAGGTTATATCCTTGAATGCCTCTATGCCAATCTCGCTCAACTTGCGCACATACCTGGGCGGATCAGAGTCGGGATTGGTGGCATAACTGTCGGCGCGCCGGTAATAGCTGGTACTCGGCGGTTTTTTGCCTGCGTCGGCCTTTGGCGAAGCGGTTGATTCCTGTGCCACGTTAACGCTCTGGCCGCGCTCGTCATCCAGGGGCTTCACCACCGCGCCGGAATCCTTCCCGGCGGATGTGATCAACCATTTGTAGTCATCGACGGATGGCGCGCGCGGCTTGCCGGAGTTGCCTGGGACTGGGGCTGGCGCCGACTGCGCCGTCTCCGTCTGTTGGGTCTTTTGCGTGCCGGATTGGAGTTGCGAGGACTCCCCTTTCGCCATGCCAGCCTGAATCGACGCGATCGGCAATATGCCCAGCCCGAATACCAGTGCGGCCAGCCTGTTGTATTTCACTGCGTTCTCCTGAATGCCTCCGGCTTTTCAGCTGCCTTGCCGGACCGGCGGTTGCTCGATTGGCAAAAGCCTAACAGAACGCTCTTATAACTTTAACTCATATAATTTCACTTGCTTATCCGTTTTATTGATATGGGCTTTATGGAATGAGGGATTCAGCCTGGGCACAGGCATCTCCGTACCCTCGCCCTTGACCTGCCATCTCGCAGGAACCCGACAAGCAGCTTTTTAGCGGGTAGAATTGCGGATTGGGTATTGCAGCGAACGAAGTAATCCTCGTACCAGTCAGAACATGAACTCCTCCCTTGGACCTGCGGCGCCCACAGCCATCTTTACCCGGTCCTGGTCGCTTTACGACCTGCTTACCGAATACAACTACATGTTCCATCGGGAGATCTATGCCGATGTGAAGGATCTGCTTGCGCAGCGCGCTGAAGCGAGAGCGTACCGCCTGCTGGACCTGGGTTGCGGCAATGCGCGCTATCTCGCCCCCTGCCTGGCTCAAACGCCCCCCGCTACATATGAAGGTGTGGACTTGTCTCCCGCGGCGCTGGCCGAGGCGCGCACCTACTTGGCCGGACTGCCGGCGCGGGTCACATTGACCCATGGCGACCTCCTGGAAATGGTCGAGTCGGCCTCCGCAACCTGGGATGTCATTTTCACGGGATTTGCCATTCATCATTTATCGCCCGATGAGAAACGGCGTTTTTTCCGCGCGGCCGGGCACAGGCTGTCCGGGCAAGGGTGCCTTATCCTGATCGATGTATTGCGGGAAGAAGGCCAGGATCGCGAAGGCTATCTGGCTGGCTACCTGAAATTCATGCGGGAGACCTGGACCGAAGTCCCGCCGGAGCAACTTGAGGAGGCGTGCACCCACGTCCGCGATCATGATTATCCCGAGTGCCTGTCGACGCTGAAGCAGATGGCTGAAGATGCGGGCTTGACCACTTGCAGGCTGGTAGGCCGCCATGCGCAGCATCATGTACTCCTGTTCTCGCGTTTGGCCCCAACCGTGGATGATGCTGAAATCCCCGGTGAAGGCCTCACCGGGGACAGCGCCGGCAACCCCGCAAACTGATCGCCCTCGTGCTGCAACGGCTGGCCCTCCTGTTCCCTTTGTGGATGGTCCTTTCGGGAGCCATCGCCCTCTTCTGGCCGAGCTGGCTCGCCACCATGAACCAGGGCTCGCTGATGGTGCTGGTTCTGGCTTTCATCATGCTATGCATGGGGCTGACGCTTACCGGCGGCGATTTTCGCAGGATTGCCCGCATGCCGCGGGAAGTGCTGATCGGTTTTGCCGCGCAGTATTCCATCATGCCAACGCTGGCCTGGGTCGTGGCCCAAGGATTAAACCTTCCACCCCACTTTGCCGTAGGGCTGATCCTGGTAGGCTGCTGTCCCGGCGGCACAGCTTCCAACCTGGTGACGTATATTGCGGGTGCCGATGTCGCGCTTTCGGTGGTGATGACCGTCTGTTCCACGCTGGCGGCCGTAATCGTCACTCCATTGCTGACCCAGCTCCTGGCGGGAGCCATGGTTCCGGTGGATGCCTGGCTGCTATTCAAGCAGACCGTGCAGGTTGTCATCCTTCCGGTCGTCCTGGGTGTTTTACTTAACCGCTGGGCGCCCAGGCTGGTGGCGAGCGTTATACCAGTTGCGCCGGTGCTGTCGGTCATGGGCGTGTGCTTCGTCTGCGCCGTCGTCATCGCGGCCAATGCGGAAGCTATCCTGGAACACGGCTTGCAACTGCTGCTGGCCGTTGCGCTGCTGCATGGGGGCGGATTCCTGATCGGCTATTACTTTGCACAGATGCTGGGTTGCCAGCGGCAAAGCGCCCGCACGATTTCCATCGAAGTGGGCATGCAAAACTCGGGGCTCGCCATCGTATTAGCCAGGCAGGCCTTTCCGCTGCTTCCGCTCGCCCCCGTGGTCGGGGCGATTTCTGCAGTCATGCACTCCCTGCTTGGGAGCCTGCTTGCGGTGATATGGCGCCTTTCCTTAACCAGGGCACGCCAGGTCGGGCCGGCACCCGAGGGACGAAGATAGCCGGTGGCGGTGATGGGGATCGAACCTCGCTGTAACTGCCCTTTTTTCTTCCACTATCCGGTTTTGACCCATCCGCAACGTGCGGTACCGTACTGTCCGGACTCTATATAACCCTTATGCTTTCCTTGCAATGTTGCAGAATTAAGACAAGGAAAAGACATGCGAAATATTTTTCCGTCCCGTTTTTTCTTCGAATACCGGAAAACGGCGGCAATCTTTCCGGCTGTCATCCTTGCTTTCAGCGTGACAGGAGCAGCGCAAGCCCAGTCCCAGGATCGGCCTGCGGAAAACGCTACTGTCATCGCGACAGCGAAAGGAAAGACTGATAGCAATAAGAGCAATGGCGGCAACAAGGAAAAGAAAGCCGACAAGAAATCATCGAAGCGAAACGCGGGCGAGAACTCAGCCAACTATCGGGGCGCGCAGCCCCCGCAGGGAGGCAGGGCTGGGCAAGGTCCGAGTGAAGATACCCGTTGAAGGATCAGGAATGTAGTGCCGCAGAACTGCCTGAAGGGCAGCTGGTCCAATAAAACGGAACAGCCGATATTTCATGGATGGATTTGCAAACACTGGATATCGCGATAAAACCGTGGGTTGGCGCGGATAGGTAAAGGGAGAAAGGGTATGTATGAATCGGGGTTGATAGACCTGTTCGGACTGGATAACGATCCTTCAAAGGAAGATCAATTGAATGATCTCCTTTTTCGACTCGAATCGGAAAATTCGGCTTCCGGCCAATTAACGGAATTTCCGCTATCATCGTTTAGCATAACCGTCTCCGAAAGTTGTGAGCGACCCGATGGGAAAGCAATCGCTACAAACTCGCTGATTGCGGCCCGTCAATTCCGATACGCATTCGTAGCATCTGAAAACCCATGGGCAGCCGGCCAACAAGGGAGACTTGAAACGATAGCCAAAGATCAGAACTGAACGAGGATTCCCATGCTTAAAAAAATATCCCTAATTTATCTTCCACCCCTCCTCCTTATCGGCGCGATATTCTCCAACCCGGCGTATACTCAAGAAAATTCCACGGGAAACACATCTCTTCCACAGGTAAAAATGTACGGCCAGACGGAATTTATTTCCGGCGGCGTCGGAAAAGACGAATCGGACGCGATAGTGCAGGCGGGCAAGGCATGGCCCCTCACGCTGGAGCTGGCTCAGGCTACCCAGCCACGGGCAGAATACATCAGCGATGTCCAGGTAAAGATAGTGGATGGGAAAGGTAATATCATCCTCGATGCCGATTCTGCAGGACCGTATCTGCTGGTAAAGCTTCCACCAGGTAAATATGCGCTCGATGCCACCTACAATTCCGTGACGCTTCATCGCAAATTGGACCTTGGATCCGGCTCAGGTAAAAAAATCTCGCTGATCTGGCCCGAAGCCAGAGAAAACTGAAGGGACGAGGAAAACTGGAGGAATTCTCTGCCTTTATCGTACGCGGCGCACCGCCCGCATCTCACCTGCCTCACCCTTTCTGCATGCTTCGGAATTCAATCAAGTCTGATTGATCCCCATCTTATACCCCCACTTCGGCAAGCTAATCCTCAGCGGGGAAGTGCCCCCAATGAGGATTGAGAGCAAAGCTCTCGCCTTTTCTTATGCCGGCGCCTGCCGCCCTCACGCATCCTCGAAAATTTAAAGCAAAGAAAACTTGCGAGACGAAAGACAGTCAAACCACAATGTAAATGTGGGATTAAATATGCTTTCCGTAAATAGCCGGTCAGAAGCAATGGTAACGGAAGGCAATACAGTCCAGGCAACGTGGATCAGCGACAGGGATGACAGGGATCATGGGCGAACATTGCTGATTCTGGAAAGGGAGTGGCAACCAAACAGAGCAGGAGGCGCAAAATGACCAAATATATCACTTATATCCGAACCCCCGATGGAAGTATCGAACGCAAACCCGAGTGTATCGTTACCCATCCGGACGATTCCCCCGATCCTTATTTTTTCAAGGATACCCTTTCGGGATTCCCGGAAAACACCGTATTCTGGGCAAGCAATGCGGGTCCCAGCGTGGGCATAGCGCCGATCGGCATGTGACCTGATGGCGCCCGCGCGGAATTCCCGGAACATGGCCATGAGGTTATCGGGCTGGTGAACAGCAAGGATGAATCAAGGGCCCCTGTTCCGGGGATCCGGCAATTGTGATGGCTACAGCTAAATAGTTAGAGTGATTGCCCCGCAGTCGGGCGATTTTCTGATACCTTGAACTCAACCTCCCGACAAATCTTTCCTTTGTTTCTCCTCAGTTTGTTATATGACGCGCTAAATCCCGACAAATCTTTCCTTTGTTTCTCCTCAGTTTGTTATATGACGCGCTAAATGGCCCTCTGCATGTTCCTTTCCCGGTTTTCATCGCGGACGAACCATAGCCCCGTTGCATACCTCAATCGGCCAATGGAAAGAAGAAGGATACCGATCATAATACTGTCATAATCAATCTGCGCCCAAGCCGGTATGCTTCCGAAAATCGACGCCGTTGGCGATTCAATTCTGGTCGCAGGCTCGCTGCGACTGGCCGGTGCGCAGCGAGGAGATTCAAAGAAATTCTCAATCGTGGTAAGATTTTTGCATCAGCAACTTGATTATGAGGGAGGCCCGCCTTGTCCCTGAATTTGGATTCAGAGAAGATTACGATCGCGTGTCCCCATTGTTCGGTGAAGTTCGACGAGCTGATCTCTCGCCTGAAATACGAACCGAAGTTATCCTGCCCGCATTGCAAGAAATATATCGGCGTGAACCTCCTGGAATTGCACGCAGCGCTTGAATCGGTTCGAAAATCCAGCGACGAGCTGCTCAAAAAGGTAATGAGCCGCTCGGGCGGCAAAAGCTTTCGTGGCCAGTAGGTGGCTCGATGGCAAAGCCCTGGCGGAACGGGCGGAACCTTTGGACTGCCTGATCAAATGCGTGTTGTACTTCAGTCCAATGGAAAATATGGATTAAAAGAGTACCATTCAACTCAAGGTACTACTTCCCTCCACAGTTGGTAAGTACCCCGCCCGCTGGCATATGCCCAAATGCCAGCGGGTTTTTCTTTTCATGCGGGGAGGAGCAACTGGTCGTCCCCCATCCTCCTGCAAGTTCCGGTAACCCGATCCTTATCCAGCCGACCGGAGCAGCGCTTCGATAATTCTTTTAGCTTCCTCGAGGTTTTTAGCAGGCGAAAGGTCCACCGCAGGATTGGGATAGGCATGCCAGAACGTAAAACCGGCAGAAGTGATCCACAGAAGGCCCCTCACATGCTGCTCCACGAACACCTCCTGGTGATGCTCGTCAACGATTTTCCATTCGATTTCCATGGGCCGCTCCTCTCCTGACGGTGAATGATGAGTAGCACAGTTTACATGGAAAATGGACTAATATTGCTTTTCGGGAACGACGATCACCTTCTCGCTGCTTCCCGGTTCCCCTTTGGGGCCGGGAGGTCCTTGAGGACCGGGTTCCCTCGAGCCGATCGATATGCAGCCAGCCATCGCCGCCGACAGAAGTACCGCAACAAACGGATTCAGCTTTTTCATCTGAAACTCCTCTTTTGAGTTGAATATGAATGCTGGACATGAATGACGCATATACTGCCTTTGCACGCTAGCAGGAAGCTCAAGCTGAAACTGTCTGTTACCGAACATTCGGATTCCACGGTCCTTCATCAATTCGCTGAAACCAGTCGATGAAGAAGCCCTCACGCAATGAACCATGCCCGTGCAACAGCGGCAGGAAATACAAGCACTGCTGCCAGAAGCAGGATGAAGCGAGGCAGCAAGCGCTATCTTCCTCCGCGCCTGCTGTTCCGCAGATGCTGGATATTGCCATCAGGCACCACCGGGCGGGAAATTTACACCAGGCGGAAAACCTGTACCGACAGATACTCCATGTAGCCCCTAACCACCCCGGTGCGCTTCATTTTCTGGGGCTGGTGGCAAAGCAGTCGGGGCAGATGGAAGCCGCGCTGGAACTCATCGGAAAGTCGATCGCGTGCGAACCGGCCTACGCCGAGGCCCATGCCAACCTGGGAAACGTGCTGAGCCAACTCGGCAGGACGGAGGCGGCAATCGAAAGCTATCGAAAGGCGTTATCGCTGAAACCGGATCTCGCGGAAGCGCATGCCAATCTGGGCAATGCGCTGAAACAGCAGCGCCGGTTCGATGAGGCCATAGCCAGTTACGGAAGAGCACTCGCACTGAAGCCGGACTTCGCAGAATTGCACAATAACCTCGGCAATATCCTGTACGAGCAGGGCAAGCGAAACGAGGCCGCAGCAAGCTACCGCTCCGCACTGCGATACAGGCCCGATTTTGCCGAGGCCCACAACAACCTGGGGAATATGCTGAACGAGCTGGGCAAGCGGGAAGACGCCGTCACTCACTATCGCAAGGCGCTCGCCAGCCGGCCGGCGTTTCCCGAAGCCTGCAACAATCTCGGCAACGCGCTGAATGAACTTGGAAAGGCGGACGAAGCCATTGCAAGCTATCGTGCCGCGATCACCCACAGGCCCCATTATGCCGGGGCGCACAAAAACCTGGGTAATCTTCTGCGAAAACTGGGGGATGTGGAAGGAGCGGTAGCAAGCTACCAGCAAGCGCTCCAGTTCGCGGATGACCCGGAGATCACGGAAGGCTTCGCCCAGTGCATAAAAAACCTTTTCTTCACTCGGGAAATCGACGGGCTGCGCCCTTTACTCGCCCGGGCCCTGTCCACTCCCTGGGCGCGGCCCGCAGAGCTGGCGAACCCGGCGGTGTCGCTCCTCAAGCTCGACCCCGATATCGGGCGCCTTATCCAGCGCGTAAACCGTGCCTGGCCGGAATGGCTGTCGTACCGTGAGCTTTTCGGGGATACTGAATTTCCCGACCTCGTAAGTTCCCGCCATCCAGGCGATCAAGGCGATGCGGCTGGAGCTACGTCATCCTCCGCCACGCGATCATCCTTGCCGCCGGACCTGACTCTGGTTAGCAATGACCTCCTGTTTCGCTGCCTGCTCGAAAATACGCCGGTTTGCGATATCGAACTCGAGCGATTCCTGACCATGGCACGCCACATACTGCTGGATATGGCGATTAGCGCAAGCCCCGCACAGGCAAATCTTGACGACAGCCCGGTCGCCGCCGCCGCACCCCAGGAACCGGCGGAAAGAGGCGCGGCCGAAACCTTCGCTACCTCCGTTCCTTCTGTTCCCTGCGATCAGGCAGCCCATACGGTTGCGAATGAACAGGCGTTTATCTTCTACTGCGCGCTGGCACGCCAGTGCTTCATCAATGAATACATCTTTGAATGCACAAACGAAGAATGCGGCAAGGTGGAAGCCTTGCGGAAGCGTATCAGCGCGGCGCTGGATGTGGAATCGCCGGTATCCGCGCTATGGGTCGTTGCTTTCGCCGCCTATCACCCGCTGATCGACCTGCCCTCGAGACAAACGCTACTTGGCCTCTTTCCAAATATCCCTGCTTCCGGCGCTTCCTCAAGCGCATCCGATCTATCCGGCTCGTCGGCCGCACATGCCGTCGCTGCCCTGCTGGCGCAGCAGGTACGCGAACCCCTGGAAGAGCAAAAAAACCGTTCCCTCATTCCGTGCCTTACACCCGTAGCAGAAAGTTCCCGCCCGGTGCAGCGGCAGTATGAGCAAAATCCCTATCCGAGATGGGTGAAGCTGCCAGCCGCTGGCCAGCGTGTCTCCCTAGATGAAGACCTGCGCCGGCGGTTCCCCTTTGCGCGCTTTCAACCAACGGGGCCAATGAGCCCCCGTGGGGAGGGAGCCGATGGCGGAATCGATATCCTGGTCGCGGGCTGCGGGACCGGTCAGCATTCCATTGCCACCGGCCGGCGCTATCGCAACGCCCGGGTCCTCGCTATCGATCTGAGTTTGGCGAGCCTCTGCTACGCAAAAAGGAAGACTGATGAATCGGATCTCGAAAATATTACGTATGCACAAGCGGACATCATGGCACTGGACCCTGCCGCTCCAGGTGCCCCAATGTTCGACCTCATCGAATCCGTCGGAGTGCTGCATCATCTTGCCGACCCGCTAGCCGGCTGGCGAAAGCTGCTGAGCCTTTTGCGCCCGGGTGGATTCATGCGCCTGGGATTCTATAGCGCGCTTGCCCGCAAGAACGAAATGGCTGGGCAAGACTTTGTCAGGAATTTTCTTGCAAGTTTCGGAAGGGAAGTGGCGGATGTCACGCCGCAGGACATTCGCATGTGCCGCCAGGCAATGATGGTGACCGGAAATACAGGCACATTCCGGCAGGTTCTCTCCGCCAGGGACTTTTATACCACGAGCGAGTGCCGCGATCTCCTGTTTCACGTGCAGGAGAATTGCTATACGCTTCCCCAGATCAAGGAATATCTCGCTCAACTGGACCTGTCATTGATCGGTTTCTCGCTCGATTCCGATATCATGGCCCGTTACGCGCAGCTATTCCCCCATGACAGCACGCAAACCGACCTCGACAGCTGGCATTTATTTGAAACCAGGAATCCGGATACGTTTACGGGCATGTATCAGTTCTGGGTGCAGAAAACTTGAAGCAGCAATAGTCATACCCCCGACATCAGCCCTTGCATGGCGGATCACCCGCTTCCCTGCCTGCGTTCATGATGCAAGCATTCCGCGCCCGGAAGGGACATGCCTGCAACTACCTATCCGCGTTCAAAGAAAATAGTCGAGCTTCCCATGCAGGTAGTTCTCCACCTCCCGGACATCCATGATTGAAATATCCTTTGCAAGCTCGCCTGCCACCAGTTCGCGCACTTCTTTCTTCAGGTTGCCGTGCAGCATCCCCAGGAACTTCGGCCCCGCGACGAGATACAAGCGGGAGTAGCGGCGGGCATTGCGCGCATCGTCCAGGTAATTTGCCAGGGTATGGGAAAACATTTCATCCTCATGCTCCACCGCGGATACGGCAGGCTCAGCCGTATGCCCCTGGTATCGCTCCCCTCTGCCATAAAACCGGCCACGCTCATCAGTGCCTAATTCGCTGTCGTCAGCGCGGCCGGCGGCATTCACAAAATCGTCTATTTCCTGCAGATGTTTTTCGTTCTCTTTTTTTTCAAAAATCCTGGCCCGGCTGCTGTCCGCAATCAAGATCCATGTCGTACTCATGGCTCCCTCCTCGAATCCAAAAAGGCTGAAAAATACTAATAAATGACTATTGACATTTCCCAATAATCCACATTCAGAAATCCTGATTTACCTGGTAGCCCATAAACTGCCATGGAGAACCGCATGAGTGCTTGCTTTTCATATAATTTATTGAATAATATACTGTTTTTTTAAATGTTCAAAAAAACGCCAGTCGAAAAAATATTGTTACAAAAAGATGACTTAGCGCCCCTGTTCAGGGATTATCAACAAATTTATCCACAGCTATTGTGGAGAAATCGTTTCGCCTTCCACGCCAATGATATGCAAGTGCGCATAGTGCTTACGTGCGCTACCAAACCGATCAATAAAAATAGGTAGATAAACCGATAGGCGGTACGTGGGTACGATGGGTACTCCTACGCATGACGGGCGGGAAATACGTTTTCCAGCCTTGGCGTAGCTGGTCTCAACACCGGCCTCAGCAGGAAAATCCGGTAAAAGCGCGCTCCGCGCAGGCGGCACGGATGTGGGCAGCAACAATGGCTTCCAGCGCCCACGCCCGTAGCTACGCGAAGCGCGGCGGCGTCATGTATGGGAATTTTTCAACGAGCCTGTGCCATGCTGCACGAGCTTTTGTCCCGATAGCATGCGCAGGCCGACATAAAACACGGGCGTCAGGAACAGGCCGAACAAGGTCACGCCTATCATGCCGGAGAATACGGTGATGCCGGTGGCGGAGCGCACTTCCGCGCCGGCGCCGCTTGAGAGAACGAGCGGGATCGTACCGGCGATGAACGCAACCGAGGTCATCACGATCGGACGCAGGCGCAGGCGGCAGGCTTCGAGCGCGGCTTCGACGATACCCCTGCCCTGAAACTCCAGTTCACGCGCAAATTCGACGATCAGGATTGCGTTCTTGCATGCAAGCCCCATCAGCACCACCAAGCCAACCTGCACGAAGGTGTTGTTGTCCCCGCCGAAGAGCTTCACGCCCGCCAGTGCCGAGAGCATGCACATCGGCACAATCAGAATCACTGCGAGAGGCAGCACCCAGCTCTCATACAGCGCGGCCAGCACGAGGAAGGCCAGCAGGATTGCAACCGGAAACACGAGCAGCGCAGCATCCCCCTGCGTGGCCTGCTGGAAGCTCAAATCCGTCCATTCGAAGCTCATGCCGTTAGGCAGCACGGAACCGGCCATTTCTGTAATCCTGTTCATCGCCTGATCCGAGGATAGCAGCTTCGGATCCGCTTCGCCGATGAAGTCGGCGGCCGGATAGCCGTTGTAGCGCAATACGGGATCAGGGCCGAAACCCTGGTTGATTTTTACCACAGACCCGATCGGCACCATTTCGCCGCGCACGTTGCGCGTCTTCAGATTGGTGATATCCTCGACTGTCCTGCGAAAGTGTCCGTCGGCCTGCGCATACACGCGCCAGGTACGGCCGAACAGGTTGAAGTCGTTGGCGTAAGCCGAGCCGAGATAGACCTGCAGCGTGCTGAACACCTCGGTGAGCGCCACGCCTTGCGCCTTGGCTTTGATGCGGTCCACGTCGACATCGAGCTGCGGCACGTTGGCCTGGTAGCCAGAAAAAGGGAAACCCATGGCGGGATCCTGCATCACCGCACCCTGCAGCGCGGCAACCGCGCCCTGGAGCGCACCATAGCCGAGGCCGGCACGATCCTCGACAAACAGGGAATAGCCGGCGCCGGTGCCGATGCCGTCGATGGGCGGCGGCATCAGGATAAAGGCCATGCCTTCCTCGATGCCGGAAATCTTTGCCTGGATCTCGTCGGCGATTTCCTTGGCGCTGCGGCTGCGCTCGTTGAACGGTTTCAGGATGGGAAAGGCTACACCGTAGTTCGGCGTGTTGGTAAACTGCGTTGGATTCAGGCCAATCATTCCCGGCACATGGGCAACGCCTTCCGTGCTCTTCGCGATTTCCACCACTTTTTTCAATACCTTATCGGTACGCTCGAGCGAGGCGCCCTCGGGCAGCTTCACGCCGGCGATCAGGTAGAGCTTGTCCTGCGTCGGAATGAAGCCGCGTGGTACCGCGTTGAACATCAGGCCGGTGCCGACCAGCAGTAGTGCATAGACCGCGAACACCCTGCCGCGACGCTCCAGGATGCGCCCCACGGAGCCGTGATACCCATCGGAACTGGCTTTGAAGAAGCGATTGAACGGGCCGAATACCCAGCCGAAAGCGCGGTCGATACCGCGCGCGAGCGCATCTTTCGGCACCGCATGTGAATGGAGCAGCTTGGCTGCGAGCGCAGGAGACAAGGTCAGCGAATTGATCGCCGAGATCACTGTCGAGATCGCGATCGTCACCGCGAACTGCTTGTAGAACTGGCCTGTCACGCCGGTCAGGAAAGCCATCGGCACGAACACCGCGCAAAGCACGAGCGCGATCGCGACGATGGGACCGGAAACCTCCTTCATCGCCTGATGCGCGGCTTCGAGCGGCGTGCGGCCCTCCTCGATGTTGCGCTCCACGTTCTCGACCACCACGATCGCGTCATCGACGACGATGCCGATGGCGAGCACGAGCCCAAACAGGGTCAGCGTGTTGATCGAGAAGCCGAACACGTAGAGCGCGGCAAAGGTACCGACGACCGAGACCGGCACCGCGATCAATGGAATGATCGAGGCGCGCCAGGTCTGGAGAAACAGGATCACGACGAAGACAACCAGCAGCACGGCTTCGAGTAGGGTGTGCACCACTGCGTCGATCGAGTCGCGCACGAAGATTGTCGTGTCGTAGTCGGAGCGCCAGGTCATGCCGGGTGGAAATTGCCCGGCCAGCTCGTCCATTTTGGCGATCACCTCGTCGCGCACTATGAGGGCATTGGCGCCCGGCGCCTGGAACACGCCGATGACTCCGGCATCCTGGCCATCGAGTTCGCCCCGCAGGGTGTAATCGGCTCCGCCAAGCTCGATGCGCGCGACATCGGCCAGGCGCACGATCTCGCCGTTCGCGCCGGTCTTGAGCACGATGTTGCCGAATTCCTCGACCGTGCGCAGGCGGCCTTGCGCATTGATCGGGACCAGGAAATCGCTGCCACCTTTCATCGGCTCGGCGCCGAGCTGGCCGGCCGAAACCTGGATATTCTGCTCCTGCACTGCAAGCATCACGTCGCCCGCGGTCATGTCGCGCGAGGCCACCTTGTTCGGATCGAGCCAGATGCGCATCGCATAGTCACCGCCGCCGAACAGCTGAACCTGGCCCACGCCGGGCACGCGTGCGAGCTGGTCTTTGACCTTTATATTGATATAGTTGCGCAGGTAAAGCGCATCGTATTTTTTATCCGGCGAAATCAGGGTGACCAGGACCAGGAAGCTCGGCGATTGCTTCTGCGTGGTTACGCCAAGCCTGACCACATCGGCGGGCAGGCGCGACAGAGCCTGGCTGACACGGTTTTGAACCTGCACCTGGGCGACATCGGGATCTACGCCCGGACGGAAGGTGATCGTCATCTGCAGTACGCCGTCGGTGCCGGCAACCGACTTCATGTACATCATGTTTTCGACGCCATTGATCTGCTCCTCCAGGGGCGTCGATACGGTTTCCGCGATTACTTTAGGATTGGCGCCGGGATAGGTCGCGCGAACGACCACGGTTGGCGGCACCACATTCGGGTATTCGCTGATAGGCAGCAACGGGATCGCAATGAGGCCGGCGACGAAAATAATGATCGACAGCACGGCCGCGAAAATCGGCCGGTCGATAAAGAACCTGGAAATATTCATTGCCGCGTCTTCTCACCTCGTCGCGATCGACACGCCGCCAGCGCCGGCTGCAGGTGATGCAACCATCGGCACTTCACTCGGTTTCACCGGTGCGCCGGGAAAGAAGATCTTCTGCAAGCCGGCCACAATGACCTTGTCATTCGACTCGAGTCCGGACTTTATGACGCGCAGGCCTTCAATCACACCACCCAGCGTGATGTCCTTGCGCATCGCCTTGTTTTCCGGATCGAGCACGTAGACGTACTTGCGATCCTGGTCGGTCAGGATAGCCTTGTCGTCGATCAGGATCGCGGGGAATTCGCCGCTGCCCTGAAGCTGTATGCGCGCATACAGGCCCGGCGTGAACACACGGTCGGGATTGGGCACCACCGCGCGCGCGCTGATCGTGCCGGTTGCCGGATCGACCTGGTTGCTGACAAAGTTCACCGTGCCGCTATAGGGATAGCCCTTATCGCTGGCGAGACCGACGCGCACCGGGTTCGACGAGCCGGGACGCTCACCCTTGCGCGCAAGTTCCGCATAACGCAGGTAGGTCAGCTCATCGGGCTGGAAATAGACGTAGACGGGGTCCTGCGAAACCACCGTCGTCAGCACGCTCTCGTCGGCCTGGGCCAGGTTGCCGACCGTCAGCAGGGCGCGGCCGATGCGGCCCGCGATCGGCGAACGCACATGGGTGAAATCGAGGTTGAGGCGGGCAGTGGCAACCGCGGCCTCGGCTGCACGCACATCGGCGTTACCCTGGGTCAGGCTGGTCGCGCGCTGGTCGTACTCTCCGCGGGAGATTGCCTGCTCTTCGATCAGCGGTTGCGCCCGTCTTTCCTGTAATTGGGCAAACTGCGCCGCGGAGTGCGCGCGCTGGAGCTGCGCCTGCGCGCTGTCGAGCGCGATGCGATACGGACGCGGATCGATCACGAATAAAAGGTCGCCGGCCTTGACCTCGTCGCCTTCCTTGAAAGCAATACGATCAATGTAGCCCGAAACGCGGGGACGCAACTCAACCGTGTCGATTGCCGCAATACGGCCCGTGAACTCGTCCCATTGATGCACCGGCTTTGAAACGACCGCCGCCACACTGACCTCCGGGGGTGGCGCACCAGCGCCAGGGGGCTTTCCCCCTTTGTTGCAGCCGGCAATGAAGAGCGCAAGTAGGGCAGCCAGGGAGAGCGGCTTGAACAAATGAATGATGCGATGCGGGCGCATGATGAGTTTCCAGGCTAGGAGCCGAGACGGCAAATTCGGGATTGAGCGCTGAATCGAATGGGAAATTCAACGAGGATTCGATTCATCCATGAAATATTGAAGTTGAAGTCAACTTGAATTATAAAGGTGTTGAAATTGAAGTCAACTTGAACTATAAAGACATTATCGCATTATCAGGAATGCCTGTGTCAACGAAAGGTTCCGACATGCTGGTCACGATCCAGGAAGTCTGCCGTCAAAGCGGGGTGACGGCATCGGCGCTGCGCTACTATGAAACCTGCGGCCTGATCACCTCCAGGAGATCGAACCGCTATTCACATCGCCGCTATCAGAGTTCGACGCTGCAGCGGATCAACTACATCACGCTGGCGCAGCGTGCCGGCTTCTCACTTGAGGAAATTGCCGGGCAGCTGGCCCTGCTTCCATCTGACCGGGAACCGACGAAAGAGGAATGGGCGCCTCTGAAACCATTGTGGATAGCGCGCATCGAGGAACGCATCGCCGATCTCGAACAGTTGAAGGTCCAGATCCATCATTGCACCCAGGGCGGCGATTCGCCCGCTACGCCCGCAACTTGACTCCTCCGGCCCGGCATGAGGGAAGCGCATGCGAACCCCGGATCGCCGATATTTACGGCCAAAGCGGGGCAATCAGCCGCACGATATCTGTTGGTACTTTCCTGTTTTCGCATAAATAACAGAGCACTGAGGATTTGCGTGCGGGATCAGCGCCGATTCGGATGGTTGGAGCCGTCCGTTCTGAATTTCATAGTCCGGTCAAATCAGGCCGGGTAAGAGTTCATTTCCTAGGGGAAAAATGGCTCCGCCCAAAAATATTGAAAAAGGCCCTAAGCCATGAAGATGCATCCTGTTTTAGCTATGATCCTGGTCGCGGTCCTGGCCGCTGGCGGATGCATGGTGCCCATCACGAGGACGGATGCCCTCGACCCCGATCCATCGCATAATGCGAGCAATTCACTCGACTGGGCTGGCGCCTATCGTGGAGTACTGCCGTGCGCAGACTGCGAGGGCATCGAGACGGTCGTCGTACTGGCGGAGGGCGGCACTTACAGCACGCACTCGAGATACCTCGGCAAGGACCACAAGGTGTTCTCGGAAGAGGGAAGATTCACCTGGAATAAGAAGGGAAACACGGTTACCCTCGCGGACCGGAAGCTTTCGCGATATTTCGTAGGTGAAAACCGACTCACGCGCCTCACCCTCGACGGCGCCCCTATCAACGGGACTCTCGCGGAGAATTATGTCCTGGCTAAACTTGCCGACGGTGTGACTGAAAAATACTGGAAGCTGATCGAGCTGAATGGCCAACCCCTACCTGCACTGATACGCGAACCGTACTTCATCCTCAAGGCCCCGAATAGTCGCGTGAACGGCTTCGGTGGCTGCAATACCTTCACCGGCTCATATAAGATAAACGAAGCCGTCTCCCGCATCAGCTTCGATCAGCTCGCCTCCACTTTGATGGCATGCCCGTCTGGCATGGACGTGGAGGAAGCTTTCCACGAGGTGCTGCGCGCCGTAGACAATTATTCGCTCGACGGCAAACGTCTTACGCTGAATCGTGCGCGCATGGCGCCGCTGGCGCGCTTCGAGGCGGTGTATCTGGCGCCGCCCTAGAATTTTCGGAATTAATACTGCAAAGCCTTTGCACCTTGCAAGTCGATTGAATCGAAACACATCCGGCAAACCGGTCAAATGAACGGCTGACGCTCCATTCCCAGGAGCTCTACTTCCTCATGCGCCGGATAGCCTGAAATGCTGGCGATGCGGAGTACCGCCCCGCCAGATGAAACTTTCCATATAGTAATGGGCGATCGTAATGCCGATCACCAGCCATCCGAAGAAGGCCATGCGGCTCGACAGGTAAGTCAACCCTGCGGCAATCGCAAGTGCGAAGGCGAGGTTGAGCAGCCATACGGGGAGAAAGGGAAAGGCGCGATATAGCATATTCTTGCGCTCCACCCGGTTGCGGGCTGTATCGTGCCCAATATAGACCACGAACCCCGAAGCATCGTGCAATATGCGCGCCAGCATCAACCCTACGAGTACGTATTGTGTCTTGAAGATCAGCATCAACGCAAAAATAAAGAGCAGGATGTTGAGCGCCAGTAGAAAGGCGCCTGTGCGCTGCGCGCGCGCCCGCCAGGTCAGAAAGCCACCGGAGATGGCAATTGCCGCAAGCAGCGGCACCATCAGGACATCTGCCAAAGTCATGAGCATGCCGTAATGCTCGTTGCCGTCGAGGCCGGCCGCGGAATAACACTGGAAGTAAGCCACGGTTCCGAGCAGCACGGTGCACCACTTGCAGATTGCGAAAGTCATCGAAGGGCGCAGCCGGGCGACGGACATGGCGATGCCGTACTGCTGGACAATGACATGATGGACGGTGAGGACGAGAAAGGGGGTCAGAATAATTGAAGGGGGCACGCCCATTTCGTTGAGCGCGAACGGCAGAAAGAACAGGCACAAGATGAACAGAGCCTGTTTTCGATAGGCAGCAAGATATTCCGCATCACATATCGTCTGGAAGCTGGACAGGATATGCGGCAACCCGAAGAAGAATATCCAGTACGGAATTTGCTCCGGTATCCGGTAGCGCGGGTCAGAATACAGGAAACCCAGCGTGCATAACACCGCAAGCGGCAGCAAGGGCAGCAGCAAGGCGTAAGGCATCGAAACCAAGCGCCCGGGCAAGTTGGATGCAGTCATGGGTGATCCGTCGATCTCAGTGATTTTTTGCGGTCAGTATCGGTATGCCTGCCATTCTGGCGAGCGCCACTCGGGAAATGTCCTGCGCAATTTCAGCCGAGGTGCCGCTGGAAGGCCACTGGTTGGTGGCCGAGACCAGCACGTCGGCATTGCCGGCAAGCAGGCCGCGATGGGGCCAGAGCAGGAAGTCTTCGTAGCATAGGGAGAAGGCGACCTTTTTCCCATGCAGGTCGACGATGTCGCTTCCGAAGATATTGGTCTCCGCCCCTTCCTCGAAACCGAACTTCCAGTCTCCAACCGGCATCGGCACCATGGACGAGACAACGACCGCGCCGCCATCCTTTTCCGCGCCATATCCAACCAGGGCGTTCTTGAAGCCGGTACGCGCGGTGTCCCAGGTCTCCTCGCCGACCAGGACCGTTGCGCCCCGCGCTCTTGCCGCCACGGAAACGTCACGCCACACCGCTGATTGCACGCGCCGGTTCGAGCCTGAAATCGATTCCGGAAAAATGATCACCTTCGCGCCGTGCGAGAGATCGCGCATGGCCCTGTCGGCCAGGAACTCGCGCCGCCACGCCATCTCGTCGGACCACAGCTCGGGACTCTTGCCCAGCTGCAGCGACACCGCCAGCCAATCCACCGGCGGCCGGGATTCACGGTAACCGGCATTGGCGATGACGGCGAGGATGGCGGCGCCGCCAATAGCGGCATGGATTGTGTATGTGCGGCTTGTACCGGCCGCAATCAGCGCAAGCAGGCCAGCGGTGAGCAGCAATCCTGCCCATTGCCATCCGGGGTACAGTAGGCCCGAAGCCATCAGGGGAGTGCCCCAGTGAAACAGGCCAATGGGAGGAACGGTCAGGATCAACAGCGCCATGGCCACGCTGAAGGCACGCCGCCATGCTGTCGCGCCATGCGGCGGAAATGCGACCACCCAGGGAAGTGCCAGCAATGCCGTATGGGTCCCCCAGAGAGACAGGCTCGCTCCGATGGAAAGACTGGGGAAGAAGTAGCAGATAATACCGGGCACGGCACGCGTGGCCGTTCCGTAGTAGGCGAATGCGACGAGAAACGCTCCGGCGCGGTTTGGCGCACGAAAAATCAGCGTTGGCAACAGAAGCAGCAATGCCAGGGAGAACAACTGTTCCTGGTCTGTCCAGGCCGCCATTCCGATTCCGGCGGAGAGCAGGCATAAAATGGGCGACGATGCCAGCGCATGCCTTCCATCTTGCGGAAGAATGCCGCTCGCGCCTGCGATGATCATATTGCTGGGTGGGATCCGGCCGCCCATCTGCCATCTCGTTGCGGTCAATCGCCGAGGAGCCGGAGGAAACGTCCCGCAGGCTGCCCGGCGATATTTGCGGTTATTGCCCTGGTTATTGCCCTTGAGGCTGGAAGATGATGTACAGCGGCCCTTGGGTTCCGTGATTCCAGTTCCAGGATGTGGAATTGCAAAGTGAACTGGTCCCGCAGACAACGGTATCCTTGGACGGGTTGTCCAGATTGATGGAGTTTGTGCTTCCGGCTCCGCTCCAGGAGGTTTGTGTCGAGCCGCTGTAGGCCGTATTCGCTATGGTATAGCTCAATGGCCATGTCGACTTGTCGGTGGCGCAGAGGTCGCCTTTGGTGGAGCTGGCTTTAGCCTCGACATATCCTACCGAGCTACAGGTTACTCCGGCGGCGCTGACCGTGAAGGTTGTGTCATTGCCGGTATCATTCATGCAATGCGTACCCGAACCGCCCGCCGATACTTTCACCGTAAGGGGAGAACTCGGCTTGACCGGCAAATTGATGCACGCATTGACGTTGGCACCCGCACCCGCATGAGCCATGCCTGCGAACATTGCCGTAAGACCGAAGATCCCGACACTTCCCATAACTTTCATTGCTTTCATCATTCATTTCCTTTTCAAGTTATTTAATGTACCCAGAAATACCTAAGAATCAGACAAGGAACAGAAGGCCCAGCAACGAAAGCGCGGCGTCGCCTGCTGCCGCCCCCCCGGCAGCTGCCGCGGCCGCCGTTGCCGCCACTGCGTCTGTCGCCATTGTCGTTGCAGCGGTTACTGCGGCGAATGTTGCCTCGGTTGCGGCTGTCGCCGCACTTGCCACGGTCGCTCCCGCGTATCCCAAGGCTTCACCCGCAGCCGATCCCAGGTAGCCGCCTATTGCACCACCTACAGCCGTGCCTGCTGCCATGCCTGCTGTTCCTGCCACCGATGCGCCTACATAGGCGCCTAACCCCGCGCCTATGGATGCGCCCAACGCAGCGCCTATGGACACTTCGGTTACGGTCGCCGCCACGGCGGCGCTGGCCAGCGTCACCGTTCCGGCTATCGCACCGACAGTGCCCGCACCGGCCCCCAGCGCCAGCGCACCCGCCCCAACCAAGGCGCCAGCTCCTACGGACGCCACTACTCCCACCCCGCCCACTGCCGCGGTGACTGCCGCCCCGTAGGTTATGGCTACATAAGCCGCGACCCCGATCGCGCCGACCACAAGGCCCGCGGAGACGCCAAATGCCGCGTATTCCAGTGCATCGTGGCCGGAGGGGTCGATATTGTTGACGGGGTCTCCGTTGCCATAGGCATACCGGTTGTCCAGGCGATTGCTGTCCCTGGATATGAACCGCATGGTTTTGGGGTCGTAATATCGCGCGCGCAGGTATACAAGGCCATTGTCTGCATCCGCGTATTCCTGATTCCAGGTGAAGTTGTTGCCGGCATCCAGCCCCAGATGCACGTTCGTCTGCGCTCCATAGGCTTGATAGCTGGCACTGCCGGTCAAGGCATCACCGTTGCCGGAAGATGGGGACAACCCCAGCACCGTATCCTGGCGCTGATTGGTGCCGTAATAGTAGGGAGCTGCGTTGCCGCTATAAGACGCGTACCGTTTCGAGCCCACCATCAGGAACTGCGTCGGCACGCCGTTCTGACTGGTATTCGCCACCTGCAGGACGCTGTCGTAATACATCCGGACGTTCGAGGCCGGGCTCGCCCGGGTTGCCAGCAGTTCGTTGGGGTAGTAGGTGTACTGAATTTCGCCGGCACCTTCCGCGCTCAGCAGCTTGCCCCGGACATCATAGGCATAGCGGTTCCCATCGCCATCGATGATCAACCGGCCATTCTTGTCGTAAGTCTGTGTCTGCTGCCTGCCCGTGCCGACCGTGTAGGCAGTGAGCTGATCGATGCTGTTGTACGTGTAGCTGGTCACCACGCCATTCGATGTTTTTTTCAGGACGTTCGCATTTCCGTCGTATTGGAACGCATCGTCGCTGACCACGGTGCCGGAGCTATTCGTGATGATGTCGGTTGAGAGCTGGCTGAATGCATCGTAGGAATAGGTACGTTGCTGATTAAGACTGACATCGCCGGTCAACGTGGAGCTCAGCGTGCTGGCGCTCAGCTGGTTCAGTGCATCAAAGACATTGCTTTCATCGAGTATGACGGCGCCTGCCACCGATAGTTTTTGCGTCCCGTTTTTTCGGTCATGGGCATCGTACCGATAGGTTTCGGTATAGTTGTTTAAAAGGGATACGCTTTTTGGCGTACCCAGCACCGTACTTTTGCTTGTGTCATCGTAGAAACTGTAAGTCAACGAATCCCGGGCATTCTTCACGCTGGAAAGCTGGTTCAGCGCGGTGTAGGCATAGGTCGTCGTGGCGCCCGAGGCATCCAGCTGGCTGACTTTCCTGCTGTATTGGTCGAGGGTATAGGTAATCTTCTTGCCATCGGGGTAGGCGATACCGGTCACCACGCTGTCCAGGGAGTAGTTGTTGGTCACGGCGCCATTCTTATCGGTCGTGGAAACGAGCCGCCCACCATCGTCGTAAGCATAGGCGATGGAGCACGCTGCGCCGTTTTCCGTCCAGGATTCCCTGGATTTCTGCCCATCGACCGTGTACTGATAGCTGATGATGCTCCCGTCGAAGAGCGTTTTGCTTACCAGAAGACCGTCGCCGTTATAGGCATATGCTTCGATCTGATCCAGATTATTTGACAGCTCGACCATCTGACCCAGCGCGTCGTATTGGCAAACGTCGCTTGGCACGGTATAGGTCCTCTTGTCCGGGTAAGCCACTTTCTTGGTATGGCTGATCTCCTTATTGTTCAAATCGTAGATGGTTTGCGTCAGGCTCTGGGAGCCATCCGGTGCGCCGAACTGATCGCTGATCTGTTGAGATTCGGCGTCATATCGATATGCATTGGTATAGAGTTCGGTTGCGACGGCCCCGTCAACACGGCTGATGCTTTTCGACAGCAGGTTGCCAAAACCGCCGTATGTGGAAACCCGCCTCAGCGTATATTGGGACGCCGGATCAGTGTTGCGGGTATTGGGATATTTTTCTTCCAGGATAGTCCTGCCGCAGTTGTCATTCACGACCTTCTTCTGCGCAATGCCATTGATACGGGTGATTGTGGTGTTGGCAGAAAAATCGTAGGCAATGTCGGTCTGGTTCTTCAGCGGATCGACGGACCGCGTCGGTTTGCCTAGCGAGTTATAGACGCCGGAAGTGATATTGCCGAACACATCCGTCTCTGCAATCACATTTCCCAGCACGTCGTACTGCTTCCGGGACAATGTTCTTAGTTGCTGCGGATCAACCGGATTCCCGTTGTCGCAGGTTGCAATCTCCCGTCCCAGCGGATCGCAGATCGATTTGGTGAGGTACCCCAGAGGGTTGGTTGTCGTGCTGCTGTTTTCGCCGTCTATCCCGAAGAGCTTATAAGCATAGGTGGTCGTCAAACCCGACGGCAAGGCCATGCTGACTATACGGCCAAGCTGATCGTAAGCATATGACGTGGTTGCTCCGGACGGCAATGTATCGGCCACCTTCTTCCCGTACATCGTACTGACCGCATGCGAGGAGTTGAAGCCCAGCGCATCCGTAATCGTGGTTGTCACGGTAAATTTTGCGGGGTCATAGGCGTAGGCATAGCTGCTCGATGTCTGCTGCACCCCGGGCGCATTTTTCTTGACCCACCGGAATGTTTCCGAAGTCTCGCGGCCGTATGCATCGAACGCCACATTGCGGACTTTCCAGTCATTCCACGTAGAGCCGCCGTCGTTACTGAAACTCACCGTCGACGACGCGATATCCCTGGAGTCGGCAGTCAATGTATTGATAGTCCTGATGACCTGGTTAGTGACACTGTCCGTTTTGGCAACCGTATCGATGAGCGTGAAAATCGACATTCCGGCTTGCGTAAAATACGAGGCCTCCTCGATGACATCCGTTACGTAAGTTTGGGTTGAAAGGTTGTACGAGCTCGATTGCTTCGATGTCGTGTTTCCGAAAACATCGTATTGAAACGCGCGTTTGCTTTGCGGCACCCCATTCGGGGACGATCCCTGAAAAAACAGCTGTTCCGTTTGTTTCGGGCTCAGGTAATTGGGTTGCTGGTTATGGCGGTCGGGTGAAATATCGTAGGTCGAGTTCACCTGCAAGTAACCGCTCTGCACGCCGGCAGCATCTATGACGTAGGTGTTCTGCTGGACGGGAACGTGGGCAAAGCTATAAAACGTGTTGACGAGAGACAGGATGTTGCCGGCCGAATCAAGGCTGCGTACTTCGACGTTGTACTGGTAGAGCGTATTGTTGCTATCGAGCAGGCCGTCGGCGCTGCTTGACAGCGTGTAGCCCCCCTGCAATCCGGTAAAGGTGTTGCCGCCGGTATCCGTGCCATAAGCATATTGATAATGGGCCAGCGTATTATTATCCTGATCCATGTAATACAGATCGGAAATGGCCGGTATCGCATAGACGGCATTATTGGAATCTTGAAATTCGATGCTCGTGTAACCGACATTGGTGGTTTTGCCTGAAGGGTAGGCGATCGCGCTGACGACATTGAAGTTTCCCTGCAAGCTGTTGGTGAAATTTGTCGTGTGTCCCAGAGGATCGACCAGGCTGCTGATGCCGGCGTTGGAGTAATTAAGCGTCGTGGCCCGGCCATCCGGGCACGTGACGATGATCTGGTTCGGGTTGTACCCGAATGTGGTCTGCTGTCCAAAGCTGTCGACAATGTAGTCGAGCAGGTTGTTGCTCGTGTAGGAATAGTAAATATAGTTACCGTGGCGATCCGCATTCATCAGCAGTTTTCCCGCACTATCAAAATAATAGGCGGAACCATCCGTATCCGAGTAGGCAAACTGATAGGTGGCGCCGTACTGTCCATACGGCAGCGGCGCGCCCGAGATGTTGTTTACAAACGCGATCCCGTGATTGTTTTCATACTTGAGTCCGGACGCATAGCCGGTGGAATCCGTCCAATCAGGGTCGATGATGTATCGCATGCCCTTGATTTCGAGTGACTCTCCGGGTACCAAGGAAGGAATGCCAAAGCTCCAGTTGTCAGGCAACCCGAGACTGCCGGAAGCCCCCATGGAGTAAGACAGTTGAATGGTCAATCCGATACCTTCCTGCTTACCGATGAGATCAACGATGGGTATATTGAGGATCAACGATCCCGAATTCGGGATCACATCTTCATAGGCATTCGAAATCCGGTTAAATGCCTGCGAACCTTCAAACGAGTTATCGCTCATTGCTTTTCTCCCTGTTTGAGTATTTCGGCGGCGGCAACGCGGTGCGCTTGCCAGCTGCGCCGTATGTGTGGATGATGGCTACGCCCGTATCATGAGAGGCAGCGGTGAACCGTTCCTGGACATCCCGGAATCGCCATGCCGCCCGGCAATGCGTCCAGAAACAGGCCAGCCCATGCGCGCGAGCCCAATGAGCTGCGACAGCAGGCATCCATTACTTCTCTCCATGCCAAATGCGTTATTTCGCGGGGGGCAGCTGTACGTTACCGCCCATGTGAAAATCCAGAATTGCCATGCCGGGCTTGCTGTCCTGCCGCCGGTCTCGTTGAAAGGGAAGAGGGAATAGCCGCCTTCTTAAGCCATTCCCCGTTTTTACAGAGTGCTGCCGGTCCTGTCGCTTTTGCGTCTGTCGCTATGGCGCCGATCGAACGTGCGCCTGTGCATTGCACGCCTCTCGTAATGACGCCGCTCTTCGGGATGGGAAGCGTTGGCCTGCTCCTGGGAAGGAGGGCCCCCTTCTCCGGTAAGCAGCCAGTCGAGAGAAAAATCGAGCTGCGTGCGAAGCTCGAGCAGCTTCTTTATTTCCGGCATGGCCCCGCCGGTTTCCCATTGGGAAACGGCAGCTTTGGAGACGCCGCACAGTTCACCCAGCCTGGCCTGGCTGAGCTTGTATCTGCGGCGTAACTGGATGAGCCGTGGTCCCATATTCCTCCCGGTGATCTTTTGTAAAACTTCAGGCAGACAATATATAGAGAGTCAAGTATAATTATACATAAGGTAGAGCTTAAATTAATATTCTCTATTTTGTCAACTGTCATTTAACTATAATATTTAGGAACACCGGTAGCAATAATAACCGGGGGCAAGTTTGACGCGGCGAAGCGCTGAAATGAGCGGTTATTTGCCACTTTCCGTAGCCGTAGATGAAGTAAAAGCAATAGAGCGGTTCCCGCAACGATTGCCGCAAAGGTTCTTTCTCCCACTGCATGTACGGCTAGGTCAAAAACCCGCTGAACCAATATCCCCGGAAGCTGCCTAATCTACACGACAGCTCACCGCTGGCAGGGAGTGGAATTTGCTCTACAACGGATTGCAATCGGCTTTATCAGCTTCATACCAAGAAGGAGGAGACGTGAACAAGCACCCCTATCAGGATCCCCTCACCCTGTTTTCCGCCAGGTTGGATCAAGGCGCGGAAGTATTCATGCACAAGATGTTCACGTACTTGAAGTCCAGGACCAAGGAAGGCTTGTCTGGAAGCAAGAGCAGAGGCAAAGCCACTGTACCGAGGACCCGGATGGAAAAAATTGGCCAGGCCTAGCCAGGCCCAGGGAGAAACGCTGAACAAATCTCCGCTGGCGCGACGGTTGCGCGACCATACACGACTTCATGTACGCCTATGTCACGCGCACATTTTTGAATTGCCATGGATCCTCGATATCCACGTCTTCACTGAATAGCCAGCCTCTGTCGAGCAGCGGAGTCCAGTCCGTGTAGACTCCAGCCACTTTTCCCAGATAAGGCAGGGCTACCTCCAGGACTGCTTCATGGTCCAGGTCGTCTGGCTCCACGATTCCGGCTCGGGGATTCTTCAGCACCCAGGCCATGCCAGCCAGAACCCCGGCCACCACCTGAAGGCTTGTTGCATTATTGTAGGGTGCAAGCTGCCGCGCTTCCTCTATGGATAATCGGGAACCATACCAGTAAGCACCCTTGGCATGCCCCATGAGCAACACGCCCAACTCGTCCGCCCCCGCCGTTACCTCGTCCCGGATCACCCGTTCGCCGGTCTGCGAGCGCCAGTTTCTTCCGCTCAGTTCGTGAATGGAAAGCACTGCGTCGTCGCATGGATGATAGGCATAATGGACGGTTGGGCGATAAACCACCCTGCCGTGCTCCTTCAATGTCAGATAGTCGGCGATGGAAATCGATTCGCCATGGGTAATCAGGAAACCGTGAAAAGGACCGCAGGATGGAGCCCAGCTGCGAACCCGGGTGGCGGCCCCGGGCCGGTTGAGATAAATGGCGGCGTTACAGCCGAATTCGTGGCGGACGCCGTCTTCGGGCCAGTGACGCTCATGACTGCCCCATCCCAGTTCGGAGGGCTGGAGGCTCTCGCCCACGAAGCCATCGACCGACCACGTATTGACGAATTCGTTTTGCTGCTTGCGCCGGTTCGAAATCTGCGTATCCCGCTCCGCGACATGAATTGCCCGTATCCCGAGATTGCATGCGAGCTCAGCCCAATCGCTGCTGGCGGCAAGCCTGGTTATCTCCATTCCGGTATCGGCGGCAATGTCGAGCAACGCCTGCTTGACAAAGGCGGAAACAAGACCGGGATTTGCTCCATGAGCTAGGAGCGCTGTAGGCCCCTCCCCCTTATCCCGGCCGAGGGAGAGCGCTTTTTCCCGCAGAGCGTAATTGGAACGCAGGGAGGGTGAAAGGGATGTGTCCGTATAACCGCCGGGCCAGGGCTCGATGCAGGTATCCAGGTAAAGAACTCCCCGCCTTCTGCATAGCGCTATCAGCGCGAGACTCGATACATCCACGGACAAATTCAGCAGGAAATCGCCCTCGTTCAAATTGGGCTCCAGCAGGGCCAGGTAATTCCCTTCCGTCAGGGCATGAGGCGTGATCGCCAGATTCCACGCGCCCGCGACGTCTTTGCCCTTCTCATCGGCGGAAATAATTTTTACTTGTCCGGGACTTAGACGGAAATGCCGGAACAATAGCGGAAGCACGGCCTGGCCAATGCTTCCGAATCCCACTATTATCAGGTTTCCTCGTAAAATTGGTTGCGGGTCGTTTTTTTTCATTTGTATATTTTTTATCTTTGACGGTCTGGCAGTTCTAACAACGGGCAGCGATCGAACTTCTCCCCATCCATCTGCGATGCGCCGTGCCCGGGAAGGAACTTTCGCTACGAAACGGGTCGAATCATCAAGGGAAACCCGAGGTTCCCGCAGCATATTTTAACTGCTGTCCCGCCGATAAAACGCTCAAACGATCGTGGCGGACGAGAATCGGGATTCGCTGGCGCACCGGGAGATTATGGCGAGACCATCCCGTCTGCATGTCACTCGAATATCGAGGAATACCGAGTCAACCTACGAGAGGAACAATATGTCTGATTGTAACCTGCCACGGCACGAACACCATTCACATTCACATGGCCCGCGGTGCGGGCATACCGGAATCATCCATGCCGGACATGTCGATTATCTGCACGATGGACATATGCATCATGTGCATGGCGAACATGTCGATGAGCATGTGCTCGATATCACTTCAGCCAATCCTGAACGCTGCACGCCCGATCATCAGTGCGCCGGCCATCAGCCGGAACATGAGCATGGGCCGGGTTGCGGTCACGAAACCATCCCGCACGGGGATCACGTCGATTACCTGGTCGATGGCCATCTTCATTATCCGCACAACGGGCATTGCGACGACCACGGACCCGTTACCGTTGCCGGCGGATCCGGCAGATAGTAATCGGTGTTGATGCACTTCGCATATCTCGGCATATGCAATTTGCGTGGGTGCCGCTGCTTCCGTTTCTTTCCTTCCTGAAGCGCCGATCTGGGGCGGTGGCGGCATGGTCACTCGTTGCGCGCGCTTCCTGAAGGCGTTTCAGATCATGCCGACCCTTCCGTGCCGCGTCCTCGCGGCTTGAGGGCCGGCCTATCCCTCTCCGGCAAGCCGGAGAATACAAAGAGCGCCATGGCGGCGCCCGACCGGCCTGATCGGGACAGCGTCGTGCTGGTGCATGGGCTATGGATGGCCGGCTGGGTCATGCGCCCCCTGGGAAGCCGCCTGCGGCGTTGCGGATTCGATCCTTACCTGTTTTCTTACCCGTCGATGCGAGGCACGCTGTCGCAAAACGCCTTGCTGCTTTCCCGCTTCGTTGCCGGTGTCAATGCAACCCGCGTTCACTTCCTCGGACACAGCCTCGGCGGCCTCCTGGTCCTCCAGATGCTGGCGGAATATCCGGAACCACGGGCGGGACGTATCATACTGGCGGGCAGCCCTTACAATGGCAGCCTGGCGGCGGAAAGGATTTCCGGCGTTCTTCTCGGAAAGCGCGTTCTAGGCCGCAGCATGCTGCAATGGATGGAGCAAGAGTTGCTGGGCCCCGGCGACGCATGTGAAATTGGAGTGATCGCTGGACAAAGAAGCCTCGGCGGAGGGAGATTGATATCCCGGCTGCCAAAACCCAATGATGGCGTGGTGACGGTGGAAGAAACGCATGTGCCGAATATTGCCGACCGTATCGTGCTCGAGGTGAATCATTCGGGCATGCTTCTCTCTGCCGGCCTGGCTCGCCAGGCATGCTCGTTCCTCCGTACCGGCCATTTCCTGCACGAAAACGAACCCGGAAGACCATGACACGAAACAGACCCGGAGCATGCTCCCCGGTCCAGGCAGCGAAAAAACCCGCAGGGAGATCTCATGGCCGATGGCATGCGGCCGCCGCTGCAGGTTGGGCCGCATTGCTCTGCGGGTGCGCGAACCTGGGCTATTACGCACAGGCGGTGGACGGGCATCTCGCCATCCAACAGCGTACCCGGCTCATCAGCGAGATCGTCGCAGATCCCGGCACGGCGGAAAACCTGAGGCGCAGCTTGTCGACCGTCAGCTCGTTGCGTGAATTTGCGATCCGCGAACTGCAACTGCCTGACAATGGCAGCTTTACCACCTATGCGGATCTGGGACGTCCCTATGCAGTCTGGAATGTTTCCGCCGCACCGGAGCTTTCCATCGAACCTGAGAAGTGGTGTTTTGTAGCGGTCGGCTGCGTCAGCTACCGCGGTTTCTTTTCCAGGGGAGAAGCAGAGCGCTTCGCCCGGGAGCTCAAGACGCACGGCTATGACGTTTCCCTAGGCGGGGTCCGCGCATACTCGACCCTGGGCTGGTTTAGGGAACCCCTGCTCAATACCTTCCTGGGCTATTCGGATACTGAGCTGGGACAGCTGATTTTTCACGAACTTGCCCATCAGGTGGTGCATGTGCGCGACGACACGGCATTCAATGAATCCTTCGCAACCGCGGTCGAGCTTGAGGGAATCCATCGCTGGCTCGACAGGAACGGCACGGAAGCACAGCGGGAAGCGTTCACTGCAGGCCGGAAAAGAAAAGCCGCCTATACCTCGACGCTGCTGGAATACCGGGCCAGACTGAAGGCATTGTTCACCTCCGGCGAAAGCGATGCGGACAAGCGCGAGGGCAAGGCGCGTATTTTCGCTGAGCTGCACGAAAAGCTTGCCAGTCTCCAAACCTCGAAGGCCATTGTTCATCGGAATCCGGCCCCCCGGCCCCGGCTCAATAATGCCGACCTGGCCACCGCTTCGACCTATACCGGCCTGGTGCCCGCGTTTCAGGCGCTTCTGCAGCAGCAGGACGGAAATCTGGGGTCATTCTATGAGAAGGTGAAGGAAATAGCCGGGTTGCCGGCGCCGGAGCGAATAGTCGTTTTACGACAGGCAGAAATCTCCGCCAGACCCCATGCTGGGAACGCGGCTTCCACAGAATCCGATTCGGCAGCGACCAGGCAGCGGACCGGTACCACCGGCAATCGTGCCGATGGCAGGCAATGAAATAATAAAGCCGGGCAGCTGGATGCTATCCAGCCATCAATGCCGGGTGAAGCAGTTCTATTTCCCCGATTTTACGTCCCTGCTGAGGCGGCGAATAGGCGCTGTAGCTCAGCATCGCGGGGGGCTCCAGATAGCCGATGACCTGTTCGAGATCGGACAAGCGCAGCCCCTGCCGGACAAGATAGGCGATATAGCTGTGCCGGACTGCCTCGGCGGTGATTTGCTGGGGATCCGGCAAACCTGAGTCCACAGCCGCGCAAACCAGCGCGGCGGAGAGATCGATGCGCACTCCCGAATCATCCGGATTCCAGCAAGGCCGATTGCCGGAATGCTGGAACAGCGATTTGAGCGAATGGCTCATGAAGACGGTTCGCGGCCCTCGTCCGTTCACGCTAATGGTTCCCGCGGACAGGTCGATCTGTTCAGGCCGCAGCGAGGCGGCTTCGTCGAAACTCAAGCCGCTCAGCAACAGCGCGATCAGCTGCTTTCCCTTGAGATTTGAAGCGTTGAGCAAAGCCCTCAACTGATGGCTCGACAATTCGCGGCCAGATGGACTTGCAAGCGCATTGGCCGCCCCTTGCTCTTTGTGGTCCAGCTGGTTTGCCACGGGCTGGGAATAGCCGGCGAGCTCCGCCTTCGGGGAAGCATAGGTTTGCAGCCCGAACACCGCGATCGGCGAAGGCGGCTCTTCCTTCTTGTGGGTCAGGAACTCCGCAATCCAGACGCTAAAAAGGGCAAGCAGGAGGGAACCGCCGACGACCAGCAGCGCATCGTGGCGGTAATCGGGACTCACCGGATGCCTGGACTCGTAGGCACGGCTGATGATGCTGACTTGCGGATACTTTTCCCTTTGGCCCGACTTGACCTGCATCAACCGGTCCTGCGTTTCCCGGTAGAGCTGTTCAAGGCTTTCCAGATCTGCTCTCAATGCGTCGTGTTTCGCAAACTTGGTGGTAAAAGCGGATGCCAGCCGCTTATGCTCGTCCAGTTGCGCGCGGATCTCCCTGACGGACTGCCGTGCCGCCGCATAAGTAACCTCCGCATCCGTCAGCACTACATTCTTGCCATCCTGACGCTTGCGGTGGATGGTATTTTCCAGGTCTTTTATCTGTTCCGGGATGAATTTGAATTCGGGATGCAGATTGATGTAATCCCGGGTGTATTTCTTGTCGAGATCAGCAAGCTTTTCGCGCAGATCCTGCATGCGCAGCTCGAGTTCGAGCAGGCTGCCTTTCTCGTCATCCGGAACGACCGCTTTGCCCCGGGAAATGGCCGACTTGATCGCATCCAGGTTGGCTTTCGCCTTGACTTCCTCTTCGCTCGCCTTGTTGAGGGATTCGTTCAAACCCTTGAGGCGGGCGAGCTCCTCGTTTTCTTCTCTTTCGATAGATGAAATATCATGCGTCTTCCTGAAAATTTCCAGTGATTCGCGAGCGGAATCAACCTTATTTCCCAGGTCCTCGACTTCACTCTCCAGTATCCGGGTGGTGTTTCCGGTCAGCTTTTTCACTTCCGCGGCGCGGGCATCGAGATACACATCTATCCAGGTATTGATCAGTACCGGCAGGAACTTTGCATCGGTATCTTCCGCCAGGACCTCGACCAGGTTGGTTTCCGGGATGGGTTCCACATGCAGTAAATTCTGTATATCGGGAACCGTCAGGCTTTCCAGCGACTTGTCGGCTGCTTTGAGCCGCGACAGGGTTTCGGCAGCCAGCTCGCGCCCCAGCAGCAGTTGCATCTGGATGGCCACATGCTGGATATCGGGATCGCCGCTTTGCCGGTCCACCGCGGTCATTGCGGAGGTAAGCAACGTAGCGCTGCTGCGGTAGATGGCGGGGCGGCTATAGTCGTAAATCAGGCCGATTGCCGCGCATGTGAGGAAAACGAAAAGAAAAATAACGGACCGGCGCGACCGGTACCAGGCGGGGCTGGCGGTCTTTCCGGGGGCGTCGCCGGATGAAAATATCCGGGATGAGCGGGTATCGACTCTCATTTTCATGATGTAGCTGTTATGTCGATGGCGGTTTCGGATCATCGACCGATCGCCATGCCGTGCCGATCGGCCGGTGCGCGGATTCCACCTGGCTTTTTATTGCTCCAACATGGATTGCCCGGCCGCCGGAAGATCCATTCCGGCACTCGACCGATCCAATCCTTCGACCCTCCGAGACCGCCCTTGCCTCGTTGGATCGTGCACGACCTCTTCCTTATCCGGATAATGCCCTGCCGGCCCCCACCGGCAGCCATTCCGTCAAACGCGCATTATCGATAGCTCCTATTCCCGTTCATAATGCCCGCAGCCCTCTCGAAACCTTCTTCTTGCGGTATTTAGCACATCATATGCCAATATTCCCGCAATGGGAATGAGTGTATGGGAGCGATAATTTATGGACCATCAGTGCAATGCAAATAAAACCCACCTGCTCCCCCGGGTTCTGTTCGGTATCGCACAAACAACTCAACTTAGCCGCACCACAATGGGTTTTCGCAATAAATAACGATATTTCATATTGCTGTAAAGCAGGTGCGTTATGGTGATTATAGGTAAGCATGCAATGCCGAATCTGGAGTTTCGGATAGTCCCGGCCGGCGATAACGTTCAAGATGTGTTTGATGGAGGCCGTAATCTGAAAAATTAACTCGAACGCATCTTATCCATCAGGGGAATCGATATGAAAGAATTTTGCTGCAGACATCTGCTCTACGCACCTCATGGCCTGTCTGATCATCGGTCGGAAGCCTTTCGCCAGAAAATGATCCGCTATTTTCAATACAATACCAGCGATGACAGCGGCAAACAGTGGAACACCATGAAAAGTATTCCGCAAGGCAACGAAAAAGCGGGAACTGCCTTTGAAGAAAGCGCCTGATCTGTATATCGGCCTGCAAACCGGCACCCGCGTGTAACGGTGCCATGCCCGCCGGGGCGCGCGAGCGATGCCCGGTGGGCGGTACCAGAAGCAAGAAAGCAGCCACTTCCTCGAATCCCTGTTGCTGAAGTTCATGCCCGATTCGGATTCCTATTCCTCCCTCGCGCCAGATGCGCCGATACCCGCCATGCCCGCTATATTCGCGGGACACGGCAATCCAATGAACGCGCTCTCCCGCAATGCCTATACTGCCGGCTGGTCGGCTATCGGTGCCTCGCTCCCCTTCAAGCCCAGGGCTATCCTCAGTATATCCGCCCACTGGTATGTGCCTGAAACCGCGCTCACCTCAATGGCGGCGCCCCGCACCATCCATGATTTCGGCGGATTTTCGCAGGCGCTTCACCAGGTCCAGTATCCTGCACCCGGTTCACCCGGATTCGCCGCGGAAGTAGCAGATCTGCTCGGGCCTATCGCAGTCATGGATATCGGCTGGGGCATCGACCACGGAACCTGGTCCGTGTTATTGCATGTCTTTCCCGAAGCGGACATCCCCGTGGTCCAGCTCAGCATCAACGAAACCCGGGACGCCGCCTGGCACTTCGACCTTGCCCGCCGCCTTGCGCCCTTGCGAGACCGCGGCGTGCTGCTCTTCGGCAGCGGAAATATCGTGCACAACCTGCATAGCTACTCATGGGGCAAGCACAATACCGAACCGTACGACTGGGCCATCCGCTTCGAGGACACGGTGCGGAGCGCATTGGCCTCCGGGGATGTCGAATCGCTTATTGCCTACGAAAAGCTGGGACAGGATGCCATGCTGTCGGTGCCGACTCCCGAGCATTACCTGCCTTTTCTCTATATCCTAGCGCAACGCCGCGACAAGGAAGAAGTCAGCTTTCCGATCGAAGGCTTCGATGGCGGATCCATATCCATGCTGGCGGTGAAGATCGGCTAGCACGAATACGCATCCATGCGGCGCGCGGGAGGCCTCTCGTCCCTTTCCTTTTTCAGGCCACGCCGGGAAAGCGCTGTGGCATTCGATCCCGCACTTTTCCCATATAGTCCGCACGGTCTATTTACCTGCCAATCAGGTAGCCTAAACTTGATTCCCTACGTCCTTTCCGGAGCGCCGCAAATGCCCGAAGCTGAAAATAGCGCGTATCCAGGCCATTTGCAGCTTCGATGCCGCATAGCCGAAAATCCACAGGAAATAGCTTCCGTCCATTCGGCGGCGGCTGTTCCTTAGTTCCGCAAACCGGAAACTTCCTATGCCGCGCCCAAGGGGGCTGTCGCTTCCTCTGCGGACCAGAAAATGACAAATAATCGAGGGAGACGATCGCGGAAACGAAATACAGGATGAGGCGCGATGAGATACCTTGGCCATCTGGAAACCCATGACCCCTTTTACAGTTACCTTCGCCATGACATATTGCCGCTGCTGTCGGCAGGCACTCCTGTCCATATCCCTGAATTCCGCGTATTCCAGCTTCCGGCTTCATCCCATGTCTATGTTTACGAGGAGCGGCACACGAATATCCGGATTATCGGCAAATTCTTTGGCGGTGTTCCCGGTGTAAGCGAAGCAACCGCGTTTCGCCGCATGGAAACGGAATTCAACAACCTGAACCATTTGCGGCGCATCGGCTTTTCCGGTTATCCGCACCATGTTGCAAGGCCCCTAGGACGCAATGCCAGCCTTGACTACGTGCTGGTGGAGGAATTTTGCTGCGGCACGCCGCTCGCGGATTTCATTACGGGGGCAATAAAAAAAGGTGAACGCGATGCGCTTTTCCAGAAACTGACTGCGCTTGGCTATTTTCTCGCCACCTTGCACAACCGGACCGTAGTCGACTGTACGGTGGACTTTACCCGGGAATGCGGCTACTTCGACCATCTCATGGAACAACTGGGAGCCGGCGGCCGCATGGGGGATGGCGAGGCCCGGGAGCTTCACCGGCTCAAGGAATGCTGGCGGGAAAAGGCATGCATGTGGGAAGACCGGCAGGTTCTCGCCCACCGCGATGTCACGCCGGCAAATATCTTGTTCGGGGAAGGCCTCTGGGTCATCGTTATCGACCTGGAGCGGATGAAGCTCGCGGATCGCGCGTTCGACCTCGGCCGCGTGGTCGGGGAGCTTCAGCACTACTTCATGCAGCAAACCGGCGACAAGTGGTTGGCCGAACCTTATATCGGCCATTTTCTGTGGGAATATGCATGCCATTTTCCGGACCGGCACAGCGCTTTCGCCACCATAACCCGCCGCGTCCCGTTTTACGCTGCGATCACTCTCATGCGCGTCGCGCGCAACGCCTGGATAAACGAAAAATATAGCCACCGGCTGTTGGAGGAAGCCAGGAAAACACTGGAGTAAATATCATGGAAACAAAGGCCATTTTATTCGATCTCTATGGCACGCTCATCGACATCGAAACCGATGAGTCCATGGAGGAGATCTATCGCGGCATCGCCCATTACCTGACCTACCATGGCGTTTACCTGCACCGGTGGGAAGTACGGGAGCGCTATTACCGCATCATGAAACAGCAGAAAGAGGCGCGCCTGGAAGCGTACCCCGAGATCGACGTGGAAGCCATCTGGAACGAGTTCCTGATGCAGGAAGGCATCAAATCCGGCACTCTCCGGGGACAGCTCGCCAAAGTGGTTTCCCACCTCTACCGGGGCATCTCCCGGAACCGCCTCCAGCTATACCCAGACGTCAAACGGGTGCTGAATGAGCTCCAGGCCCGCTACCGCCTGGCTCTCATCTCGGACGCACAATCCTGCTTCGCCCTGCCCGAGATCCGCGCCGTGGGGCTGGACGGTTATTTCGAGTCGATCGTCATTTCCAGCCACTATGGCTATCGAAAACCGGACCCGCGCCTCTTCCAGAAAACGCTGGACAATATGGCGCTCGAAGCGGCCGAGGTGATCTGGGTAGGAAACGACATGTTTCGCGATATTTACGGCGCAAGGTTGCTGGGCATTCGAAATATTTTCATTGATTCGAACCAGGGCGCAAAGTCCTACAAGGATGTCTCAGCGGACTACCGCGTACAGCGCTTTGAAGACGTGCTCAAAGGCGTGGCCACGCTGGCTTGATGCCGGCAACCGCGGCGGGAAATCGGCGCGATCCAGGCCGGCCAGGAAAATCTCGCGTGCTTGCCGTCCGCGTTTGCCGTCCTTGAGCTAGTTGACGTCGGGAAGATGTCCCGCTCTCGAATTGCGTGCTGGAGAAATGCCGGATTTCATTGCGGCCACCCTGGCGGAATAATGCTCGTGTTATATTTAGAGACGGCCGGAATGCACCGGGACTCCATGGTTTCTGGAAACGAATCCGGAAGAACATGGCTTGCCGGGACAACCGCCCAGCCACTGCAAAAGCCGGGACAGAGCCGCCCGCTATGACTCGGGGGTGGATAGAGCAAAACGCGCTGATTCGCGCCGGTCGTGGGTGGAATCATTTTGAAAATGACGCTTCCGGCACTTTCGATATCCGCGGAGCAACGAGAACGACGTCAACCTGCAAGCTGCAAATTGATTGAGCACAGCTGAATTGCCGGAGCTGATCCGCATCATTCGCGTTGCCGAAAGAATAATCTTTTCGGGATTCCAATGGTAAAGTTTTTCGCTTGGTAGCCGTTATAAGATGAGTCGTCCTCCATGGTCCATCATATTGCTGTACGCCGTCTTTTCGATAATCTGGATCGCACTTGCCGGCTACCTGATTTCGCACGCCATCGACGACCCGGCCTTACGAAATCAAGCTTACCTCACCAAGGAGCTGATCCTGGTCGCGGTCAGCACCGGCGTGTTTTATCTGCTGCTCAAGCTGGGACAGCCTTCATCCGATGTGCCAATCCCGAAGGACGGGGGCACCGGCCATTTTCGTCTCAACCAGCTGGTTCTGATATTCGCTTCGCTTGCATTGGTCGCCCCCCTGGTTGCCCTGGGGATTTTCAAGGGATATGGACCGGAGCTTGAGCAGGGAGCCTACGCGGACCTGCAAACCATCACCGATCTCAAAATCGGGCAGATCGAACTTTGGCTGGCGGAACGGCGGGGCGATGCCGAGTCCCTGGGAATCGACAAAGTGCTTGCCGAACGAATAGTGAACCTGCCGCATAAGCGCGAGGATGAGCATCTGCGCCAGCTTGTGGGCGCCCGGTTGAGCGCTGTCAAACGCGTATTCGGATACGAATCGGTGCTGTTGCTCGCGGAACACGCGGATGAGAACGAGGCCACGCTGGTGATTGGCGAACAGCGTCCCTTATCCGCCCGCACCCGGGCTTTGCTGCCCGCCGCGTTGCAGACCGGACAAGTGCAAAGCAGCGATATGTATTTCGATGAAAGGGGAGAAGCACGCCTGGATATCGTTGCTCCCGTGGTTTCCGACGAATTCAGCAAGGAGGCGGTAGCGGTCATTGTCCTGCGGGCAAACCTCAGGAAATTTCTTCTTCCCCTGGTCGAGAAATGGCCGGGCAAGAGCCTCAGTGCCGAAACGCTGCTCGTCCGGCAGGATGGCGACATGATTACTTATCTGAACAAAAGGCGCCATACCATAAACCCGGAAAAGAAGGAGCCCCAGGGCTACGAGCAGTCTAGCGCGAAGGAAGGATTGGCGGCAGTTGCGGCAATGCGGGAAAAGCGGCGGGGAATCCTGCAAGGGGCTGATTATCGCGGGGAGTCGGTGTTTGCTGCCCATGGGCCCATCGCGGGAACCGACTGGCATCTTGTTTCCAAGATCGACCGCAGCGAGGTACAGGCGCCTCTCTGGACCCTGATCTACTGGGTAAGCGTCGTGATTCTGCTTGCCACGGCCATGGTCGGCCTGGTGCTGGTGCTGCTATGGCGCCAGCAGCAACACGCGCATCGCCTGGCGCTGCTCGTTCGCACCGCCGAGCAGGATCGTCTTCTCAAGAATTTTTACGAGATGCCTTTTATCGGAATGGCGATCACTTCCCCGATCACAAAATGCTGGCTGCGGTGCAATGATCGGCTATGCGAAATCCTGGGTTATCCGCGCGAGGAACTGGTGGAAAAGACCTGGATGGAATTGACCCATCCGGACGACATCGAGAAGAGTATTGTCGAGTTTGAGCGCGTCATGCGCGGAGAATCCGAAGGCTATGCCTTGGATAAACGCTTCATCCGCAAGGATAAGACCATCGTCATTACCAATACCGACGTCAAATGCGTGCGCAGGAATGACGGCAGTGTCGATTACTTCGTGGCCATGGTCAGGGATATCACGGAGCAGGAACACCGAAAAAACGAAACCCTCGCCGCACAGAGTCAGCTCCAGGCCACACTGGACGCCATCCCCGATCTGCTGTTCGAGCTCGACGTCGATGGCACCTGCCATGCTTACCATTCCGCGCGCACGAACCTGCCAGCCATTCCCGCCGAAAGCATGCTGGGAAAGAAAATTTCCGATGTGCTTCCAGCTGCGGCGGTAGAGATCATTTTTTCCGCACTGCGGGACGCAGGGGAAAAGGGGCTGTCGGCGGGCAAGCAACTGGAACTCGATCTCGCGCAAGGCAAGCTGTGGTTCGAGCTATCCGTATCGCGCAAGCATGCCGGCCTGGGAACGGAACCGCGGTTCATCGTCCTCGCACGCGACATCACCGAGCGCAAGGCCGCGGAGCAGCGCATCATGAATCTGGCACATTACGATACGCTTACCGGACTTCCCAATCGCGTGTTGCTGGCGGATCGCATGAAGGTCGCCATGCAGCACGCGGCACGGCAATCCCGACGGTTGGCCGTGCTGTTCGTCGATCTCGACCGCTTCAAGCCTATCAATGATTCGCTCGGCCATGATATGGGGGACAAGCTTCTAAAGGCAGTCGCGATGCGCATGCAGGGCTCGGTGCGCGTGGTGGATACGGTAAGCCGGGTGGGGGGAGACGAGTTTGTCGTGCTCCTGAGCGAGATAGAATTGCCAGATGACGCTGCCCGCGTGGCTGAAAAGCTGATCTTCGGATTGTCTCAGCCTTACCGTATCGACGAGCATGAACTGCTGTTGACGGCAAGTATCGGCATATGCATCTATCCGGATAACGGCACCCAGCCTTCCATCCTGCTGCGCAACGCCGATGCATCGATGTATACCGCCAAGCAAGGAGGCCGGAACCGCTATCAGTTTTATTCGGACGACATGACCCAGCGCGCCATCGAGCGGCTCGGCCTGGAACACGACCTGCGCGGCGCGGTGGAACGCGGCGAGATATTTCTCGTGTACCAGCCGCAGATCGAGCTCGCGACTTCCCGGGTAATCGGCATGGAGGTGCTGATGCGCTGGCGCCACGCCACGCGGGGACTCGTTTCGCCAGCGCGCTTTATCCATGTTGCCGAAGACAGCGGCATCATTCTCGCCCTGGGTGAATGGGCGCTGCGTGAATCCTGCCGGCAGGCCCGGCTATGGCGGAACCAGGGATTGCTCGATGTCTGCATCTCGGTGAATGTGTCAGCGGTACAGTTCCGCCAGACCGACTTCGCGCATGTCGTGGAGCGGGTGCTGGCCGACACCGACCTGCCCCCAGCCAACCTCGAGCTCGAACTGACCGAAAGCGTGATCATGCAGGGAGTGGAACCCGCGCTGGAGAAGCTGCGCGAGCTGGAGGCCCTTGGGGTGAAAGTGGCCATCGACGATTTTGGCACCGGCTATTCCAGCCTGTCCTATTTGCGCCAGTTCACGGTTGACCGTCTGAAAATCGATCAATCCTTCGTGCATGATCTTCCCGGAAATATGGATGCGGAAGCGATAGCCGGGGCAATCGTGGCCATGGGGCTCCGCCTCGGTTTGCGCATCATTGCGGAAGGCGTCGAAACCGAAGCGCAAGCAGCGTTTCTGCAAAGCGCCCTGTGCAGGGAAGGCCAGGGGTATTTTTATGCCTACCCGATGGCCGCGGACGAGTTCCAGGCTTGGGTTGCGGCCTGGAAGAAAACCCGGCCAATTCCGAACCAAACGGGCAAGCCGGATATCCGCTCACATGAATCCTGATCTCGACCTTCTTTTCCTTTGGATAACCCCCGACGCCTTACATGCTATTTATCGGTAGTGGCCGGCGCTTCCTTCTTCACCGGATTCTGCACGGTGTAGCCTTCCTCCTTCATCTTATATCCGCCATAGGCGCCCGCGCCCCCGGCCGCAAGCAGCCAGCATCCGGATATAGCCGGAACGACAAGCAGCAATACCGTCACACCCACCCATCTCTTTGCTTTCATCGCATTCCCTCGCATGAATTGACCTGAATCATTCGGCGCATCGATGCTCTCAAGCGCAGGCCGCCGAACTCGTCAGTACCGCACCCGTGCCCTTCTCCTGCGGCACCTGCACAAGCATACAAGGTGAACCTCAGCCGCTCTGTACGCTGCCATACATTCACGGCGCCCAACCACGGGTATACTAAAAGAAACCAGTTTTTGATGACGGATGATATCCGGGCGTTGCCGGCGGACAGGCGGGAATGGAGGGTGCGGTACGCAGGGGCGTAGTCTCCCATAGGCGCAAATTCAGGAACATCCATGAAGTGGGAAGGCAACCGGCAAAGCAGTAATGTGGAGGACCGCCGCGGTTACGGCGGCTTCGGCCTCGGCGGCCGCGGCATCGGCATCGGCACGCTGCTGGTGGCCTTGATCGGCGGAATGCTCTTTGGCATCGATCCGCTCACCATGCTGAGCATGATGGCTGGAGACAGCGCCGAGGTTCGCCAGGAGCAGCCTGCGGCCCCGCCCCCGCCCGGAGATAAACGCGCGGCTTTCGTTTCCACCGTTTTAGCCGATACGGAAGACATCTGGACCACCATCCTGGGAAAGGAAGGCAGCGACTACCGCGAACCGGGCCTTGTCCTGTTCCGCGGAACGACTTTCACTTCCTGTGGCCGGGGAAGCGCGGCCATGGGGCCCTTCTACTGCCCGGATGACGAGAAGATCTATCTCGATCTCGATTTCTTCGACACATTGGCGAACCAACTGGGCGCATCGGGAGACTTCGCCCAGGCTTATGTCATCGCACATGAGGTAGGGCACCATGTGCAAAACCTGATGGGGATTTCGCAGCAGGTGAATCGCGCACGCACACGCATGTCGCCGGAACAGGCGAATGCATTATCGGTTCGGGTAGAGTTGCAGGCCGATTGTTTTGCCGGAGTCTGGGCGTATCATTCGCAGCAATCCAAGGGGTGGCTCGAAGAAGGCGACATCGAGGAGGCGATGAATGCCGCCGCGCAAATCGGGGACGATACGCTGCAGCGCAGGAGCGGGCATGCAGTGGTGCCGGAAAGCTTTACACACGGCACCAGCGGCCAGCGCACGCGCTGGTTCCGGCAAGGGCTGCAAACAGGTAACATCAAGCGGTGCAATACATTGGAAAGCAGGAGTCTGTAATCATCAGCGCCGGTTCGCCGGCCCCGACAATAATATTCGACCCACGGAGCGCAACATGAAGGTTTCGGAACTCAAGGATGAATTACTGGATTACTGGGTGGCGAAAGCAAGCGGCATGGCGGACGTCCAGGTAGTAGATGGGCACTGCCTGGTAAGACATGTGCGCTGGGAGCCATCATCCGACTGGTCCCAGGGAGGACCCATCGTCGAAAGGGAATGGATAAACCTCGGCCATGGCATCGAAGCCGGGCCGGAGCACTGCGTCGCCTATATGCGATCGGGCAGGCATCGGCAAAGAGGGCTGACCCCTCTAGCCGCCGCCATGCGCTGTTATGTGGATTTCAAATTCGGAGAGGAAGTAACCGATTGAGACTGGCTCGAAAAATACGGTCACGGAAGGCAACCAAAGACCATGGAACAAGATAAAAAAATGTTGAAGGCGATAGAAATCGATAAGCAGCAAAACAGCGGTAGACGCCAATGAGCACAACCATCTGCCCGCCGCCCGGTTGCGGATCATGAACAACCAGATAGCAGGGGCTCCGGCAACAAGGACGACGATCCGGGAATCAGTGCGCGACACGATGCCGGCGGCGCGCATCCTTGCCGCGCAGGCATTTTCGCGCGCGGCAGGCGCTCCCCTGGTGCACGGCAACCATATCCGGTTGCTCAAGGACGCAGGAGAAAACTACACCGCGTGGCTGGATGCGATCTATGCCGCGGAACAAATCATCCATTTCGAAAACTATATCTTTCGCAGCGACACCATCGGGTGGCGATTTGCCGAGGCGCTCGTTTCGAAAGCCAAGTCGGGGGTGCGCGTACGAGTGCTCTACGACTGGCTGGGCGCGCTGACCGAAACCTCCTCCGAGTTCTGGCAGAAACTGCGGGAGGGGGGCGTCGAGGTGCGGTGCTTCAATCCGCCGCGTTTCGACAGCCCCCTCGGTTGGGTCAGCCGGCTCCACCGCAAATCCCTGTGCGTGGATAACCAGGTGGCGTTCGTCAGCGGCTTGTGTATCGGTCAGATGTGGATAGGCTATCCCGATCGTAACATCCCGCCGTGGCGCGATACCGGAGTAGAGATATGGGGGCCCGTGGTCGCCGATGTGGTGCAGGCTTTCGCCCATGCCTGGGCGGCAGCGGGGCCGGAACTATCCGAGGATGAGCTCCCCGCTCCAGATTCCATTCCTGCGGTAGGCTCGGTCGACCTGCGGATATTGGGCAGCGTAGCCAGTACCGCCGGCCTGTATCGCCTTGAGCAATTGATCACCGTGCTGGCGCAAAAAACGCTCTGGCTGACGGATGCCTACTACGTCGGGAGCACAAGCTACGTGCAGGCCCTCAGGCACGCAGCGATGGATGGCGTCGACGTCCGGCTGCTGGTTCCAGGATCGAGCGGCGACCTGACATTTTTACGGCCGATCTCGCGTGCCGGCTACCGTCCCCTCCTGGAAGCGGGAGTACGCGTATTCGAATGGAATGGATCGATGCTGCATGCGAAGACAGCTGTCGCCGACGGCCGCTGGGCGCGCGTCGGTTCCAGCAATTTGAATATGGCGAGCTGGCTTGGCAACTGGGAACTGGATGTCGCCGTGGAAAATGTGGAATTCGCCCGGCAGATGGAAGAAATGTACCTGAAGGATCTGGAGAATGCCACGGAAATAGTGCTCGGCGACAAAAACCGCGTCCGTGCAGTGGAATCACCGGCTGGAACTGGCGGACGCGAGCGCAGGCGTTTTCGCAGGAGCGGCGGAAGCGCCAGCCGCCTCACGGCCAGCGCCATCCGCGTGGGAAACACCGTTGGCGCAGCCATTACCAGCCGCCTGGTCCTGGGAGCAGCCGAGGCAAAGATCATGACATCCGGCGGCGTGGTGCTCATTGCCCTGGCCATGATTGCGCTGCTGCAACCATGGCTGCTGGTAGTCCCCTTTTCGCTGATCGCAGGATGGATGGGCATTTCGCTGCTGATGAAGGCACGCGTGCTGCGCAATACCTCCATGAAACACAGCCAATCCGACAGGCAAACCAACGGAAGGGAAAATTCGCCGTACCCGGAGAACCATTACGGCCCATCAACAGACACGGACCGGGAACCCGCCGTCCAGGAGGATGGAAGATCCGCGCAGGAACCCTCTTCCGGTCCCGGCGATTTCGTGGATGCGGCGGGACGGGACACTCCCTCCGGCGAAGCGCCTCATGAGCAGAACCATGACCCATTGCCCGAACCGCTCCATGAGCGGAAGGAGGCAGCTGTCGCTCCGGGCTCTCATTAGCCTCCCGGCTTCCGAAAAATACATTCAGAGGCTTCCCGCCTTTTTCCGCCGGATGATCTCATCCATGATCTGTTGAAACTGCTCACGGGCTTCGCGCTTGATGAACACGTTTCCCACCACCGGAGGAATCCACATTCCGGGAATGATTTCTGCATGATAGACGATGCGTGTGTGACTGCCCTCCGGCAGGAACTGCGTCGTTTCCTCCATTTTCCGCATGCTCCCGCTAAGCATGCGTTCATGTATCCTCTGGAAGGGAAACAGATTCACCTCTCGCACCGTTTCGAAGGAAAAATCAACGAAGCCATAGCGGGTGACACCCTTTTGCGATACTCGCAATCTGTTCCCATACCGGTCGTTGACTTTGCTGGCAACTACGCCTGGCATAAAATTGGGAATGTTGTCGAAATCGGTAAAAACCAGCCACGCTTGCTGGGGAGAAACCGGGACGATGAAGGTCGCATCCAGCCTCACCTGCTCCCCGTCATTCCTGACTTTGACGTGAATATTTTTATCGGAAGGTTCAACCGGATCGGATTTGCCGGACAGCATGCCGGAAGCCGTCCCCGCCGCGCCCTGAACCGTGCTGAGCGATGCCTTTTCCTTTCGCGGATCGATTTCCCCCCATGCGAATGAACTGCCTATCAGCAGGTTCAACAGCAAGGTCCCACAAACGGCGTGAATTTTGTACATGGGATTCGATTCAAGGGTCTGGATGCCGATCTGCGTCCCTACCTCTGCCGGAAGCAGTATCCTGCATCTGCATCGCGGTTTTGTTTCGCGAGCCGGTTATGATAAAGCGAAGGTGCGATCGATGGGGTTTCAGGGCAGGATTTTAGCTCGAAACCGGAATGAAGTATCCAAAATCTCACTGGCCAGCTGAATGCGCCGGTAGCGGAATAGGCACCGGCAGGAAGAAAGACCAGGGCGCGGAGGTCGAATTTCTTTACAATCCAGCATACGCGTGATCCATTAATAATTGATCTGCCTCGATTTTATTTATGGAACAATTATTGCTTCAGTGGTGTGCATACCACCGACATGATCATCAACCAATCAGGCTGACACGTGGTTTTTCTCTCTTCACTCTCCGACGAGCACATGGAACGCTATTTTCGCATCATTCGCGAAGGAATAGCGGTGCATGGGCACTCCGATCTGCTGAAATGGCTGCAGGGGGAGCTGCAATACTACCTGCCCCATGACATCATGCTTGCAGCCTGGGGCGATTTCGGTTCCGTCCATTTTCGGCATGACCTGGTTTCCACATTACCGGGCTTGAGAACGCAGCATGTCAAGCGGGAAAACCTTTCCGCCGTGCTGCGCGCTTTGTTCAATTGCTGGGTGGAAATGGGAAAAAAACCTTATACCCTCGGCGTCGGGCCGGCCGGTTTCGCTTTCGAGAATACCCGCCCCTTAAGCGAGTCCGGGAGAGCCCTGGAGGGAATGCAATCCATGCTCGTGCACGGCATTACCGACGAGCGCGGATGCCAGGATTGCCTGTACATCCTGTTCAGCTCACGCGCAGCACAGGATAATTCCGCGATCGCCGCCATGGAAACGCTGATGCCTTATCTGGACACCGCAATGCGCCGCGTCGCGCCGCTTGCGGATCAAGTTCCTTCGGCGGATATGGAAGAAAGCCGGGAGGTGGCCGCGAATCATGGGTTGAGCGGCCGTGAAATCGAGATACTGCACTGGGTAAGGATGGGCAAGACCAATGCCGAGATTGCATCGATCCTGGGGATCAGCATCTACACCGTAAAAAACCATCTCCGGCATATTTTCAAGAAACTGGATGTATACAACCGGACCCAGGCCATCTCCAAAATCCGCTCTGCTTCCGCCATAGCCAAACCTCGCGGCGGCCATCCCGCCTCGACCGATCGTTGAGCGGCGCCCGCTACCGTGCGCCCCGCAAGCCAATCCCGGGCTACCCGGGATACCTGAGCTTCAGCCGGTTGACAAACGGCTCCAGCAACGGGAAATCCTTCTCGTCAGGCAGAAAAACCTTGCAGCTTTGCTCCTTGTTTCCCTGGTTTACCGTCAACGTCGCAAAAACCCCTTTGTCATCTGGCCGCGTTATGGGAACCTGGAGCGTGCCAGCGCTCAACCGGTAGCCGTCCGGCAGAATGCGCCGGGCTTCGGCTCCCTTGAATTTCGATATCCCGCCCCTGTTGAGATAGGAATACCGCACTTCCGGCTGCTGTGGCTGCGCAGCGCCTTTTGTCCAATTGACGTTCAGCAGAACTTCATCAGCTCGCGAGCCGCTGGGGGACGCCCAGCACGAGAGACCTTCCTGCTTGCGCATGCAGGCGGACCAGGCCTCCACGGATTTCGCCAATTCGGCATTGCCCTTCGCAGCCCGCTGCATGAAAAGTTCCGCTGCCTGCGAGGAAGGTTCGGCGGAATACTGTGAACAATAGCCGCTCTGCCATTGCGAGAACCGTAGTCCGTTTACGGCTGGAGCAGGTGACGCTTTGCCGTTCGGTTCCACCTCGGGATCAACCTCATCCAGATTGATCAGTCCATATCTCAAGCCCATCAGCCGGTCGCTGGATTGCGCACGTTTCATTATGCTTTCGGCTTTCGAATAGTCGAGGGAGCACAATTCCGCGTACAGTGCCCGATCTCTCTGCGGGAGGCCAAGCCGCGAATATTCACCATAGAATTTATTGGCAAGAATGGAATGGCAGGTATCGGCGGCGACACCGCTGGCCGGCAGCAGGAAACCGGCGAGCGAAACGAAAAAAGCGCTGCCTACGCCGCCTATCGCGAAAATTCGATTTCTCATGAATGAATCCTCCATTATTCCCCATAGTATATATGGATGCGCGGATGCGGGGAAAAGACGGATAAACCCGATGCGGGGGGTTTTCCGGAGGCTCGCGCAAGCAGCGACACCCCGCCGGAAATCCGGCATATGCGCTAGAATGCAAGCTTGACCAAGCCATGAGGGGTAACATGCACGACGATCTTTTAGCCTTCCCGATCATCGGGTGGGAAATAACCACCCTTCCCTCGGAGGGGATAGTGTGCGTACGCTTACCCTATCTGCCGTTGGAACATGACAGCCTGGCGGAGTCCCTTTCAGGAAAGCCGCACGCCATGAGCATCGAGCAGGCCCGCGAGTTCCGCGATGCCTTGACGAGATCGATTCAGCGCATCGAAGACCATCCGCCGCGGCCCCAGTCCGCCGGTAAACCCGCCAGCCACCGCGAACATATGCAGCAGAGAAGGAATACCGACAGGCGCAAGCGGGACCGGCGCCAGCAGGTTTCGCGCTGAGCCACTTCCACGCAGCGCTCCCCGGGTCGAAGCGGCGCGGGGCGATTTCCGGATTTTTGGCAAATTCCCGGCTTCGCGCTTTTGCAGCCTTCGCACGACAGCACTGCCCGGATTCCCGCGCGCGTCGCCGCAGCGCATCGGCTACTTCGCAGCCGATGATTTTGTCCGGAGGAACTCCGCGATGACCATCACCATTACCGCCTTTGAACGGTCGCCCGACGGCGGCAAGGGACTGGCACGCGACATGCGGGTGCGCTGGGCGCTTGAAGAAGCAGGCCAGCCTTATGAGGTTCGCCTTGTTTCGTTTCGCGCGATGAAGGAACCTGCGCATCTCGCGCTCCACCCTTTTGGCCAGATTCCGACTTATGAGGAAGGCGATCTCACCCTGTTCGAGACGGGAGCGATCGTATTCCACATCGCGGAGCGCCATGGAGGCCTGCTGCCGGCCGATGCCAATGCCCGGGCGCGCGCGGTCGCCTGGATGTTTGCCGCCGTCAATACGGTGGAGCCGCCGATCCTCGAGCTCGGAACCGCCAGGCTGCTGGAGGGCGACAAGCCCTGGAACAAGGAACGCCTGCCTTTAGTGAAAGAGCGTGTGCGGAATCGGCTGGGCCAGCTCTCCACCCGTCTGGGCGAGGCCGACTGGCTCGATGGCGCGTTCAGCGCGGGTGACCTGATGATGGTGTCGGTACTGCTCAGGCTGAAATCGTCGGGCATTCTGGGCGAATATCCTAACCTGGCCGCCTATGTCGCCCGCGGCGAATCGCGGCCCTCTTATAAGCGGGCTTTCGACGCTCAATTGGCGGTTTACACGGGAAGCCGATCGCCCGGTTGAGTCCTGTCCCGATTTGACGCCATCCGGATTTCTCATTCGGTTATGAATCCCGACCCTGGGTTCCGACCCTGGCTTCCTTCGAAAGGCAGGCATCCCGATAGCGTATCCCGGCAGCGTCAGCCTTTCCAGCCTGATTCCCTGATCCTCCCGCCAGCCCCAATCCGCCGAGCTGCTGAGCGGCCTTCGAAACAGACCGTTTCATGAGGATGGCGGAAGGCATCCAGCCCCACTGTAAGATGTTACAGCTATGCAGGGGTAGAAGTTGGCTATTTAATGATCCTTTTCCGCCGACTGAAGCTTCATGCCCGTGCATCCGCGGCCGCGCATAAAAAACCATGACCATCTGGAAACTGAGCAATATCTTCTACCTCGTCACCGGGGTCCTGATCTCCCTCCTGACCCTGTTTATCGTGCTCCGCTACCTGGAGCAAAAGGAACTGAATCATGCCCATGATATCCGTTATCGTTCCTTTCTTGTCGCGGACGAGCTGCGCCAATCCTCCGACGACCTGACCCGCATGGCGCGTGCCTATGTCGATACCGGCGATCCCCGGTTCGAACGCTATTTCTGGAAGATTCTCGCCATACGCAACGGCGAGACGGAGCGTCCTGCCCGTTATGAGCGCGGCTACTGGGATCTCGTCATTGGCGACCCTGATTTCCGGCCGCCACCCGGAGATTCGAAAATCTCCCTGCGAAAACAAATGATCGATCTCGGATTTACCTCAGATGAGCTGGCAAAACTCAACGATGCAGAAAATCGCTCCAATGAACTGGTCGAACTGGAACGCCTGGCGTTCAACGCCATGAAAGGGCAATACAAAGACCGGAGCGGCGAAACGGAAATCACCGGAAATCCCGACCCCGCGCTGGCGCGCAGCATTCTCAACGGGAAAAATTATCATGCTGCGAAGACCCGCATCATGCGGTCGATCAATGAGTTCTACGAGCTGTTCGACGCCCGCACTCTCCATGCCCTCCGGGTAACCCAGCGCTATACCAATTTCTATGTGTTTGCCGTCTTCCTCTCGCTTACCCTGCTCGTCCTCTGGCTTGCCATGTCGTCGCGCGTGGTGCGGCAAAAGGTGCGCAACCTGGTCCAGCTCGAACACGAAACCAGGAACGTGGGAAAGCCACACCATGTTTCCAGTTTCGGCATCGATTCCAGCGACGAAATCGGTAACCTGTCACGCGCGTTCAATGCAGCCCAGGTGGAGCGTGATCGCTACTTCAATCAAGCCCGCAATCTGCTTGCCATTTCCGGCTTCGATGGTTACTTCAAGCGGTTGAACCCGGCATGGGAAGACGAACTCGGCTTCTCGCAGGAGGAGCTCCTGTCCCGGCCGTTCACCGACCTCGTCTCCATCGGTTCCAGGGCGGAGGCCATTGCCGAACTGGATGAGCTCCTAGCCGGCACTCCAGCGATATCGTTCGAAAGCCAGATGCTGTGCAAGAACGGTTCCTCCCGCTGGGTCCTGTGGAATATCGCGGCGACGCGGGACGTGCAGGAATTCTATTTTTCCGGCCAGGATATCACCGCGCGACGCCAGATCGAATCGGAACTGCAAAAGGCGCGCAAAGCGGCGGAGGCGGCAAGCCTTGCCAAAAGCGAGTTCCTGGCGAACATGAGCCATGAGATCCGCACACCCATGAACGGCGTGCTGGGCACCGTCAGCCTGCTTTTGCAGACCTCGCTCACCATGCAGCAGCGCGAGCTGACGCAACTGGCGCAAGCCAGCGGCGAAACTTTGCTCACCATCATCAACGATATCCTGGATTTCTCCAAGATAGAAGCAGGCAAGCTCGTCATTACTCCCATCCCTCTGGACCTGCTCCAGGTCGTCGAGGAAGTGGCGGGAATGATTGCCATGCAGCCCCAGAGAAAGAAAGACGTCAACATGATCGTGCGCTATCCGGCGAATGTGCCTCGCTACGTGATCGGCGATGCGGGCCGCATTCGCCAGGTGCTGACAAACCTGACCAACAACGCCGTCAAGTTCACCGACAAGGGACACGTGCTTATCGACGTGGAAGCCGACGCGCAAACCGATGAAGATGTATCGCTTCGCATCAGCGTGGAAGACAGCGGACTGGGGATTGCACCGGACAAGCTGGAAAGCCTTTTCGATAAATTCACCCAGGCCGATAGTTCGACCACGCGCCGCTATGGCGGAACCGGCCTGGGGCTGGCCATCAGCAAGCAGCTGGTGAAACTGATGGGCGGCACAATCGCTGCCAAGAGTCGCGTCGGGATCGGGTCCACATTCTGGATTACCCTTCGCCTGCCTTTGCAGGCGACACAGCCAACCGAGGCAAAGCCCGCCGCAGCCCTATCGCGGATTCGCGTGCTGATAGTGGACGACAACTCCGCCAATCGCCTGGTGCTGCAGGAGCAGCTGCGCGTTTGGAAGATGCGCATAGGAAGCTGCGCCTCCGCCATCGAAGCGCTCCGGATGCTGCGGGAAGCGCATGCCGCGGGTGATCCCTACCAGATGGCGATCCTCGATTACCAGATGCCCGAAATGGATGGAGAGATGCTGGGACAGGCCATCAAGACCGATCCATTGCTCCACGATATTCCGCTGGTGATGCTGAGCTCCCTCGGGCATGAGAGCGACATCAGGGAAAGACTCAAGAAAATCGGCTTTTCGGCTTATATCCTCAAGCCGGCCCGCCAATCAGAGCTGCTGTCCACTTTGACGAGCGTCTGGGAAGCGCACTGCAATCGGCGCTCCGCAGATCTCATCAAGCTGGATCCCGTCAAGCCGCCTCAGCCCGTTCCGGAAGCCCCTGCGCCGGAGAAAACCGGCGAAACATCTTTCCGCTTTGCGGGCACGCGCATCCTGCTGACGGAGGATAACATCACCAACCAGATCGTCGGAACGATGATGTTGAAAAACCTGGGCTGCAAAGTGGATGTGGCCGGCAACGGTCGGCAGGCGCTGCAGAAAATTGACCGATTTTCCTATGATCTGGTTTTCATGGACTGTGAAATGCCGGAACTGGATGGTTTTGAAGCCACCGCGATGATCCGCCAGAGGAAGGATGAAAAATCGCTGATTCCCATCATTGCGGTTACGGCGCAGGCCATGCAGGGTGACCGCGAGCGCTGCCTGCTTGCAGGGATGAGCGATTATCTCAGCAAGCCCCTCAAACAGGAAGATTTCGCCCGGGCGCTGGAATCATGGGCGCCGCGGCATGCGGAGCCCCAGGCAGGCGAAAAACCGATGGTCAGCACCAGGCAGCCGGCGGCAAAAACGGAAGTGGCCCCCGATAAAGCACCTGATGCCGCTGCCGGGCAACCCGATCCGGAATCGAAAGCTGGAAGATCGACCGCATCCGCGCGGCCCGCTACTGCCATCCTGAACGCCGATGCGATCACCCGGCTGCGGGAATTGCAGGCGGCGACAGACCCATCCCTGATGAACCAGATATTCGCATCTTTCATCAGCGATGGGACCGAGCGCATCCGTATCCTGAAAAACTCGATAGCCACAAACGATCCCCAGGCGCTGCGCAGGGCGGCTCATGCCCTCAAAGGCGCATGCGGCACCATCGGCGCGCAGCGCATGGCCGGCATTGCCCTCCAGCTGGAAGCGATGGCGGCTGTGTCGATAACCGAAGCCTCGGCGCAGGAAACGCTATCGACTCTGATATCGCAGATGGAAAGCGAATTCGAGCTTGTCAGAAGGGAGTTTGCAAGACTTGACGACCAGGGAGTTCGGCAGGTATGAAAATACTCATCGCGGAAGACGATACCACTTCCCGCCTGTTGTTCGCCGCCACGCTGAGAAAGCTGGGACACGCTGTAACGGCGGTGGAGAACGGACAGAAGGCATGGGAAGCCTGGCGCGCTGAAGCACACCCGCTGCTCATTTCCGACTGGATGATGCCGGACATGGATGGCCTGCAACTGTGCAGGATGATCCGCGCCGAGCCCAGCCTGCAATATACCTACATCATCCTGCTCACCGCGCTGGACAGCAAGGGGAGTTACTTGGAAGGCATGAATGCGGGAGCGGATGATTTCATCACCAAACCTTTCGACGAAGAACATCTGGCAGCCCGGCTCAGGGTTGCCGACCGTATACTTGCGCTGCATCAGAAGCTGCATATACAGGCGACCCACGACCGGCTCACCGGTGTGTGGAATCGGGCCGCCATCATGGATTATCTGCAGGCGGAACTGAAACAGGCCGCGCGGGATGCCACCCCCACCGGCGTAATCGTCGCCGACCTCGATCACTTCAAGCAGATCAACGATACCTTTGGACATCCGGCCGGCGATGTCGTGCTTCAGGAAGCCGCCCGGCGCATGCAGTTCGCGCTGCGCCCTTATGATCGCATCGGGCGTTACGGTGGAGAAGAATTCCTTATTACGGCGCCGGGCTGCGGGTGGGGCCACATCGCCACGCTCGCCGAAAACATTCGCAGCGCTGTCAACGCGGCGCCTGTTGAAAGCCAGTACGGGCAAATATCCATGACCGTAAGCCTGGGAGCGGCGATTGGGGGCGACAAGGGTGAGGATGCAGGCGCGCTCATCACAGCCGCCGACGAAGCCCTTTACCGCGCGAAAAAAGCCGGTCGCAACCGGGCCGAACTGGCACTCGAGCATTCGAAGGAGATTTAAGTCCATTCATCACCGGGCTGTCCGCGGATACCTCGGTTTTTCAAGGATGTGCGAGACCGTACCAGCGGGTGACGGATAAGAACCGTCCTGAACAGCTGCCCGGAATATCCGGCGGTATCCAGTCCGGGAAACCTGGGCCCGGGCCATGCATCGCCATCCTTCGCATCCTTTATTCCCTTTCTTATTCCCTTTGTAGCCGGGACGCGGTGCAGATTCATTTTGCATATGGATCCACGCCTGCGCGTCGGCTTGCAACCATGAGTCGGCTCGAAAGGCTATCCGGCTGAACGTTTCCCCGCCCCCTCTTTCATCTCCGTCCTAAGCCAGACAGGCGCTGGAAATACCTGCTGGAAGGTAAATCCCTGTCGGTTTTGATAACCGATATCAGGAATGGCGGCCGTCCTGATCATCCTCCGGCGATGAGGGAATTTCACCCCGGATATGACAAGCTATAACAACCATGTTAGCACTATGGTTAATATCCGGCGTAGTGCCATAGAGCCATGGGGCCATTACCTGGCGTGCCATTTCAATTCATTGTTTTTACGTCAATAATGCGTCCATGTGCGTAAGAAGGCCTAGCAGTTGCCGGTAGCGCTCAGAACCTGGCTGATCCTGCCAGCAGACCAAGGAGAAAATATGAACAAGCTGACAAAAACAATGATAGCCGCCCTCCTGCTTGGAGGATCGGTTTCTGCCGCGAGCGCATCGTCGGTCATAACCGATATTACCGCAAGCGGACCCGGCCTCGGCACATTTTCGGTCATGGCAAGCTCCACCGATGACAAGGGACTCGACTTCACCAAGGTTTTTGACAGCGTCAGCCCCATCACGCTGACGTTCACCGTGGCGCATTCGGTGGGCAATGGCGGATCCTACGACGTGGTTGAGTCGATCACCAATAATACGGGAGCGGCCTTTTCGGATTTCCATCTCAGCATTGGCGGCCTCACGGGCACATCGGGGAACGGCGCGGTTTTCACCAGCTTCAATTCATCCACGCTGGGCGGCTTCACGCTTGACTCCCCTTCCATGGATCAGTCCTCCTCCTTCAACGCGACGGGACCGCGCGATCTCAATTTCACGGGAAACCTGGCAGCGGGCGACACGGCACAGCTGAGCTTCCATTTGAAAGCCTTCGATCCCGGCGTGGGCCACACCTACACCTTCACCATAACCCAGACTCCCATAACCCAGACTCCGCCGGTGAGTCCGATACCGGAACCGGAGAGCTATGCGATGCTGCTCGCCGGGCTGGGCCTGATGGGTTACATGGTCAGGCGCCGCGGGAGGAAAAGCACCAGCTAGAGGAATAGCAGCACGCAGCAAAAAGGCAGCATCCGCAGGAAAGCAGAACGTGGCACAAGCAGCACCTGGTACCTGATAAATGGCAGTACGTGAGCGGCGACTCCGCTAATAACAAGAAGCCGGCTTTTAGCCGGAACATGGATAAATAAAAGGAAACAATCATGAACAAGATACCTTTCTCTAGGGGCATTGCCGCACTGGCCGTTAGCGCCGCGCTGTCGCTGTCCTTCGCGCCGGCAGCGCAAGCGGCCTTCATCGTGGATACGAAGATCGGGGAGGCGTTACTCGGGAATTCAGGGGATGCAACCGAACTCAGTCAGATGGAGACGTTTGCAAATAACTCCAACCTGATCCAGGACCTCAAGATTTCCAGTCCCGTCGCCTTGGCTAATGGACCAAATGGTTGGTATATAGACGTCGCGCCGACCGAACCGGGTTACTTCCTGCTGAAATTCGGCATCGGCGGCACCAGCGCCACGGCCGACACGTTTTTCTTCCAGAACATCGGTGAAATGACCAAACTGGTCTGGGACAATTCCCAGGTGCAGAACCTCACCAGCGGAGTCGGCAACCTGAACATCGGCAGGCTGAGCCACTACACCACCTATGATCCCAAAAACCCCGATACCGGCGTTCCCGAGCCTGCAACCCTTGCCCTGATGGGGTTGGGTCTTGCCGCCCTGGGAGCCACGCGCCGGCGCAAGCAATAACATCCAAGAAGAAACGGAAGACCCTTGAACCCGCCGCAAGGCGGGTTTTCTTTTTCCGGCTTATGCCGGTACCAGGCGGCATTCAGCTTCGCCGATACGATGGCTTCTGCTTCGGAAGCGCTCTTTTCGATGCGTTCATGCGTTGCAGCGGTTCCTTACCGACCTTACAATGATAAGCGTTCACGCACAACCACCGTCCGGCGTGGAGAGCATGGCACCGGGCAAAGGATTACATTGCAGGGCAACCCGGATTTGGAGAAATCCCATGGGACTGTTTCATCGCGATACCAGCACGCCCCCCCCGGACGGCGCAGCACCTTCGGCAGGAAAAACCGTCCAGAATCCGCTCACCCTGGTCATGAGGATCAAATCCCCTGAGGACTTCCAGAAGCTGGAATTCCGTATACAGCAAATCCAGGCGGCGCCGCCAGAGGAAAATCCCATCTGGATTGCACTGGACAAGCTCGGGATCGTCCATTTCGCGCGCTTTGTTTTCCTGGAGAACAATACCAAGCTGGCCATCATCACCACCTATGACGGCTCTTTCGAGGATTATCTCAATGAGTTCATAGACGAAATTGGCGATGTGTTCAACGCGCTGCTCCAGCATATGGATGAAGCGCCGCCGCTGCCCGTGCAGCAGAACCGCGATGCCTTCCACCAGTATGTCAAAACACATGACCTCGGATGCATCCAGCCTTTTTACAGCGCCTACCCCAGCGCAACAGTGCTCGACATCCGGGCAGCGCTGGATGAAACCTGAAAGTGGTGCGAGCGCCAAACCGGAGGATAGGATTGGATAGCGACTGATGGGCTTCAACAGGGCCGCTGCTACCTTTTTTCGCGAGGCGGATTCCGTGTTGAAATCGGGTGGTGAACAATCGATGGGAACTCCCTGCAATGACTGACCTTCCCCGCGCTGATATCCAGGGTTTCATCCTGCGCACCTATGCCATGCCGTTGCTGCGCGTGTTGGCTTTGAAAGTCGAGCAACCCGCCATGGCGCGGCGATTTCTCGACAAACTGGTGGCGGCCAGCGAAAAAAGCAATGGTCCCGGCGCGTTGCCGCAACTCGCCACGGCCGTCGATTGGAGCGCCAAGCCGCCTTATTGCCTGAATATAGGGCTGACTTATGCCGGACTTGCCGCACTCGGGCTTCCTGCCGCGTCCCTCGCCTCGTTCCCGGCAGAGTTCATGGAAGGTGCCGCGGCGCGCGCGGAAAAAGTAGGCGATACCGGAAAAAGCAGTCCGGAATATTGGCGGGAGACGTTTACCCGCCCCGACTTGCATATCCTGCTGTTCCTCTTCGCTCAAGACGACGAAGTGCTGGAGCAGGCGACCGGCCGGCTCCGCGCCGCGTATGCGGAAACAGGCGCAATGTCCGAACTTTCGG
>DASZUL010000030.1:0-74358 GCA_035547595.1 Nitrosospira sp.
CGCCATCGAATTCACTTGACCCCGATCCGTCGCCGAGGTGGGTTTCATGAACCGGATCCACGTGCGTCAGCGCATGTGCTGCCTGGAATACGGGAACAGATGACAAAGCCAGGACGAAAATCAGGAACAGGCTCTTGAGGAACAGGCTCGGATGTTTTCCCTTTGGCATCCATCCCATGCCCCGCATTGAAAAACCGGAAATTCTCATACGCACTCCGCGCACAATCCCTTGACCGTCAATTCGATTTCCAACGGCCTGTAACCCGCGGGCAACGGTCGATCATACTCGGCTTTCATATCATCCAGGCACATCACTCGAGTACAACGAGTGCATTTGAAATGCGCGTGTCGATGCGTGCGCAAATCATTGTTCGCCCTGAAACGCCATACCCGATCATCACTCACGACCCTGTGCACCAGGCATTTATCATTCAACCAATCAAGTATGCGGTATAGCGTCACCCGGTTCAGCCTGCTTTTACCACGCATGCGCTCTTCGATCTCCTGATGGGAAACAGGCCGCTCCTCTGCCAGCAGCATCGCGAGAACCCGGATTCTGCCCGACGTGGCTCGCTCGCCCGTTTGCCGGATGAGATCGTTCGCTCGTTCCTGAAAATCAATAGACATATCTGCTATCATTGCAACCGAGTTGCATTTACTATAACCGGAATATCCTATACAAGCAATCCCAATTTCAAAGATGAAAAGGCATCGCTCACTTGCCGAATAAATGAAGCGGAAAATTAGCGCTCTTTTTTTCCTGGCATTGTCGCTATCGGCTGGAATGGCTGCCGTTCCGGGTCTTGCTTTTGCCGCATCCTATAACGCCGGGCCCGACACCTATAGGAACATATTGAAAGGTTTGGTGCCGGGCGATCACGTGCATCTGATGCCGGGAGTATACAAGGATGGCCTCCCGCTTCATCATCTCAATGGCACGCCACAGGCGCCGATCATGCTCTCGGGACCCAGGGAAGAGCCGCGCGCGATATTCGTGGCGCGCCCGGGTCACAACACCATCAGCATCATCAATTCCAGCTATATTGCCGTCAGCAATCTGGATATCGATGGCATGAATCTGCCCGTGAATGGAGTAAAGTGCGAGGGGCATGCGGATTGGGCGCATCACATCATGCTGGACGGCCTGCGCATACGGGGGCATGGAAGGCATCAACAAACGGTTGCGATTTCAACCAAATGTCCGGCCTGGGGCTGGGTAATCCGCAACAATAAAATCCTCGGGTCCGGAACAGGCATGTATCTTGGAGATTCGGACGGTGGCGCGCCCTTCATTGCAGGCCTGATCGAACGCAATCTAGTCGTCGATACGCTCGGCTACAACCTGCAGATCAAGCATCAGCAGCCCCGAAAGATGCTGCCGGGGATGCCGGCAGGGCCGAGTACAACGATCATCCGCCATAATGTTTTCAGCAAGAGACAACATGGGCCCAAGGAAATGGCGCGACCCAATGTGCTCGTAGGGCACTGGCCGGTCAGCGGCCCCGGGGCCGACGACCTGTATGCTGTTTACGGCAACTTTTTCTATGAAAATCCGGACGAATCCCTATTCCAGGGAGAAGGCAATGTTGCCCTTTACAACAACCTGTTCGTGAATCACTTCGGCGATGCGATCCGGATTCAGCCGCACAATGACATACCGCGCGACGTCAGCGTATTCTGCAATACCATCATTGCCAGGAATACGGGCATCGTGATTGCACGCGGCCTCGGCTCCTCGGCGTATCACCAATGGGTAATTGCGAATATCGTATTTGCCCGGTCGCCGATTCGTGGAGCGCCCCAGGAAAAAAACCTCACGGGCATGCCAGACGAGGCGGATAACTATCTCGCCAACCCATTCGCTTCGCCGGGTGAGATGAATCTGGCCCCGCGCGACCTCAAGATACGGAAGGAAGCACAGGAGCAAAAATTTTTTGATGATTATCCCGATGCCGGGCTGGATTTTGACGGCGATCCGCATGAGCGGGTTAGAATGGGCGCCTATAGCGTCGGCAAGGACAGGCCGCGATGGTTTCCCACGCTGGAAATGAAGCCTCTTTCCCCCGTAAATCCTTCCCCGATCATGGTACAGCCCACGCGTCATCCATGAACAAAGATAGCCGCTGAAATGCGCATCCTAGCGCTCATCGCATTGCTGATCGCCTATGGGTCGCTCTACCCGGGCGACTTCTCCTCAGCAGACGAAAACGCTTTAAAGGCTTTCCTCGGCGACTGGCGCCTGTTTACCTCGACAGGAGATGTGCTGGGCAACATCGCGTTGTTCTTTCCGCTGGGAATGGCGGGCATCCTGATTCCCCCGAACCGGAAGGATGGTGCAACGCATTTCGCAGGACTATTCATTTTCGCGCTGGTTTATGCATTTACTCTCCAGCTGGCGCAGGTTTGGCTGCCGTCCCGCTCCGCGGCGCTGGCTGATGTCATATGGAATATGGTGGGCATGAGCCTGGGCGCATCAGCTGCTTATCTGATCGGCACGGCGCCTCGCGGGCAGCGGACTCGCCACGCTGCCGTGCTCGTTTCACGATCAATCATTGCCTTGTGGCTCCTGGCCGAATTGCTTCCGCTCGTCCCGACACTCGATTTGCAGAAGATGAAGGATGCGCTGAAACCGCTTTTGTTCCAGTTTGATTTTTCCTTCTCTCAAACAATTCTTCACGCTGCGGGGATACTTGCCGCGGGCAGCGCCCTCGGCACGACCGTGCGGCGTCCGCTGCTATGGATGGGAGCCTTGCTCGCTCTCATCCTGGCAGGCAAGGTCGTCATCATAAATCATGTGGTGGATGCCTCCCTCCTTGCCGGCATCTCCATAGGCTATTTCGCCTACGTGGGGATGGCAATGGCACGGCAGGGAAACGCAAAACTTTTTCGTACGTCATTCTGGTTGCTGCTGGCGGCCTGGACGGTTACTGCGCTGACACCCTTCTCTCTCGCCTCCGGTGGAGCATTCAGCGGCATTCCCTTCGCGACCATGCTGCGCGGATCGATGGAAACAGCCGCACAGGAAATTGCCCGATCTCTCTTCATTTATACGGCCCTGATATGGCTCGCCGAAAAAACGGGGACAAGCATCGGCAAAGCAACGCTGGGCCTTGCAATATGGGCATGCATGATCGAATTGACACAGATGGCTTTGCTGGGGCGCACAGCCGATGTGACGGAACCCATGTTATTGCTGACCATCGGCTGGATCCTGTCCTCCCTTCTTCGGGAATCGATTCCGGTACCCCAGCACGAGCTTGGTGGGCTCGAGTCCGGACCGCCAGTATCTTCACATCACCCGGCGGTTCCTCATGCGGAATTCAGCGGCGGGTACGACAATATTCGTGAAAACCGAAAGCATATGTTCATGCTGATCGCGGCAGGCATGGCAATATTCACGATGGCAGGCTGGATAATTCTCCGCTCCCCCTTGACTCCTTACAATGTGCGTGAACTGCTGTACCAGGGACACCCCTTTCGCTCGCTGATACTGCTCGTTCTCCTGTTGTACTGGGCATTCGGTTTTCCGGTAATGTTTACGCAATGGCTGGCGCGCGGCCAGTTATATGTGCTCAGTCTGCCACCGCTCGTGCTGGCGCACGGCATGGTGGCATGGATGCTGCTGCGCTCGGCCGTGCCAAGCGAGGCCATTCACGACATCGTGGGCTCTCCCATCCTGGGCTGGCCTTGGGAATGGGAATTGCTCGGCCGCTTTCTCGCATTGTTCGGTTTCTGGAGCACGGCGATGACAGGGGGTGTTCTGATTGCCTCGCGGTCTTTCGTTCCCCATTTCAGCTATGCGCTGACAGGATGGAGCGCCGGCACCTGCCTGCTTGTTCCGCTCGCGTATTACGTAGTCGTCGTGGAAGCGTCGACAGACAACTTGGTGGAGTTGATCGCGAACAACGGGGGGGTAGGCGCTTTTCTGCTGATAGGCCTGGCTGTGGCGATAGCCTCGTCTGCAGGAACCAGGATGGCCTTGGCGCAGGCTTCCGGCCCGCAGGACGGACGAGGTGCGGCAGCAGCCGTCTGGCTGCTGGGTTCGGCAGTTCTCATCTACATTATGCTTTATTTCGGGACCGAGCAGGTGATCGTAAAATACGACCAGGTTTTTTCGGCGATGCAGTTCCTGCTGAGCAGCGACCGTTCGCATCTGGCTTCACCAGGTGAGTTGGTCTTGCGCTATGCCGCCGTCTATTGCGCGCTTGTCGCCGCTATTGCAATGGTGCAATATCCCCTGTGGTGGCTGATTTCACGTGGCCGATCCCAGGCCGGCGTTCGTGCGGCTCCTCGCTTCCCGCATTCTGCCGGATAATTATCGAGACTATCCCGCCGCCTTCCTTACCCCGTATAAAAACGAGCAATGGTCAGGCGAGGCGGCGAAAGCAGAGCCCGGACCTTTCCGCTCCCGGCGCCATCAATAAGCGTCCCCCAAAGGTACACAGGATGCTCGCTTCGGATTTCCAGCCGGCATGCTCAAATGCCGCCAGTGACGGAACGTTCGTGGCACGAACGTGCGCGATGATCCGGTGGATGTCGTGCGCGGCCAGATCGTTTACGGTGGAAGAGATCAGCCGCTTGGCGACGCCCAGCCTGCGATAGTCGGGCCACGTGTACAGGTAGCTCAAAAAAGCATCGGTTGCCGCCATGCTCAAGCTCAAGGGAGGGGAGTCCAATCGCGTTTCAGGTCCGCGGGAAATGGTAAGCTGCGCTGCAAGCGCATCCCCGATCATCAAAAGGTGCAGGCTGCCTTTTCGCCCAAGAATTTCTCTGGGATGGGAACCACATTGCTCGGCCGCCTGATCGAGGATTTCTTCCGGCATGGCGGAAAGCGCCTCATCATCATGCAGGCTCAGGTAGTGCCATCCCGACGGTAGTGCAGGGGCACCACCCGGCTGTGTGCACCGGTACACGATGCGAAATACTTCGATACGCGCAAGCAACTTCAAGCCGAAAAAACCTGCTGCGCGAAGTCCGCCGGGGCCTCTTAAAAACTCCAGCTTCTCCTGCAGCATATTTAACGGCCGTGCCCCGAGCGTTTGATGGAGGTGGCGCGAACGAATCGCTTGATTCTTTCTTTAAAGCCACTGCGATGCAGCCACTCGCCTATCCTTTCCGAGAGAAAATTGGTGGCAAGCAACGTCCGGGCATAGGCTGTACCGGGCCAACCCCTCGGTATCAGATAGTAATGCCGTTCTTCCCGCAACCGGTTCGACATTCTCTGCTTGTATAAACTGTCTCCAGGCAAAAAATCGAATCGGCAGATGCCGTCCTCGAGCAGATCTTTCATGACTTCGGTATGCAGATAGATTCCGGGCTGCAACTTTGAAATAGCTGGATCGTAGCCGACGTGGTGGCCATAGTAGGTCGTGCGATCGCGGTAGCCGAGGCCGAACGCCACTGGCTCACCATCGATCCGCAGAACATACGCCCGCAGCCACCCCTCCTCAGCGGTAACACGCAACTGCTGGATCTGCTCCGGCGTATTCTCCAACCCCAAGCCGAGCAGATGGTACTGGTAGGTTTTGCGGGAAATATGAGCTATGGCAGAGGCAAGTTCCGCAGCTTGGCCGGGTTCGGTGTAGCAAATCATCGTTACCGCTCCGCCTGCTTTCACCGCAAAATTCTTGCGCGTGCGACGCACGTCCTCGCGGGTTTTGCTTCCCAGCGTTCGAAGATAATCTTCAAAATCCGAGCCAGGCGGCAGCTCGATAAGACGTCTTGGATACACGGGACCATATGGCACCACGTGAAACAGATCCTGCACCGGGCCGCGGGACGCGTTCAGCAGATCAGCCAGCCGGGATTCCTGCTGCACTCCCTCGAAAAATACCACGCCGCGGCGTCCTATTGCATCAAAAAGGGGCTTGAACAATTCGGGCAGCAATGCCTCGTCTTCACATAGAGGCGCGCTTTGCGTTGCATACCTCAGTACCGGAATGCGGAATAAAGTGGCTTCCCCCAGGCAATAGGCGAGTGCTCCCGGATGAACGAAAAAGGGTGCATAACCGCAAGGACGCGTCCGATTCCCGAGGAGAAAATAGTGAATATGCTTGTCCGGACCATTGACGCGGCTGCTTAGCCAGCGGGGATCCTGTTCCAGTGACACGGATGGCAAGAGGCTGAAATCGGCGCCGTTTTCCAGAGCATTAGCAGGATACCAGGGGTCTCGGGTCATAAAAGGATCGAGTAGCCACTTACTGTTGTGGGGGAATTTACGACAGGATCAGCAGGTCTCCCCGCACCGGGCGGGCGTGCTGGCCGAACCCATGATGATGTCAACATATACGGACCGCATCGACGCGCAGCATATAACAATCAGATGCCGAACCTTATCATTTTTTTTATCTTCGACTTGAGCCCAAGCTGATCGAGTGTATCGCCGGCAAGCTTGCTGAAATTATCGACAATCCTCTGGCTGCCCAGCAACAACAGGTTACGCATATTGCTGCGCAGAAAGAATACATTGGCGCACTGCACGTGATGGGTCGCAAACAGTTTCTTGTGTTCTGATTGTCCTTCGGTAAAGTCGAAGAAGTGAAATGCGCGCTCCTCGAACAGGTATTCGAGAGCAAGCCACTGCAGAACTGTTCCCACGGAATAATCCATATAGGCCGGATCGTATCCGAGGTGGGCATAAATCACCACCTTATTGTGGATGGGACAATAAAGATAGGAGACGGGCTGATCGTTGTGAAAAAGGATAAAGCCCCTGATACATCCCTGTTCGGCAAGCTGCTCCATCTCCCTATAAAACTCATCCGAGTCCGGCAGCCCGGCATCGAGCAATTTTTCCTGATAGGTAGTCTTCGAAACCGCACGTGCAAGCCTGAAGAAATCAGGCATTTCGGATGGATGGTGATACACTTTCCACGAGATCTCTCCACCCGAATGCTCCGCAAATTTCCGTATCTTACGGTTGATGGTGGAACGCGTCTTGGATGAAAACTTGTTCCTGTACTCCTCGAAGGTCAGCCGCATGTCGATATAGTACCGGCGATGCTGGGAGGGGACATAGCAGAGATATCCCATGCGCCGGGCAAGTACCGGCTGCTCACCGGCAACGCGCAGCGAACGTATCAGAAACCCCTGGTTTCCGGGCGAGAGGGGGTCTTCCGGCGGCATGGGTTCCGCCACCGGCAAAGTCTCGTCGTCCAACCCTATCTCGCGAACCTGCAGCCGTAATTCAGGAGCGAGCAGCGTCTTCTCCCCGAGCTGGAGCTTGATCGGCACCTCGCTGACGCGCCACGGTTGATTCACCTCAATCCCCGCCGTATGCCTTGCTCCAGCACCCTCAGGCCGGTTTTCCACGCGGCGGATTTGAGCGGCGGCGGCTGCGCTTCCGCCAGAGCGGGAGTCAACCCGCAAAATCCCTTTACGTGAAAACAATCCCGATGGCGATCCAGGAAAGCGCACAGCTTGCGAAAGCGATTCACTACGATTTCATCCGGCCGGTTCATGCTTTCATTGAGCAACTCGAAATTGTGGGACAAAATGACAAATGCCTTGCGGCCGGATTCCAGCGCCTGCCAGAGCAAGCCCTCCATTTCGCGAAATGAACAGGCAGTCAACTGAACATGGCGCAGGGTGCGGGTGCCGCCGGAAAATACCGCCATCGGATATTCATAAACGCCTTCACATTCGACAGGCTCGACCAACAGCCTGTCCGGGCTTATCCCGCTCTCGGGACCAAAAATGCTGGCGTTATAGCTGGCATCAAAAGGAATATGGTTGGCGGCAAGCGCGCGCAGGGTATTTCTGTTGCAGCCGAAGCCGCCTGCCCGAAAAGCGGTGACATGCTGCCCTCCCGCCGAACCGATCAATTGCGCCCCGGCCCCGATCAGCGTGATTTGCTCCTGCAACGAGAAGTAATGCAGGAATTGGCGTTTGCCGGTAATGTTGTCCAGAAGCGGCTCACGCGACTCATCCACCCATTCCGTATGCAAGTGAAGCTGTGTCTCCTGCCCGCCATCCCGCACTAGGCCAACGATCTCCGCCAGCGGATCCAGTCCGAAGCGGGTGGAAAACAGGGGCTCGATGAAGAACACGCCCGTCAGGCCATATTCCTGCAACTGGCGCAGTTGGTACGGCAGGCCGTAGTCACCTCGCGGTGTCGGACCGTAAATATATCGCTGGAAAGCGCTGCCAAACTTGGCATCGATATCATCCCAGCCGTCGCACCATACCTCCACGTCCACGGTAAGGAATACATCTATCATCGGGATGAAAGCCAATAAAAATTCGAGTTATCGGACCCAGGGTGAGCTTTGCTTGTTCGCGGAAACACGCTGACAGTTCGATCGATCCCGGAAACTGCAACAACGGCCCCCGCATGCCCACCCGCCGCTCATGCGACCCTGAAGTTTTTCAAGTTGCTCGAAACCGCAACCGGCTGCTGTGCGTGCAGCACGTTGCGCAGAAAGGCTTCGAACATCAGCAAGGTCCATAACGGCGCACTATGGTCCCGCCGTCCCGACTGGTGCTGATCGAACAATTCCTGCAGGGATGATCTATTGAAAATCCCGGTATCCGCTAAAACGGGACCCATCAGGGCATCATGCAGCCTCTGGCGCAGCGGGCCGCGAAACCAACTCGACAATGGCACCGAAAACCCCATCTTGCTCCGGTAAAGAATTTCGTCGGGAAGATAGGGTTCCAATGCCTTCTTGAAGACATACTTGCCTTCATGCCCATGCAGCTTGTAGGACACGGGCAGTCCCGATATCCATTCCACGAGCTTATGATCCAGCAGCGGGACGCGAACCTCCAGCGAATGCGCCATGCTGGCGCGGTCGACCTTGGTCAGGATATCGCCGACCAGATAGGTCTTCATATCCAGGTACTGGACGCGGGATAGCGGATCGTCGGTGGGACACTTGCCGGCATGCATGCGCAACACTTCGGCGGCGTTATATCCCTGGAGATCGCGGTTGAACGATGCACTGAACAGACGCCGCCGCATTTCGTCCCGCACAATGGAAATACTGTGGAAATAGCCCTCCACGGAGTCGCGCGCCAGGGCCTCGAAAGTGGATTTCGCCCGGAAAACCTTGGGGGCCCAATCCGCCTTGGGATAAAGGGTTCCGAGCAGGCCGAACAAAGGCTTGCGAATGCCGAGGGGCAGCACCGCCCTCATGCGCTCCTCATACATATGCCAGCGGTATCGGCGGTACCCGGCCAGATTTTCATCGCCGCCATCCCCGGACAGGGCAACCGTTACGCGCTGCCTGGCCAGTTGGCAGACACGGTAGGTAGGCATTGCCGAACTATCGGCAAACGGCTCATCGTATAAAGTCGAGAGCTTGTCTATCAGATCGAAGTCGTCCGCATCGACCTGATTGACGTTGTGGCGGGTGTGATAGCGATCGGCTACCGCTTGCGCATATTGTGATTCATTGAAGGCCGGATCGCCGAATGAAATAGAACAGGTATTGACGGGCTCATCCATGAGATTTGCCATCATCGCCACCACTGCGCTGGAATCCACGCCTCCTGAGAGAAAAGCGCCCAATGGCACTTCCGTCATGAGATGGATCTTTACTGATTCCCGCAACTGCGCAATCAGTTCTTCCTGCGCCTCCTGTATGCTGATGGAACCATGAGGTGTAAAGGGCACATCCCAGTAACACCGCACCCTGGGAATATTCTGCCCGGTTTGAAGTTTCAACGAATGGGCCGGCGAAAGCTTGAATGCGCGCCTGAATATGGTCTTGGGCTCGGGAACGTAACCATAAGCGAAATATTCCTCGATGGCATGGGAGTCCATCTGCCGGTCAAAATCAGGATGAGCGACCAGCGCTTTCAGCTCCGAGGCAAAAACGAGTGTGCCATCATCGAGAAGGGTATAGTAAAGCGGCTTGATGCCGAGCCTGTCGCGCGCAAGAAACAGGATATCGCGGTTGCGATCCCATATGGCAAACGCGAACATGCCACGAAAGCGCTCGACGCATTGCTCGCCCCATTCTTCCCACCCATGCACGATGACCTCCGTATCGCAATGGGTCCGGAAAGTATGGCCGGCCGCGACAAGCTCCTCGGCCAGTTCGTGAAAGTTGTAGATTTCCCCATTGAAAATCACCACCACGCTGCCGTCTTCATTGAAAAGCGGCTGCTGCCCGCTGGAAACATCCATGATGGAAAGCCGCCGATGCCCGAAGCCTATGCCCGGCTCCGTATACAATTCCCCCTCGTCAGGGCCGCGATGAGTCTGTACCTGGTTCATGCGGCCGAGCAGTTCCCGGTCGATTTCCCCTTTGCCGCGAGTATCAAACAAACCTACAATTCCACACATGCTTCCATTCCTCTGGTTTCCTGTTCCTGCCGTTAGTGACGCAAGGCTTTGTCGTATACCCGCAGGTAGCTCGCGGTCATCGCTTCCATACTGAAATTCGATTCGATATGGCGGCGTGCGGCTTGGCCGTGACGAACCAGCAACTCGGGATTTTCGTAATATTTAAGGATGGCGTCACTGATCGCTGCCGGCTCCGCTGGCGGAACGAGCAAGCCCGTGAATCCTTTCCTGATCAGTTCCACGTTTCCGCCAACTTGCGTGGCTATCACCGGCAAGCCTGTCGACATGGCTTCCAGGATGGTATTGGATATGCCCTCGCCCAGCGAAGGCAACACGAACAGGTCCATTGCCTGCATCATTTCCGGTATGTCGGAGCGCTCGCCGGGAAGCCAGGCAAGGCCCTGCGCGCCAGCCTCTCGCAGCATCTCCATGCATCGATGCCGTGTGCTTCCCTCTCCAACGATAAGCAAACGCAATCTTTCCCGAGCAGAAGGTTCCTTTTGCAGCAGCATCAGGAAAGCCTCGACCAGGCTGGGATAGCTCTTTACTTCCGCCATCCTCCCGACACTGCCGATGACGAACGAATGCTCCGTGAAAAATCCTTCCGGGCCGCCGCCGAGTCTCTTGGCGCCCAGGGGCCGGAAACGCAGGGTATCGACCCCGTTATAAATCTGGTCGATACGGCCAGGCGGCGCGCCAACCGTGCTGGCGAGCCATGATTCCAGATCCCGGCTCACGGCAATGAAATGATCCACGAAGGGGCTGATTGCTTTCCGCAGCATATTATATTTGCGATTTTTTCCGTAAAGATCGAACATATCCCGGCCATGCTCCCCATGGATTCTTGTTGGAGCGCCAGCCAGCGCCGCGATGACCTGCCCCTCCATCGTTCCCAGATTCCGCGTGTGGACGATATCCGGCTTCAACCGCCGGAATGTCCGGAAAAGGTTGAGATAAAGGCCAAAATCCTGACCCTCGCGTTTGTTGAGCGCAACGATTTCCACATCTTTTCGGTTGATGCGCTGCCGAAATTCCGAGTAGCCCTTGAGACAGACGATTGCATGCCGATAACGTTCAGGTGGAATATGGTTGATCAGATTCACCAGCCCGTTCTCCAGGCCGCCAACCCCCAAATGATGAATCACATGGACAATCAGGGGAGGTTGCCCGGCAATCTTCCCGACCTCCACGTGATCCTGCGGATTGCTAGCGATCCTCTGCATTATTGAGGCTCCGCGTGATCTCCGGCATCATGTCGCGGAGAAAGCCTTGAAGTACGGGGACTGCTTCGTCCGGCGATTCATCATAGGAACTGGCAAGGATGATTTCCGCCGCGTCATCGTTTCGTCCGAGGAGTTTTTTTCTGGCCATCAGCATCTTTGCCATATAGGGACTGGTCGTCTCCTCGTCACCCAGCCAGTACCAGCGCCAGACCAGCAGATTTTTTGACTTGGAACGCAACTGGCTCTCGTTGACGGCAATTTCCCCGGAACCGAAATCCACCGGACGCACGCGTTGCCCCACGTTGCGCCATATGGGATCCAGCTCGGGGACAAGGACATTTCCCGAACTGATCAATTCCTTCCCCTGCCGCTGATTGCGGTAATAGCTGATATAAAGATCTACGGAAAATTTGCCGCTTTGGTAGGCGCGGCCCAGTTGAGCGGGATCTCCTACATAGACAGGCGTCCAGCCGGATTCGGGAATCGCGCTGGCCTGCCATTTTTCCGATACCTCCGACATCCTGATCTCAGGATCGGTGCTGCGGGAAAATCGGGTTTCCAGGTAACTGCCGTAGGCAGGCCAGAAGGAAGCGATGACAATGACCGCGGCGGAAGCCGCGAATGCTCCCTTGAGCGCTCCCGGGCTTTCGTTGACGGGAAGACCGTGATACATGGAGGAAGACTTGTCCCTTCCATCGGTATTTTCATCCTTTTCATCCTCGCGCCAGAGTGATCCACACCAGAATAGCAATAACATGACAAAACCAAAGAAAATCCAGCCGTAGATCAGATGATCCACGCCCACCGCCAGTTGCATGTCGCTCAAATGGCCTGTCATCACGATGAGATATGCCCGGATGCCGTTGGCAATAATGGGCACAATCACGGAGAGTGCGATAAAAACAAGGCGGCGCGCCAGGCTGCGATAGGTCAGGTAGGCGTAGAGCGTACCCAGCGTGAATGACGCGATTAGATAGCGCAAGCCGCTGCAGGCCTCGACCACCGACCAGTTTCCACTTGGTATGGCAAAATAACTGCCCTCCCGATAAACCGGGATGCCGCTCAGCTGCAGTGCCTTTACGGTAAAGTCGGCGGTAAATTCGATTAGAGGCGGAATGAGCGCTTCGCCGAAAGGCACGGCCAGCAAGAGATAGGCTAATGGAAACGCGAGCGCCAGCACCATGCGGCTGCCGAGGATAGCCCACACCACAGCCGGAATCATGGCCACGAAAATGTATTGCTCCAGCACCTGAACGCTGGCAAGCGCCGCCAGCAGCCAGCCAAAGCCCAGGACGACCAGCACCAGCAGGGCCAGGGGATTGGGTTGAGGCGGAATCGTCTTCAGCTTTTCACGCTGGGTCCAGATCAGGTATGCGCTGAACGGAAAAATCAGAAACCCGTGGGCAAAGGTATCCGAACGTTCCCAGATTGAAACCATGGACCAGGTGGTTGCATGGTAAGCAAAAAGGATGGCTGCGACGGTAATGGCCGTAAGCACCGCGGCAGTCCGCAGGCTGGATCGCTCGGCAATCCTGTCGCCATCATGCACAAACCCTCGCGGCGCGCGCACGCTCATCCCTCATCTCCCGTTGGGTTCGAAATAGTGCTGAAGGTCACGATGCAATGGAATATCGGCGCGAAGAACCTTGGGTTGGGAAAGAAGCGCATCCACCCGCTCCATGCTCCTTTTCCAGCTGTAATCATCGAGGACCCGCATCCTGGCAGCACGCCCAATTTCATGCCCGGGCATTTCCCGCAAAAGCCTTATGATCTTATCGGCAAATTCATTTTCATCTTTAGCCACAAGCAGTTCTTTGTCAGGAAGCGCGTCTATTCCTTCCAGCGCCTGGGGAGAGGCAACCACGACCTGTTCCATTGCCATGGCTTCCAATACCTTGTTCTGTATGCCTCGGGCTATGCGAAGCGGTGCCACCGCCGCAAAAGCATGAGCCAGATAGGGGCGGACGTCGGGAACGGATCCCGTTACCTTTACACCCGGAAGCGCTTCCAGGGACGTGACTGCCGCGGTGGGCCGAGCGCCAACAATATAGAACCCGACATCGGGCCGATATACACGGATTTTGGGAAAGACCGCCCGCGCAAACCACTCGACGGCGTCGATATTTGCCCAGTAGTCCATTGCCCCGACAAAAACCAGGACGGTCGAATCCTTCGGATAGGGGCAGGCATAGCCATGCCGGGGAGAGAAGTATTCCGCGTCGACGCCATTGTTGAAGTAAGTGACCTTTTCCGCGGCTTCCGGGGAAAGCCGTTTGAACAGGTCCGCTTCCGCCTCCGAAACGAAGGTCGCGCTATCGAACTCGCAGGCCACGCGCCGCTCATACTCGAGCAGCAGCCTGGATTCCCGACGGTAGATCCAGCTCAATGGCCACCTGGTGCTGGCGGAATATTGCATCCACTTATCCGAATCGATGTCCACGAAATCGATGACGCGTTTTGCACTTGCTGTTTCGCTGGCGTATTGCGCCATGCCTGACGAGAAAACCACTATATGCTCTATTGGCCGGTTCCGGAGAATACTGTTCACCCAGGTCTGCAAGCCCGGGTTGCGGTAATAAGGTAATGTGAGCGGCTGCCCGTAGAGCAAGCCGGTGAGGCTGCGCAAACGTGCAGTCCTGGGATGAAGATCGATGATGCAGGTTTCGGCGCACAAGCTTTTCACCTTGTCCAGGTACTCGTGATCCTTTTCGTCATCAATAAAAGTGCCGAGGTGGACGCGATAATATTTAACCAGATGCTTGAGCAAGTGATAGGAGCGTATCTTGTCACCCTTGTTGGGAGGATACGGAAACCGGTGTACCAGATAAAGAAGCTCTTTCATCGGACTACCCCAGGTTCCTGACAATGTGGGGACCGATGAAGTTGGCGAGCCATAACGGCATTTTTTGCCAAGCCTTGATGAACAGCTGGTACTTCGGATTGAGGGGATTATGATCCGGCATTGCCTGGGTGGCATGCAGCTGATATTCATAGTGGAGCGGTTGCGCCTCGAACCCCCAGTTCTTCTTGAAATCGAACGACCCGGTGCCCCGCTTGCTTCGCCCGAAATCAAAAATCCTGAAACCTCTTTCACAGGCGCGCCGCATCAGCTCCCAATACATGAAATCGTTTCCCGCCAGTTCGCGCGCTTCACTCGTCCCGCCGCCGTAATATGGCAAAACTTCATCACGGAAATAAAAACTCATGACACCGGCGACGGTTCTTCCTTCCTTGGTAATGATCAGAAGTTCGCAATCGTCCCCGAAAACGTCTTTTAGAAGCCGGAAGTATTGCCGGGAAAATACCGGCGTGCCCAATCGATGCACACTTGCCGAATACGCTGTAAAAAAACGATCGGTATCTTCATCTATCATACCCTCGAGCCCGGCCTTGATGCCTTTGCGCACCATGGCCCGCTGCTTGCGGGGTATCGCCTGCATGTTGCGTTCTTCATCCGCATCGATCTCCTTGCGGAAGGTTACATAGAGATCCTTGGAAGGCCAGTCCGCATGAAATGCTTTCAGGTTCCTGTATTCCAGGTAATCCGCGTTTAGCCGGACTGATAATGCCTGGGCGGCTTTGTCCAGCGCATTCCTGCCGGCTTCTGAAATAGCCGCGATGCCGCCATAAACACAAAAAGGAAGGGAACTCAGCGAATGCCCAAAAAAAAGGCTATTGATCTCCGCCAGGGGCAGCACGCCTTGGATGCGTCCGCCTGATTCCGAATAAAGGAACCATGTTTTGTGCCCCATGGCCTGTTCGATAACGCTTTTCCACCCGGAGCGGTGAAAGAAGGTTGCTTCCGGACAACCGGATACGAACTCATCCCACTTTTTTGTATCCTCGGGTTGAAGGAGGTGTACGGAAGGCATTTCGAGCGAATACTCTGGATCATGAAAACCTTCCTGGAGTACAGCGATTGGAGAGCTCATCGCTATTCCAGGAAAATCCGATCCATTCGATCCCATTTGAAATCCCGGGTCAGGGCCGCGATACGCGCTTCCATGCGATGAAGATTGTAGTAGTGGCGAAAGCGCGTTTTCATGCTGATGCCCGTTTGCCTGGGCTGCTCGTGATCCATTTCCCATGGGTGGAAATAAAAGATTGCGGAGCGACGCTCGAGCCGGTTCAACCTTTGCAAAAACCAGCGCGAAATGGGATAGGGCCAAAGCCGAAAATACCCTCCGCCCCCTGCGGGGAGGTTTCGCCTGAACAGGCGCATCGTGGTGATTGGCAATTCCAGCAAACCCTTGTCGCTGCATGGATGATAAGCAAAGCGAGGCGCGTCCGGCATGCCATAATGGTCGTGCTGGATAGGATAAATGCTCGAGCTGTAACGATAGCCAGCCTCTTCAAGGACAGTTAGCGCCCATTGGTTGTGCCGCCCGATGGAAAAGCTCGGTGCGCGGTAACCCAATACCGCCTGTCCGCCGATATCTTCCAGTAATGCCTTGCTTCGGGAGATATCCTCGCGGAATTCGTCCGGTTTCTGGTCGGTTACCCGGTAATGCGCCCAGCCATGGCTGGCAAGCTCGTGACCTTCGGTGACGATGCGCCTTACCATGGCGGGGTAACGCTCTGCAATCCATCCCAGAGTGAAAAACGTTGCCTTCGTTCCTTCCTCGTTCAATAGCGCCAGAATACGGTCGATGTTAGACTCCACCCTGCAGGGGATGGTTGTCCAGGCCTCCCTGGGAATGTGGGGTGCAAATGCCGAAACCTGGAAGTAATCTTCCACGTCTATGGTCATTGCGTTGCGTATCAGTGTGGGTTCCATTTCAAAATCTACGTGAGATTCGTGGACTGGCCGGCCGATGGCTTGGTCAAGCCATCAAACCTTGTCCTTGCGGAGGTTTTTATTGACCCCTGCCAGGGAAAGGATCTGTTTCAGCAGCGTCAGCAAAGACGTAAAGGAAGTTTCCAGCGTGGCAAGCCGATCATTGAGGTTTTTCAGGCTGTCGGCAGTATTTTCCCCTTCTTCACCGTTCTTGGGCTCGGCGCCCCGGGAACCATCGGCCAGTTCGCCCGGCATGTCAAACTCCTGCTGGACATCCCGAATCACGTCATTGACTTCGGCAGAGGTGAAATGATGCAGATTTTCGAGGCAGCCCATCAGCAAAAGCCGGTCGCATAGCCCATTGATCTTCCTGGGTATGCCGGACGAATACTCGAAAATGCTCTCGAAGGCATCTTCGCCGAACGAGGGGTCGCCGCGCCAGCCGGCGGTATGGAGCCGGTGCTCAATATAGGCGCGCGTCTCAGCCAGGTCCATGGGCCCAAGGTGATAGGTCGCGGTTACCCGCTGCCGCAACTGCTGCATGCCGCTGCTCAGGAGGGTCTTCCTGAACTCGGGCTGGCCCAGCAAGAATGTCTGAAGCAGGGGTTTGTCCTCTGTCTGGAAGTTGGACAACATCCTCAACTCTTCCACAGTGCTGGGTGAAAGATTCTGGGCCTCATCCACTACCAGAAGCGTGCGCTTTCCCTGCTGCTCGCATTGCCGCAAAAATTGTTCGAGGCGGATCAATACCGATGCCTTGCTCGCATCCTCATGGGGCAAGCCAAAAGCAGCGGCCACCAACCTCAGCATGTCGTCCGAATCGAGGCTACTGTTCACGATTTGCGCGGCGGCAATTTTTTCACCAGCCAGCTCACGAAACAGGTTACGGACCAGCGTGGTTTTACCGGCACCCACCTCACCCGTTATGACGATAAAACCCTCCCCCTGGGAAAGGCCATACTCCAGGTATGCCATGGCCCTTTTATGGCCTTTGCTGCCGAAGAAGAAATTGGGATCGGGCTTCAGTTGAAACGGCTTTAGCTTGAAACCGTAGAATGATTGGTACATTGCGCTATCCCGTTAAAAACTCATGCTCAAAGTGCCCACAACTGCATTCTCGCGATAATTCAATCCGGGCTGGCTGGAATCGCGCAAATTGTGCCTGTACTGCAGCATCCCTACAAAATTCGGCATGATTTGCGGGAATTCCCTTGACAGGCTGATCCTGGCCAATCCGAGATTGTCCACCCTGTCCACCGTAAGAAAAGCAAAGCGCGTATAGGTAAAATCGATACTGGCCCGTGTCAACTGGGAAATCCTGTAGGTCCACAGGGCATTGAAGCCGCTCTGCCGGGTATTGTTGAGCAGGGACGTGTTTCCTATCCCGATAAGACCTGCATCCACTCCTTCGGGCGAGAAAGCCTTGCGCCTCATGTCGAAACCCCTTAATACGACCGTATTCCGCGTGCCATTCATGGCAACGGACGCCATCAAGCGTTTCTGCAGGAAAAGCCGATTGCTGAAAAAGTTGTTGGGATCAAAAAACTGACCCTGAAGGCCGAGCCCCAGGAGCGAGTTGGTAGCCTGCTGAATAACGTCGGAGCTCATGCCTGGATTCTGTGCAGAGAGAAGCTGGCTTAGCGAACTCCCCATGGCGGATATGGTGGAACCCCCTCCCAGGCCAGCCTGCTGATTAAAGGTGGTTATATTTTCATCATAGCTGAGATCCCACGCAGTCATCCGGGTGCGATGGCTTGCCAGTGCCGAATAAGTATCCCCGTAGAACCTCTGGCCGGCATTGAATGCAACACTCGTCCTCGGACTTGGTTCCCATATGAAGCCCGCTGTCCAGGTCGGGCTCGATGGACTGCCGCGAATCGAGATGAAAGTATTTCTTTCATATCCGCCGGTCCCGGTCAACCCGAAGTGCGGTGTGATCATGTAGCGAAGGCTGGCGATGGAGCGCTCAAACTCTACCGTTCGGTTGCTGCGGTCATAGTGGACAGCCTGATGGCTATAATTCAAACCCCATTGCAGGGTGCTGAAAGCGGTGCCGCTATTGATGCCGGCCTGGAAGCCATCAGCCTGGCTATTGAAAAGCGCGCTTGAACTCGAACTGACCATGTTGCGCGTATAGCGCAGCTCCGTCGTGGCAAGGTCCTGGAAACGGTGGCGAATATAAGGGCTGATGTTATAAATGTGCACATCGGCCCGATTCCCGGTAACGTTGACGTTGTTGATGCCCTGGGCCCCGAACAAATTTGCATTTTGCTGGGTGATAATGGCTCTTCCATCCACGAAAAAGAAATCCTTTACCAGCTCCGCCGTTCCCATAGCGTTCAACTGGTGCCTGATCCGGTTGAAATTACTCAGATTCGCATAGATCAGGTTGTTCATCGTATAGTCGATATTGACCGTATAGCGGCGACCCACGCCATTTACGATGAGCCCCGGATTGATCTGGGTTACGAGATCCTGCTGCCCGTTCTGCTGCAGCCGCACGTTGTCGCTATATGTTTCTACCAAACTCAACCGGGGAAGAACCCGCCAGCCGGCTCCCATGGTGCCTCCTCCCATGGCGGGATTGTTGCCCGCCATACTCTGGAATTGAGGTAGCTGGCCTTGAGCCACTCCCAGGGGAGTTTGAACTTGCCCTTGCGAATGAAAGGGCAGGAGCAGGAGTGCCGGCATGGCGATAAACCAAGCGGCTGTAAGCGGATATTTGACGGATATTTGAAGCATTTCCTATTTCTAGGCGCTTTCATGGTAATAGTAGCCGTAGTATTCGCCACCGGAGAATGATCGGGCTTTGTTATAAATCAAATTCACGACGTCGCAGGATTCGATCTGCCTAAGCGTTTCCTTTACCGTCTGCTGTGATGTCGTTTCAGCTTCCACCACCAGAACAATTTGTCCCATCTGGCCTGCAAGGACGCGCGCCTCGCTCGTCAACAGCAAGGGCGGTGAATCAAAAATAACAACGCGATCCGCATAGCGTTGCGCAAGCTCGCGCAATAACGCGCCCATGCTTTGGCTTGCCAGGAGTTCGGTCGAATGGGAGTGCCGTCTTCCAGCGGTAAGCAAGGTCAGCTTTTCGATGTCGGTCTTGATAAGCACATCCGCCAGGTCGAGGTTGTCATCCAGCAGGATATCCATTAAACCCTGCTCTGTCCCCAGTCCCAGGATTTTAGGCACCGTGGGGCGAGCCACATCCGCATCCACGAGCAGTACGGTTCGGTCCATCTCCATTGCTATGCTCATAGCGAGGTTGACGGTACAGAAACTTTTTCCCTCCCCCGCGAGCGCGCTGGTAACCATGATCAGGTTGCCATTTTTTATCATGCCTGGACCCTTGTTGAAAGCATTGGTGAGCAACGGGCGCTTGATTACCCGGAATTGCTCGGCAATCTGCGTTCTTCCCTGGTCCGGCGTCACGATGCCGTATTCGCGCATCTTAGTGTGATTGAGGGTGATCCTCTTGGGGGTTAAAACGGGAGTCGAGAGAGGACGATCGGAGTTACCTGGAGCTAGAGAAGACCGAAACTCATCGCTTTTTCCAGCGGAGGGTTCCTTTTCCCCGGCAACCGGGTCGCCGGAACTTGCCGAAACGCCGGGCGCGGGTTGGGTAGCACCCAGCTTTCTTTCTTTTTCAAGCTTCCCTGCGGCTTTCTCGATGATGCTCACGCTCTCTCCAATGGGTATATGGTTGGAATTCGCAATAACATGGCTACCTGCCTCGCCGTCTTGTGAACAGATCCGAATATTCCCCGTAACAGAATTATAACCATACCAGAGGTAAAAGGACGGCAATGCCCGAATTTGGAACATTCGGCCAATATTGTTACCTCGCTAATGAAACTCTTGCAGACTTATAAGAATTTATCGAAGCTCGACAGCTGTTTTCTTTTCCACCTGCGCCGCATCTTGTACGTACTCACTGTCGGCGCACGGCATGCGGTAAAAAGTTGGCAGCGATGCCAGTGAGAAGATGGTTATCGAAAAAGCCACCGGTGGTTTTTATCGCTAATGGGCCATCCTGACCATTAACGCGCCGTACAATCCCAGTAGCGATAACAAGGACAAACCGAAAGCATAAAGCTTCTTTCTGCGCTTTATTTTTTCCTTGTCGGTCCATATCATGGGAATTGAACCCAGTATCGGCCTGCCCGTGAATTCACGAAGGCTATTCTGACTGTGGAATGTCGGTCTTATCTGGCTCACAACGAAGGCCATCCCGATACCCGCAAGCAGCGCCCCCAGGAATACCAGTGAAAACAATTTGCTGCGGTTGGGCCCTACCGGCAAATCAGGAACGGTCGGCGGATCGATGATCTTGAATGACATCAACTCAGTTGCGGATCCCAGTTCGCCCGATATTTTTGCGGACTCCCGACGCTCAAGAAGCTTCTCATAATTGGACTTATTCACCTGGTAATCGCGATTGAGCTGGGCAAGCTCTGCCTCTACTTGCGGAACAGCGTTGCTCAGCGATTTCAGTCGGTCGTAGCGGGCGGTATATTCTTCGACACGGGCCCTCATGGATGCCACATCCGCTTCGGCTTCCGCCAGCGCCACATTCAATTGCTGCAGCATCGGGCTATAGTTCTTCCCAGGATCGGAACTTGGCCTTGCAAGCTTGGCTTCGTCTTTCTTCCGTTCCTCGAGCTGGGCAATCAAGCGTTTAGCCGAAATGATGTCGGGATGCAGTTCGGTAAAGTTGAGCCTGAGCACGTCCAGGTTTTTATTCAATGCTTCTATCCGCGAATCAAGCTCCACATTGACTATCGACGAAGGGTTCTCGTTTTGTTCCACCATGAGAACCGGTTCGTCACCCGTAATCTGTCTCTTGATTGCATCGCGCGCCTGCTCCGCTTCGCGCAAATCCAGCCTGGTTTTATTGAGATCCTCCGACGCAGCTGACAACTGCGCATAATAATCGCTGCCCTGCTGAGGCATGAGGCCGATGTTCTTTTGCTTGAATGCCTTGAGATTATTCTCGCCGGCTATGAGTTTTTCCTCGTAACTCTGGATTTGCTCATCAATAAAGCGAATTGCGGAAGAAGAGTCCTGTTTCTTGTCGCCCAAGCCCCCTTCCACGAAAATCGTTAACAGGGATTGAACTATATCCTTGGCCAGTCTGGGATTCTGATTATTGTAATGAATGGTAAACAGGTTGTCGCGTCCCGTCGTCCCCAGCTTTATTTTTTCCATCAGCTCCTTGACCAGCCGTTCCTGGTCCTTTACGTCCTTTACCTTGATGTCCAGGTCCACCATGCGGACCACGCGTTCCACATTCGGCCGGCTAATCAAGGTACGGCTCATGATAGAAACCTGCTGCTGCAAATCGGGAGAAATGGTCATACCCGCCATCAGTGGCTTAAGGACATTTTGCGTATCGACGTAAATTCTGGCCGATGCCTGATAATCATCGGGAAGCTTGTAGACTATGATCCAGCCTGCTATGGCTATGACCCAGGCAGTGGCGACGGCGGCCCAGCGGTACTTCCAGACCCCCTTGAGATAAACCAGCAGTTGAGAAGTCAACTCCTCCATGAGTCAGATAGTCCTTAAAAATTCTACCGCCGATCCCCGTCTTGCAGACGAAAAAGCGTCTGGAAACCGGACTGTGCTAAACATCGGCACCGTCAATCCCGAGAAACCAAACACACCCATTTTTATCGTTGATCCTGACTGTTGAAACAAAATGGGCAAAGCCCGCTCATGAACTTCATAGCCCGGCCAACCCGCACATCCCGGGTAAATAGGAAAGATGATATTGAAAAATGCCTCATCTATTTTCCAATTTTGGATCAGACGCAACTTCTCTAAAAGAGTCCATACGGCCTATACTATCCGGCTGCCAAAGCGAAAATCCTGCCCCGGCCGATCCATGGTCGAAAATCAGGCAGGGACCGCCACATCAAAAATAGCTTTCCGGTATGACCAGCACATCGCCCTGGCGCATGGGTACATTCGCAGTAATGTCTCCGTCCCTGATCAGATCATCCAGCCGGACACTAAACTGCTGCTGCTTTCCATCGATGTTGCGAATCACTCTGGACCGGTTGCCTGCCGCAAATTCCGTCATCCCGCCCACTGCAATTAAAACATCCATAAGTGTCATTTGTTCGCGATACGGTAGCGCCTGGGGCTTGGCCGCTTCCCCTATTACCCTGATTTGCTCGCTGTAAGGACCGATAAACTCTGTCACGACAACCGTAACGACGGGTTGCTGGATATACTTGGACAGGGCTTCCTCGATATCCCGCGCCAACTGGGTTGAGGTTTTTCCGCTGGCGGGCAGGTCCTCCACCAGAGGAGTGGTAATTTTTCCGTCGGGCCGAACCGGCACGCTCATGGAAACTTCCGGATTGCGCCAGACGATGATATCCACCATGTCGCCGGGACCGACCAGATAGTCGTGCCCCACATAATTCCCTTCCGCGGCGAGAGGGGGGTATGTTTTACAGGCACCGAGCGAAAGGATGGAGAGTAAGATGGCGAAACTGGCCAGCCATTTTCTTGTTGTCATTGTATTGATGTGCGTAGCATTCACGGAATTTCCTCTTTAAGCTAGTGGGAGGTCGCCAGGGGCAAGCTAGGATGAATTAGGTCAACAAATAAAAGATGGTATAAACTGGTACCTCTGTCAAGGTAAAAGCCGATTGCGGATTTTCGGAAATAGTGCAATCATCTTTAAATCCCTGTTACCGGCGTGTGCAATAATAACACTTTACCTGATCTCAGCAGCTATCCTGAATTAATTCCCGCCTCATTTTGAAGCCCATCCGGACCTTCCCGCTTTTTCCGCTAAACTGCTTGCCTGGCCCGGCGGCAACTGCGCCGCTTGCGTAAATGCTTCAACTTCTAAATCAGCCGGCTTGCTGTTCATGCAAGCCATAATGGAATCGTAGCAACTTCGGTTGACAGAGCAAATTGGACCTTGGTACACCTGCGGACCCGCCTCCGGCCAAAGGGGGGCGCAATGCACCTACCAAGCGCGCTCTTCCTGCGTCTTATTGCGTTGGGAATCGGATTAAACCTGTTCTCCTCCACGTCATTTTGCAACGAATTCCCGCGTTTACATCTTGAATAATTCCAACGATACCGGCTCTGCCGCCTTTCCGGAGCTTGCCTGCTATCTGGCGGACGAAAGCGCGACGTTGATGCTCGGATCGGATATCGCCGCACTATTGCGGCCGGGGCTCACCGTTCTCCTGGAAGGCAATCTGGGTGCCGGAAAAACTACACTCGCGAGAGGAATATTGAGAGGACTGGGTTATTCAGGAAAAGTGAAAAGTCCGACCTATAATTTGGTTGAACTTTATAAATTTTCTAGGTTATACTTCTATCACTTTGATTTTTATCGCTTCAACAACCCGGTAGAATGGGAAGAAGCCGGCTTCCGCGAATACTTCAACTCGGAATCGGTCTGCTTGGTGGAATGGCCCCAGAAGGCAGCCGGACTGCTCCCCGCAGCAGATCTGATTTTTTTTCTGAATATCTTCGATGGAGGCCGTGAGGTCAGGATTCGTGCGGCAACTGACGAGGGGAAACGGTGTTTGAAAGAGTTGCAAAATTCAGGGCATTTCTGGGCAGGTTTCTGAGGGTTCCGGATAGCCCTCCCGGCAGGATAACGCACGTCGACCGCACGCTTGCCTTTCTCAAGCCGCTGCCCCACCTGTTGATGGCTGCACCCCTGCTGCTATCCATCGATTCCTCATCGGCCGAAACAAGGATTGCTTCGGTCCGTGTCTGGCCGGCAACGGAATACACCCGATTCACTCTGGAATCGGCGTCGCCTATCGAATACTCGGTCAGTACGGTAAAAAATCCGGATCGCGTGGTGGTCGACCTCAAAGATGTCATGCTGACATCGGAGCTGCAGCAAATGTCAGGTAAGGTCAATCCTTCTGACCCCTATATTCGCGCCGTGCGTACCGGCCGCTTCAAGCCCGGTGTTTTACGCATGGTGCTGGACCTCAAGACGGAGGCCCGGCCGCAAGCTTTCGTACTCAAGCCTGTGGGAACCTACGGGTATCGTTTGGTGCTCGACATTTATCCCGCTGTGCCGCCGGACCCCCTCATGGCATTGCTGGAGGACCGGACAGGGATATTGCAAGCTGATGCCGAAACCGAGAGCGCTCCCGGCAGGACGGAAAGCAAACACGAGAGATCCGCGAAAAATACCGGGGCTCCCAGAAAAGGCAGATCGGGAGAAATGTTACGGCTTATCACTGTCGCCATCGACCCCGGGCACGGCGGTGAAGATCCTGGCGCAATCAGCCGCAGCGGCACGCATGAGAAAAGTATCACCCTCGCCATCGCCCGGAAACTCAAGGCGAAAATCGATAAAGAACCCAATATGCGCGCAGCACTGACGAGAGAGGGAGATTATTTTATTTCGCTGCCGAAACGCCTGGAAAAAGCACGCCAGGTAAGCGCCGACCTGTTCGTTTCCGTGCATGCGGACGCCTTTATCAAGCCCCACGCGCGGGGCTCATCCGTTTTTGCGTTATCGGAGCGCGGTGCCACCTCCGCTGCTGCGCGCTGGCTGGCGAAAAAGGAAAACGAGGCCGATCTGATCGGCGGCGTCAACCTGGACATCAAGGATCCTTATCTCAAGCAGACACTGCTGGATCTTTCGCAAACAGCGACCATCAATGACAGCCTCAAGCTTGGAAAAGAAGTCCTCCTGGAAATAGGCGATATCAACCATCTCCACAAGAGCACTGTCGAGCAGGCTGGATTTGCCGTGCTCAAATCTCCCGATATTCCCTCTATCCTGGTAGAAACCGCGTTTATCAGCAACCCGGACGAAGAAAGAAAGCTGATAAATCCCGCCTACCAGGAAAAATTGGCCGACGCCATCCTTTCTGGCATCAAGCGCTATTTCGCCAATAATCCGCCAGTATCGCGCTCGAGAATGGTGTCCCTGGATTAGCTTCCTCTCCCATATTAAGCTAGGTTCCCGATCGCCTGTTGCCCCCTGCTGAGAGGACGGCAGGCGTCATATCCTTTTCCCGGAACGGCGCGCAAAGACCGGATGGATCTTCGGGTTTTGCGCAACTCCGGGTAAACGCACATCGGGCTCTATCCCCGAAGGACTGGTACGCACGGCCGCAGCAACCTGCCTGATGGGTTTCGCGCTTCCTCCCCGCGATGCAGCGCGCCCGGCCTCCACCGGACTTCCCTAGCCCTGGCACGGCTTCTACGCCATAATCGCAGCCTTAAATTCCGGGAACACCTCGTGGGCAACGAAGATCTGTCCCAATTGAAAATTGATCGCGGTGCTGGCAGCAGCATGGTCAGCCATCGGAAACGTCCTGGTTTTCTTACCGCCATCGTTATCATCGCTGCATCGGTACTGGCAGGGATCCTTTATTTCCGGAACGGCAACACGGTGGAAGTAGAGTCGGCCACCGTCAACACTGCCTACCCATCGCAATCGTTTACGTTGCTTAATGCCACGGGCTACGTAGTAGCGCAACGCAAGGCGGCGGTGGCATCCAAAGCCACGGGGCGGGTTGAATGGCTCGGCGTGACGGAAGGCAGCCGGGTCAAAGCAGGAGAAGTTATCGCACGGCTGGAAAACGCGGATGTCAGCGCGACCATGGAACAGGCATCGGCAAATGTCAGGGTGGCCGCTGCCAATTTGCAGCAGGCCCAGGCCGAGCTGATAGAAGCCCGGGCAGCCTATAATCGCAATAGCGAGCTGATCGCCAGGGGTTTTATTTCCCCATCAGCTTACGATATTGCGGAAGCACGCTATCAAAAAACTCAGGCTGTCGTCGGCAGTTACAAGGCGTCGGTCCGCGCGGCGGAAGCAAACTATCGCGCAGCGCGAATAGCTGTCGAGCACACGCTGATCCGCGCGCCTTTTGACGGAGTGGTCCTAACGAAAAGCGCAAATATCGGCGATGTCGTCACGCCTTTCTCCTCTGCACTCGACGCTAAAGGCGCGGTGGTCACCATGGCCGACATGAATACTCTGGAAGTGGAAGCAGACGTATCCGAATCGAACTTGGCAAAGGTTGAGCTCGACCAGCCGTGCGAGATCCAGCTGGATGCGCTGCCGGACGTCCGCTTGCGAGGGAGGGTGCAGCGCATTGTCCCGACGGTGGACAGGGCCAAGGCCACAGTCCTGGTAAAGATCCGGTTCGTCGACCACGATCCCCGGGTATTGCCGGAGATGAGCGCGAAGGTCGCTTTCCTGAAAAAAGAAATGCCCGACAACCAGCGCGCTGCCCGCACGGTGGTGCAGCCCGCAGCCATCGTTCAGCGCAACGGACAAAGCGTGGTTTTCGTCATCAGGGAAGGGAAAGCTGTCGAAACAACCATAGAAACCGGAGAAAGAATTGGCGACATGGTCGAAGTGGTAAAAGGACCCAAAGCTGGCGAGAAGGTGATATTGCGGCCGGGAGACGGGCTCGATAATGGCGATAATATTAAAGCAGCGGCAAAATGACACGGATTTGTGCAATTTTTCCGGTGTGGCACTCGGCATACTCGCGGGGAAAAAACTCTGGAATTGATGCGACGGCCCCTTGAATTGGACAATCATGCAAAACCTCCGGCTGAACCTGTTGTTCACATTAGGCAGCTCTCCAAATGCTATCACCGGGGGGGCCAGATCATACCCGTGCTGACCAATATCTCTTTCGATATCATGCATGGGGAATTTATCGCGCTGATGGGTCCTTCAGGCTCGGGAAAAAGCACCTTGCTCAACCTTATTGCCGGCATCGATAAGCCCGACAGCGGGTTGCTGAAAGTCAATGGAACAGACATCGCAGCCCTTTCCGAATCGGAACTGGCGGATTGGCGAGCAGCGAACGTGGGATTTATATTTCAGTTCTACAACCTGATGCCGGTACTGACGGCCTTTGAAAATGTGGAACTCCCGCTGCTGCTGACACCGCTTGCACGCGACCAGCGCCGCAGGCGCGCAGAACTTGCATTATCGATGGTGGGACTTGCCGATAGAATGGAGCATTATCCGTCCGAGTTGTCGGGAGGCCAGCAGCAACGAGTTGCCATTGCGCGCGCGATCATAACGGATCCAGCCTTGCTGGTAGCGGACGAGCCTACCGGAGATCTTGATCGATCGTCGGCGAACGACATCCTGGCCATGCTTGAGCGCCTCAACAGGGAACTGGGCAAAACCATCATCATGGTGACGCACGATCCGCACGCCGCTCAATCCGCCCATTCGATCCGGCATCTGGAAAAAGGCGAACTGGAACTGAAAAACCATTAAAAGATCTGTCGTCCACCAGATCGGCCCCCACCGTGCATTTCCTCAAGCTCATACTGAGAAACACCTTGCGCCACAAACTGCGCTCCGGTCTCACCGTACTTGGCCTGGTGGTGGCCATTGTTGCCTTTGGCCTGCTTCGAACGGTGGTCGATGCCTGGTATGCCGGTGCGGAGGGCGCATCATCGGCCAGGCTGGTCACGCGCAACGCGATCTCGCTGGTATTTCCGCTACCCATCAACTACCAGGAACGAATCCGCAAGATCGACGGAGTCTCCGCAATCAGCCACGCCAGCTGGTTCGGAGGAGTATACGTCAGCGAGAAGAACTTTTTTCCCCAGTTCGCGGTAGATGCGAAAACGTATTTCGACCTGTACCCCGAATATGTCATCGCACCGGAGGAAATGAAAGCATTCCGCGCTGACCGCAAAGGTTGCGTAATCGGCCGCAAGCTTGCGAACACCCATGGCTTCAAGGTAGGCGACACCATTCCGCTACGCGGAACCATTTATCCCGGCGCGTGGAATTTCACCGTAAGGGCGATCTATGACGGCGCGGAATCTGCAACCGATACATCACAGTTTTTTTTCCACTGGGATTATCTCAACGAAACGATGAAAAAAGCCGTTGCCCGGCGAACCGACTGGATAGGCGTATATGTCATCCAGATTTCCGATCCCGACAGGGCTGCAGAAATATCCGGCGAAGTGGATGCAATGTTCCGCAACTCGCTGGCCGAAACCCTCACTGAAACGGAGAAAGCATTCCAGCTGGGCTTCGTTTCCATGACGGAAGCGATAGTCATTGCCATACGTATTGTTTCCTTCGTGGTGATATTCATCATTCTGGCGGTCATGGCCAACACCATGGCAATGACCGCGCGAGAGCGGATTCGGGAGTACGCCACCCTCAAAGCCCTAGGGTTCGGACCCAGCTTCCTTGCCGGACTGATTTATGGCGAGTCCCTCATGATCGCGCTTGCCGGCGCCGCAATCGGAATCGTGTTGACGTTTCCGGTCGCCGCCCAGTTCAGCGAGCAAGTCGGGACGCTTTTCCCCGTTTTCGGGGTTTCCAGGGAAACGGTCTATATGCAGGCGGCAACAGCAACGGTGGTTGGGTTGGCGGCATCGGTGCTGCCGGCTCTGCGTGCGGCTCGCGTACCCATAGTGGACGGCCTGAGAAGCATTGGTTGATCATGCCGATACTGCTTTCCTACACACTGCGCAATCTCGCGGCACGCAAACTGACGACGCTGCTTACGTCGGGGGGCATGGCGCTGGTGGTGTTCGTCTTCGCCACGGTGTTAATGCTGGAGGAAGGGCTTCGAAGAACCCTGGTGGAAACCGGATCCATGGACAACGTGGTGGTCACCCGGCGTTCCGCTGGCACCGAAGTACAAAGCGTCATCGATCGCGACCAGGCTGCCATTGTTGAAAACCAGCCGGAAGTAGCGCATGGCATCGATGGTGCGCGGCTCGCGTCAAAGGAAACCATCGTACTGATTTCGCTGGTCAAGCGAGATTCCGATAAAGCATCCAACGTGTTGATCCGGGGTGTAGGGCAAAAAGGCGTCGAACTTCGGCCTCAGGTCGGTATTGTCGAAGGACGCATGTTTTCCCCCGGATCGGCGGAAATCATCGCCGGAAAAAGCATTGCGGAACGATACCATGGCGCAAGAGTCGGCGAGATATTACGCTTCGGCCAGCGGGAATGGACTGTGGTGGGCATCATGGATGCAGGGAGGACAGGTTTCGATTCGGAAATCTGGGGCGATGCGGACCAACTGATGCAAGCATTCCGCAGGCCGGTCTATTCTTCGGTGATAGTCAGGCTGAACGACGCACGGGGATTTTCCGAATTCAAGACCCGCATTGAAGCCGATCCGCGCCTTACCCTGGAAGCCAAGCAGGAAAATGTCTTCTATGCCGAACAATCGAGAGTTCTGGCAAATTTTATTCGTTACCTGGGACTGATCCTCTCCATCATTTTTTCCATAGGTGCGATTATTGGCGCAATGATCACCATGTATGCATCGGTCGCCCACCGTACTACCGAAATCGGCACCCTGAGAGCCCTGGGATTCCGCCGCGCAACCATTCTGTTGACTTTTTTGATAGAAGCTTTGATGCTGGGCGCGGCGGGGGGCGTGGTCGGGCTCGTACTGGCTTCATTCATGCAGCTCTTCACCATCTCGACCATGAACTGGCAATCCTTCTCAGAGCTCGCATTCAGCTTCACGCTGAACACCGCCATTATCGCCAAGTCTTTGGCATTCGCCCTGATAATGGGGGTCGGCGGCGGCTTTCTCCCCGCCGCCCGCGCGGCACGGCTGGATATCGTCGATTCGCTGCGAGCGGCATGAAGCGGTAGCGCAGCCGCGTGCATGCAGCGCTACCCTAGGTACCAAGCGCGCCTATCGTACCCATGTGGAAGCCTAGAACCCCTTTCCGCCGCTCCGTGAAATAGCGCTTCAACGGTTCACGAATTACCCGAAAGGCGAGGGTTTCCCATGGAATTTCCTGCTCGGCGAAAAGCCTCACCTCCAGGCTTTCAATCCCCGGGCTGAAGCCAAGATCCAGCAACTGCGCACGAAACAGCACGTGCACCTGGTTGATGTGGGGCAAGTTATAAATAGCGAAAAGCGGCCCCATCCGGACGGAAGCGTTGGCTTCTTCCATGGTCTCCCGCTCCGCGCCCTGGACCAGGGTTTCGGCATTTTCCATGAACCCGGACGGAACGGTCCATAAACCCAGGCGTGGCTCGATCGCCCGGCGGCACAACAATATCTTGTCCTCCCATTCGGGAATGCAGCCGACCACGATCTTCGGATTCTGATAATGGATGACGCCGCACGCCCGGCATATGTAGCGTTGCAGCGTGTCCCCCTCCGGGATACCCAATTCGACCTGCGCACCGCAGCTACTGCAGTATTTCATTGCACCGCAACCTGAAAGGTAGCAGCCCGGATCCGGCAGGAGAAAGGCCGCCTGTTGCGTTTTGCCAACCGATACGGCATTCCCGTCTCCCGCGGCCGCGTATGTTCAAAGGCTTTCATTATCTCTCGCGCCCCTTCTAAAAGGCGAACTTTCGTTCAATTCATCAAGGCAGTGGTCGATCTCGTCCGCCTCGCGCTTCAGGTAGTGGCCAACCGCCGCAGAGAACTCGGGATGAGCAAGCCAATGGGCCGACCACGTGCGGATGGGAAGGAAACCCCGGGCAAGCTTGTGCTCTCCCTGGGCGCCGCCCTCGAACAGCTCCATGCGATTCGCCACGCAATATTCAATGCCTTGATAGTAGCAGGTCTCGAAATGCAAACCGGGCACAAACTCCGAAGCGCCCCAGTAGCGGCCATACAGGGTGTGCGAATTGCGTAAGTTAAGGGCTGCGGCAACCGGCTTCTTGCCGCGCACCGCCAGAATCAGCAGCAGATTTTCCGGCAAGCTCTCGCCTAGCCTCATAAAAAATTCCAGGTTGAGGTAAGGGGCGGAATAATGATCCCGGTAGGTCTTGTTGTAGCAATCGACGAAAAAACGCCAGTGGTCCGGTTTTGCCTCATGTCCTGACAGCCACTGGAACCGGACGCCTTCAGCAAGTATCCTTTTTCGTTCCTGGCGGATCTTCTTGCGTTTGCCGTGACTCATCTCCCGCAGGAACATTTCAAAGCTTTCATAAGGATCGCCCTCACGGTTCCGGTTCCTCCAGTGAAACTGGATGCCGTGCCGCAACTTCATTCCTGCTTTTTCCATTTCCCGTGCTTCCTGTTCCAGCGGAAACAGGCAGTGGAAAGACGACATGCCCGTCCTCGCATTTTTATCCCTCGCCATCGCCAGCACCGCCGAAATAAGCAGGGCACGATGCTTCGGGGTCTCGGCAAGCAATCTGCACCCCGGCACCGGACTGAAGGGTATTGCGCTCAAGAGCTTGGGATAGTATGGGTAGCCATGACTTTGGTATGCATTGGCCCAGGCCCAGTCGAAAACATACTCTCCATAGGAGTGGCTTTTGATATAAAGAGGCAGGGCGGCCGTCAATTTTCCCTCCTCCCATAGGGTGACGAAATTTGGCGCCCAACCGGTTTTCGCCGAGGCGCAACCGGTATCATGCAAGGCCGAGAAAAATTCGTGGCGCAAAAAAGGATCATCCCCCGCGAGGCGATTCCATGCGGTAACGGAAACCTCATCAAGCGAATCGATAATTTTTACTTCCAAATCCGCATCCATGAAGGATTTTCCCGCGTGCGCCCTTTCCGCGCAAGACCGCGCGGGTAGAAGCATTCTGGTATTATTAAAAGGATAGAATGAGGAGAACCGGGCTATGGCGAAGTCCCACAGGTGCGGATGGAGTCAGCCGGCCCGAGGATTTCTCCCGGCAGTACTCGAAGTGATTAGGGAGCGAGGAAATTTTGCGGCAGGAAATGCGTAGTTCGATACCCCGCGCATGACGCGCACCATCATGAAACTCGCCATCGCACAAATCGATTTGACGGTCGGCGACCTCAAGGGCAACGCTGCCAAAATTCTTGGCTATGTCCATCAGGCAAAAGAGGCAGGAGCCCGCCTCGTCGTTACTCCGGAATTGGCGATTTCCGGCTATCCCCCGGAGGATCTGTTGTTGCGTGATGGCTTTGCGCTGGCCTGCCAGGAGGCGCTGGCAAATCTAGCGACAAAAATAAATGGAATCATACTGGTGATCGGGCATCCGCACCGCGCCGATCACAAGCTCTACAATGCGGCCTCTGTTATCCGTGACGGCAGGATCGCCACCACCTATCTGAAAACCAGCCTGCCCAATGATTCCGTGTTTGACGAGCGGCGCTATTTCGAACCGGGGTCCGATCCATGCATATTCGAACTGGATGGGATAAAATTCGGCGTGCAGATCTGCCAGGATATCTGGCAGGGCAACTCCGCCCGCAGGACAAGGGAAGCCGGCGCGAATGTGCTGCTGGTGCTGAACGCTTCCCCCTACCACATGCGCAAGCAAACCTTGCGCTATCAGGTCGTACGCCAGCAGACCGATGAAATCGGAATTCCTGTCATCTATGCCAATCTTGTCGGGGCGCAGGATGAACTGGTTTTCGATGGCGCTTCTTTCGCAATCGATGCCGAAGGCAAGCTCACCCATCAATTCCCTGCGTTTAAAGAAGTGCTGGGATTGATCGATCTCCGGAATGGTGTACCGGTGCCGGTAGAAATTGCAGCGCCGCCAAGCCCGGAGGCGGAAATCTATCAGGCCGTATGCCTGGGGCTCAAAACCTATGTCGAGAAGAACCATTTTCCCGGCGTAGTGCTGGGCTTGTCGGGAGGAGTGGACTCGGCGCTCGTCATGGCAATCGCGGTGGACGCGCTCGGCGCGGACAGAGTGGAGGCAGTCATGATGCCTTCGAAGTTTACCGCCGATATCAGCTTGTGGGACGCTCGAGCAATGGTTAAAACGCTGAATGTCAGGTACAGCGAAATCAGTATCGAGCCGGTGCTCGCCCAATTCCTGGAAACGCTCGGCAGCAAGCTGCCCCAGCATCGCGCCGTCGGCACCACGCAGGAAAACCTGCAGGCGCGCATACGGGGAAATATGCTCATGGCGCTTTCCAACAATTCCGGCGCCATTGTGCTGACCACCGGCAACAAGTCGGAAATAGCCGTCGGCTACTGCACCTTGTATGGCGATATGGCGGGAGGTTTCGCAGTACTGAAGGATATAAGCAAGACCATGGTTTACCGCCTTTGCCGCTACCGCAACTCGCTGGGAAAAGTCATCCCCGAGAGAATCATCACACGGCCACCCTCGGCCGAGCTGCGTCCCGGCCAGACCGACCAGGATAGTCTTCCGCCCTACGACGTGCTCGATGGAATTGTTGAAGCTTATGTGGAACGCAATCTATCGCTACAGAAAATTCTTGATATGAATTACGCTGAAGCAGACGTACGCCGCGTGATCGATCTTATCCGGCAGAATGAATACAAGCGCAGGCAGTCCGCCCTGGGCCCGCGGATTACCAAACGCGCCTTCGGAAAAGACTGGCGCTATCCCATTACGGCGGTATATCAAGACGAGTTTTAGCTTCCGCTCTCATTTCCGCACGAGAATATCGAGGCGAATCGCAATTCCGAACTCATACATGGACCCGGAGCAGGTTCGGACTGAGATAGAACCTGCTTGCCAACGCGCAAACGTGTTGCTTTTAAAGGAACAGACATGAAAAAAATCGAATCCATCATCAAGCCTTTCAAGCTCGACGAGGTCTGCGAAGCCTTGAACGAGATAGGGGTAAGCGGATTGACTGTTACCGAAGTCAAGGGTTTCGGCCGGCAAAAAGGGCATACGGAACTTTACCGGGGGGCGGAGTATGTGGTGGATTTTCTGCCCAAGGTAAAGATTGAAATAGTGGCCGACGAGAAAATGGTGGACAGCATCATCGATACGATAGTGGCTGCGGCACGCACGGGTAAGATCGGCGATGGCAAAATCTTTGTCACGAATATCGAGCAGGTCATAAGAATACGTACAGGCGAGACCGACGACACAGCGATCTAGGGAAGATCTGTCCAGCTCTTCGCTGCCCGTATGCTCCTTGACATAGGCGCCTCCCATCGCATGCTTCCGTAAGGAACTTCGCTCGTCCCCATCCATCTTATCGACATGAAATTTCGCCTTGGCATAACCGTTCTATCCGTGCTGATCGCAAGCGGCGCCCAGGCGGCCGAGTTGCCCGATCTTGGCGATGCGTCCCGGACAACTATTTCACCTCGCCAGGAACGGGAACTGGGGCTGAGAATCATGTCCGAAATCCGGGCCGACCCCAATTACCTGGATGACGCCGAAGTCGCGGGTTACCTTAGCAATTTGGGAAACAGACTGATTCTCGGTTCCCGCGAGGCCCATCCGGACCAGGAATTCGAGTTCTTCGCGGTGAAGGACGACACCATCAATGCATTCGCATTGCCCGGCGGCTTCATGGGATTCAATACCGGGCTCATTATCACAGCCCAGAGCGAATCGGAATTGGCCGGGGTAATGGCCCATGAAATCGCCCATGTCACTCAGAAACACCTTGCGCGCATGATTTCCGGCCAGAAGTACAGCATGCTGACCTCCCTCGCCGGCGCAGCATTGGCGATACTTGCTGCGCGTACCAATCCACAGGCGGGACAGGCCGTACTGGTCGCCTCCCAGGCTCGGCAGATCCAGTCCCAACTCGACTTTACCCGCGAGCACGAAAAGGAAGCCGATCGCATCGGCTTCAATATACTGGTCAGCGCCGGCCTCAACCCGAACGGAATGTCGGCCTTCTTCGAGCGCCTGCAGCGAGCGGGAAGGTTTCATGAGAATGGCGCGCCCTCTTACCTGCGTACCCATCCCATCACTTACGAGCGCATCGCCGACATCGAGAACAGAACCCAGGGCATGTCCTATAAGCAGGTGCCCGACAGCCTTGATTTCCAGCTGGTGCGGGCGAAGTTGCGCGCTTCGCTGGACAACCCGGGGGATGCCGTGGAACGCTTCGACTCGGTTTTGCGGGACAAGCGCTATACCAACGAGGCCGTCGAGCGCTACGGATTGATCAATGCATTGCTGCGGGACAGGGATTATTCGCGTGCCGAAAAGGAACTCGCGCACCTTTATGAAAATTTGCAGTCCAGCTCGCCGAGCGATAAAGTCAAAAATCACGATCTCGGCAAAGCCATCAGGATTGCACGCAAAACCGGTCCGCCCAGCCCGATGATCGATACGCTGGCTGCCCGCGTCCAGCTCGCGACAGGACACGTCGGAGAAGCGCTCGAGACATACCGGGCTGCGCTGCAGATCTATCCCCAACATCGAGCACTGATCTATGACTACGCAGACGCGCTGATCCGTAATGGCGAACCCAGGGCGGCGGTAAGTTTCATCGACCGTCAGCTGCAATACACGCCCAACGATACGCGGCTTTTCGAACTGCAGGCACGAGGATATGAAGCGCTGGGGGACGCAATGTCGCAACATCGCTCCCAGGCCGAGGTTTATACGCGGCAGGGTAATTATCCTGCGGCGATAGAGCAATTGCAGATAGCGCTGAAAGCAGGCAATGGAGACTTTTACGCCATGTCCAGCATTGAAGCGCGGCTCAAGGAATTACGCGTAATGGACGCCGATCACAAGAAGGACAAATAAAGAACAAACAAGGGGAAAGGCATTGAAAGATAGCGCCTCCACTACGGATATGCTCTCCCGCGCCCTTGTTTATGAATGAAGTTCGCAAACGGTCGTTCACTCAGGACAAGCGGCTTCTTTTTATCCATTCACGGTTCCCATAACCGGAGTCCCGTACTCAGGTAATATTCTGCGTTCATTTTTCGCGCCTGCTATTTGTACTTCTCTTCATTCTCAATGATGCCACCCCTTCGCCGCATCCGGCTATTCATCATTTTGGCAACGCTGCTGCTGAGCGGGGGAGTTTGGTACTGGCAATCCGGATCCGACTCGCGGCAGGATCGATACAAAACCCAGGCAGCGGACCGGGGCGACATCCTTCAAAGCATTTCCGCCAATGGAACGCTCAATCCTGTAGTCCTGGTCAATGTGGGCACGCAAGTGTCCGGCACCGTATACCGCCTTCACGCGGACTTCAACGATAGGGTAAAGGCGGGCGACATACTGGCGGAGCTCGATCCGGCGCTCTTCCAGGCCCAGTTGCGGCAGTCGGAGGCGAATGTCGCCAATGACCACGTCGCGCTGAAGCTGGCCCAGAGGAGGATGGCGCGCAACCGCGCACTAGTGGAAAAAGGCTTCATTTCCGGGGATGCACTGGACACGGTGGAACAACAGCTGGAGGTGGCGCGCGCCCAGCTGGCCGTGGATAACGCGCAACTCGCCCGGGATCGCACCAATCTCAATTACAATGTCATACGCTCCCCGATTTCCGGCATAGTGATAGCGCGCAACGTGGATGTGGGCCAGACCGTGGCGGCAAGCTTCCAGACACCCACGCTGTTCCAGATTGCCAACGACTTGCGCCAGATGCAGATCGATACCAGCGTCGCGGAAGCCGATATCGGCCAACTGCATCTCGACCAGACCGTGCATTTCACTGTGGATGCGTTCCAGGAGCGGGAATTTTCCGGAGTGGTAAAGCAGCTGCGGCTGAATCCCACCATTCAGCAGAATGTGGTTTCGTATAACGTCGTGGTTGCGGTAGCCAACGATGATGAAACGCTGCTGCCCGGCATGACCGCCAATGTGCGATTCACCGTCGAACAGAAACGAAACGTATTGCGTGTGCCCAATGCGGCGCTGCGCTACAAGCCAGCCGAAACGGACGCCGATCCCGCCGCGGCAGCCAAGCCAACCGCTGGCAAGCGCCTGCTTTATCGGCTCGAGGGAAGCCGTCGCGTTCCGGTATATGTCAAAACGGGAGCTGCCGATAATAACTTCACCGAAATTGCAGAGGGAGAAATCAAGGAAGGCGATGAGCTGATAGTTCGTGAAATGGGCGATAAGGACAAGTCCGGCAGCAAATTCAGGTTCAGAATGTTTTAGCGATCCAGAGACTTCCCGGTGATGTTGCTCCAACACGATAATCCCAGTGTACCCTTGATCAAGGTGGAGAATCTTTCCAAGACCTATAGCCTGGAAACAGGGGTCAAAGGGAATGGGCCGTTCAACAGCCAGGTTCTGTTCGAAGTCAACCTCACTATTTCGCGGGGGGAATTCGTTGCCATCATGGGACATTCCGGGTCGGGAAAATCGACCTTGATGAATATACTCGGCTGCCTGGATACGCCGACCCAGGGCCGATACTGGCTTGACGGACGGGATATCGCGTCCTTGTCCGATGATGAGCTTGCGCTCGTGCGCAACCGCAAGATCGGCTTCGTATTCCAGGGATTCAATTTGCTCAAGCGAATGACAGCCCTGGATAATGTTGCCGCTCCGCTGCTTTATGCCGGTGTCGGCCGGTCGGAAAGCCGCAGGCGCGCGCTGGACCTGCTGGGCCAGACCGGCCTGGGTAATTTCGCGGCATACCAGCCTACCCAGCTGTCCGGAGGGCAGCAGCAGCGTGTCGCCATCAGCCGTGCGCTCATCAATGATCCGCCCCTGATACTTGCCGATGAGCCAACCGGCAACCTCGATACCCAGACCAGCCGTGAGATCATGGCAATCTTCGAACAACTCAATCGGGAGCGGGGAATCACGGTCGTGATCGTTACCCACGAAGATGATATCGCTGCCTTCACCCGGCGGCTGGTGCGTTTGAAGGACGGAAGGGTGGTGCACGACGGAGAAGTACCGGCATGAGCCTCTTTGCCATCATAGGAGAGGCCCTGCGCGCCTTGCGGCTTAATCGGCTGCGCACCGGCTTGACCATGCTGGGCATGATCATAGGCGTGGCGGCCGTCGTGCTGATGCTCGCGGTCGGACAGGGAGCGCAGACCATGGTCAACCAGGCCATTGCTTCCATAGGCAGCAACCTGTTCATCGTCGTGCCCGGTGCTACGTCCTCCGGCGCATTGCGTTCGGCTGCCGGCAGCGTGCAGACGCTGACCATGGCCGACGCCCAGGCCATTGCTCACCTGTCCACGGTCAAGGCCACCGCGCCGCTCGTTACCGGAACCGCACAACTCAACTACGGGGCCAATAACTGGAGCACGTCCGTTACGGGGGTCACGCCCGACTATTTCAACGTTCGCGAGTGGCCCGCGGAAAGCGGCGCATTGTTCACCGAGACGGATTTGCGTTCCGCCTCGCGCGTGGTGATGCTGGGCCAGCTTACCGCGAGAAACCTGTTTGGGGACGAAGATCCTACCGGAAAAACCGTTCGCATCAAGAATAGCCCTTTTGTAGTCGCCGGCGTTCTGGCCCCCAAGGGGCAGAGCCTGGATGGCCGCGATCAGGACGATTCGGTGTTTATTCCCATCACCACGGGGCAGCGTCAGATCTTCGGCAACCAGTTCCCCGGAACAATACGATTTCTCATGGTCCAGGGCATCTCGGCGGAGACCATGGATGAAGCGGAAGTCGAGATCAACCAGCTGCTGCGCCAGCGTCATCGCATAGCAGAAGGAATGGAAAACGATTTCACGGTGCGCAACATGGCTGCCATTGCCGCGGTGGCTACCGGGGCGGCCAAGGTCATGTCTCTCATGCTTGGCGCCATTGCCTCGGTATCGCTGCTGGTTGGGGGCATCGGCATCATGAATATCATGCTGGTATCCGTGACCGAACGAACCCGGGAAATCGGCATACGCATGGCTATTGGCGCTAACCGCCGCGCAATCCTTGCGCAATTCCTGCTGGAAGCCCTCGTAATCTGCATACTGGGCGGACTTATCGGGGTCGCTCTCGGAATCGGCGGGGCCTGGGCCGTCAGCCACGCTACCGACATGATCATCGTGATCACTTTTGGGACGATATTGCTGGCGTTCGCTTTCGCTTCCGCGGTGGGGATATTCTTCGGATATTACCCGGCCAGAAAAGCCGCCGCGCTTAAACCGGTGGAAGCCTTGAGGTATGAATGAAGGGGGATATGATGAGGGGCCTGAAATAAAAGGGGCCGATGTCACACTGGGGAAAGTGAGCGCATCGGCCTGTCTGGGATGATCAATTCAATTCCTTATTAAGGTCATAGGGTGATCCTTATCAATAGTCTACTCGGGGTATACGGCTTTACTCTTTCCGGCCATCCTTGGACATGAAAAACCAAGCAACGACGGCACCGATACCTACCACCAAAATTGCCATTTCCATGATAACCTCCTTAAAGATACGAGATGTTCAAGAATCTGACCAGCTTGATGATTATCTACCGCATAGAAACATACTCACTTCCGGTCTGAAAATCCGGACACCTCCCATTATCAAATAATACGACTCTGCACAACTTGCGGAAAAATTTAGCACCTCCGCGATTGATTAGAGATGGTACAAAATAAAAAGTTCACGCTTAGATAAAATTTTTTCTAAAATAAATGAAACATCGCTTCATACAGGCAGGCACCACAGCTGCAACGCCGTGAAGGCGATGTTTATGCCTCTTCTTTCTAGCGAGGCGAGCGTATCCTACTCGACTGTCACCGACTTCGCCAGATTTCTCGGCTTGTCGACATCGGTACCTTTTTGTAGGGCAACGTGATAGGCAAGCAATTGCAAGGGGATGGTATGGAGAATGGGACTCAGTGCGCCGGCGTGCTCCGCCAGGCGGATGATGTGAACTCCCTCGCTTTCCTGGATCCGGGAATCGGCGTCGGCAAATACATACAATTCTCCGCCCCGTGCGCGCACCTCCTGCAGATTGGATTTGAGTTTTTCCAGCAAGGCGTCGTTCGGTGCGATGGCAACCACGGGCATATCCTTGTCCACGAGGGCGAGCGGACCGTGCTTCAACTCGCCTGCCGCATAGGCTTCGGCATGGATATACGAGATTTCCTTGAGCTTGAGCGCCCCCTCCATCGCGATGGGATAATGCACTCCGCGTCCCAGGAACAATGCATGCCGCTTTTCAGCAAACGCCTTGGCCCACTCGCGAACCTGCGGCTCTACCTGCAGGGTATGCTGCAACGCCACCGGCAGATGGCGCAATGCGGCGATAATGTGGCGCTCGCCTTCGCTCGATAGCCTGCCTCGCAGCTTGGCAAGCGTCATCGCCAGCAGCATCAGTGAGGCAAGCTGGGTCGTAAACGCTTTGGTCGAAGCGACGCCGATTTCCGGCCCGGCGCGGGTGAGAAAGCGCAGGTTGGTCTGGCGCACCATCGCGCTTTCGGCTACATTGCAAATGGCGAGGCTATGCGCGTGCCCCAGCGAACGGGCGTAGCTGAGCGCGGCAAGCGTATCTGCGGTTTCTCCCGATTGGGATATGCCCACCACCAGTGTATGGGGATGCGCCACCGGATCGCGGTAGCGGTATTCGCTCGCAATCTCGACGCTGCAATTCAACCCCGCCAGCGTCTCCAGCCAGTAGCGCGCAACCAGCCCTGCATGATAGCTGGTGCCGCAAGCGAGTATCAGAATGCTGTCGGTGTCGTTGAAAATGGTTTCCGCTTCGGTTCCGAATAGGCGTGGCGAGATGGATTGCGCATTAACCACCATTTCCAGCGTGTTCGCCACCACTCCCGGCTGCTCGAATATTTCCTTCTGCATGAAATGGGCATAGGGGCCCAATTGCACCGCTTCGTTGGTCAGTTCGCTTTCATGCACGGTGCGCGCCACTTCCTTGCGCACACCGTCGCGAAGGCTCACGATCCGATAGCCATCGCGGCGCAGTTCCGCGACATCGCCTTCTTCCAGGTAGATCATGTGCCTGGTTACCTGCAGCAAGGCGGAGGCGTCGGAAGCGGCATAATTCCCGGAATCACCCAATCCCAACAGCAGCGGCGCACCGTTTCGGGAAACGACTATCCGTTCCGGATGCGCCTCCTCCATAATGGCAATGGCATAAGCCCCCTGAAGTTCGTTCACCGAGCGGCACACCGCTTCAAACAGATCCGAAGTTTCCCTCAGGTTGTACGTGATGAGATGGGCAATTACCTCGGTGTCCGTATCCGACGTGAACTCGAATCCTTCGCCTTGCAGACGCTGGCGCAGTATTTCATGGTTTTCGATGATGCCGTTGTGCACTACGGCAACTTTCGAGATTCCACCCGAAAAATGTGGGTGGGCGTTGCGTTCGGAAGGCGCGCCATGGGTAGCCCAGCGGGTGTGGGCAATTCCTATTTCACCATGAAAATCCTGCTCTTCCGCCAGTTTGCTGAGTTCCGCGACCCGGCCCGTGGTGCGCAAGCGATGCAATCCACCATTCATGAGTGCGAGGCCAGCAGAATCATAGCCGCGATATTCCAGGCGCCGCAAACCTTCCAGCAGCGTTGGGACGATATTAGTCCGGGCTACTGCGCCCACTATTCCACACATCGATATTTTTCCTCCGCTGCCGCGATCCCGAAAGCTACTGGTGTGAGTGAAGTCATGTCCTAGCTGTCATGCTTGCCCTTGGTCGTCCGGGCGCCCTTGCTACCCTGGGCGCCCTTGACCGGACGGGTCCATCCTTCGATGCTGGTCTGCCTTACACGCGACAAGGTCAATTTCTCGGCAGGCGTATCCCTCGTTATTGTTGATCCCGCGCCGATGGTAGAGCCACGGGATACCGTCACAGGAGCGACCAACTGGGTATCGGAGCCGACAAAAACATCATCCTCGATAATTGTCTGGTACTTGTTGGCGCCATCATAATTGCAGGTGATCGTTCCAGCGCCGATATTCACATTCCGCCCGATAATGGAATCACCGATGTAACTCAAGTGGTTTGCCTTGCTGCCTGCAGCGATAGTGCTTTTCTTGACTTCCACGAAATTACCGACGTGGACATCGTCCGCGAGGACGGTGTCAGGACGGATGCGGGCATAAGGGCCAACACGGCAGTTTTTTCCTATTTCCGCCGCTTCAATCAGGCTGAACGGCGCAATGGTCGAGCCTGCCGCGATCCTGACGTTTTTCAGGATAGTGTAAGCGCCCACTTTCACGCCATCCTCCAGCCGCACGTTGCCCTCGAATATGCAACCGACATCGATTTCCACGTCGGTACCGCAATCGAGCTGGCCGCGAACATCGATACGGGCCATGTCTGCCAGGGTGACGCCTTTATCCAGCAGATTTTTTGCATACTCATGCTGGTAGACGCGCTCAAGCGAGACTAGTTGCGCCTTGCTGTTGACCCCTACCGTTTCCCAGGCGTGGGCTGGCTGTGCCGTCTTTATCGCGACGCCATCTCCGGCAGCCCTTGCGACAATATCGGTAAGGTAATATTCCTTTTGGGCATTGTTATTTTCCAGCTTGTGCAGCCACTCGTGGAGATGCCGATTGGGAATGACCATAATGCCCGTATTGATCTCCCGGATCCCTCGCTGCTGTTCGCTTGCGTCCTTCTCTTCGACAATGGCGACAACCACGCCTTCTTCATTGCGCAAAATTCTGCCGTAACCCGTGGGATCATCCAGTTCCACCGTCAGCAGTGCGAGGTTTTCGGGTTCCGCCGCTGCAAGCAGCTCGCGAAGGGTTTCCACACTGGTCAAGGGCACGTCCCCATATAAGACCAGCGTCTTGCTTCCCCGATCAAGATGGGATAGCGCCTGCATGACGGCATGGCCCGTGCCCAGTTGCGGACTCTGAAGCACCCACGTAATCGTGTCATCGGCAATCGCCTGTGGCACCGTTTCTCCGCCATGCCCATAGACGACGCAAATACGCTTCGGCGACAAGCCCCGTGCCGTCTCCAGTACGTGCCTCAATAACGGCTTGCCCGCCAGCGGGTGCAAAACTTTCGGCAGTGGGGAGCGCATGCGCTTGCCCAGCCCTGCCGCAAGGATAACGATGTTCAATTCAGACACGTGATTGAAAAGAAAAAGGAGGAAGACAGAAAGGAACAGGCCCGAACCTGTCCTTTAATATCCGGGCTGCCGGCTGCAACTAGGCCAGCAGCATCTAATTTATCACATCAGGCGCCTAAAATCCAAACCCAGCCTCTTTGCGGCATCGGCATCCGCTTATCCACTTATCTTGCATGAAGCCGAATATGGCGCCCTGTTACGTCCCCGGTTCAGGCGATTATGATGTTCCCGCTGTCCCGGATGAGGATGATTACAGTTTTTTTGAACAAATCGGGCAAAAAAAAGGCGGCTATGGCCGCCCTGCAGAAGTACGAGCACAACTGCCTAATGGCCGCGTTTTCGCAGCTTCTGAATTGCCGCCAATTGCGCTATCGCTTCGCTCAGCTCTGCCTGAGCCCGAGCGTAATCCATTGCGGAGGCCCTGTCTTTCATGGCTTCCTCCGCCCTTCTTTTTGCTTCAATTGCCTTCATCTCGTCGAGATTGGCTCCACGCACAGCCGTATCGGCCAGAATGGTGACGACATCCGGCTGGATCTCGAGCATGCCGCCGGAAACGTATACCAGCTCTTCTTCCTGGAGAGGAGCCTTGATGCGCACCGACCCCGGCTTGATGCGGGTCAGCATCGGCGTATGCTGAGGATAGACACCCACCTCTCCCGCTTCTGCCGGAGCGACCAGGAACTCGGCAGGACCGGAATAGATGGATTCCTCCGCGCTTACAATATCAACGTGAAACACACCCATTTTAGCTTCCATTAATTATGCGTAAATGCCTGCGCAGGCCATCGCGGGCAGATCGTTGAAATCTTTATTGCAGCGTCTTGGCTTTTTCGACCGCTTCGTCTATTCCGCCCACCATGTAAAACGCCTGCTCCGGCAAGTGGTCGTAATCACCCGCAACGATGCCCTTGAAGCCCTTGATGGTTTCCTTCAGCGAGACATATTTTCCGGGGGAACCGGTGAACACTTCCGCCACGTTGAATGGCTGCGAAAGGAAACGCTGAATCTTCCGCGCTCTCGCAACCGCGAGCTTGTCTTCGGGGGAAAGCTCATCCATTCCGAGAATGGCGATGATGTCGCGCAGTTCCTTATAGCGCTGCAGCGTCTGCTGCACGTCGCGAGCGGTGGTGTAGTGCTCTTCGCCAACGACCAATGGATCAAGCTGGCGCGACGTGGAATCGAGCGGATCCACAGCCGGGTAGATCCCGAGCGAGGCAATATCCCGGGAAAGCACGACCGTTGCATCCAGGTGGCCGAATGTGGTCGCGGGCGAGGGATCGGTCAAGTCATCCGCAGGCACATAGACCGCCTGGATGGAGGTGATGGAACCCGCCTTGGTAGAGGTGATGCGCTCCTGCAGGCGGCCCATCTCCTCCGCGAGAGTAGGCTGGTAGCCCACCGCGGACGGCATGCGCCCCAGCAAGGCCGAAACTTCGGTACCCGCCAGGGTAAAACGATAGATGTTATCAACGAACAGCAGGACGTCGCGTCCTTCATCGCGGAAATGTTCCGCCATGGTAAGTCCGGTCAAAGCCACACGCAACCGGTTGCCGGGAGGTTCGTTCATCTGGCCATAGACCAGCGCCACCTTGTCCAGCACGTTGGAATCCTTCATTTCATGGTAGAAGTCGTTGCCCTCCCGGGTACGCTCGCCCACGCCGGCAAAGACGGAGAAGCCGCTGTGCTCGATGGCGATGTTACGGATCAGCTCCATCATATTCACGGTCTTGCCCACGCCAGCTCCGCCGAACAGCCCTACCTTTCCGCCCTTCGCAAAGGGACATACGAGATCGATAACCTTGATCCCGGTTTCCAGCAATTCGGTGGACGCCGAAAGTTCATCGAATGCCGGTGCCTTGCGGTGGATCGACATCCGCTTTTCCTCGCCGATCGGACCCATTTCGTCGATCGGCCTTCCAAGAACATCCATGATGCGCCCCAGCGTCTTCGTACCTACCGGCACCAGGATCTGATCCTCCGTATTCGTTACCAGCATTCCCCGCCGCAGTCCGTCAGACGATCCCAGTGCAATGGTGCGCACCACGCCGTCACCCAGTTGCTGCTGCACTTCAAGCGTCAGTTCCGTTCCTTCCAGCACCAGCGCATCATAGACCTTCGGCATCTCTTCCTGCGAAAACTCGACGTCGACCACCGCGCCGATACACTGAACAATTTTTCCCTGGCTCATGTTGTACCCTAAAAACAAATCAAAATATTAAACCGCAGCCGCGCCCCCGACGATTTCAGACAGCTCCTTGGTGATCGCGGCCTGGCGGGATTTGTTGTAGATCAACGTCAATTCATTGATCACGTTGCCGGCGTTGTCGGAAGCCGCTTTCATTGCGACCATGCGCGCGGACTGCTCGGATGCCATGTTTTCCGTCAGCGCCTGATAGATCAGGGCTTCGACGTACCGTACCATGATATCGTCGATGACAGGCTTCGCTTCCGGCTCGTAGATATAGTCCCAGACTCCCCGCTGTCCCTTGGGGCCTTCCCCTCCCTTCAGGCGCTCGTCGGAAAGGGGAAGCAACTGCTCCATCACCGGTTCCTGTTTCATGGTATTGATGAAGCGCGTGTAAAAAAGGTAAACGCGATCGAAACGGTCCTGGGTATATCCATCCAGGATGACTTTCACCGCGCCGATCAGCTTCTCGATATCCGGCTTGTCTCCCAGGCCGACTACATGGGAAATCACGTTGGCGCCGAGCCGGTTCATGAAGCCGAACCCCTTGTTCCCGATGCAGCAGGCTTCTATCTGTTCGCCTTCCGCTTCCCATGCCCTCATTTTGCCGAGCGCCATGCGCAACACGTTGGTATTGAGGCCGCCGCATAATCCTTTATCGGACGTAACCACCACGATACCGACGCGTTTTACCGTGTCCCGCTCGATCAGAAACGGATGCCGGTATTCGGTATAGGCCCGGCTCATGTGTGCGGCTACGTTACGGATCTTTTCGCCATAAGGCCGCGCCTTCTTCATGCGCTCCTGCGCCTTGCGCATTTTCGAAGCCGCCACCATTTCCATGGCGCGCGTGATCTTCTGCGTATTTTTTACGCTTTTGATCTTGTTGCGGATTTCTCTGCTGCCGGCCATCGGTCAATAGGTTCCGTTCTTTTTGAAATCCTGGATGGCGGCATCGAGCTCCTTCTCGGTTGCAGCGTCGAGGTCCTTGGTGGATTCTATCCGCTCCATGATGGAAGCATACTTGCTGCGTATGTAGCCTTTGAGGGCGGATTCGAATGCCAGTGCACGCTTTACCTCGACATCATCGAGATACCCCTTGTTGACGGCAAACAGCGTGAGAGCCATCTCGGAAACGCTCAAGGTCGCGTATTGGGGCTGTTTCATCAACTCCGTCACCATCTTGCCGCGCTCCAGCTGCTTACGCGTCGCTTCATCGAGATCGGATGCGAACTGCGCAAACGCGGCAAGCTCCCGGTACTGCGCCAACGCGAGACGAACACCACCGCCGAGCTTCTTGATGACCTTGGTCTGTGCGGCTCCCCCCACGCGGGATACTGAGACCCCGGCATTGATAGCCGGCCGGATGCCGGCATTGAACAGATCGGTTTCCAGGAAGATCTGGCCATCGGTAATCGAAATAACGTTGGTAGGAACAAACGCGGTCACGTCCCCAGCCTGGGTCTCGATCACGGGAAGCGCAGTGAGGGAACCCGTCTTGCCCTTCACGGCGCCATTCGTCACCTTTTCCACGTATGCAGCGCTGACGCGCGCTGCCCGTTCCAGCAAACGGGAGTGCAGGTAGAACACGTCGCCCGGATAGGCTTCGCGTCCGGGCGGACGGCGCAGGAGCAGGGAGATCTGCCGGTAGGCCCATGCCTGTTTCGTCAAATCATCATAAATGATGAGAGCATCCCTGCCCGTGTCGCGGAAATACTCACCCATGGTGCAGCCGGAATAAGGCGCTATGAACTGCATTGCCGCCGACTCGGACGCCGTGGCCGCCACCACGATGGTATATTCCATCGCGCCGTGTTCTTCCAGCTTGCGCACCACATTGTTGATGGACGATGCTTTCTGTCCGATGGCGACGTAGATGCACGTCATGTTCTCGCCCTTCTGATTGATGATCGCATCCACTGCAACCGCAGTCTTGCCGGTCTGGCGATCACCGATGATCAGTTCGCGCTGGCCCCGCCCCACGGGCACCATAGCGTCGATGGATTTGAGGCCGGTCTGTACCGGCTGATTCACCGATTGCCGCCAGATCACGCCGGGAGCGATTTTTTCGATAGGCTCGGAACGCTTGCTGGCAATGGGACCCTTGCCATCGATGGGCTGTCCCAGCGCGTTGACCACCCTGCCGACCAATTCTTCGCCAACCGGCACTTCAAGAATACGGCCGGTGCATTTGACGGTATCACCCTCGGTGATGTGCTCGTAAGCACCCATGATCACCGCACCCACGGAGTCGCGTTCCAGATTGAGCGCCAGGCCGAAGGTGTTGCCGGGGAATTCCAGCATTTCGCCCTGCATGACGTCCGAGAGACCATGGACGCGTACGATGCCGTCGGTTACGGAAACGATGGTCCCCTGGGTGCGCACTTCCGCGGTGGCGCCCAGGCCTTCTATTCTGCTTTTAATCAGCTCGCTGATTTCGGATGGATTCAAGTGCATTTTTACAATAACTCCTAGCTTTTAAGTGCAATGGCCATGGCTTCCAGTTTGCCGCGCACGGAGGCGTCGAGCACCTCGTCACCGATTTCCACTTTCACGCCGCCTATCAATTCAGGATCTATGCTTACCGTCGCCTCTATCTTTCGCTTGAATCTGGTTTCCAGGTCCGCGACCAGTTTCTCCAGCTGCTCATCGCTCACCGGAAAGGCCGAGACGATTTTCGCCCCCAGCACGCCTTCATACTGCGTTTTCAACTGGTCGAACAACTCGCTTACCTCGGGCAATATCTCGATACGGCCATTTTCGGCAAGCAGCAATATGAAATTGCGGCCCTCTTCATTGAATTTGTCGCCACCGACTTCCAGAAGCAACTCGCCCAGCCGTTTTGCGGGAACCTTGGGATTGCCGATGATCGTCCGTATGCTTTCGTCCGCCGCCATTGCGGCAGCGAGCTGCAACATTGCGGACCAGGCCGGCAGCGCGTCATTGCTCCTGGCAAGCCTGAAAACAGCTTCGGCATAGGGGCGCGCGATGGTGCGGGCTTCAGCCATCGTTCAAAGCTCCGCCTTTATGGAAGCCAGCAAATCGGCGTGTGTCTTGGCGTCCACTTCGCGACGGAGGATTTTTGCCGCCCCCGCCAGAGCGAGATCCGCCACCTGCTGCCTCAAGGCTTCGCGCGCGCGGAATACCTCCTGCTCGACCTCGGCCTTTGCGCCCGTAAGAATGCGGCCACCCTCTTCCTTTGCGCTCACCTTGGCTTCATCGACAATTTCCGCTGCACGTTTTTCCGCCTGGACGATGATGTCTGCCGCACGCTGCTTGGCTTCCCTGACCACATCGGCCGACCGATGGCTCGCCAACTCCAGTTCCTGCCTGCCCCTTTCCCCCGCAGCGAGACCATCGGCAATGGTTTTTTGCCGATTTTCGATAGCGCGCATTAAAGGGGGCCAGACAAACTTGACTGTAAACCAGATAAATATGGCGAAGGCCATTGCCTGGGAAAAAAGCGTGAAGTTGATATTCATGGCTGCCTCTGATTATGATCCGGTAACGGGCATTGCTACTTGATGACAGCCAGCAGCGGATTGCCGAAGGCAAAGAGCATGGCCAGACCCACGCCGATAATGAAGGACGCGTCGATCAACCCGAGGAGCAGGAAGACTTTCCCTTGCAGTGTCGGGATCATTTCCGGCTGGCGTGCGGCGCCTTCGAGGAAACTGCTGCACATGATGCCTATCCCGATACAGGCGCCGGCAGCGCCCAGACCGATCATCAGGCCAATGCCAATGCCCGTATAGGCTTGAATCATCGCCAAGAATTGCAAGTTGTCCATCTCATTTTTCCTCGTAGTAGTGATAAATTAGGTTTGCCGATCAGCGGGGGAAGCTAAATCAGTGCGATTCGTGCGCCATCGATAGATAAACTACCGTCAGCATCATGAATATGAATGCCTGCAAGGTGACGATCAGAATGTGAAAAATGGCCCATCCGGCTCCGAGCAGAGTGCCGAAGAATGTCCCGGCAAGCCCGGTCGCGGCCCACATGCCAATCAGCAGAAAAATGATTTCCCCGGCATAAATATTGCCGTAAAGGCGCAGGGAGTGTGAAAGCGGTTTGGAAACATACTCGACGATATTGAAAAGTATGTTTACGGGCCACAAAATCGGGTTCTTGCCGAATGGAGTGCACACCAGTTCGTGTATCCAGCCACCCAGGCCCTTGACCTTGACATTGAAAAAAATCATCAGCAGCCAGACCGAAAGAGCCAGCGCAAAGGTGGTGTTGATGTCAGTGGTGGGAACGCTGCGCCAGTTGTGCAGTCCGAGCACGCTATATACCCCGGCCATGATATCGATCGGCAGCAGATCCATCGTATTCATCATGAGCACCCAGACAAACACCGTCAGCGCCGCAGGGGCCACGAACGCATGCCGGTCCCCGTGGAAGGTGCTTTTGACCTGTTCGTCGATAAACTCGATCGCGAGCTCGATGAACGCCTGGCGCTTGCTCGGTACGCCGGATGTCGCGCCCCGCACCACCCACCACAAAAATCCGAAGCTTATCAGGCCGAGCAGGATGGACATGACCAGCGTATCGACGTGCAGCGTCCAGAACGCGCTGTCACCGACCGAACTGGTAAGGTTGGTCAGGTGGTGACTCATGTAGGAGGTTGGAGTAAGTTCTGTACCCGATGCCATGATCTGCCTTGATCTGCTCTAATCTGTCTACCTTAGCCTGTTTGACGGCGGGATTCGATAGCCTCTGCGTCGTCCGCGACAAACAATGCCATGCCAAAAATCAATACGGTGATTGCGAATGTCCCGATAAAACCGACGGCAACCACGTCTTTATACAGCGTCAATACCAGCCATAGCATGAGCACTATGAAGATTACCTTCATCGCTTCCGCCTTGAAGGCGGTAATCAGCACGCCAGCCGGCGTGGAAGCGGGATAGCGCGCAATTATCGCGGCAAAGACCGCAGCAGATGCGATGCTGGTCACGCCGCCCAGCAATGCTGAGGCGGCCCCATGGAGCCCCCACAGGAAGCCAAGTACCATAACCATTGCCGCAGTGACGATCGACTGCCAACGCATGACAATGCGCACTGGCCTGTTTCGTATCCAAGGCATAATTTTTGGTGTCTATCAGAAGCTGCTCAGCATGACGCTGGGCTGCTGAAGATCTTATCCTGGAGATTCGACTTTTCACTATCCGGACGGAGCCCCTTTTCGGGGTTCTTGTTTTTGATCATGTCAGACTAGTCAAAATCGACGGCGGCTCGTATTTTGAAACACGCGGATTCTAATCTGCTTGAGCGCTTCAGTCAATGGAAAGTCTTGCCCTAATCGCCAAATCCGCGCAAAATTATCGGCTTTGCCGGCGCAGACAAGCTGACGCATGTACTCGTATATAAAAGGCTTTCCGCGAATCCGCATGACTTCCCGGAATATTGATCCGGATAAAGGGGGACTTATTTGAATTTTGGGTCTCGGAGCCAGCGGAGGCATTCTCCCGGCAGGAGTGAAATGAACTCGCTGTCCGCAATTCTCGGCGGACTCAGCGGGCGGCAAGAACGTGAAAACCCTCGCCGGTTCCGCATCTACCGGTCGGGCGCTTTGTAGAATTCGACAAAAAAACTGGCCGCACCAAGAGGCTCGACATTATGCAGGACTTCGGGCAGGACGATGCCCAACCTGTCCACCGACAATTCCGTTTCTGTTCCCAACGCCGGAACGCGATAAAGCAGCTTTCCCCGGGTCACCCGAATTTTTGCCCATACTCCGGTCTTGGTGGAATGGTCTTTTCTGAGCGCGGCCGGAACCGACTCCTCATTGAATTCCGCGGTCCTTTTGTATGGAACGAAGTGATCCGGCAACTCAAAATTATCGCACCGCACGCAATTTAGCGCTTTGCCTATCATGCCGCTGCGTCCCTCGGCGGTGGTCACCCACGGGCGGTTGATGAAAGGGGGATTATGACGGACATGTTGCGAATGACCGCAACTCAGAATCGCGACGGGATCTCCGTCGCTCCCCACTCCGAATTCGACGATTGGTCTTTCCATAATCTTGAGTTAAAAACTGTTGGATAGGTCTGCTTGTTGCGTGGAATCAATCCGGGATAAAGGAGGCATTCCCGGGATGATTCCTGAAATCCCTCTGGCCGTGTTGCGGTCAATGCAAGGCTACTTCGGTATTCCTGAGCATGTTCTGGATCATCCTGAAAATAAAACGGGCCTGGCCTCCGCGGTCCCAAGGCGTAAACCGCGGCAATTGGTACAAGTCATCCCCCGGCCTCGCCGCCCCATAAGCAGTTGAAACCGCCGCTTCAAAGCCCAGTTCCCGGGTCATCGCAACATGTTCCGGCAGGTAATCGCGCTCCGGCTTCCCATTCGGGTAAGCGAAAAAACGTATCGGGGCGCGAATTATACCCTCAAGCATTTCCTTTCCGTTTGCGATTTCAGCCCGCGCCGCACTTTTTTCCGTGCTGGCGAGAATCGGGTGAAGAACCGTGTGTCCTCCAATCTCCATTCCTGCCCCATGCAGCAAGCGGACCTGTTCCGAAGTCATCATGAGGTTATCGGGCAGGTTCACCGGAATAGCCGAGCATATTTGCTCGATGCGGAATTGCCTGGATTCGGGAGGCATGTGCTTGAGCCCGCTTATCAGATTGTCGATCACATGCCGGCGCTGCGCGATCGTTCCGATCGGAAAGCATCCCAGATTCAATCCGCTAAGATCAAGCATATCTCCCGGCGCGCGGCGGACGAGCTCGATCACCGTGTCGTTCCACATCCGCCCGCCATCGAGAACCCCGGAAGATACAAAAAAGGTCGCGGGAATCCCGTGTTTTTGCAGAATCGGCAGCGCGACCTCCGCGTTGTCAGCATAACCGTCGTCAAACGTGACGCATGCGGCGCGTGCGGGCAGGCTCCCCGAGCGCAACCCCCGAACCGCATCGGCAAGAGGAATTACGTTGAAGCAATCCCCCAGCAAGCCCATCTGCTGGTCAAAAGATTCCGCATCCCCGCTTTCGGGAAACAAAGGATCCGCTTGTGGCGGGACGCGATGAAATATCAGTATTGACAAGCGGCCCCGGTGCCCTTGGGGGGAGAAAAATCCCAGGAAAGCACGGGCCGGCAAAAGAGAAATGCTATCGCTATTATGACCGGGCATCATTCCTCGGAAGAGTCGCTGCAGAGCATGCAAATTTAATCGCCGAACAGTGAGTGGAGTAACAGCGGATCAGGCTTCCTGTCGCGACCCTCGACGCATCAGCTGACAGGATGAGGTTTCCCATTCGGATCGGGGTGCAGAAATGGGGATTCGCAGATGAAATTGTTTCAACCGGATCCTGAAGTGCGGGGCGATGATGGGCTTATCGCTCCGAACTCGCCGGAAATGGCCATGCCGCCCTTGGCTTTGGTAACGGCTGAAGCGCCTTTTTCCTTGATGGCTTTTTCCACTAAAACACGCGTCGCAACCATGGCGGCCATCAAATAATAGGGCACATCAAAATAAAGCAAACTCAGGAACGCGCCGCCGACGCCAAAACCTATCAGGCTCACCTGGATCATGGTTGCAAGATTGGAAGCCCATCGGAATTCCGGTAATTTTGCGGTGTTCCGGATAATCCAGGAACCCGTTCTCCAGGTAAGAAAGGCAAGCAGCAGATAAAGGCCCAGACCTACGAATCCGTGTTCGCCCAAAGCCTGGAAGTAGTTGCTGTGGGCGGCCCGGGGCAGATCAGAGATATCGGGAGCATAACGGAAAAACAGCTCCGGAGTCGCGACCTCGAATCCGCCACCCAGGAAAGGACGCTCCTTGGCCAGGTTGAAAGCCATGCCCCATGCATTGAAACGGCCGTTGACCGAGGCATCTTCCTCGTAGGTATTGATAGTATCCATCCTCTGCCCCCACTGCTCGGGCATGAACATGATGGCGGGAGGGATAGCGAGCAGCAACAGCAAACCGATGCGGACCTTGTGGCGGCTTTTCAACCATAGGAACAAGCACATTGCCGTGATGGCCAGAAAGGCTCCGCGCGAATAGGAACCAAGCGCAGCAAATGCGCAAAGTACCATGGCAACGCTAAGTCCGTGGCGGACCCACACACTTTGGGTAATCATCTGCAAATAATGCATGAGGGGAATGGTCATGATGAGCGCGAGCGCGATTTCATTGTTCCCCCCGATAAAGGTGCCTTCCGGCCCCCAAACCATATCCACTCCGCCGCTCCGGATAGTAAAAATACCCCCCTTGACTCCGTAATAGCCGAGAGAAATGACAATAACCCATATAAGCTGCTGAATATGTTCCTTCTTCTTGATCAGCATGCAGGTTATGACTGTCATCAGCATTATTTTCATGACCTTGACCCACTGCTCGCTGGATTCCTCCGGGTGCAGCGCAAACAAATTGGTCACGTTCATCCATAAAATGAAAGCCAGAAAAGTCCAGATTACCGGAGTGAGCGGAAGATTCCTGGACTCCCTGGTCGTCACGAGGCTTATCATGGTCACGCCGGCGATAATTGCCGCAAATTGAAAGGTGGTGGCAAACCCCCAACCCTGGGTATGGGGATTCATCACACTGATCCACACCCATAGCAATACCCCGATGTATGGCCTCTTGAATACGAAAGGCAAAGCACCGAAAACGATCAGGGTTACAAGGATATCCCTCATTGCGGAATTCGCTCGTCAGCAGGAATATTTGTTAAAGGGAATGTCTTCTTGATCAAACCTCTCCGGTCCATTTGCTTTGCAGGCACTCGATACGGTCCCGTGCCACGGGCTGGGCTCTTGCGCGAAACGCAAACAGATTTTAGGGTTCCGCAAAACATAACCCAACATGTAATTGTTCCTCGCTCAGGCCTGCCGGTCAAGACGATGCTGCAACAATAATGCGTCAACGAAGTATTTGGTTGCCCAGTTCGGGTATCCGGCCCTCATATATCCGCCGAACAAGGGAAACGATCCAGCTATGGCGCCATTCAACGCGGGATTTGGGGAAGCCGTTTCCTGGAGGTCCTTCAGGGCCTCGACCATTCTATCTGCGGCATTCTTGTAGCGACGCTCGCCGGTCAATTCGTTCAGGCGGTAGCAGACGATCGCAATCTGGGCATTGCCGGTCAGACAGGAAGACAACGCACCGGGCTGCCAGTCGGCATAATAGCGCCCCGCGAGCAAGCCGCGGCCATCGAGCCGGGCAACGAGCGGATCCACACCTCTTCTCGCCGCATTTATGAAATCCGGCCGGTTTGCCGCCACACCGACTTCGAGCACGCCTTGCAGCGTGTATCCCATGGTATGCGTGAGCGGGGCGAGCGAGTGTGTCAGGCAATTATGTGCGAACCATCCATTCGGCTGCTGCTGGCGCAGGGCCGCCTCGATTACTCTCGTCGCAGCGTCATGATAAGCGCTTTCGCCCGCGATGCTTCCGAAGCGGTAAATCGCCCATGCGCAAAGACAGGTATACGTCTTGATCTCTCCCGGACTCACATAAGCGCCGTTGGTACGAAAATAGCCATTCTCGTCCAGGTCGTTCACCAGGAAATCCGCCGCGCGCCTTCCCGCCTCGAGGTATTCAGGCGCATTGGTCGCCTTGTATGCGGAGCACCATCCATCCAGCACCATGCCGGTATTGAACGCTGCCGCAGTCTGCCGTTCGGGGGAGCAAACCGGCCCTCCCTGCACTGCTCCCGAAGGCATCTGGATATTGACCTCCCAGTCGGCCATGCGGAGCGCCGCATCGCGCACCACATGATCGCCGAAGCGCTCGGCGTAGGCGAGCAGCGAGGTGATGATGTAGCCCGTCGTTTCAGGATAGGATGGCATCCATCCCCGGTCTGTTTCGCTGCGGCAGGGAAAATAACCGACGGGAACACCGTTATCTTGCGTTGCCCGCTGCGCGTGCAGTAACCACTGGATTGCCAGTTGCAGCCGCGATACCGGTTCCGCATTGCCAGATTGGGGAAGCCCGGTAAGATACCGCCACTGATCCCGCAACACGTGCTCCCTGAAGGCTCTGTTTTCATCGGAGAATACCCGCCCGATCTCGTCCGCGAGAACTTTCGCATCCCAGTAGCTGCCGCGTAAACCTGCGGTGCGATATTTGTCCCGCGCGATGCGCGCGATCGAGATCAATTTCAACTTGGCTGTCTCCTTTCGTTGAAATCATAGCACGGCCTATTTGTTCTGCACCCTCGTACTTTGGTCGCATTGACACTTTATCACCTGCGTTGTACCTTGAAGCAGCTTCGATTCGCCTGCAATGCGCGGCCGGCCTCATGAATGGCAGGCAGCGCGTCATTTTTTCAAGATCCGGACCCATTGTTGGAAAGCCATGTTCAGAATAGCATCCGGCACGACCGCATCGCTTGCTCAACAGATGGCGGCTGCCAACCCGCTGAACCCGTTTTATACGCCGGGATATGCAGCGTATCGGCGGAGCCAGGGCTTTATATGCTGGATCATGATGAATGAGGCAGCGGCCGGTCCGGATATATATTGCCCTGCCTTCATGAAAACAGGGCGGCTGAGGCGGCTGCTGGAAGTACCGTCGGTTCCGGAAGCGCCCCTGGACAGGAGTTTCTGGCAGGGGCTGCTGGATTTCTGCCGCCAGCAGGGGGTGTCGGATATGTCATTGAACAGCTTTTGCTCAAGCAGCGGAGCGGTTCCCCAGTTGAGCCATGAAAGAAGCCGCAAGGCCCGATGGGAATACGTGCTCGACCTGAAACACCCCGATGCGCTGGTCAAGATGCGGAAAGGACATGCCTATAGCATAAAACGCGCGCGGAAGCTCGGGGTTGAAATCAGGCGCGCAAGCGATCACCCGGCAGTGGAAGCCCATGTCCGCCTGATCGGCGATTCCATGCAGCGCCGCAAGGACCGGGGTGAGGATGTGACGACATCGGTAGAGATGGCGGATTTCTTGCGGTTGACCGAATCGGGCGCCGGAGAGATTTTCCAGGCCGTCCTGGATGGAAGGGTCGTTTCCTCGAATGTCATATTGATGTCGGAAAAAGCGGGGTACAATCATACGCAAGGCACCAGCCCGGAGGGCATGGATTGCGGCGCCGCTCATTATCTCATCCACGGAATAGCCAGCACGCTTCGCCACGAAGGAAAGGAAATATTCAACCTGGGCGGTACGGATGATCCCAACCCGGATTCCGGCCTCAGCAAATTCAAGACGGGATTCGGAACCGCTACCGAAATGCACGCGATGGAAGCGGCAAGATTTGAAGTTGGCAGCCCTATCCATCGCCTCTTGCGCCGATTACTCTAAGGACCACGTTCGCCAATGCCTCAGCTTCGACCCTTGCTGCGACGCTTGCATTCCGCACTCCCGGAGGGGGTTCGACGGCAGATGGACATTTCTTCCGTCAGCCTGCAGGATACGGTGCGAAACTGGCATCTGCCCGCATATCGCGTATGCGCCCCGCTGCCGCACGGCGAAGGCAAGGGAACCGTTCTTTATCTCGGCAATAAACCTCAGTATTCATCGTGGACGCACAAACTGTTCGGTCATGCCGCAGAACCTGCCTTTGCGGGCCAGTTTTCCTTGATCCAGATATTGCGCGGAAGCCATCCCGCCTTGAGCGCGGACGTCACCCTGTGCCCGGTCAACCCGCTCACCTCGCACGTATTCGGAAGAGAATGGCATATCATGCCCCTGTTCGTGGATTGCCTCGTCGACCTGCGCAAGCCCATCAGCGAACTGATCGCGAGTAAAGGCGCCAAGGACGATTTACGCATCGCGCGCCGCCTGGGATACCGTTTTGAAATACCCACGGACGATGCGGCGATTCATGAGTTTTTTCACCAGATGCTGGTGCCGACGGTAAAAGCCCGGCATGAGGAACGTGCCTTTCATTCGCAATGGGCCAATATCGAACACATCTATAAGAACGGCGTCCTGATTTCGGCTTATCTGGAAGACCAGTGGGCCGGAGCAATACTACTTGCGCGGGAAGATGCCGGGACCGTGCGAATCGCAAATATCGGGTGGCGGAATGGAGAAGACCAATGGCTCAAGAAGGGAATTGCAGCGGCGCTTTATCACCAATCCTTCATCTGGGCTCAGCAAAATGGCTACCATTCGATCAATCTGGGCTCCAGCAACCCGTTTGCAAACGATGGGCCGCTGAATTTCAAGCTGAAGTGGGGAGCAACCCTGGTTGCGCCTGAACTGAAGGTCGCACACGGGCGAGTGGAAGGCGCCCACGCGTTCATCGGTGCAAGATTCAATCTAGGCTCATCCGCTGCGCAATCCTTTCTCTCCTCCACACCCCTGCTGGAGTATTCCGGGGGCGTATTGCGGGCTATCAGCTGGAATGCCGAAATCCCCCCGCTGTTCCGCCGGCAATTCAACTCGGGGTTAGGCTGGGTCAATCTCGCTGAGCCAGGTGCCGCCAAGTTGTCCACCTGACGCGCGCAGCGGGATCAGCTTCTTGGAGGCATTTCCATACAGCTCCTCAACTCCAACTCCGGGGCGCGATACCGGAATTTCCATGAAAACAACATGCCGGAATTAAAAGAATTGCAAAAGGGAGAATCGCCTAGAACGGCCATGGCCCGCATGGGGGAGAAGCTCAAGCATCTGATTCCCGTTCACCGGCTCTCCCTCGAATCCTTCGTTGATTTCAACAGGCTGGTCCTGTTCGGCGCCACCGCCGGGGAAATGCGGCCCCTCGAACTCCGATCCGATATTGCAATAAATAAGATGACGCATGATGACCTGGCAGCTTTGGCAAACGGCACGGGGAGATTTTCCGATCAGGCGAAGCTTTATTACGCGAATCGGCAGATCGATACGGCTTATGGCGGTTATCTGAACGCAAACCTCGTGCATATGAGTTGGGTATATACCTCGAGGGAATATGCGAAAGAACCCTTCCAGCGGCTGGCTCTCAACGATGGAGAAGTTGAGATAGTCAACTGTTTCACCAGCGAAAAATGCCGTGGCCTGGGGATTTACCCTTATGTGATCCAGTTTCTGTCGCACCTCTATTTTGAAAACGGCGCTACCCGCGTCTATATGATGGCCCATCATGATAATCTCCCGTCGCAACGCGGAATAATCAAGGCCGGACTCAGGCCGGTAGGGGAAGTCACTTATGTGCGCATTCCCGGATCATCAGGCAAGTGCGTCTATTACCGCCGGTCGATTACCAGTCATTGACAGTATTGAATAGCCCCGCAAGTCATTCTCCTCAAGATCAACCGAGAAACAATCCATGGATTTGCGAGCCACCGTCATCTCCGCGTTACAGTGGTCCGCCATAGGCAAGATCGTCAGCCAGACGGTAACCTGGGTGGCAACCATTGTCGTGATCCGGTTGCTTGCGCCGGAAGATTATGCGCTGGTTGCGATTTCGGGACTCGTCATCGGCTTTACCGAACTCTTGCGTGAACTGGGGCTGGGCGCCGCGATCGTGCAGCGCGACGATCTTGACGATGAGCAGATGCGGACGATTTTCGGGCTGGTCATCCTGGTCCACATCCTTCTGTTCCTGCTGATCTACTTCATCGCCCCTGTCGTAGCCCGCTTCTTTGAAGAAGATGAGCTCATTGGAATCATCCGGGTAGCCGCGCTGCAGTTGCCGATCCTGATGTTCGCAGTCATACCCAATGCCCTCATGGTGCGGGCCATGCGCTTCAAATGGATGTCGATAGTACAGGCGGCCTCCATGATCGCCGCCAGCGCTACCACTCTCGCCATGGCTTATAACGGCTTCGGGGTCTGGTCCCTTATCGGGGGCCAATTTGCAGCCACGCTGACCAATACCGCCGGTTTCCTGCTCGGCCAGCCCTACTTCGAATGGCCGTCCTTCCATCTCAAAAAGATCAGCGGCCTGATTTCCTACAGCAGCCGTGTTTTTGGCGCAGACTTCCTCTATTATTTCTACACCCGGGCCGACGTCGTCATCGTGGGAAAATTGCTCGACGCTACCGCGCTGGGCTTTTACACCGTCGCATATAACCTGGCCACCCTGCCCATGAACAAAATTTCGGGGGTGCTGTCATCTGTCGGATTCCCGGCCTACGCCCGCATCAAGCACGATATCCTGGAAGTAAAATCCAAATTCCTCTTTACCGTGGAAGCCAACAGCCTGATTTTTTTTCCGGTGCTATGGGGCATCTCGGTCGTGGCGGATGATCTCGTAGTGGTCCTGCTGGGTCCCAAATGGCTTTCGGCAACCGTGGTTTTGCAACTCATCACATTAATCATCCCGCTTCAAATGACCGGGCCTTTGGCAAGGCCGGCTCTGCTTGGCATCGGACGGGCGGATCTATTTATGTCCACCATTGTGACGAATGCCGTATGCGTCCCCATCGCCGTGGCAATCGGCAGTTTCTGGGGGCTGCCGGGGGTAAGCGCCGGCTGGGTCTTTGGGTTCTCGCTGGCCTATTACCTCAACCTCAGGCGTTTTCTGCCTGTGTTTCAAATTAAACTCAGCGAGTTCGGCAGGATCATGGCACCCGCAATATTCATGACCATGGGAATGTACGTTATCGTGCTGGGCGCCAAAATGACATTCCTGAGCGAGCTTGATCCTCTTCATCGGCTAATCTGGTCGGTAATAATCGGGGTGATAGCCTATTGCACCCTTTTAACCACGCTCAGCCGTCCCGCCTTTGTACGGATGTTGAATTTCGCCAGGAGATAGTTTCGATATGCAATCAAGCCCATGGCTGCGAAACTCTTGGCCTCTCATAAAAGGAATAAAGTGTAATGATCCCTTGGCGAGTTAAGAATTTTTTTTCCGAACATTTCCCGCTGGGCTATCACCTGCTGGTGAATATCCATTACCGGCGCGAATCGGAAGAATACTGGAATGCCGCGTTTGACTTGAGCTGGGAGCTGGGCAGCAGGGACTGGCCGACCAAAAACGAATTGATCCGATCTCTTACCTCGTCCTCGGAGCGTCTTCTCGACGTGGGATGTGGTACTGGGGCAACGCTCCGCTATCTTCAGGGTAAGGGCTATACCAATCTCGAAGGCTTGGAAGTCTCCGCTCGCGCGGTGGAAGTGTTAGGTAAACATGGAATCACGATGCACCATGCGCGGCTGCCCGATCTTCCCCTGCCGGACCATCAGTTCGACGTCGTGATCGCTTCGCAAGTGCTCGAACACATAATCAGGCGAAAAAAATTCCTGCGTGAGTTATCCCGAATCCTTAAGCCTGAGGGCGCGTTGATATTGTTTGTGCCCGATAATTGCCTGGGACCGATAGATGAACCAAGCCACGTCGTCAAATTTACCAGGGAAAGCCTGACGAAAGAATTGTCGCCGCATTTCACATCCGTATTCGTGAGCAGCATGAAGGATGAAAAGTTCGAGATGCCCGTCCTTTTTGCCTATGCGCAAAACTGCATGGACGCCCGGCCGCCCGAATTGCTGGCGGATGCGATCAGCACGGCGATGAAAAAGAATAGCGAGACAGTCTAGGCCCTGTTTCTCCGATCAGGCATCAACAGTCATCACCACCAGTGCTCCCCGCAACTCTAGGCTAGGCGATTTTACTCACCACGTAGCGAAATTTGCCGGACCTTTCCGCCGGGATCTCCGTAACTTCCTCGACAACGACATTGACCTCCTGGCCCAGCCTTGATCTGAAAGCCGCTTTGATATTCTCCGAGTCTTGCGGTTCCAGCCTGGTGTTGGCAACGATAAGAACTCGGGTGAGATCCAGGTTTTCCTGGATGATCTTGAATTTGGATATCCACGGCAAATCCCGCAGGACATAGATCAGGGCAAGGCCATGCATGACCTTGCCATCCCGGGCGACCACGAAATCCGTGCTGCGGCCCTGGATTTCCTTAAGTATAGGCAAACCCCTTCCGCAACTGCAAAGCTTGCCATCGAGAACGCCGATATCGCCGGTGCGATAGCGTATGAAAGGAAAATCTTTCGTGGCAAGATGCGTCACGACGATTTCCCCGGCTTCACCCTCAGGCAAGGGCAAACCCTGCGCATCCACGACCTCGACAATGATGTCCTCGGCCGTGATGTGCATGCTGCCGGCGGGGCATTCATGAGCGATAAAGCCCGCGTCCCTGCCACCATAGCCGTTGGCGACGGGACACCCGAACGTCTTGCTGATCTGCGCGCGCTGTTCATCATAGAGCCGCTCCGAGGTCACGAACGCAACCTTGATACCGAGACCATCCATGCCGCGCCCTCTTGCCACCGCATGACGGGCAATATGGGACAGGGCGGAAGGATATCCAAAAAGCATTTTCGGACGCACGGCGCATATCTCGTCCAGGAACCCGTCGAGTTTTTTTTCTGACATTTCGAATGCCGGAAGCAGCCTGGTCCTGAGGAGCCGGTCTCGAAGAGCGCGAATGCCATCCTGCGCCCCCAGTTCGATCGGAGAACCCCAGACAACGATTTCCCTATCGCCGATATCCACATCCCACCAGCGCGTAGCCCGCCATTTTGCGGCTACGTCGTGGCTCACCCGTTCCTTGCCGATATAGAAGATCAGCGGCTCGCCGCTTGAACCGCCGGTATTGAACCGGGCAAGGCCGTGTGCCTGCTCCGACTTGAGCATGTCCGCATGAGTGCGAATGATGGATTTGTCCAGTAGCGGCAAGCATGCAAGATCGGCAAGGGTCCCCACCTCACCAGGCTTGAATTCCCTGGCCTGGAACAGTTCCCGGTAGTAAGGGACATGCGCCGTCGCATGCATGAGCAATTGCCTCAACCTGGACAGCTGCAATTCCTTCAAATGCGCCGGATGCCACCATTGGGTGACCTCCAGCTGCTTGCGCACCGCCACGCTGTCGTGATGCTTGAGATGCTCGTGCAGGGGAAAAAGAAGGCCGGCTATGAGCGCCGTATACCATTCTCTTTGTTTCAATCCATGAACCTTCACTTGCTGGCAACCATGGCGCGGCAGGATTTCGCAAGCACATCCTGATAAACGCTCAGCAGGCGCTCACGAACATTCGTCCATGCATACTGCCGCGCGGCTTCAAGGCCGGCCTGCCTGAGTTGGTCGGCTCTGCCGGGATCGCTGAGTAACGAAACGATGGCATCCGCCATCGCCCGCGGATTTTGCACGGGCACAAGCAGGGCGGTCTTGCCATGTTCCACCAAGTAGGGTATCCCGCCCACATCAGTACTGACGACCGGCACGCCGCTCGCCAGCGCTTCCAGGATGGAGATCGGCATATTGTCGGCGAGGCTGGGGTTGATCATGGCATCAGCACTGTGATAGAGAGACGCCATGCCCTCATTGTCCAGGCGGCCGGTAAAGGTAACGGCGTCCGCGACGCCAAGTTCCGAAGCGAGTTGCTCCAGCGCCTGCCGCTCCGGACCGGATCCTGCCACGGTAAGCCTCGCCGCGGGGAAATCGCGCCGGACAATGGCAAATGCGCGCAATGCCGTCGCATTGTCATATATGGCTTCCAGGTTGCGGGTGACGATCAGGTGCGGGCAATCCCTTTCCGAAAAAGCAGGAGGCCGCGGATGGACGGTAAAACGGCTGAGGTCGATGATATTCGGGACGGTAATGGTCGAGAACTCCCGTTTTCCAAATACGGATTCAAGAAATGCGGAAGGAACGATGATCGCATCGGCACGGCTCAAGCTCGGCTTTACCCATAAAAAAGCCTTATCGAAGAAAGCATCAGCTTCTCCGCCGCGATAATTGATGACGACCGGCAGCCCTTTTATCCGGCCTACCCAGATTGCCGGGGCGGCAAAAAGATGCCAGGACCATCCGGAATTGGCCATTACATGAAATAACCGGACCTCGCCTGCAGCCCGCCACAGATGAACCAGGTAGGGCAGCAGCCGAAACATCGCCCTTATCCCCTTGAGTTTGCCGGCCCACTGGGGCCGGTAAGGGCGGTTCACCTGAATCACTTCCACGACAGCGCCCTCCTCCCGCAGGAGCCTCGCCAGCTGCAGAGTCTGGTTCGCCATTCCGCCGGAAGGCGGAGGCAGGGGACCGACCAGCCCGATACGCAGCCCATCGGCCCTCAACGCAATTGCCCCTTGCCGGCGAGGGATCCATAGATTTTTTCATACCGGGCCACGCTAGCAGGCCAGCTGCGCCGTGTTTCGACGAAATTGCGGGCAGCCGCACGCAAGCCGGGCCATGATTCCCGCCGGGAAATGAATTCAATTACTTTATTCCCTAGGGCATCGGGATCGCCGGCCTTGAAAAGAACGCCGGTTTTTCCATCCTGTATGAGCTCGAGATGGCCACCCACGTCCGACGCCGCTACCAGCCTGCCTTGCGCCATCGCCTCCAGCGGCTTGAGCGGGGTTACAAGGTCGGTGAGCCTCATTTTCAATCGCGGATAAACAAGAATATCGATCAAATTGTAATAGCGCTGTACCTGCTCGTGAGGAACCCTGCCGGTAAAAATGACTTTGTCTTCCAACCCCAGCCGCGCCGCAAGGGCTTTCAGTTCTTTTTCCTGCGGACCGCCTCCAACCAGGAGTATGCGAATATCGGGGTTTTGTTTCAACATCCCGGGCAATGCGTGCAGCAGAACGCTCAATCCCTCGTAGGCGTAAAACGATCCGATGAAGCCGAGCAGCAGTTTGCCGCCCACACCGAGCTGCCCGGCGAATTCGGGGTCCGGGAAATTACCCATGCGAAAATCCTCGAGATTGACCGCATTGGGAATGACGGTCACCTTTTCCGCCGGGATGCCTCTTGCGAGGATATCGCCTCGAAGCCCTTCGCAAATAGTAGTAATGGCATCGACTCGCCTCAGCGCATAGCTTTCCAGGTTTCGAGTCAGGCGATAGCGAACGCCCCATTCCCGGCTGGTGCCATGATCCACCGCAGCGTCTTCCCAGAATGCCCTGACCTCGTACACGACCGGAATGCCAAGCCGGTGCCCCACCCGCAACGCGGGCAAGGCGTTCAGGACAGGGGAATGCGCATGCAGGATATCCGGCTTGACCATTTTCGCGACGTCCGCCAGGCGCTCCGTCAATTGATTGATGACCGCCACCTGATTCAGCACCGGCAGTCCGGACATCAATCCTGAGGAAGCGGGAGTACGAAAAAAATGCCACTCCTGGACGTCCTCCTCCATGACGTTACAATTTTCCTGCTTGGGGCTCGTCAGATGGTATGTTTCCCATCCCCTGGCGCGCTGCTCCCGCAGAATCGCAAGGGTGCGGAATGTATAGCCGCTATAGAGCGGGATGGAATGGTCAAGAATATGCAGGATGCGCATCATATTGTCTCATTGGACTATCGCGATCTGGCTGAGCCACCCATTGCAGTCAAGCGGTCTGTGCTGCGATCATGGTACTCTGGAAAATGGAATCCCGGGAAACCCCGTTAATTTATACCAGGAGAGCCTCCGGGATAACTGTACCAAAGGGCGATTACGAGGGCCGACCAGGCATTTTATAATGCCAAGCTGCTCCAACCATACCTCATCCCGGCAACCGGTCTGGATATGCTCTTCAATTCCTTTATCTTCATTTTCATCTTTCTGCCGGTAACCGTTGCGGTGTTTTTCTGGCTGGGCAGGAAAAGCCATGCATGGGCAGCGGGATGGCTGGCCCTGGCCTCCCTGTTTTTCTATGGGTATTGGGATTATCGCTACATCCCTCTCCTTCTTGCATCCATCGGTTTCAATTACCTTGTCGGCTTGCGTATCGCCCAGACGGCAATGCCTGCCCGAAAGCGCTGGCTCGTCGTTGGCGTAGGCTCCAACCTCCTGCTCCTCGCATACTTCAAATATGCCAATTTCTTTCTGGAAACGATCAGTTTTGTCAGCAACAACAACCTTCCGTCGCTGGATATCATCCTGCCGATAGGCATTTCCTTCTATACTTTTACCCAGATTGCCTTTCTCGTCGATACCTATCAGGGTAAGGTAAAGGAATATCGTTTCGTCCACTACCTGCTGTTCGTCACCTATTTTCCGCACCTCATTGCCGGTCCCGTGCTGCATCACAAGGAAATGATGCCGCAATTTTCCGATGAGCGGATTTACAAATATTCATCGGAAAACTTTGCCGTAGGCCTGACCATATTCTGTATCGGGCTGGCCAAGAAGGTGCTGATCGCAGACAACCTGGCCCCCTTTGCGGCGCCCCTGTTCGAAAACCCGGCGTCTCCCTCGCTGCTGTTGGCATGGGGAGGCGTGCTGGCTTATGCGTTCCAGCTATACTTCGATTTCTCGGCTTATTCGGACATGGCGATAGGACTGTCCCGGCTGTTTGGCGTCAGGCTCCCCCTCAATTTCAATTCCCCCTACAAGGCGGAAAACATCAGCGAGTTCTGGCGCAGGTGGCATATGACGCTGTCGCGCTTCCTCCGCGATTATCTCTATTTTCCTCTCGGCGGAAACCGGACCGGCATGTTCAACCGGTACCGCAATTTAATGGTCGTCATGCTCCTGGGTGGGCTATGGCATGGCGCAGGGTGGAATTTCATCATCTGGGGCGGCCTCCATGGCCTTTATCTCGTGATACACCATGCCTGGGTCGGGGTATCGAAAAGCTTGCGCTTCCCCTCCGACTCCGCAATTTGGAAACTGGCCGCCACCGTCATGACTTTTATCGCGGTCTGTTTCGCCTGGGTGTTTTTTCGGTCGCCGGACCTGGGAACTTCGTGGGAAATCGTGCGCGGCATGACGGGCGGCTTCGGCGTAGCGCTGCCGGAAGCCATAGGAAGCCGTCTGGGAGCGCTGGGAACCATGCTCGAAAATGCCGGCGTCAACTATTACCTGGGCGGAGGCGCACGTTTCATTGAGAACTGGAGCTGGGTCATGTTCGCCGCCGCGATAGCGTTTCTTCTCCCCAACACCCAGCAGATCGTCCGCCGGTTTGAGCCGGCGCTGGATTTCCTGCCTGCTGCCCAGCCCGGCCCTGGCCGCGCCGCAACCTGGCTGACCTGGCTGCCGTCCCGGCGCTGGGCAATGTTTCTCGGAGTGTTGGCAGTAGCCAGCCTGCTATCGTTAAACCGTCCAAATGAGTTCCTGTACTTCCAGTTCTGACAGTTTGCGCGCATCAATGGAAGAAAGCGCTGGTTTCCGCCGTTTTCTGCACCAGTTCGCGATCTTCGTCCTGGGCGGGATCCTTCTCGTAGTGGCATTTGTCCTGATAGTCGATCCATATGATCAATACCGCCTGGTGGTCCGCCCCGGCTTCAACCTCGTCAAGCCAGGACTTGCACGCTATCAGAATGAGCTCAAACTGGCCAAAGCCGTGCGCCTGCATCCCGATGTACTCATACTGGGCCATTCCCGCGCTGAAGCCGGCCTGGATCCCGAATCGGCGGCATTGGCACGGCAGGGCTTGTCGGCATACAACCTCGCCATACCGGGATCCAGCATCGCTGATGCCCGCAGGCAGATGGAATTCCTGTTTCAAAATGGAATCCGGCCGAAAGTGATCATATTAGGCATGGAGTTCCTGGATTTCATGGAAGCACCCCGGCAGAAGAAGATAGCCGCAGCGCCCAGCCATGGCAACACGAACTCCTCCCCCGTCAATCCATGGTTCTGGCATTTCGATACGCTGTTTTCGCTCGCCTCCGTCAGCGATGCGGTGCAGACGCTGTTGATCCAGCATAACCAGGAGGTTGAAACGATTACCGATCGAGGGTTCAACCCCCTGAAGCAATACCGTCCCATCGCACGCAACGAAGGCTACTACAATCTCTTTCAGCAAAGGGCGCAGGAAAACACGAAGGTTTATTTGAAAAAATCCGCGGGATCTCTGAACCTTAGGGATTTTGCTGATCTACAAGCTATTCTGGACATTGCCGCCGAAGCGAAGAGCGACGTCAAGCTGATCATCTATCCTTATCACGCGCAAATCCTTGCGCTCTTCGAGGAAACAGGGTTATGGGGACCATTCGAGGAGTGGAAGAAATTACTCACGAGCGAAATCACGGCCGCACGCGGCCGGCATCCTCATGCAAGCATCGCGCTATTCGATTTCAGCGGCTACGGAAGCCATAACTGCGAAAGAATTCCGGCGAAGGGAGACCGGACTGCCGTGACGGACTGGTATTGGGAAGCAGGACATTTCAAAAGGGAACTGGGCGCAGCCCTACTGGAATCCGTATTGTCTCCCGACAAGCTGGTGAAACCGGGCGATCATCAGGCCATCGCCCCTAACAAATTTGGATTCCAGTTGGAGGAATCGACCATCACTGCCAATTCGCGGCGCATTTCTCAAGAACGCGCGCATTGCAAACAGGATTACCCCGAATTATTCGACGATACGGCTTCCATAGTGACCGGCTTCCGCCGCTTGCAGGGCGAGAAAAAGATGCCCTGAAACCAGCCATGGGGTATTTCCGATAAACGGAAGCGGGCGCTCAACCTCCCGCTTCCGCCCTTGCAACTTACCGTCCGGGAAAATTCCTTCTACGGCGAATTATTGCGCCTATCAAGCCCAAGCCGGCCAACAGCATGGCATAGGTTTCCGGTTCGGGAACGGCTGCCACCAAAGGTTTGTACAGCCATACCGATGCGTCCCATGCGCCACTGCTCGTGGAAGAAAGCTCGTCCAGGGCGATAAATGCTCCCAGCGAAGCATCGTAGTGCCATTTGCCAAGTACTCCCGTTGCGAAACTGCCGTGCGGATGATCCATGGTCAGGCTCGGCAGCTCTTCTACAGTCCACGTCGTATTCGATCCGATATCGCCGCTGGCATCGGTAAGGACCTTGGCCTCCCACACCGTGCCGCCGCCGTCGCTGCCATCCCATAAGAAGATCGCGTTGGCAGCGGGATCATAGTCGATTCCATAATGGGAATTCATCACGAAATCGCTGCCGTCCGCGTTGACGAGGTTGATTCCGATATCCATATTGCTGGCAGGATTGGCGGGGTTGGCCTTGTCCAGATCCCACACGGCCAAATCCGACGTATAGCGTCCCGCGACGGTAGCCGTTCTGATATAGAGGTTGTGCTCCGTATCAAGTGTGCCGGTGCCTTGATATCCGACCGTATTGTTGGTTATGCCGATTTTTTCCCAGGTGTCTTGCCCCCCGTTTCTGACGTCTCCCAGGGTATATCGATAAAGGGATGGAAAACCCGACGCCCCCTGGTCACCCGTAACATAAACCACATCCTTGCCGTTTTCGGTGCGGTAAGCGGTAGTGCTTTGAATATAGGAAGGAGGCTCAGTGCCGGTCCAGTTACCTTGCCGGTCGATCCACATGTTGCCCCCTTGCGCGACGTTGGCAGTATTCCAGCCGGACCCGGTGACGCCACCTACCTTGTTGGGATCCGCCTTCTCCGGATCCCACAGGAAAGGACCGGCACGGCTTACCGTGGTCCCATCCGTCTTCGAGAAATTGGTTCCGCTCAGGTTTGCGCCACCAAAGGTGAGGAACATGCCGTTGACGGGAAGGTAAAGATTATTATCGTACGTGTGCGCTGGCTGCGGCGCATTGCCGCCGACCACGAAATAATTGGAATCTATCCTGCTGGGCAGCGAGCCCCGTCCCCACGCCCCCGTGGATCCATCCCATACGTACATCTCGTTGCCGGCGTAATTCGCATGACCGCCGCCCCACAGCATCAGGGATCCGCTGGCAGGATCCCAGGCGAAGGAACTCCATGCACGCACGATTTGCCCGGGAAACCTGTAGCTATCCAGCTGAACCGCGTCGGCCCCGGTCGGCCACGCATCGGAAAAATAGTTCGTGCTCGCCTTGACCCAGCCGCCGGCCGGCGTTGCGTCGAGTAGCGAGGACAGCCGCTCGAATGACGTTTCCGCATATACCGATCCCGCAAATCCGGAAAATGACGCCATGATGGCGGAAACAAGCAGGAGACGTTTCGGTCGAAACGTGCTTTCGCGGGGAGATGGTTTAAAAATTTGTTTGCTATCGAGCTTGATCAATTCATGAACTCCTTGTCAGTTAATCAATACGGCGCATTCTATCCAGATGCAGATTTGTTAGCAGACTTTCAACACAAAAGTATGGAGAAAAGAAAAGCAAGTTCCATTCCTGCTCTTTTAAAGACTTTGTAAACAAGGTATTAATAGATAAAACGGGAGTAATATATCAGTCATTGTAAAAATTTTCGACGACTGGTTGAGGTTGAGTGCGTTTACCTGGCGAATTCTCCAGTCGTACGATGATGACTCCTTGAATAAGCGTGGGAAATACCCGCTATTCTCCGGGCTGTCCTCTCGATTTAGTCTGTTAAAATATTTTATGCAGTCTTCCGAGACGAGGGTAAAAATGGCAGCCGCAAATTCAAAGATCCGATCCGTTTATGTATTTCGGCTGCGATGGCCGCGATAGCGAGATGGAAAACCGCGCTTTCTCAGATGCTGCAGCAGTGGGGGTGGTTCAATCTCGGTCTTTTCATACTCAACAAATTCATCGCCACGTTGTCCAAAGGCTCCTGGCGGATCTATCGGTATCATTTCGTCGCGCAGCCTGTTCCTGCTGAAGCTTTGCTTCCACCGAGACGGGGCAGGAATATCGAAATTCGCCTCATTGATGAACAGGACGAGGTCATCGGCCAATTTCCGAGGCCCGCCGAAGCGATAAAGGAACGGTTCAGGCAGGGAGCGAAATGCCTGGTGGCCTTCAAGGAAGGACAATTCGTGGGATTCCTGTGGCTATTACTGGGAAGTTATCAGGAAGATGAGGTGCGAGCCCTGTATACTCCCCTGCCGAAAGAACGGACTGCGTGGGATTTCGACGTATATGTCGAGCCGGAATCGCGCCTTGGATTCACCTTCCTTCGTTTGTGGGACGAGGCAAATCATTTTTTGAAGCATCATGATATTTCGTGGTCCTGTAGCCGGATCTCGGCTTTCAACGCCGGTTCACTCAGCGCTCATGCGCGCCTCGGGACAGTCCGCCTGGGGAGCGCCATTTTCTTTTACGCCGGCCGGTGGCAGGTTACGCTCGCTTCCCTCTCTCCTTATTTCCATCTTTCATCGTACCCGGGTTCTTTTCCGGAATTCCGGCTGGATACCCGAAAGCTCGGTAAAACCTGATCCGTTATACAAGACAAATCAACCCTGGAGCAATTATGCAGCATCTTGAAGAAGTGAGAAATATTTTGTCTGACGTGCTAAGCCTCGGCGAACGAAAAAACCAGCTCAAGACAGATTCGATCCTGCTGGGAAACATTCCTGAACTGGACTCCATGGCTGTGGTCAACGTCATCACCGCGCTCGAAGACCACTTCGGCATCACGGTGGATGATGATGAGATCAGCGCCGAGACTTTTGAAACCCTGGGCAGCCTGACCCGTTTTGTCGAGCAGAAGCTGGCCGGATGAGGGCACCGCTTCCAGACCTTCCTGCCGAACCATTCTTTTTAAAGACAGATCAAGGAACGCGTTTTTGTCTTTACCACCACCCCCGGTTTACGCACGAATGCCGCGGTGCATTGATTTATATTCATCCTTTTGGCGATGAAATGAATAAATCCCGCCGCATGGCTGCCATGCAGGCCAGAGCGTTCGCTGCTGCGGGATTCGGCGTCCTGCAAATCGATCTGTTCGGCTGTGGCGACAGCAGCGGGGAATTCCGGGAGGCGCGCTGGAATATCTGGAAACAGGATCTGCTGGCAGCCAGGAAATGGATCGAAGGCAGAACCAAGGCCCCGATCAGCCTTTGGGGTTTGCGTCTCGGCGCGCTGCTTGCCCTGGATTTCGCCAGAAGCTCGCCCCAGGGCATTCACGGAATCATCCTGTGGCAGCCTGTCATCAGTGGAGAATCCTTCCTCACGCAGTTTTTGAGGCTGCAACTGGCAAATGAAATGCTGGTGGGAGGTCAGGAAAAAAAGGGGAGCACGAATGCTCTTCGGTCCGCCTTGGCAGCGGGAAAAATACTGGAAGTAGCGGGATATGAGCTGCCGCCCGAGCTTGCCAGCGCCATCGATGGCTTGAAAGCCATGGAGCTGGGAGCGAGAGGTATGCGCATTCACTGGTTTGAGGTAGTAGCGGAGGAAGGACGCGACCTCCCGCCTTCGGCAAAAAAGGTGGTAGACGCCTGGAAGCAAAATGAAGTCGATCTGCACATGCATCTCGTAGCCTGCCTGCCGTTTTGGGCGACCCAGGAAATTTCGGAATGTGCCGGTTTGGTATCAGCCACGACTAGCGCTTATCTCCCCGGACATGAATAGCGAGGAACGCGCGCTGGCCTTCCAATGCCGGGAGTCATGGCTATATGGAATACTCCACGTGCCGGAGCATATCGGCCCCAGGGGGGTCCTGATCGTGGTGGGTGGACCGCAATATCGCGTGGGAAGCCATCGCCAGTTCACGCTGCTCGCCCGCCACCTGGCTGCAAACGGTATTCCCGCCATGCGCTTCGATTGCCGAGGGATGGGGGATAGCGAGGGGGAACCTCGAACTTTCGAAGACATGGAAGAAGATGTCCGTAGCGCGATCGATACTTTCCTCGAAGAAGTGCCAACGCTCAGGGAGCTGGTAATCTGGGGCTTATGCGACGCCGCATCCGTTGCGCTCTTCTACGCCCATCGCGACGAACGCGTTACCGGCCTCGTATTGCTGAATCCCTGGGTAAGAACGGACCACGGGGCCGCAAAGGTTTATTTGAAACACTACTACATGGCGCGCCTGCTCCAGCCTGACCTCTGGAACAAAATACGGCAAGGGAAATTCAGCTATGGCAAAGCCATTGGGTCGCTGTCCCGGATCGTCGGATCGATATTGAAAGAGAAAAAAGGAACGATGACGGGTAGAAATGCGGACAATGGCGAACCCCATGCGACCGCTCCCCTGCCGGAACGCATGCTCGCCGGACTGAGACGTTTCAATGGAAAAACACTTCTTATCCTGAGCGGCAACGACCTTACAGCCCAGGAATTCTCGGACCTGGTGAAGGGCTCGGCGGAATGGCAGCGGTTGCTGGCCTCCCCTGGGGTCTCGCGCCAGGAGATACCCGAAGCCAACCATACCTTTTCGCGCCAGGAATGGAAGAACCAGGTCGTCACCTGGACCAGCGCGTGGATCCGTTCATGGTAAGCCGCGTTTTGATGATCGCCTTTCACTATCCGCCTCTCCGGGGAAGCAGCGGTATACAGAGAACGCTGAAATTTACCAAATATCTGCCGGAATTCGGCTGGCAGCCCATAGTCCTGACCGCGCATGCAAGGTCATACGCAAGCACCAGCAATGACCTGATGGGCGAAATCGAACACCTTCCGGCCGTCTACCGCGCCTTCTCCTTCGATTCCTCTCGCCATTTGTCGGTTCTTGGGCGTTACCCGAAGTCTTGCGCACTCCCCGACCGCTGGGTTTCCTGGTGGCTGGGGGCTGTTCCCATGGGTTTATACTTGATCAGGAAATATCGGCCTGCCGTCATCTGGTCGACCTATCCCATTGCAACAGCGCATCTGATAGGGCTCAGCCTGAGCCGGCTTACAGGGCTCCCATGGATAGCCGATATGAGAGATCCAATGACGGATGTCGATTATCCCCCTGATCCGCTTGTGCGGAAAGTATACCGCTGGATCGAGCAGGAAACAGTCACCCGCTGTACTCGCGCGGTGCTTACGACGTCAGGGGCGATAAGCGATTACAAGGCAAGATTCCCCCAAACGCCGCCATCGCGGTTCCACCTTATCGAAAATGGATATGACGAGGAAAATTTTGCTTCCGCGGAAAACCTCGTTATACCTGCGGAAAAGGAAAAGCGGCCTCTTGTCCTGGTGCATAGCGGCATTATTTACCCTTCTGAAAGGGATCCCGTTCATTTTTTCCGTGCCCTGGCCACAATGCTCCAGCAAGACCTTATATCTCCGCATAAATTGAGCGTGATCCTGCGCGCCACGGCCCATGACGAATATCTCCAGCGTCTTATCGATCAACACCACATCGGGGATATTGTCTCGCTTGCGCCTCCCGTACCCTACAAGGAGGCGTTATCGGAAATGCTGGCTGCCGATGGCCTCTTGATCCTGCAGGCGGCCAATTGCAACAATCAGATTCCCGCAAAACTCTATGAATACTTGCGGACGCGCCGCCCCATACTTGCCCTGACTGATCCGGCCGGCAATACAGCCCAGAAATTGCTTAAAATGGGCATAGATACGATTGCCCCCCTGGATTCCGAGCCAGATATCATTCAGGCACTAGTCCGTTTTCTGGAATTGATCGAAAAAAATACGGCGCCGGTTGCGGCAATGGATAGGATCATGAAAAACTCGCGCAGGTCTCGTACTGGAGAATTGGCCAGGTTATTTGAAGCAGTCGGACCGAAGCTCCAGGGCTAGCCATTTTTTGCATCTGTTCGGTCCCGATAGGGAGATGTTATGAAATCAACCTCTGCGGTTGCTGCACTTATTATTTTTGCTGTTTCCTTTAATTCCTACTCGGCACCCCATTGCGGCGAACTGAGTCAGCCAGGAGGCTTCGGACCCTTCGACTATACCAACGCGTCGGATAGGACGACTCATTTGCCGGTAGTCGAGGCTTATCACTTTACCCAAAGCGTCGAAAGCTTAACGAGCGGAAGTTCCGGAAAGGTAGGAGGAGACCTCGACTACACGCTCAGGGCATTCCCCAATCACCACCGCGCATTGGCTGCCATGGCCAAACTCTCGCTCAAGGAAAAAACTTCGAAACCGGCAGGCGCTACCTATTCCGTCCAATGCTATTTTGATCGCGCCATCCGGTTCAAGCCCAATGACGCGATAGTAAGAATGATATATGGGAATCATTTGCTGAAAGCGGGGCAGGTCGACCAGGCGACGGAACAGCTAAAAGAAGCACATGATCTTCAGCCCGATAATCCCACGATTAATTACAATCTCGGGTTGCTGTACATGCAAAGAAAAAACTATGAGGAGGCGAGAAACTATGCCAAAAAAGCCTACGAACTGGGCTTTCCCCTACCTGGGCTTAAGAACCAGCTGATCAGTGCCGGGAAGTGGCAGGAATAGATGCCTTCTGAGATAGATGCCTCTGAGGAAAAAACATCAAGGTTTTCGTCTTGCCGAAACGCCTGATCAAGAGGCAAGATGCCGGATATACCAGCCCATCGATTGCTCCAGGCCTTCCTGGAGCCGGTGAGTGGGGGCGAACCCCAGCATCTTCCGCGCCTTGGATATATCCGCCTGTGAATGCCGCACATCCCCCTTCCGGAACTCTCCGTATTCGGGCCGGTGGTCGCGTGCGTGGGGAAACTTCTCCACAAGCAATGCCTGCATCATTTGATAGAGCTGATTGAGGCTGGTGCGCTCGTTCAGGGCTACGTTGTAGACTTGATTGACCGCCTCTGAATCCTCCACCAGGGCGGCCAGCAGATTGGCCTGAACCACATTCTCGACGAAGCAGAAATCCCGGCTGGTTTCGCCATCC
>DASZUL010000031.1:0-30055 GCA_035547595.1 Nitrosospira sp.
TCTCGCATTCGGGTAAGCGGCGCCGCTTTGATTGGTCAATGTCACCCAACCGCTGAAATCGAGGCGGTCGTCGCGCTCGTTCAGTTCTGCCACATAATCCGCGTGCCAAGACATTCCCCCAGTCAAATAGGAGAGTTCCAGGTCCTGTTCACCCGCAACCGCATTGACCAGTGAAACCACCAATGTCGGTTTGTCGCGAAGATTCTCTGGCACGCCGGAAAATGCCAGGCGACCGGGTACGCCGGTTTCGATGCGATCGTCAAATTTGAGCACCGTCCCCCCGCTGGTGGCGAGCACCGTGGCCGTTTCCCTGGTTTCCGCCCCGGTAGCGGGATTGGTTCGAATCACGGTCACCGTCTTGTTCAAATTCTTCTCGAGCAGCTTCTCCGGCGTGAGCAGATCGAAATCGAAATTCTGTTCCTGCAGGCGAAATCCGGCGGGATGGCCGACATTGCGCAATAGCGCCGTCTCCGGCCGCATCTGCGCCGAAACTCCGCGCCAGGCCAGCCTGTTGAAATCGCGCTCCAGCGCGACCCTGCGCGCATCTTTCACCAGGGCAAGATCATCATTATAAATCGTGACAGCCACCTCCTTCTGATCCATGGCGGTGGTGACGATTTCGCCCTTTTGGCCGGTGGGCGCTGCGGCAAGATGGGAACAGAAGATTGCCATTCCCACCGCCGACGCGCGCAATAATGCTGTTCTTGTCATTTGCTTTCAGTCAATGCCATAAGAGTAGGAAAAGGTATACAGGGATTGATACGCCTATGCCGTGCCGCAAGACGAATACCGAATGATACGGCTCGGAAGAATTATGGATGAAACGCAGACAGGACTGGCGAAAAAGCGCGGTTGGCTCTTCCCAAAGCGGTCAGGCGGTGAATCCCCCATCGATCGTCAGGCTCGCGCCAGTGACAAAACCCGCTTCGGGCCCGGCAAGATAGGCAACCATCGCGGCAATCTCTTCCGCGGTGCCGTAGCGTGGAAGCGCCATGACCTGCGTCCGCAGCATCTCTCCGAAAGCGCTATTCGCCGGGTTCATGTCCGTATCCACCGGCCCGGGCTGGATATTGTTGATGGTGATGCCGCGCGCACCAAGGTCGCGGGCCAGCCCCTTCACCAGCCCGACAAGCGCGGCCTTGCTCATGGCATACGCCGCGCCTCCGGCGAAGGGCATGCGCTCGGCATTGCAGCTGCCGATATTGATGATGCGCCCGCCAGTCTGCATATGCCGCAAGGCTGCCTGCGTAGCAACAAACACGGCGCGCACGTTCACTGCCCAGGTGCGATCGAAATCTTCCAGACGATAGCTGTCGATAGGCCCCATCACTCCGATGCCGGCATTGTTCACCAGGATGTCGATACCCCCAAGCTCCTTAGCCGTCTGCTCCACGGCGGCCACCGTGGCGTCCGCATCCGCACCATCAGCCTGGATTGCTACCGCCTTCACGCCACATCCCTGTGCTGCCTTGATCGTCTCCGCTGCCAGATCCGGCTTGCTGACATAGGTCAGGGCGACATTGGCACCTTCAGCCGCCAGGCGCCTGACGATAGCGGCCCCGATCCCGCGGCTGCCGCCGGTAACCAGCGCACGTTTATCCTGAAGTGCACTCATGCATTTCTCCTTTGATGAAAATCAATCGCCCTCCATGAAAGCGATTGAATCCGGCTCGACGGCTATAAAAATGCAGCCGACCATTATTTGGATGGCTCGTCCTTGAACAGCTCATCCTTCCCCGATGGCTCATCCTTGCCTGACGAGAACCCATAAAACTGGGTACCGAACTCAATCAGGGGACGGCCCCGGCTTCTGCGGTGGCGGTTGGTGTCGCGCAGGGAATAGACGCAGCCGCAATATTCCTGCTGATAGAACTCCTCCCGCTTGCTGATTTCGATCATGCGCGCCGAGCCGCCGCCCTTTCTCCAGTTGTAATCCCAGTAAGCCAGCCCTTCATAACGGGATGCGGCGCGATGGCCGCAATCGTTGATCTGCTCCATGTTTTTCCAGCGCGAAATGCCCAGGGAACTGGTCATGAGGGGAAAGCCGTTCTCGTGCGCATAGAGCGCCGTGCGTTCGAAACGCATGTCGAAGCACATCGTGCAGCGTATGCCGCGCTCTGGCTCCCATTCCATACCTTTGGCGCGCGCGAACCAGTTTTCCGTGTCGTAATCGGCATCGACGAATTCGATGCCATGCTTTTGCGCGAACCGGACATTTTCATCCTTGCGCAGCAGATATTCCCGCTGGGGATGGATGTTCGGGTTGTAGAAAAAGATGGTGTAGTCGATGCCCGAGGCCAGCATCGCCTCCATGACCTCGCCGGAGCATGGCGCGCAGCAGGAATGCAGCAAGACTTTCTTTTCTCCTCCCGGCGGAACGAGTGCGGGCCGTGTTGTAGTCTGGTTCATAGTATCCATGCTGTCAGGCTATCAGACTTGCACCGAATTTTCCACCCGGAACTCTTCGGAATGATCGAAAGGACTCCCAATGATGACATCACCCTGTAATGAGAAACCACAACAATAGAAGCAATCTCTTCCACCCATTGCCCGGAGTCATGACAAATGAAAAAAAAGAAACTCATCGCCGCCATCTGCGCTTCCCTCGTCCTCGCCCCGGCCGCGCATGCCAGCATCGATCTCATCGCCATAGGTTCCCTGAGCGGGACCTTCTCCGATCTTGCGAGCCAGACTTCGGGACCGCTGGAAAACGGCTTGGCTGGAAACCCGCTTGGAGGCCTGGGCTCGGGGATCGCCTGGACGGGAGGAAACACCTTTATCGCGACCCCCGACCGCGGGCCCAACGCGACCCCTTACAACCCGCTGGTGGAAGATACCACTTCCTATATCACCCGCTTCCAGACGCTCCAGATGAACCTGATAGCCGCCCCGTCGGGATCGCTGCCCTACACCCTGACCCCTGCGCTGACGGCGACTACCCTCATGTCCAGCGCCACGCCGCTGACCTACGGCACCGGCGCCCTGGGAACCGACGCCACCCATGCCCTGGGTAGCGGCGTACCCGCGCTGAACGCCATCAACGGCACCCACTACTTTACCGGCCGCTCGGATGGCTTCGGCCCCGGATCTTCCACCAACCCGAACAATGCGCGCCTCGACCCGGAAGGCGTGCGCGTTTCCAACGACGGCAAGAGCGTATTCGTTTCAGACGAATACGGCCCCTATGTCTACCAGTTCGACCGCGCCACCGGCGAGAGGATCAAAACCTTCACGCTGCCCGCCAACCTCGCGGTGGCCACGCTGGGCCCCACCACCGCTTCGGAAGGCAGCCCCTTCAATACTTCCGGACGCGTTGCAAACAAGGGCATAGAAGGGCTGGCGATCACGCCGGACGGCACCACGCTGGTCGGCGTCATGCAGGCCCCCCTGCTGCAGGATAGCAACAAGAATGTAAGAATCGTTACCATCGACATCGCCACCGGCGCGACGCACGAGTATGCCTATAAGCTGACCACGGGTTCCGGCGTCAGCGAAATCGTCGCCCTGAACAATCACCAGTTCCTGGTCGACGAACGCGACGGCAAAGGTCTCGGGGATGGATCCTCGGCCGCGGTCAAGCAGCTGTTCAAGATCGACCTCGATGGCGCGCAGGATGTTTCCGGCCTGAGCGGGGATTTGTCGACCATGGCAGTGAGCAAGGCACTGTTCCTCGATGTTGCGGACACGCTGCATGCCAACGGCATCGCATTCGATCAGATTCCCGCCAAGATCGAAGGTCTGGCCTTTGGCCAGGACGTCGTCATTGGCGGCGTCACCATGCACACGCTGTTCGTGGCCAACGATAACGATTTCCTTCCCGGCGTCGCCGGGGACAACAAGTTCTTTGTCTTCGCCGTCAGTGATGCGGATCTGGCGAAGGTCGGCGCCGTTTATACGGCACAATCGATTTCCCCCATTCCCGAGCCTGAAACCTACGCCCTGATGCTGGCCGGGTTGGCCCTGGTGGGCGGCATCGCCCGCAGCAGGAAATTCACCCGAAAATAAATATACTCTCACCCGCCCGCAACCCCAAAGCCTCCGTCCCATACGGAGGCTTTGTTTTTGCAAAACCGGCAGTCGTCCAGCTATTTACGAAGTGGCATCTGATCCGTCATTCGTAAAATAACGCGGGATGATTTATCCTTGTGCCTGTACTTCCTGTCCAACCCCTGCCCAGTCTCTACCTTTACCTGTTGCCCCCGGCCGGAAACCCATGGCCATCATCTGAAGCGAAATAAGGACCCAATCATGTCCGATGTGATAGACATTGTTTCTCATCATGAGCCGGAACCGGATGATGATTCCTGGGTACGGGGAAAACCGCCTGAAGAAGAAATCGAGATTGTCGTTTACGACCCCAGCTGGCCCGGCCTGTTCGCCGAGCTCTCCGGGGCAATCGAAACAACCCTTGGGGCAGTGGCGCTGCGCATCGACCACATCGGCTCCACCGCTGTGCCCGGGCTCGCCGCAAAGCCAGTGATTGACATGGATCTCACCGTCGAGGACCCGGCGGATGAGGAAACCTACGTGAACGCTCTCGAAAAGCTTGGGTACCAGTTGATCGTTCGGGAGCCCGATTGGCACCAGCATCGCTGCCTGCGCCTCGACGCTCCGCGCGTGAACCTCCATGTCTTCGGCCCGGATTGTCCGGAAAACATACGCCACCTGCTGTTCCGGGACTGGCTCCGGTCACATCCGGAGGAGTGCTCATTGTATGAGCGGGCCAAAAGAGCGGCCCTCGAAGGCACGCGCTATGTCATGGACTACAACCTCAACAAGCAACCCGTGATCCGCGACATCTACGCCCGGGCGTTCAGGGCCGCCGGGCTCATCTAGGAAAGCGCGGCCCAGCACGTTCCTGGTCAGCCTGTCCGGCCGTCACTCTTCCAGGGTTATCCCCGATCCACCCATTTCCTTCGGCAGGTCCTTCATTTTCGGCAATCCATCCTTGATGGGCAGCACGGTCTCCTGGTAGTGCACATGTATGCCGGGACGGTACGGAAAATCGGGAATCGCAGCCGCATACACATCCATTAGGCCCCAGCTTGGATGTTCGGTGAAGACATGGCCCCCGCATGTTTTGCACCACTTGCGGTAACTGTGGGATGTCTTGTTGTAAGTCCCGATGTTTTGCGCCCCCCGTGTGATCTGTATCGCCCCCGGTTTCCACAAAGTGAAAGCATTGACCGGCCCCGCCGACCAGTGCCGGCACGACTCGCAATGGCAATAACCCATCGCCTCCGGCTCACCGCTCACGGTGAACCGGACCGCGCCGCAAAAACAGCTGCCGTCGTACGATTTTTTCTCGTCTGTCATGATTTCCCTCCTTGATAATTCCGCATGGTAGCCCGAAAGCGGCTCTCCCGGCGTTAACCCTTCACTCGCCCATTTCCCTGTCTGCAGAATGGCCATGCCAAAAGCAACCTGCTTTACTATAACGGACTTCCAGCATCATGCAATTGCTCTTCAGGCAACAAATTTCCCGGGCATGAGGGTTGACGAAAAAGGGTAGTGAGGCCTGTGGCGCATGAAGCCCGGCTGGATATCCGCAGCAGCGGATTCTGGTCGCGGGTCTGGACAACTATGCCTGCCTGATTCCATTTGCCGAGGAAGAAAGCTGCCTCTTCCTCAAAACCATCATACCGAGCCGCAAGACAATACGGGATTATTTGAGCAGAGGTGAATCGGATGCTGAAGATTGATGCGTATGAACAGGAAGTGCTCGATGCGTTCGAGAAAGGAAAGCTAAAATCGGTGGCGACCAAAGCAGAGCTTGCGCGGCTCAAGGCTGCAGCGCGTGCTACTGGCCCGAAGGACCGGCGTGTAAATATCCGCCTTTTGTCCGACGATCTCAGCGATATTCAGGCAAAAGCGCTGGAGGAAGGCATTCCGTACCAGATACTTATTGCCAGCGTGCCGCATAAGTATGTCACCGGCCGACTTGCGGAACGTCCAGCGCAAGAGCCGGACACCCCATCGAGCAGCGAAGCGGCGTACCTAATCAACTAACTAATGAGCATACTCCTCTGAGATATGTAAGAAACAGGTAACCTCAGCGCAACCCTCTACCCCCTCAACTTCGCAAAAGCCGCTGCCATGGCGGTGTCCGGTCGAGGCTCTTCTTTCCGTTTCTGCTGCTTCTGCTGCGCCTGTTGGTCCTGGGTTCGCGGCAAAACCTTTCCCCCCTTTCCTTGATTCGACGAATCCTCGCTCTGCTTCGGCTGTCCCTTTCGCGGCTCCCGTCCCTCTGTCGCCTCCGCCAGCCGCATGGTAAGCGCGATGCGCTTGCGTTTTTCGTCCACTTCCACCACCTTGACCTTGACCACCTGCCCCACTTTGACGACGGCATGGGGGTCCTTCACGAACTTGTCCGCCAGCGCGGAGATATGTACCAGCCCATCCTGGTGTACGCCGACATCCACGAAGGCGCCGAAGGCGGCGACATTGGTTACTACGCCTTCCAGGATCATGTCCGGGCGCAGATCTTTCATGTCGTTCACGCCTTCCCTGAAGGCGGCGGTGGTGAATTCGGGACGCGGATCCCGCCCCGGCTTTTCCAGCTCGCCCAGCACATCGGTAACCGTGGGCAGGCCATATTTATCGCTCGCATATTTCGAGGGGTCGAGCGATTTCAATATCCCGCTGTTGCCGACGACCGACTTGATGTCCTGCTTGAGGTCGGCGATGATTTTTTCGACGAGCGGATACGACTCGGGGTGCACGGCCGAGGCATCCAGGGGGTTATCCCCATTCATGATGCGCAGGAAGCCGGCCGCCTGTTCGAAGGTCTTGTCGCCCAGGCGCGGCACCTCGCGTAGGTTCGCGCGGGAGGTGAACATGCCCTTCCTGTCGCGATAAGCAATGATGCTTTGCGCCACGCTGGTATTGAGCCCCGAAACCCGTTCCAGCAAGGGCAGCGAAGCGGTATTCACGTCCACTCCTACCGCATTGACGCAATCCTCCACCACCGCATCCAGAGCCCGCGCCAGCTGGGTCTGCGTCACGTCATGCTGGTATTGGCCAACGCCGATGGATTTGGGATCGACCTTCACCAGTTCCGCCAGCGGGTCCTGCAAGCGCCGCGCGATGGAAACCGCGCCGCGCAACGAAACATCCATGTCCGGCAGTTCCTGCGAAGCGAATTTCGAGGCCGAGTAAACCGAGGCGCCGGCTTCCGACACCACGATCGAAGTCAGCCGCAAATCCGGCCGCCGCTTGACGAGGTCCCGCACCAGCTTGTCCGTCTCGCGCGATGCAGTGCCGTTGCCGATGGAAACCAGCGATACCCCGTGTTTTTCCGCCAATTTTTCCAGGATATGCAGCGAGCCGTCCCAGTCGTTCCGCGGCTGATGCGGATGGACCACGGCGGTATCCAGAACCTTGCCGGTGGGGTCGACCACCGCCACCTTCACCCCGGTGCGCGTGCCCGGATCGAGGCCCATGGTCGCGCGCGGCCCGGCGGGCGCCGCCAGCAGCAGCGCTTTCAGGTTGCGGGCAAAAACGGAAATGGCTTCGGTCTCGGCGCGCTTGCGCAAGCCGGACATCAGCTCGTTCTCCAGGTGCGGGAAGCTCTTCACCCGCCAGGTCCAGCGCACCGTCTCCGCCAGCCAGGCATCAGCCGGGCGGCCCTGGTTTCTGATACGGAAATATGCCGCGATATGCGCTTCGCATGGATTGGGAGGCGCATCCCATTTGGGTTTTTCCGCCTCGGACTCGAGCCGCAGGTCGATGCGCAGGATTTCCTCGCGGCGGCCGCGTAGCATTGCCAGGGCGCGATGCGAGGGAATGGTGCCTATCTTTTCGGCATAGGCGAAATAATCGCTGAACTTGGCTCCCGCTTCTTCCTTCCCCTTGATCACGCTCGATTCCACTACGCCGTGCGCCAGCAGGTACTCGCGCAGCCATTGCAGCAGCGTTGCATCCTCCGCGAAGCGCTCCATCAGGATCTGGCGCACGCCCTCGAGCGCAGCCTTGGCGTCTTCCACGCCCGGATTCTCGCCCTGGTCAGTGATGAAAGCGGGTTTCAGGTATTTGGCTGCCTCCTCCTCGGGATGCAGCAGCGGATTTCCCAGCAAGGCATCCGCCAGCGGCGCGAGCCCCGCTTCCAGCGCAATTTGCGCCTTGGTGCGGCGTTTTTTCCTATAGGGCATATAGAGATCCTCCAGCCGCGTCTTGTCTTCCGCCTGCCGGAGCGAGGCCAGCAGCGCTGGCGTCATTTTCCCCTGTTCTTCGATGGAAGCGATGATCGCGGCTCGCCTGTCTTCCAGTTCGCGCAGGTAGGCCAGCCGTTCTTCGAGCAAGCGCAACTGGCTGTCATCCAGGCCGCCCGTGGCTTCCTTGCGATAGCGCGCGATAAACGGCACCGTGGCGCCCTCGTCCAGCAGGGCAATGGCGGCGGCAACCTGTTCCGGTCGGGCGGCGAGTTCAAGGGAAAGGCGGTGTTCGATGGAAGGCAGCATGGATCGACCTCTTGCAAAGGGTGAAGGTAAAAGAATACTGAACGGCTGGTACGGGCGTTTTGATGAAAAGCGGCAGGAGGCGACAAGCGTGAAACAGCGAGGCAACGCGGAGGATGATATCACCTGAAGAAGTCACAAGCCATCGCCGCTCATTCCGCCTCTTCCCTCGCTCCACCGTATATCGCCGCCGTGGAATCAGGATATCAGCCTGATTTTCTTCTTCGCCCTCGGGGCTGCCATGCTTGGCACGGGAATGGTGCGCCCCGCTGCGGTCCATGCTGGAATTATCCGAAGAATCGCATATCATTAAGCTGCAGGAGCAAAAGATGGCGTGCCTGCACGAGGCTGGAATAGTGCCGCATTACGGCCGGATATAAAGACAAAGAATGAATAGCTCGGGGAGCGGCGCATGGCGGCGCAATATCTGACTGAACCCAAGGCAAATACCGGACCACAGGCTATCAGCCGCGGGTCGCCTCCGGTACGGCTGCGCGGCAACGGACCCCACTCCGCCGTTCTCCAGTTGCAGCGCCTTTTTGGTAACGAGCGCGTAGCGCGAATGATACGGGGAGGCAATATCACCGCGGGAGACAGAATTTCCGGCATCCAGCGCACAATCCCAGCCCCTGCGGCGGCGGAAGAGCAGCATGAGCAGAAAAACAGCTCTGCTGGCGATATTCTGGGGATGGTCGATGCCGATGCTCCACTAGGCACTCCCGGCCAGCCATATGGTCCGCAACCGCTGCCGATGGAAAGCCACTCCGCCGAAAACCAAGCGCCGCGGGATCGGCTTCCTCAACCTTCTCTTCGGATCGCCCGCGCGCCCTCCGGTCAAAAAACTGCGGGACACGGATTGACTTTCACGGGCGTGCAAGCCGCAAAGAGAATCCAGCGAAAAGATACCTGCTCGGATAGCAGTTCCGATGAAGCCAGGTGGGCAGGACAGAATGAAGGAAAGGTATTCAAGTCCGGGGACAACCCCAAGGAACCGACCGAGGCCATCCTGTGGAATTTCTGCGTGGGCGAAAGCAAGTTGCGGGAACAGCACCGGCTAAGCCTGAAACAGGATGCAGCCCGCTGGAAAGGGCTTCTGGCAGGTACCGGGAAAACGCCTGCGACGCGGTCCGATCTTCGCATAAAAATCAAGGGGACAGCCAGTGCCAGCGGCAACAAGGCAAGCAATGAAAAAATTGCGCTGGATCGGGCGCAAGCCCTGAAATCCTTCCTGGAATCCGAGGGCATTCCCGGATCGTTCATTATCATAGAGGGCCTCGGCTCGACGCTTCCTCTGGCTGACGAAACCTCGCCAGAAAACATGGCGCGAAACCGGCGGGTGGAACTGTTTTTCTTCAAGCCTACCGTCACCGCCGACATCACCGGCGCGCTGGTCGCCGCTAATGTCAACAAGATCAGCATCGGCAAGCCGTCAGGAGGCGTGCCTGCGCCTTCATTCCGAAAAAGCACCAACATGTTCTCCCGGGTCCACTTCGCCATGACTGCCTCGGCGGATGTCGACCTTACTGGATTTGCCGGCGACTCCATCGGGTTCTACCAGCTTCTTACCGGCGACCAGCGGATCGGGCTCTACACATCGGAAAAGGATGGCAGCGAATTGCTGCTCGATTACGGCAGGTGCAACACCGTGCTTCCCTGCCGCGACGTGCTGGATGCGACCAGCTCCTTCAGCATCGATGACAGGAGCCTGGTGCTCACCAGCACCGGATCCGCCAGCGGCACGGTGCGCATCTCCGACCGGCCGGGCACGGGGTTTCCCATGCGGTATCCCGATCCTGCGCAGGGGCCATTCATGCTGTCCCGCTACTTCTGGAAAATGGATTTCGACTTGATCCTCGGGGTACGGTCAGCCAGCCTGTTCATGCCCTTGCAGGCAGCGACATGGAGCCTCGCCGCCGCGGAGAACGTGGATGTGGCAAAACAGACTACCGTCGGCATGGCGCCCATATCGGTTCACCAGCCCTTCGTTCCTGTCAGCGCTGCCGGCAAAAAAGATGAAATGGATAAGGCTTTTGCCAACCAGACATGCCGGCTGATGGCCCGGTCGCGGGAAGTCGCCCCCGAAGAACTGCCGTGCAGGCCGGTGGAGATATAAGGCAGGGAAATCATCTATCGGCAGCTTGGACGCAGCTTTGATGTGTCCGGCCGGCCTGGCCGGCGGCAAACCGGAGGTGCCGAAACCAACCCCGCTATAAACTGTCTATGAAGACATGCATAGCACGGACTGGAAGATCATGAAGACCATAAGGATTGCAATCGCGATTGCGGCAGGCGTGGGCATTATAATGGGCGCATACGCATTGGAAGGAAAGGAGAAAACCATGACGCCCCACAATGGGAAAAACGATTATGTGGTGCTGGGGATGGGCTGCTTCTGGGGAGCGGAAAAACGCATGGGAGAAATTCCCGGCGTCATCGACGTGGAAAGCGGCTATGCCGGGGGCGACCGCACCGGCGTGGGCTACCAGGACATCCTGGCCCATGAAAAGATGCTACGTGCCGGCAAGGCCGCGGCGCGCAACCATGCGGAAGTGGTCAAGGTCACCTTCGATCCGCAGCGGGTGCCACTGGAAACAGTACTCGGCAAATTCTGGGAGAACCACAATCCCACCCAGGGCGATCGCCAGGGAAACGATGTCGGCAGCAACTACCGCAGCGCCATCTATTATCATGACGAGAACCAGAAAAGCGCGGCGGTGGCGACCCGGTCCGTCTACCAGAAAGCACTGGCGGATGCAGGCTACGGCAAAATCACGACCGAGATCCTGCCCCTGAAAAACTACATCACCGCCGAGGAATACCACCAGAATTACCTGAAAAAGAACCCGGATGGGTATTGCGGCCTGGGCGGGACAGGGGTGAAGTACCCTGCCGCGCCGGAAAAAATTGCCCGGGCGCCAGAGAGTTCATCCAATGCGGGCGTGTCCGCCAAGCCCCTGAGCGGGGGCGATTTGAACCCGGTGCGGCAGCTGGTGGTGTTCGAGTCGGAGAATTGCGAATTCTGCAAGCAGTTCGACAAGGATGTGCTGAGCCGGTGGCAGGCCGATGTGGCGGTGGTCGCCACCATGACTAGCGCTGTGCCCACCGGCTGGACACTGGAGAAACCCCTGTTTGCCGCCCCCACCATCGTCCTGTTCGAAAAAGGCAAGGAAGTGGCCCGCTATACCGGCTATAACGGCGAGAAAGCCAATTTCTGGAAGTGGCTCGGGTTCTACCTGCTGTCGCCAGAGCAGCGGAAAATCGCCTTCCAGCAAGGCACGGAACCGCCTTTCACTGCATCAAACCTGGACGAAAAGCGTCCCGGCAAATTTGTCGACCCCATTACCGGCGCAACCCTCTTTCTCAGCAATGCCAAATTTGAAAGCGGCACCGGATGGCCCAGTTTTTTCGATCCGCTGGAAGGCGCCGTTACCCTGCATCCGGACAATAGCCACGGCATGCGACGGGTGGAAGTGCGCAGCGCAAGCTCGGGCATCCATCTCGGGCACGTTTTCAATGACGGTCCGCCGCCCAGTTACAAGCGCTATTGCATAAACGGCAACGTGCTGAAATTCGTACCGGACTGACAATGCGTGAATATCCATGACCGGAACAGTTCTGGCGCCCCTTTAAAGTGACATCAAATGGAATCGCTCGTCCATAAAATCATCCTTGCCACCGATTTTTCCGAGGCATCGGAAGAGGCCGTGCGCTATGGCGCATGGATGGCCCGCTCGCTGAAAGCCGAGCTCAAGCTCCTGCATGTGTTTGAACCGAGTGGGTGGATGGTGCCTTCGCCCTACTATTTCACCCCGGGATTCGAGCAGTGGGTGGATGCAAGCATGGAAAAAACGCGGATGGAAGGACGAAAGATGCTGGAGGGAGTGGCGGAATCTCTCGACATGCAGGTCGAAACCATCTTCGCGGAAGGCCAGACCGGCAGGGAGATCGTCCGGATAGCGGCCGAACATGCTGCCAGCCTGCTCGTGCTCGGCACCCACGGCTACACCGGGTGGAATCACCTGACCCTGGGCAGCATCGCCGAATATGTTGTCCGTCATGCATCCTGCCCTGTTTTGACCGTGAAGCCCCGCGGCCACAGAACGAAGGAAAGGGAAGAGAAGGACGAGCAAAAAGAGTAAGAGTTGGCGGCTGCCTGCAGGCGGCAGGCAGGGGAGCTGATAACGCTATTCGACCCCATCCCCCACCCGGGGCACCATGGTCTCTGCAATCCGATCGCCGCACCCTCGCCCTGGCGCATCTTGCCCCGGCAATCCACATTGCCCGCCAGCTCCCGCAACAGGCTATTACTCCTGTAGAAGGGTTCCCTCCCTGTTCTTCGCGTCTTTCGCATTGCCTTTGAGGACGAGAGCAGTAGCTTCGGTTTTTGTGTTTTCCAAAATGGTTTCTATGTAGGAACGGGCAAAAACAGGATCCATCTTGTCAGCCGCCAGTACATATTGAAGCCGCTGGGCGCGCTTTTTGCAGCTGCTCTCCGCCGTATCCACGACCAGCCGGACGTCGGTCGAACCCAACCTCATTTTTTCGGCATTCGACCATACGCACACCGAGTAATCTTTCGCGGCCTTCCTCGCGGATTCTCCCACTTCAGCCTTTGCCGGCGGCGGGTTCGTCTGTTCCGTTCGTGGCATAGGCATGAGCGGGGGAGTATTCTTGCATCCCCCCAGGATAACGAAACCGAGTCCGATCCCCAATACGACAATCTGCTTTCGCATGATTATGAGTGCTCCCGTTGACCTCCTCCCATTACCTCCTCCGCAGTTACCGATCACAAAGCGATTACCGGTAGGCCGTCAAAAGAATAAAAGACTTGGAGGGACTTCAAATGCGGCGCGTTGCCGCCGGTATCTGCTGGTATTCAAGGAAATGCTGAACAAATCTTCGCTGGCGCGATGGAAGCTTTGCAGGGATAGGAATGCGCGAAAGGCGAGGAGGATGGACTTGTTTTAGAGGCTTCTTAACTGTCCAGCCGCTTCGCCTTCCAGTACGCGGACTTCCAGTAGCTTTCCGCCAACCCGGATATTGTAACGCCGTGGCTGGAGGAGGCGTGGAGAAATTTTCCATCTTCCAGGTAGACACCCACATGTCTGCCGGACTTGATGGTGCGGAAAAAGACCAGGTCGCCTGCCCTCAGTTCCCTTTTATCGATCTCTTCGCCCAGTTCCGCCTGGAATTCGGTAGAGCGGGGCAATATTATTCCCAGTCTTGACTTGAAAGTGACATGTATGAAACCGGAACAATCAATTCCGTTCCGGCTCAACCCGCCGATCTGGTAGCGGGTATTTTTCCACTGCTCATATTGGGCATACAAGCTATCCTTTACCCGCTGCACGTTATCCAGATCCACTTTCGCACCGACGGGTATCGATATGGCCTTTGCTCCCGCCTTCTGTGGAACGCTGCTGCAACCCACCAGGGTTGTCAGCGCAATCAGGCTGAGGATACATAGGGATGTTTTCATGAGCGCTCCGACTGGAAGTCCCGCTTTGTCTACTGCCGAAGTGGCGGGACCATTCGTTATGTTTCAGCCGCTCGCATCACCTGCCAGGATGCCCTGGCGCATCGGAGGCAAACCATGCCGATGGCGCGGCCATACTCATGCTAAAGAAACCCGGTGTGAGCCTTCGCGCGAAGACTCATCTTTAGAACGTTGCGATTTTAATTAATATGAGAAAAGCGGGCAACCGGAAATTGCTGGCACGCCACTGAATTCCTGAAACGCTAATTGTTGCGGATAGCCGGAATACAGATCAATGGTGAGAGTGTCCGGGCAAAACTGAAGCGGGCAAGCGAACAATCCAGGAATAAAAACGGGGAAACGAAAGAGGAAACGCCCGCTTGCCGATCAAAGCCGGGGCGGGCGTCCCCGAGTAGCCGATTACCTCTCTGCAGCACTGCCGCTATCTCTCAAAGCGTGATTCTTGAAGATCTAGGCTAGGCTAGCACTCGCGTTGCGGCGCTCCTTTTGAAGCGTCATCTCCGGGCGCATGCGTTTTGGGCTGGCCGCTTTCGAGTGCGTCGGAGTTGGGCTCTCCGGCCCAGGAAAGGGGAGCAGCGGAACCAATAGCCAGCAGCAGTGCCAGACTTAATGAACTGAGCGTTTTCATTTGAACCTCCTCGAGACGTATCACAACATGAATAACCAGCGTGATCCGTTACTGGACAGCCTCATAGGTTCAAAGCATACGCCGCCTTCCCCGACCAACTGCCCCGACTATGAGTGACGCTGGCCCATGATTCTTTATACCACAAAAACCCATTTTTGTAAAGTGGTTAAAAAGACCTATAAATATTATGGATATTAGCTAAGTATAATTAAACCAGTTACTTACAGTGATATTTATGGCTGGGAAAGAACCTGTGCAGAAAAACATAATTGCGGTAGTTCCAAAATCCCCGCCAGAGGAATAGCAGGCTTGCGGTCTTCGTTCATGCTCCCGGCAATTCCTTTCAGGACATGGCGTAATCGACTGTCAGGATTTCCAGAAGATGCCCGCCCGGATCCCGAAAATAGACACCGCGACCGCCATCATTATGGTTGATACTCATATTCTCGGAATTGAAGGGGCCGCTGCCGTATTTGATGCCCTCTCCCTTCAGGCGTCCGAAAATCTCGTCGAATTCCGCCTCGGATACCTTGAATGCATAATGATGCGACTCGAAATTTACCCGCTCATCGAAATCCAGCGATAGCGTATCGTTCACTCTCACTACGATGAAATGCGAGAATTCGCCGATATATTCGAAGCCGAAGATTCTTGTATAGAATCTTGCCGATTGAACCTTGTCCCGCGCCGGCACAATGGTATGGTTCAGAGTGATTGCCATGAAATCTCCTGTATATGGGATTTTTGAAGATGCACCGCCGTGGAAACGGGCATCGGTCGGCCCCGTGCACTCACGCCATCATGTTATCCGCCGCGTGTTCCGCGCTTTCCGGTTTTCCCGCCTGGGGGCTGCAACCAGTCCGGCAAGCGCCACGCCTATGAGGAGAAGACTGCCAAGGTCGGCTACCGCAGGTATATCCTTTAAGTGCGCCACGCTCTGGCCCCCGCCATTGCTTTCCCCGGTTTTAAGCGTGACATCCTCATCGGCGGAAACCGCGGGTTCGGATATCAAAACGGATAGAGCCACGGCGTTCTCCGCCGGTTCCGCTTCATGCACCTTGTCCAATAAGAAGCTAGATAAGCCCATGATAGCCAGTATTACGATGGTAGCGCGCATCGATTCTCCTCTTGTGGTCACCTGAATCATATGAATATCGGTGGATAGCGAATTCCGCATTACGGCATATCGAAGCAATATGCTGGAAGCGCATGCCGCCTCCCATTAATCCGATCTGCAGCCTATTTCCCTCATGGGACCGTGGTTTAACCGTGGAGTTCCGGCATAGGGCATCTATTAAAGCAATCTTTAACTGGAAATCAGGACGGGCGCTGAGGAGAAATATTGAGAACGTGCTCCATGAGACAGGAAGTGGATTACTGGTGCAAGAATGGCACGGATCTAAGCCGATGGACTGCTTTTACCTCCGCATCAATCTCGCAACGGTATCGTATAGCCACGCGATCAGCGCCTGGGCGTTGGCGCCGTGATGTATTTCACGATGGCAATTTGGACACAGCGCCACCGCATTGGTTACAGTATCGCCGCCCCCTTCCGCCAGTGGCCGCAGGTAGTGAAGCTCCAGGTAGGGCAAGCCGTCAGTGCTGCGGAAGGGCGCCGGTCTCTCGCAGCCTTCGCAAACCCCCTTCGCCTGCTGCAAAACCCAGGCCTGGACAAGGGGATCACGCTCGAATTGCGTCAGGCTGACTCGCCTGGATTTCGGGGTCGGCACGCCGTCCGGCTGGGCAAGGTTTTTTTGATTGGCTTCTTCTCGCACCGCGATCTCGAAAGCCACCACGGGCGGATCGTCATATCCGCCGATTTCTTCCAGCAATGCCTCGATCCTTACCGCTATATCGGCGCCGACATTTTTCGTTGGCTTGACGCCCATCAGCCAGTTGCGCCCGATCAACGAAAGCACATATGAAATATTCTGCATCCTGCTCTCATACGCTTTTTCACTCCGCCCAAATGCCTGCGCGAGTTTTTTGCAGTATTGCTTCTTTACGAAAATACGCCCTGCCCGCTCGTGCTCCAGCATTTCGACGTAGGCTTCTACCGTCGCTCTCAGCTCCTCGTTATCCCAGTCTTTATCCGTCCTCATATGCGCTCATGCCTATCCGCTCATGCCTGTCTTTGCCCCGCTTTGCCCGAAAAACACTCTCTTCCCGGGAATCTCTGGATATACACTAATGCCTTAGCGCATTTTCTGCAACGCCGCACCTTGCGAAATGGAAATCCAGCCAGCATGCTGTGGACCGTGGCCGCGGCATTTTCGGGCCGCTTTTTTTGCAAAAAGCTTCTGCTCCCATTCCTGCCATTTCCTTGGTTGCTGCCGTTGCCTTCGTTCCGCGGTGCAGCGGACAGCGGTAATCGAGAGAAATTGCATTGGGTAGATTGGGTAACTCAGAAAATGAACGCCCCGGCATGGAATAAATGCATCTTTCGCGAACCTTGGGCATTTCTTTCCGCCGCTTCCCTTACTTAATAACTCCTGGCCACGAAACCGAGGAAAATCCGATGAGAATTCATTTGAAAACCATAAATTACGTTGTCATCCTCACTGCATTCATCGTTGCCCTGGCAAGCGGAATGACTGCTGTTGCGCAGGAAAAGGTGAATTCCGCCGGACAGGGAAGTACGGCAGCTGCGAAATCCTCAAAAATTTCTCATCCGCCCTGCGGCGGGTCGAGCGCTATGACCTGCCCTGGCGGGATGAAATGTATCGACAATCCCACAGATAACTGCGATCCAGCAAAGGATGGAATTAACTGTCCCGGTCTTTGCGTGGGTGGAACCTCCGTCAGCAAGGCGAAACAGCCCTGCGGCGGACCCGGCGGTATCGCTTGCCCCGGCGGCATGGCCTGTGTGGATGACACCGCGGATAACTGCGATCCGGCGAAGGGCGGCATCGATTGTATCGGGATGTGTATGGGCAAGCCTTGATCATTCATCCGCCAGGACAGCAACCGTTACGTTTGCTGTCCTGATGCCGGAACCATCGCCTTCATTCCCGCCTCTGCTCCCGCAGCCCTAAGGAAACTCTGAACCAGAATGATACGAAAAAACGATAAGCTTATCTGATGATCGTATAAATCCTGCAACAAACCCTCGCTACAATTCAGGCTCCTACCCTGTTTTACCAGCCAGCAGGAGCATGCGATGTCGCGATATATTGTTTATGTGCGAACCGAAGAGGGTCATATCATGCGGATGAAGAATGTCATCTACGGATTTCAGCATGCGATAGAAGATTCCTACGGCGCCATGGCTCCCTACACCCACGAAGAGCCACTGGAAGGATTCCCCGAATCGATAGTATTGTGGGCCGCCAGCACAGGGCCCGCCGTGGGCATCGCCCCCCTTGCCTCTCACCCTGCCGGGTACCAGCACCTCGGCTGACGGGTTGCGGATTGCCCGCACCTCCTGCTCCCTTCCTGACGTCCATCCGGGGAAGAGATGATGAATGCAAATCCTGCTTCACCCGATGTTTTGAAAGAAATGACCGGATACGTGCTCTATATGCGCACCGGGGAAGGAATCATCCAACGCAGGAGCAATCATCCGGTGTTCTGGTGTTATGAATCGCTCATTCCTTACCGGCACGAGGAACTGCTGAGCGGATGGCCTGAAGCAAGAGTATTCTGGGCGAAGCCGGCCGGCCCCAGCATTGGCATCGCTCCGCTACGCAGCCTTTCCAAATTGAATTAATCGAGCATGCCGTAGCTCATTGGCAGCTCATTCTCAGCCCTGAGAAACGCCTATACACAGCCCTCTGCACCGCATCCGCTTCCAGTTCCTGCCCGGTTATCCGCTGGATTAATTCACGCCCACCCAGCCCGCTTCCCCATTGTCCCCTCTCTGCAGCTTTTCCTGATATCCTCGTGCCAACCACATGCAGCCTCAAGGTTGCACGATGGAACTAAAGCCCTGGCACGATGGAGCCATCCCCCCTACTCAGGGTGAAAGATTTGTTCTACTGTTTGATTAAGGCTTCTTAGAACATTTTTTCGCAATGCTGATTCGAGGAGGACATATGGCGCCCAGATATATCCCCTATCTCCGAACCGCCGATGGCACGATCAAGCGTGTTGCCGATGCCTTTTTCGACTCGCCGGACGATCGCCTTGGACCTTTCCTGCATGAAGAATCGTTGACCGGGTGGCCGGAATCGAAAGTGGTATGGGCAAAGGAGTCAGGCCCGACTGTAGGCTTCGCGCTCTCAGGCGCCCCATCCCCGGACTGATTGCCTGCGCTGCGCAGCAACCCCACCCACGTAACGAAGCTAAGAGTAACAGGCCAAAACGCACAGCGTGCGCAACCTCAGGCTGCAACCCGCGGCTGCCTCGCTCCTCCTTCCCGTCTCATCATGGTTGTCGCCAGCCCGGCGAACTTCACCTTTTTATTGCGGATTGCCTGGTGGGTTGCCGATGGAACCCATGCCTTCTCCCATATTTTCGCCACCGGCCGGGGCGCGTTTTTTCGGCGATTCCTCAGGCACGTCGCCTTGCGGAATCGTGTCCCCTGTCCGCGGCCTCGGGCTCCGCTGAACTGCATCTCCACCCGGAAGGTTGCGCGTGCCGGACGAGCGTTCGAGCCCACGGTCTCCACCCTTTGTATCAGTTCGCCTGCCAAAGCCTTGCTCCGGCTCCGAACGTGATGCGGGCTGCTCTGTCTCCCCTTGCCCTTTTCGATCGGCTCCATCGGCTTTCCTGGCGGCGGCATTTTCCGCACCGCTTGGATAAGGCGTGGCGGTTGTGGCTGCATCCTTTCCTTTCGCCCCGAATTGCTTGATGGCCGCGCTCTCGGTGCCGGGTGCCAGATCATCCGAAGTCTTTGCGCTGCCATAGATGCGCTTTGGCTCATTGGGCGCGCGCTTGGTCCCCGACGCGGTCCGCCCTCCTCCTCCCGTTGTGCTGCCGTAAGGACGGTAGGCTGGCTGCGTGCCCTGCGTACCGGTTGCCGGATTTCGCGAATCCGACGGATACTGTCCCACTGCCGGGCTAGCGTATGTGTGTAGCGGGTCGACAGGTTCATTTCGCGAATCCAGCGTCGACTGGCTTGTATTTTCGCCTGCTGCGCCATAACCGCTTGTTCCGCTTGTTGTTCCATAGGCGCCATAGCTGCTGCCGGACCCGCCATAGACTCCGGAGACACCTTGGCTTCCATAGGCACCTCTCTGGCCTAGCGGAGCGTTCCTCGGATCGGTTGGATACTGCGAAGACGCTCCGCCGTATGTGCGCTGGGAGTCGATGTAATTGTTTCTCCGGTCAGGATACTGGCTCCCATACGGATCTCTTTGCCCCATGGGACTATTCCGGGTATCCGGCGCATATCCTGGCCCGTAGGAGCCTCTTTGCGTCATTGGGACGCTTCTCATGTCCCCATACTGGCCCGCGGGCGCGCCACCCTGTCCCTGTCCGCCGAATTGCCCAGGTCCGGGTATTTGGGCACACGCCATGCCTGCCATTCCGGCGAGAAGGCCCGAAAACAGGGCCAGGCGTGTTCTACTGATGACAACGAAGGGGTTCTTCATGGTGTACCTCGCGTAGATAGCATTGGCTTCAATATAATATAAGCCTGCCTCGATGTTCCGTTCGAATGCGCACGATATATGAGAAATATCCGGAAAGCGCGCATACCGTCTCCGACAGCGATACCTGCCAAAAGTGCAGTGCGGATTGTGTTGACTCCCGGCATAAGGTTGTTTTCATTGGCGAGTATATGCCTGAACGACTGAACTTGGTACCCGTTCTATTCGAGCAGGCGGAAGCCGCCTTCCCGAAAAGCATGTTAACGCCATTGCGGGATAAATCCCACTTTGATAATACGAAAGTGCCAGGAGAACTTGCAATCCCGTCCATTAGCACTATACTGGCAGAAACAGCAATGCCGGTATCCGGGCTGTAGATTCGGCATTGTCATAAAAAACTAAAAACCAAGTAATACGCCAACCGGGACATCAATGTCGATGCCGGGTGATCTTTCCGGCAATCGACTCATCATTCAAAGTGATTCAAAAGCCTTATAACGTGAGAGGCCGATAAAATGGCGGAGTATGTCATATACATGAGGGAGCAGGATGGCAGGATCGAGCGGGTAGACTACGCTTTTGCAAATTATCCGGATGGCCCGGTACAGTTTTATGTATATGAGGAACAGTTGGCGGGCTTTCCCGAATCAAAGGTTTTCTGGGCAGCGCACTCAGGGCCCAGCCTGGGGATAGCGCCTCTCGTCCCTTGCACGGAAAGTGCCGATACCACAGGTATCTCCGGCTCATCCTCAAGTGATGTGCCTGCCTGCACCGAAGAGCTAAAATCCGCCTCCGGCCGCGCCCGTGGATAATATCTGCTTACCTGTCCCGGTGGATATCCGGATCACGAAATGCCATGGCCGTGTATGAATCCGGTCTTCCCCCGGTTCGTACAGTGTCCCTTCCGGATGATCGGGGGGTATATCCTCCTGCTGGTTATCCCCTCTTCTCGCTGACAGCTTGTCGCCCAGGCCGGGCATAAGTTTCGCCACCGTGGTGTTCAGGTAGGCCATGGCCCCCACTTTCACGTCCTGCCCGCCCTCTATCGCCGCCTTGAGGATAGCCTCTCCCACATCCTTGGGATCAATCAGCGGAGGAGACAGCTTGGGTTCCTTGTCCATTTAGTTCCTGGCAGGCTGCGGATATGGGGTATCCACTGCGGTCGGCTGGATCAGCGTTATGCTCACGGGAGCCTTGTCCACCTCCCCTATCTCCACGCGCAGCGCATCCGTAAACCCTTTAACCGCATGCTTGGAAGCGGTGTACATACCCTGCAGCGGCACGATCGCTTCGGAAACTTTGCTTCCTATATTGATAAGCGCACCGCCATTCGCCTTCAGATACGGCAGCACCGCCAGGGATCCGTTCGCCACCCCCCAGAAATTGGTATCGAAAAGCCGCCTGCTGTCTTCTTCGCTCACGGCATCCAATCGGCCATAGATCGATACGCTCGCGTTGCTTATCCAGGTATCGATGCGGCCGTAATGACGAGCCGCTTCCTGCGCCACCAGGAGCATCCTGGCACGGTCTGCGACATCCGCGGCAATGGAGATCGCGCTACCTCCGGCGCCGGTTATCTCGTCTCTGTGAGGTGATTCAGGGTGCTCGAACTGCGCGCCACCAGCACCAGCTTGGCTCCCCGCTTCCCAGCCAGTTTCGCGGTGGCAAGGCCAATTCCGCTGGATGTACCCGTTAAAACAACGACCTGGTCCTTCAAAGGCTTATGAGTGACGCCCATGATCGTACCCTCCGCGATTGGCCAACGGCAGAGTAGAAGCAAACGCTTCGGCCGACTGTACAAAACCGAACATAGGGGACGAAAACCCCTTGGCGCAACGTTATGCAGGTGATGAGAAAAATAAACCGGGATCTTACTAGCGCCAGAGACTAACCAGTGTGGGATACCGCACAGCATGAGCCGTGCAAAGGCATTAAGCTGATTTCCCATGCCGCATGAGCAGTATCCGATACGGCAAAATCTCATTCAATCTTTTGACAGGAGACGGCATCATGAACAAAGATCAAGTAATAGGAACTGCAAAGGACATCGCAGGAAAAATCCAGGAAGAAGCTGGAAGGACAGTAGGAAGCAAAGAACAGGAGGCCAAAGGGCTGGGTAAGCAAATCTCCGGCAAGGCGCAAAAGAAATACGGTGACGCCAAGGAAGCCGTAAAGGACATAATTGACGACCTTTAAGTCACCCTCTGCTGCACTTAGGAATTTCTGGGCTCACCAGGTAGCAGTCGAGATGCCGGGGCGTGCAGCCCCGGCGGAGACAGGTTTTCATGAAATCCGCACGACCGGTTTTCCTATCTGCTCACTGCGCCGGCTCAGCCTTCTCCCGCGTTTCACGCGCTCCGAGCTTGACCGCCTCGCCAGTGCATATCACCACTTTCGAACAATCGTACTTGGCGCCGGCATCCCGGGGAATCTGGCATTGCAGGTTGATGATCCCATCTCCGCCAGCTTGGAGCGCCATATATTGAGCCTGGAGGATTGCATCTCTTTTCGTCGCGGCGTGGCCCCAGAATGAGCGCTTGCAGGAAACGCCTTCGATCCCTTTCAGGATAGTGAGCTGCTGCCGCATACCCTTCGCCTGGCTATAGATCTTGACGTTATGGACCGCGCTGAGCTGCTCTGGCGGCAAGTCGTCTATCTTGACACCCGGCGCCCGCGGCATGGAGCTGCAAGCGGAGATCCCCGCTACCAAGATGAAAATAATGATGTAATTTTTGATGCTCACGGAGCGATTTCCAGGGCAAGTGTGAGAATTTAAAACAAGCATCCGGTTCCGGATCGAATTCGGCAAGATGCATTCGCTGAAATTCATCCAGGTTCAGGATTGCTTGGCGAATTCAAGAAACGGTGAGCGATCCGCACCGGCCAACGGTGATCAGCTTACCTGGACACAGGGCTCCTTAAACTGTCAGGCCAATTCAGCCAGAAGAGTGAATCGTCGCCGCCCCGCCACATCGGTTCCAGTTCATCCGGCTTCCGGTCTTCAACAGACCGCACCGTCATCGAGCTAGAAGAAAAGTATAGAAGAGGTTTGGCGGGATGGGAATAAGCGATGAGGAATTTGGCGGTGTAGCGAAGAAGGGAAAGTGTTATTGGAACTCATCGTGGGCGTGGCAAAGGGTCGATGCGCTCCGCACATCGGCGCCTTTTGCCTACCCAGGCTATATGTGGCCCAACATAGCCAGGATTATCACTATCAGCAACAGAAACCCGATGCCGCCGCTCGGACCATAACCCCAGCCGCTGCTATAACCCCAGGTTGGAATTGCCCCGATTAACGCAAGTATCAATATAATCATCAGAACGGTTCCCATCTTAATTCTCCTCTTCGATCTACATCACGACCTGATAATCGTTTTTTTGAAACAATATTTCTGTTCGGCAGCGAACTAATGCAAACAATTCCCTGCGTGGCAGAGGAGAATACCTTTAACCGTTTATCCTACTTTTTATGGCCATACAAACAGGCAATATACGGATGGGATAAAGGAAAGCGTTTGGATAATAGCTGAATCTGAGCTATTTGATCACATTGTTCAGGCTATAATATTGTTGAAAATCCGCCGCTGTTTTTGTGATCAGGAAGCGGGGCGGCGAACCGCGATTCGTCGCCCCGGGAGGGAAGGCTGAATTGGGACAGGCTGAATTTCTGCGCCTCGAGCGTGAAATTCCAGACCTGTCGTTAAACGGAGAATTACACGGATGCGGGAGTGGCGTTCCTTACCGCCTCTCCTGGATCACGAACCTGGCTATTGTCGCTCTGGCTCGCATTTTTATGCGCGATGGTCCTTTCAGCCTGTAAATGCGCCTCGCGCCTGCGTGTCATGACAATGCCCCAGATTCCCAGGACGATAAGCGCGATGCTCGTCGGTTCCGGCACGGTATTTACCGGCGACTCGGGATTTACGGGCAGCTGTGACGAAACCGGATCGACATAGGCCTGGTGCGTCAACCCCTGGTTTCCCACGGTCAGGGAGCCCGATGCGACGAGATCCATGGTGGAATTGCTTTTTAGCCAATTCAAAGTCCAGCTTGATCCCTGCATGTTGAGCTCGTAGGTCTTGTCGTTGACCACGAAATCTTCCACGAAGGAAAATCCGTTGAATACGCCATTCTGGAATTGTATCGATGGACCGCTCAATACGTTCGAATCCCCGAATGCAAATCCCAGTGGCTGGCTTCCAAATACAATGTCAAAAATGGTGTTGTTGGAAACACCGCTGACAGGGGTAAGCGCGATGTTGACCGTACCGGTACCGCTCCCCGGTATGAGGCTTTTATCAAATAGCACATGCCCGCTCACGGTGCCTGCGGCACAGCTATTGCATGTGTTGGTCCCCTGCAAGCCCAGGCTGTTGGCCAGGCCGCCGGTGGTCACGATGGTGCCGGAAAAATCGGCTCCCACATAGATAGGTGCAGCTTGGACAGGCAATATGGCGGCGCCCAGAATTCCGGATACGATTGTCGTACGAAAAAATTTATTCACATTCCCTCCACGGATGATGAAATGAAATCAACAGAACCGGGAGCCATCTTACCCGCCCCATGCTATATAGCTATTGGACTCAAGTACATCCTGTACCATGGTACAGGTAGCAGATAGCGGCTTATATTCCTGGAAGATTTTTGCAGAGCGCACCGCCGGTCGGCCGGTAGATCTATAAATGGATCTCTCGGGTAAAGCGATTGGAGTTGTGCCTGGAAACTCCCGGCCCATCCTTGCCCGACGCTATAGGCAATTAAGGGAGAATCCTGAGGTGGATGGTTAATCAGCTATTCAAGTGAGGATACACACCGGAGGGAACCTAAAATACTCCGCTGGATTCGCAATGCTTGCATATGAAGAACTTGGTTCCGTGCTCGGATTCGCGAATTTCCAGGGGAACTGCACGATCATATTTTACCCAGCAGGTTGGGCAGTGAATGCCGGCGAATCTTTTGGCCCGGCTGTCGGCCTGGAACGCCACTTCCGAGCCGGAAGGTTGCGTTCTGGCAATCTCATTCGCGCATATCCGCGCTTGTTCCCTAAGCTCGTCCAGCAAGTCTGCCATGGCTGCCTCCATGATTGGCGAGTTCAAATGAAGGGAAGTTTCCTTTATTCATCCGACATAGCATATTAGTACCGATGGACTTATAGCTCAGCAGTGATTAACGGCATTCAATAGATATTCTTGAGCGGGAACGCGTCATATTTCCTACACACAATGCCTGTATAGTGAAGTTGCCCTTTCGACGAACTTCATGTCGTCATCCGCCGGACAGAGATCCTTCCCATGAGCCTGTCCGGTTTTTTTTTGCCTTGCCATCTCGCCTGGCGATACATTTTCTTCCCGCCAATTCAGCCCGGCCATAGATTCGTTTCCTCTTTGATTTGTTCTTTGGATACTTCTCCTCGGCGAGCTCCGTTTTATCTTGCACCGCTTCTATACCGACGCCCGATGAGGTTTATCGCCAGCCGTTATTCCAGATTCCCAGCCTTGGATTGGATACCCGCTAATAAACTTTGATCCAGGGGTCATGAAACGGGACTTGCCGGCCGTAATAGTTGTTATCAGGAATGTGGTGATTGAGCTACAGCAATACGGGTACTTGCAGCATTTCGCAAGACCCGGCAAATCTGCTTCCCGAGTGTCAAACAAACAATAACTCAACAGGAGAGTCTTATGAGTGCAGCTGCCATCAAATCCGCGGTTACCGGCAACGCCCGGCAAATATGCCTGCAGCCGAGCACTATCCCCGGTCATGGCTGCCTGATGCGTTCGATAACCGGCGGTGCCGATGGCAACGAGCATCGCAATTGCCGCGATAAGTAGCCGTAACTGCGAATACCAGAAAGAAATTGAATTGCAGCACTGGATAATAGAAAACCGGGACCATTCCTGGGAAAATGCGCGGCAGCCGAAATGGGGCTGCCGTTTGGGATAAGGCTGTGAAGGCAAGGTTCGGCCCCTATATAGTTCGCACCGGTAGATCGCTGGTTCGCTCGGAATGGCTGATAAGCGCCGCATATTGGAAACAAGGATACATACCAAATCACATGCTTACTGGAAATGATGTCGTTATAGATGCGGAACTCTACGGTTCCGTGGTAGGCACGGTGCTGGTAAAACTGGACGGGGTACTGGGATTATTGGCGGATGAATCTTATCCAGCCGAGCTTGATTCGCTGCGGAGCCAGGGCCGGAGACTGGCCGAGCTATCCCGCTTTGCCATCCTCCCGGGACAACCTACCCGGTCCGTGATGGGCGCCATGTTTCATTGCGTCTATTACCACACTCGCCTACTTAATGGCACTACTGACTTGGTATGTGAGGTGGTGCCACGGCATGTTGCCGCTCAGCAACGATTGTTAAGCTTCCAACAGATCGCGGGACCAAAACCCTGTACACGTGTTGGGGTATCGGAAGCGGTATTACTACATAGGGTATTGTCATGAGCGAATGGATCGAGTTTACGGGTAACGAGATGCCGGTGCCGGGAGAAACGCTGGTGGACGTTAAATACAGGGACGGCCGCAAGCTGTACCGGACGAAGGCGATGCTCTTCTGCTGGACGTTCAATAACCTGAGCAAATTCGACATCGTCGAATATCGAATTGTAGAGGACGAGCAATGACTCGCCGCAGCAAGAGTGCCTTTTGCATGGCTTGGGCAAAAATCACGAAGCCTGCATGAAGAGCTTGACGATAAATTCGGGAATCCGGGCATGGAACCTGCTACCTACGGCTCGGCAGTAATTAACGGCAGTTAAAAGGACTCCTGTGCGGGAAGCGTCATATTTCCTACATACAACTCCTATATAGTGATTGTGCCCCTTTGACGGGCTTCATCGGCCCGTCGCATGTCCGGGCAGTTGCTTTCCCTCAGGCTGCCCGGCGTTTTTTCTAGCCAGGTTCCCGCTACACTTCTTTTACTGTCCACTAGGCCCATCGCGGTTGTGATGCGGTCTCCCACGGCCTTATTCTGCTCCTGATCCGCCCTTCTCCATGGGTCGGTATTGATCTTGCATGTATCGATACAAATGCTCGCAAGATCTGCCCTTGTCCCATGTTTTCCATGAAACTTGTAGGGTATCCAGTCAAACTTGTCCGGATTCCCTGCTTTTAACAATTCTGCAATATAAAACAAGAAATACTTGACAAATACCCATCGAACCATGCGGACAGTATGAATTAAGGCGCCAAACCGGCTTTAAGCCGGATAATTCGCGCGCATACACCCTATTTTTGGGTATTTAATGGCAATAAGTGACGTGAACAAGTATCGGGACACTATTTTCCTACTGCCAAAACAAAGATCCGCCTAAATAAAGAGATTGATAACTTTTACACTTCTTGACAGAAATTCCGTGGCGGGTCGCCTATACTGTTTACTCACCTTTTTCCTCTGAATGCCTTTCCTGCTAAACGGAGGTTCCTTGTGAGCCAATTGGTACCCTACATCCGCAACGCGGATGGATCGATAGTTCGCATCGCGGACGGTATTTATCAATCCTCGAGTAAAAAACTGGATCCCTACCTGTTTGAAGAGCAGTTGACCGGCTGGCCCGAATGCAAGGTTTACTGGGCAAAGCAATCTGGCCCATGCGTGGGGGTCGCGCCTTATGCTGGAAACCTGAGTTCGCAGGTCAATATTGCGGAACCGGACATCCAGTAAAAACCCACCGGCTTATGGGCGGGTCATAAATGAAAACCTATTGTGCCAGCAGATTGGAGGTCTCCTTATTGCCAGATCTCTCATTCTGAAATACTCATCAGGGGTTCCCGACAATCGGTTTCTTTGGAGAAGTGTGGTTAACGTTGAGTCACAATTGTGTAACAAATATCCTATATTGTGTGTAGTAATGGCTTAAGCACTTAAGCCTGTCATCAATGACACGTATTGGGGGATATCAACCTATGAGTGTTCAACGGCTTTTCCTGACTTGCCCGGACTGCAAGGCCTGCATTCCAGCAGTTTCCTCGATAAGGATCGAATATCCAGAGGCTAAAGATCTTCGTGGCCTAATCCGCTACAAGCGAATAATCATCGGGGATTGCCCGTGGTGCAGATTAACCGTGGTGGGCAATAAGGAGGATATGGAGTTGCGTAGTCCTTCCGGAAAGATCGTCCCCCATGGCCAGCCATCTGTTCAATCCTCCGCCTAATTTTCTGGTTTTTTTCGATCAGAAAAAGTTAGCGGCTCCCCTTAAAGGGACAATTCGCGAGCCGTCAGCCGCATTCCACATTCGGCCTTCTTCCACTCCCCATTGCCCCATTGTCCTCTCATATTGCATGTAGTCCGCGTATAGCCTTCCCCAGTAAATACAGTAGCCGCATCTGCAGGACCCGCGGCTGATACCGAAGCAGTACCGGAACAGGCAAACACCCTGCCACGGATTTGTCCGCCGTCGGGGTGTTGAACGAAAAACACCCGCCGAAGCGGGTGTGAGGGACTACAGGGAGATGAGGCCCCAATGACAAAGCCTCACTTTGATAGACGAACGAACAACCAATTTTTCACGATAAAAGGAATAGCGATCAGCCCAAGCAGAAGATGGGGCGATGCTCGATCGAGCATCCCGATGATTTCCTGAGAGGTATGATTCGAAGATCGACCCTGGATTCTGCCTGCTCGTGCGGAAAAGATACGCGCCGGATGAAAAGTGGGGTTAAGGTGGCGCCCTCAAGGGGAATCGACCAAATCCGCAGTATATGCAGGAAAAAGAATTTCATATTCCGCCATTAAAGAACCGTGTTAGAGTGGCTTGGATGAATAGTTGCCAGGGGGACAAAATGGCAAATACTTGCTGGGAAAAACTTATCTCCAGTGAAATGGAGAAAAAGAATGAATCTTGGAAGGATGTTGTTGATTGCACCCTTTCACAAGAGGAGCTAATACGGGAATTTGATGCGGACAGCTCCGGATCGACAGGAGGCTGGCCATTTACCCTGTGGACCAAAAACCGGGTTTATTTTCCCATTGAATATGATGGGTCGGAAGGCGTGACCAGCGTGCCAAGAAATCCATGTGGCGAGAAAATCGGGCCTATTTGAGGGCGACAACTTATTCCTCGCTCTCCACCTCGTTTTCTTCCTCGCCTCCTTGGCATTCTTGGGTACTGCCCCGCAAGAATAATCCAACTATTCCTCTTTCCCGCCTGGTCGGCGATTACAGTATTCTTGGTCAATCAATACGGCCGACAACTAACTCTGGGGTTGGCTACAAAAAGCCGGGCCGATCACATCGCGGTTAAACATATGAATTTGTGATGGCAAGTCCACACCCCAAGTGTAACAGCTTAGCTATACACTTGGAAATTGAACCTATTGATTCGCTTGATTTGATTTTGCAATCAAGCTATTGGAGAGAACTGGCGTCCCCAAGGGGATTCGAACCCCTGTACTCACCGTGAAAGGGTGATGTCCTAGGCCACTAGACGATGGGGACTGCGGAATTTCTTCAAACCGAGTCAGGCCAGCTACGTGTCACAAAAATCTGGCGAGGCAAGCAGGATCGAACAGACTCCCGGAACGGCTTGAAATCCTTATTCACAAACCACCGTTATCTTATATCCCGCCAGTTTCCGGCAGCGCATATTCTACCAAAAAAGCTATCCGAGTAATGGAATTTATAGATCGTTTACGCCGATGCAAAAAGGAATACAAAAAAAATGTAAGTTGCGGACTGAAGAAATACGCCAGCAACAGACTGTTGCGATGCTGGCGCAGCGATATGTCACCTGTGGCAAGACCAGAAGCAAAAGACATCCAATATTCGTCGAGCTAATAACATTTAATCCTACACATAGTGCTTTACCGTACAGAGGACCTTTCTACTGACACTTAAGATGGCGCCAACTTCCACCTAAAAAGGAAGCTCCAGGCCTGGAGACAAAATTGACCAGAGGGATCTTCCATTATTATTTACTTTAGGAGGCAACATG
>DASZUL010000032.1:0-98165 GCA_035547595.1 Nitrosospira sp.
ACATAAGGCGTCGCGCCGGTGTACCCCTGCGCTGTCCCGTTCAAGGCGGTTCTGGTAAATATTTCGACTTCCTGCCTCACCCTGCCGCGTTCGTCTATGATGGCGGTCACGCCGGTATTGGTTGCGCGCAGCATATAGCGCCCCGTTTCCAGCGCACGCATTTGCGAGATCTGCAAATGTTGCCGGGGACCGATGGACCGGCCAAACCAAGCATCATTGCTCACGTTGGCGAGCAAAGTAGCCTGAGGCAGCTGGCGGATGATCTCCTCGCCGAATACATCTTCGTAGCAGATGTTTACCGCTACTTTTTGCCCGGCCAGAGTCATGGGTTGCTGGTCGAGGCTGCCTCGCGAAAAGTCCGACAAGGGAATCTTGAGGATATTGATTATCCAGCCAAACACCGGCTTCAATGGGATGAATTCGCCAAATGGCACCAGGTGATGCTTGCGATAGCTTTGTTCGGGGGATACGCCAAAACTGAACATGCTGTTGTAGTATTCATTCCTTCCTCCCGGCGCTTCCACCATTCCGATAAGAATATCCCCATCATTTTTTCTGGCATGTACGCCAAGTTGCGCGAGATAGCTTGACGGGACTTCATCCCGATATAGGGGGATGGAAATCTCGGGAGTGATGATCAAGCGGCTGGAGCTTGCCAGCGCGAGGCTGGCGTATGTCTCCATCGAAGTAATCAACTGGTCCTCCCGCCATTTCAAGTCCTGCGAAATATTTCCTTGTAGCAGGCTCACCGTTACAGGTTCGCCCTGTGCGTGGGTCCATTCGATGTGCTGCAAGCCGAGACCGACCCCCCACACCGCGACCACGGGCAGCAGGTAGTGCCGCGTACGAAACCTTTTTTCTAAAAACAGGCAAGTCAGCGCCGCGGTGAAAACAAGAATCAGGGAGATGCCGTACACTCCCAGCACTGGCGCATAGCCAGCCAGGGGACTGGCGGGAGCCTGCGAATAGCCCAGTGTCAGCCACGGGAACCCTGTGAACAATACACTGCGCAACCAATCGGAAAGGCCCCACAATGCACCGGCGGCGAGTGCCCAGATAACAGGATTCGCAATATTCAGTTTTTTCAGCGTCCAGCCCACCGCTGCGGGAAACGAGGCGAGATAGCCGCAAAGAAAAACCAGCGCAAGTATCGTCGCAGGTATCGGCATCGCTCCAAAATCGTGCAGGCTCACATACAGCCAGGTTACTCCCGCGCTGAATAGTCCCATGCCAAAGAAGAAACCCAGCAAGGCAGCATGCAATGGACTTACGCTCATGCGCCAGAAATGGCACAGGACGGCTACCGTGAAGACCGGAACGGGGAAAAGATAAAACGGCGCGAAACCGGGAACGGTCGATGCCCCGATCAAAAAGGAGATGGCTAATTGCGAGCGGATACTGATTTGCGGTACCTGGTTGAGTAGGTGAATTGCCGGTCTCGATCGAAACGCGGCAATATGCGATATGTCTTGCGGGATCCTTTATACGGGGATTGCCGTGGCTTTTATCCGGGACTTGGCTTGCCGCAGCTTGTCTTCTGGGAGTCCCGCGACGGGGAGCGGCTGGTGGGAAACGCCGGATCGCCGCGGTACCGCCGGGTGCGCTCCCGCTGGCGCCGCACCCTCACGGAATATGCGGAGCCTGGCGTAGTTCAAGGTAGCCTTGGCAACATCAAACGGAAGGTAGAGCCTTTTCCTATTTCCGATTCAACCTCCAGTTTGCCGCCTAAAAGTCTCGTAGCCTCCGAAGCGATAGAGAGCCCTAACCCTACTCCTGGTTTTCCGAAAGTATCGCCGCGCTGGAAGGCGGTGAACAAGTGGCTGAGGTTATCGGGCGGAATGCCGGGACCCTGGTCGCTCACGATCAAAACCCAGCAGACATCTTCCCTTTCCGGGACACGGCGGGCCGCCACCTGTATTTTACCCGTCGAACTATACTTCACCGCATTACCGAGCAGATTATGCAGCACCAGGGTAAGCAGGCCAAGGTCGCTCATTGCCTGCGCATCTCCCGGCACGTCGACGTCGAGCTCCAGCCCCTTGGATCGCGCTTCATGCGCCCATTGGGCTGCTACTTCCGATAGCAGTGCTTCCAAGTTAACCATCTCCGTCGAGTGGCGAGCGGATTGTTTTCGAAGCTGCTCCGATTGCAACAACCGCTCCATCCCGGAGGTGGTCTGGAGGATTGCACGCTTCACGGATTCCAGCTCTCCTACGCTATCCGCATAGTCGGGAATGGGGGCGAGCCGCCTTGTAAGAAGCTGCACGTGAAGCATGGCGTGGTTGAGATGATTCAGGAGGTCGTGGGAAAGAAACGAGAGATATTTGGATTGGATTTCTGCAGCGGCCTTGATCTGCTGCTGCAGATTCTCGGTAAATATGACGATTCCGCTTTGCAGGGCGGTGTCTACCGCCATGTTCAAAGCAACATTATGCCGGGTGTCGAGTCTTTCCTCCAATTCCTCCGAGATCTGCTCGATAATCACCCGGCGGAGCAGCCGGTACTCGACCACCAGTTCGCGGATGTTGTAGTTTTCCTGAAACCGCGATTCGCCATGCATTTTGCTGCCTTCAACCAGATTTTGCGTGACGAGTGGTTTGTCGGACTCGAATGCATCCTGGATTTCCTGCAGTATCAGGGGGATCGAGTCGCGGAGATTCTGCAGGGTAAGCGCGTCTGCGGCAGGCAGCGTCTGTACGAGCACGATTTCCCATTGCCGGATTATGGCTTCTTTTCGTGCGGCGAAAGCCGATGCGAGCATGGGAAAAGCATGATATGCCAACAGATCAAGCGTCAGGTCTTCCGTGGACATGAAACACGCTCCAGGGGGTCAGTGTGGGGTTTGGAAAAAGAAACAATGGTATCAACCAGCCAATGGCAGGCCTTGCCGCCACTGATTGCGCAAGTCGTTCCAGAGTGAACGATCGCGCAGGACACACTGCTCTCAGTGAACCAGTGGGTGGTCCGCTTTGGGGTGATACGCAAAGGCGGCGCAGGAACAAAATATATCCTGTCAGGAGATGGGCATATTGACCTTTACGTCGACGTGGTTGCAGTTACATGTTAAACTCTGCATTCTAATCTGACCGGGGAAAGCATGCTGGGCGATAAAAGCGGCATTCTAGCGCATAAACCGCTGGCGCTGACTAAAAAACGACTGCGCTGGCTGATCCTATTATCCAGTTTTCCGCTCTTTGGCATGGTCGCGGCATTCGGCATTGCGCCCGATACTTCCGTGGAAGGACTCCCCGTAGAAGATGTTGTCCTCAATCTTGTGCTTCCTGAAGTAAGTCCCGTTCCCCCGGTCAATATGACCTTCTGGCGCCAGGAAAGTATCCAGAGCGGCGATACGATTGCCGCGTTGCTGTCCAGGCTGGGCATCAATAGCCAGGACTCCGTCAATTTCCTTCGCGACGCCAGGGACGTCAAGGCCATGCACCAGCTGGTGCCGGGCAAGATCATCCATGTGGAAACCACGGCAAAAGGCGAATTGCTCCTGCTTCGCTACTTTCCGGGGGGGAGTGAGCAACTCGTCATGGAAAAAAATGGCGGCGGCTTTAGAGTAGGAAGTCAGCCGCCCAAGCTGGAGACGCACATCCAGATGAAGACCGGCGTGATAAACAGTTCGCTTTTTGCTGCGGTCGATGCTGCCGGGGTGCCGGAAAGTGTGGCGACGCAAATCGTGGATATTCTGGCTTCCGACATCGATTTTCACCGGGATTTACGGAAGGGGGACCGTTTTACCGTAGTTTATGACTCTCTTTATGGCAACGGAGAGCCGGCCAGGCCCGGACGGGTATTGGCAGTGGAGTTCATCAACCAGGGAACACCCCATCGCGGGATATATTTTCAGGCAGAAAATGGGGAAAGCGGTTATTACGCACCCGACGGCAAGAATCTGAGGAAGGCGTTCCTGCGTTCTCCGCTGGAGTTTTCCCGTATTAGCTCCGGTTTTTCCAGCGCCCGGTTTCATCCCATTCTCAAAACATGGCGTGCGCATAGCGGTATCGACTATGCGGCGCCCACGGGTACGAGAGTCAAGGCGGCCGCGGACGGCACGGTTGCATTTGCCGGCTGGCAGGGCGGCTACGGCAACGTCGTCATTCTGCAGCACCAGGACCGATATTCCACCGTGTATGGCCATTTATCGACTTTCGCGAAGGGGCTGCGTTCCGGGCAACGGGTCAGCCAGGGCGATATAATCGGCCATGTGGGAGCAACCGGAATGGCTACGGGCCCACATCTCCATTATGAATTTCGCGAAAACGGGGTCCAGCGGGATCCATTGCGCCTGGCCATGCCAACCGCTACGCCCGTCTCTCAAAAATACATGCCGGCGTTTTACGAGTACACCAAGCCCCTGATGGCGCGCCTGGACATGTTGCGCGGCACCAGCGTATCACTCTTGGATTAACCACGCATATCGTGCTGTTTCCGGTAGGGAACGGCTCGGTATGTGACACCTTTTCACTACCCGCCTCATGGAGGCGGCGAGCAGATTGAAAGATGCATCCTACTATATCGGCATCATGTCCGGCACGAGCCTGGACGGGATCGATGCCGTTCTTGCAGACTTCGGTTCCGCTTTTCCGTCAGTCATCCGCACTTTCTACCTCCCTTATACGAGCGCGCTGCGTAGCGGCTTGCTGGGGCTGAGCGAGACCGGCAGCGATGAGCTGCATCGAGCGGCCATGCTCGGAAATGAACTGGCGCAGCATTATTCCATAGTGGTATCAGGACTTCTTGACGGAAGCGGCATATCACCCGAAGAGGTGTCGGCAGTGGGCTGTCATGGCCAGACTGTGCGGCATTGTCCCCAGATGGGGCAGGGGTACACCATTCAGCTATTCAACCCGGCGTTGCTTGCCGAATTGACTGGCATTACCGTAGTCGCGGACTTCAGGAGCCGGGATATCGCCGCCGGCGGGCAGGGTGCACCGCTGGTCCCGGCGTTTCACAAGATTCTGTTCAGCGATCCGCGAACTCATCGGATCGTTGTCAATATCGGGGGCATAAGCAACCTGACCAGTCTCGCGCCCGGTAACCCGGTCGCCGGATTCGACTGCGGCCCGGGGAATATTTTGATGGATGCCTGGTGTTTGAAACATACCGGGCAGGCATATGATAAAGACGGATCCTGGGCCGGCTCGGGGTCCGTGATTCCGTCATTGCTCCAGGAATTGATCGCACTTCCTTTTTTTTCGACGCCTCCCCCTAAAAGTACGGGGAGGGAAATATTCAACCTGGATTGGCTGGAAAGCCAGCTATCCGGTGACGAAGAGCCGGACGACGTGCAAGCTACTCTGCTGCAGCTGACCGTCCAGGGCATTGCGGCGCCCGTCCTGGCGTACTACCCGGACGCTACCGAAATCTATCTTTGCGGCGGCGGGGCGCGGAACACCGAACTGGTGAAAAAGCTGCGTATAGCGTTATCGGGGAAGAGCGTGGAATTGACCGACAAGCTGGGTGTCGATGCCGACTGGCTCGAGGCATTTGCCTTTGCGTGGCTGGCGGAGCAGGCCCTAAACAGAATTCCGGCCAGCCTTCCGGCGGTAACAGGCGCCAGAGGGCCACGAATCCTTGGCGCAATCTATCCCAATTAGCGGCCAGTCTTCAGCTCGATGCAATGAGGCATACCACAGGCACCGCTCGGCCTCCTTCCTTGCGAAAGAGGAATCAGAACAGCGAGCTATACCGAAAACGATGATCCGCAGCCGCAAGTGCTCGAGGCGCCAGGATTCTTGATGACGAACTGAGCACCTTCGGCATTTTCCTGGTAATCGATTTCCGCTCCGGCCAGGTACTGAAAGCTCATGGGGTCTATAAGGAGCTTGACCCCATTCTTCTCCATTACGGTATCGTCTTCGCTCGTTACCTCATCGAAGGTGAACCCGTATTTGAAACCGGAGCATCCTCCACCTGCAACGAATACTCTCAGTTTCAAGTCGTCGTTTCCTTCTTCCTCGATGAGTTGCTTTACCTTGTTTGCTGCGCTATCGGTAAAGATCAATGGGAATTGCATCTTCATAACCGTTTCCGCGCCCGTTGTCGTATTCATTCCGAGTTCCAAATAAAAGGTGGTAAAAAAACTCCGCTCATGTCAGATCAAGTCAGGTCAATCGGAGTGTGTAGCGGGTATCAGCGGTATCACCTTATTTTGCGCCTGGCCGGCATCATGGTGGTGCAACATTCCGTCGATGGAGGCACCCAGCTGAATCTCCATGGACTTATAGTGAATATCTCCGATAATCCTGGCTTTCGGTTGAAGTTCCACATATTCGCTTGCATATATGGCCCCGGTTACAGTACCGTTGACGACTGCATGCGAAACCTCGATTTTTCCTTCAACCGCAGCCTGGTCGCTCAATACGAGCGTGCTGGGCTTATCGCTTGTCGCGATGATATTACCGCAAACCTGACCGTCCACCCGCAAGCCCCCACTGAAATGGATGCTTCCTTCGATACGCGTGCCAACCCCGATGAGCGAATCGATGTGATTTTGGGGGTTACTCGTTTTTTTACCGAACATTGATAATTTTCCTCAAGAAGGCAGATTCACTGTCTGCGTCAGCCTGGCTTGCGCCAGCCCGTTTTCAAATACTTTCACCTGCATGCTTTCCAGAACGGCATCCGCAGGAAGACGGAAGCTCCGGTCTATGCGTTGATAAAATTTGAATTTGACGTCAAATTTCTGCGAGGGGTTTTCACCAGCAAGAGAAATCATCTTCTTTTCCCCATTTTGCCGAAAACTGACCTCAAATTCCAGGCTCCCCTGAAAATCCTTGATAGGACGTCCACCTTGGACAAGCAGCACGCTATACCGGTATTCTCCGGGCAATTGCCCTCGTTCCAGTTTCAAGCGGCCAATGGATACCCGATGTTCCTTCCCGCCGACATTGCCAAGATTTTGAAAGAACGCGAGGTCCTCCGTCAAGCGCGTGTTTTCCTTTTCCAGGGTTTTTACCTGCTGTATTACGTTTTCATGGGTCACCAGGTCCATCTGCAGCTGACGCTCGAGGCCTGCAACCTTCATTCGCAATTCCTCATTATTCTGCTGTAGACGTGTATTGGCTTGAGACAGCCGGGCCAATTCATCGCTCGATTCATCTGTTTCCTGCCTGTTGAAGCCGGAAAACTTGCGGCCCGCATCGTACATTCCCCATGATAGAACCAGCGCCAGCACGGCAAGGATACCGATAATGAGCCAGCGGGAGCGCCAGGAAGTTTCCGGGCGTATTGCAACTCGTGGTGCGAATATCCCTGTTTTTCTCTTGAATTTCTTTTGCATCAAAGTCAGACTATGTTCCCCGGAATCGGTTCGCTATGTCTATATGTCGGTTGAGGCCGCACCGGGATTACTCACCGAAGCCCGTAGTCGCTACCGCGGAGCATCTTCGAAGGGAAATGCTCTATCTTTTCCGCATCCAATCCGGCAAAGCCGCCGTTGCCCCAGCGGAGATTTGTTCAGTGCTTCCCTAAGGGACAAGGGGGGCACAATCGATAGCCATGGCTTCCGGCAAGCCAAACATGAGATTCATGTTCTGCACTGCTTGCCCTGCTGCGCCCTTGACGAGGTTATCGGTTACGGAAAGTATGACGGCGGTTTCGCCATCCTGAGGCCGGTGAACGGCGATTCGGCATACATTCGAACCTCGTACACTCCGGGTTTCCGGATGAGAACCCTTGGGTAGGACATCCACGAACGGTTCGTTGGCATATCGTTTTTCGTATAATGCCTGCAAGTCGACATCGGACGTAAGCCTGGCATAAAGGGTGGCATGAATACCGCGGATCATGGGAGTAAGATGCGGAACAAATGTCAAGCCGACCGTTTGCTTCGCCATCAGGGATAGCCCTTGCCGGATTTCCGGGAGGTGGCGATGCCCTGGGACTCCATAGGCCTTGAAGTTATCCGAAGCTTCAGCAAACAGGGTATGTATTTCGGCATTACGGCCCGCTCCGGAAACCCCGGATTTGGCATCCGCAATGAGGTGTTCCAGGTCCGCGACACCCGCTTCTATCAGCGGCAGGAACCCCAGTTGAATGGCAGTGGGGTAGCAGCCGGGATTGGCTATGAGCCGCGCGCTCCTGATTCTATCGCGATTGATTTCCGGCAATCCATATATCGCTTCCTGGACCAGGTCGGGGCAGGCATGAGGCATCCTATACCACTTTTCCCATACGCTTACATCCCGAATGCGAAAATCGGCCGCGAGATCGATTATCCGTACTCCCTGATCCAGCAAGGGCCGGACCTGCTGCATGGCAATACCGTTCGGTGTAGCAAAAAATACGATATCACACTGATCCAGTTCCGCCTCCGCAGGGTCGGAAAACTTGAGGGAGAACCGTCCGCGGAGGCTGGGAAAAAGATCCGTGACAGCCATGCCTGCTTCCTTGCGGGAAGTGATGGCTTTCAGGCTTGCCTCGGGATGCTGTGACAGGATGCGCAGGAGTTCCACCCCGGTATAACCTGTTCCACCTACAATGCCGACTTTAATCATCAGTTATTTCGCAAAATGATATAAATGAGAATCTGTCCGCGGTTCTTCTGCTATCCATTTTTCCGACCGTTGATTATAAGCAACAAATAAAAAAGCCGCCAGAAACAGGCGGCTTTTGGGAAGAGGAGGCAGCTTATCTCTTGGAAAATTGCTTGCGGCGGCGCGCCTTCCGCAAGCCGACTTTCTTTCTTTCAACTTCACGCGCATCCCGCGTAACCAGGCCCGCGTTGCTCAGTATCGGCTTGAGCGTCGGATCGTAATCCATCAGCGCCCGGGTAATGCCGTGGCGGACAGCGCCAGCCTGTCCCGATTCCCCGCCGCCGTGGATATTGACGATGATATCGAAAGTCGTCAGGTTTCCGGTCAATTCGAGAGGCTGCCGCACTACCATGCGACCGGTTTCGCGGGAAAAGAAGCTGTCCACAGGCCTGTCATTGACAATTATCGAGCCTTTTCCCGGTTTGATAAACACCCGTGCCACCGCGCTTTTCCGGCGGCCCGTGCCATAGCTGTAGCTTATACCCATATATCAACCCCTGACTTCAAGTTGCCGCGGTTGCTGCGCCGCATGCGGATGTGCTGCTCCTGCATAGATCTTGAGCTTTTTTAACATTGCATACCCCAGCGGGCCCTTCGGCAGCATTCCCTTTACCGCTTTTTCCAGCGGCCGGCCGGGAAAGCGCGCGTGCATTTTTGCGAAATTCGTTTCGTAAATGCCGCCGGGATAGCCCGTATGGCGGTAATATTTCTTGGCTTCCGCCTTGTTTCCCGTGATACGCAACTTGTCCACGTTCACCACGATAATGAAGTCACCCGTGTCCACATGAGGCGTAAAGATGGGTTTGTGTTTCCCGCGGAGACGATGGGCAATCTCCGCAGCGAGACGGCCCAGCACCTTGTCGGCCGCGTCGATCACGAACCAGTCGCGATGCACTTCATGTGGTTTGGCTGAAAAGGTTTTCACGAGCTAGTCCTGCATATTCGATAAAGCCGCGCATTTTATGCTGCACCGGAAGAAATGTCAAACTGTGCCTCTCCGGCAGCTAACCTTTCCCATGCATTATGGGTTGGACTCGGCCACGCCAAAATTCCGTGCGATACAAGCCCAAATCCATTGAAAAACAGGTATCATGTTTGACAAAAAAGCTGCTGCCCAGGTCGAGTTCCGACCGTGTGGCCTTGGCTGCGGACAGTAATTACATTTATATCGAGGAGAATACCAGTATGTCGCTAAAGCACCCCGTTATCGCCGTTACCGGATCATCCGGCGCCGGGACATCGACCGTTAAAAATAGCTTCGAGCATATTTTTCGTCGCGAGAAGCTGACTGTTGCGGTGGTGGAGGGTGACAGTTTCCACCGTTACGACCGGGACGCAATGAAAGCCGCAGTCGCGGAATCGGAGAAAGACGGCGGCCACCCCATCAGTCATTTTGGTCCGGAGGCGAATGAGTTCGAAAAGCTGGAAGCCCTGTTCAAGGAGTATGGAGAAAGCGGGGGAGGCGAGACCCGCCTCTATCTGCACAACGACGAAGAAGCTGCGCCTCACAAGCAGAAGGCGGGTACTTTTACCCCATGGTCGCGGATCAGGCCCGGATCGGACATGCTCTTCTATGAAGGTTTGCATGGAGGGGTGAAAAGCAAAACAGCCGACGTAGCGCAATATGTGGATCTGCTGGTAGGCGTGGTACCCATCGTCAACCTGGAGTGGATACAAAAAATCCATCGGGATATGAACGCACGTGGCTATTCAGCCGAGGCGGTGACCCACACGATTCTTCGCCGCATGCACGACTACGTGCACTACATCACGCCCCAATTTTCCCGGACGCATATCAATTTCCAGCGTGTGCCCACGGTAGATACTTCCAATCCCTTCGTTGCACGCGACATCCCCACCCTCGACGAGAGTTTTGTCGTAATCCGTTTCCGGGAACCCAAGGGAGTGGACTTTCCTTATTTCCTCGCGATGATTCATGATTCCTTCATGTCCCGGCCGAATTCGATCGTGGTTCCGGGCGGGAAGATGGGACTTGCAATCGAGTTGATATTGACTCCGCTGATCCTGGATCTGGTATCGAAAAGCCGGAACAAATAAGTTTTTTTCCTAATCTCAACCCAAAACAGCGAGCCCATCGTGAAGCGATGCGGTTCGCTTTCCTCGTTTCATGACTGCCGAGTTATTCCGGATGAATAGCTCGACTACTTCGTTTTCAGCCGATGGCCTGCCGAGACGATTTTTGAATTTCTTCCATGCTCTCAGACCTGAATCCTGAACAGCTCGAGGCGGTAACCCTGCCGCACCAATCGGCCCTGGTGCTGGCAGGCGCCGGCAGCGGCAAGACGCGCGTGCTTACCACAAGAATTGCGCATTTGATCCAGTCGGGGCAAGCAAGTCCCCATGGCGTGCTAGCCGTCACCTTTACCAACAAGGCGGCAAAGGAGATGCTCGTGCGCATTTCTTCCATGCTGCCGATCAATACGCGCGGCATGTGGATTGGAACGTTCCACGGATTGTGCAATCGATTGCTGCGCGCCCATTACCACGACGCTGGCCTGCCGCAGGCTTTCCAGATCCTTGATTCGGCCGACCAGTTGGCGCTCATCAAGCGGACGTTGAAGGGGTTGGGAGCGGATGAGGAAAAATTTGCTCCGCGCCAGGTTCAGTGGTTCATCAATAATGCGAAAGAGGAGGGGATGCGGGCGGCAGAGGTCGAGGCCTACGACGATTTCACCCGCAAGATGGTTGAGTTTTATTTGTCCTATGAGCAACAGTGCAACAAGCAAGGCGTGGCGGATTTCGCAGAACTGCTGCTTCGCAGTTACGAACTGCTGGTTCGAAATGAAATCATTCGTGAACATTATCGGTCGCGCTTCATTCATATCCTGGTGGATGAATTTCAGGATACAAGCCGCTTGCAGTACAGATGGCTTAGGCTGCTTGCAGGCAGCCGGACGGCGGTGTTCGTAGTGGGTGACGACGATCAGAGTATTTATGCTTTCCGCGGGGCGAATACGGGAAATATGAAAGAGTTCGAGCGCGACTTTCATATTTCAAAAATTATCAAGCTGGAACAAAACTATCGCTCTCACGGCAACATCCTGCGCGCGGCGAACACACTGATCCGCAACAATAGCGGACGCCTCGGGAAAAATCTCTGGACTTCGGAAGGCCACGGCGAACTGATACGCGTGTATAACGCACTCACCGATCTCGATGAAGCCGCATTTGTCGTGGATGAAGTGAAGTCGCTGCATGCGGAAGGCATAGCGCTTTCGCAGATTGCGTTGCTGTACCGTTCAAACGCCCAATCACGGACACTCGAGCACGCACTGTTCAATGCGGCTTTGGCTTACCGCGTCTATGGCGGCATGCGTTTTTTCGAGCGCCAGGAAATTAAGCATGCGTTGGCTTACCTTCGGCTGATAGCGAACCCGAATGATGACAGCGCGCTATTGAGGGTCGTCAATTTTCCTGCCCGCGGTATCGGGACACGCAGTCTGGAGCAAATCCAGGACGAAGCTTCCCGGCAGGGCGTGAGTTTGTGGTCAGCCATGCTGGAGCGCTGCGGAAGATCAGCGCTTCCGTCAGTGAATACCCTGCCGGCCGTTTCTTCCGGTACTGGCCGGACAGCACCGGAACAGGCGAAAAAAGGCGTTGGTGGTTTTATAGCCTTGATCGAATCCATGCGCGACGTATGCGAAAAACTGCCATTGCCCGAGGCCGTGGAGCACGTCGTGGAACACAGCGGACTGGCAGCATATTACCGTACCGAGCGCGAGGGGGCCGATCGCCTGGAAAACCTGAACGAGCTTGTCAACGCTGCCGCCAGTTTCGTGCATGAGGCCGAAGACGACAGCCTTGCAGCTTTTCTCAGCCATGCCTCACTGGAAGCAGGAGAGCATCAGGCCGGGGAAGGAAGGGATGCGCTACAGCTGATGACAGTGCATTCCGCAAAAGGGCTGGAGTTTCACAGTGTTTTTCTGAGCGGATTGGAAGAGGGTTTGTTTCCCCACGATAACAGCCGCAATGAAACGGGGGGGGTGGAAGAGGAACGGCGTTTGATGTACGTGGCAGTGACCCGCGCCCGGCGCCGGCTCTACCTGAGTTTTTCTCAGAGCCGGATGCTGCACGGCCAGACACGCTATAACATCCCTTCGCGTTTTCTGCAGGAAATTCCCGAAAATTTACTCAAGTGGCTGAAGCCGCAGCGGAAAGGATGGGCCGGTAGTACGGAGGCCTGGAATTCACCGCTCGATCGGTCCGCGGGGCGGCCGGTCGCCAGCGCGCTGAGCACAGCACCAACTGTGCCAACTGTGGGGGAGGACGCTCTATCCTCACGCTGTAGGATAGGGCAGAATGTCATTCATCCCAAGTTTGGCACCGGAGTAATATTGAACTGCGAAGGCAGGGGCGCGGACGCCCGCGTGGAAGTTCGATTCAACCGCGCCGGGACGAAATGGCTGCTGCTGGAATATGCCAAGCTGACGCCTGCCTGACGCGGGATAACCCGCGCTACGGTAAAGCATAGCTCATGCCGGTTCCGGCGTTTGGGGGAAAATGTCCCTGTAGCTTGCGTATATCGAGCCAAACAGCGTGGGCACCAGGATAAACAACCCCAGACCATAAGGCATCGCAGCAAGCACCATCAGCACCAGGATGATGATGGCGTAAAGCTGAAATGCGACCACGTTCTTCAAGCAGGCGAAGAAGCTCACCCGCATCGATTCCAACGCGCCCATATCCTCGAATATCACCAACAAGGGCGCAAACCAGGCCGACATCATCAGTGGAATGGAGAGGGTTAGCGCTACCAGGGAGGCGGATAGCATGTCGCCGGACACGGTCTTCAGTTCGTTCTCGTCAACGCGCTTCCCTTCCATCAACAGGCCCATCAGCACATCTCCTCCAACCAGCATGAAAATGCCCAGGATCAGTATCTGCCCCACCAGGTAAATTCCCCCTATGGTGATCAAAGGCGTCGCAGCTTCACGAAAACCCGCCACCAGATGCGAAAGCTCCAGTTCCTTACCCTGTTCCAGCGACCTGCACCCGATCATCAGCCCGGCCAGGAACACCGGCGAGAGCAGCGTGAAAATAAGCTGCCCTGCCACGGGAATAAGTGAGAGCGCAACAGCGATCATCAACAGTGTTGTGCATAAGATTATCCAGACCAGCGGAATTTTACGAAACAGGAAAAAGCCGGACACAATCCATTGCCATCCTTGCTTTGCATCAACCTGCCTAACTTCCATTTCTCTCTCCGATAATGCAAAGTCCGCTATTCGGTTCAACCAATGAACTATGGCTCAAACCCAAACTTCTCCCAGTTCGGAGTGGAAAGCCGAATGACTCTTCAGAATGTGCATGAAGTGCGCAGGATCTTTTACATGAGTCAGCTCTCCCGCGCGAGGTAAATAATAATCATGGAGCCGCGATAGCCAGAAGCGCAGAGCTCCGGCACGCAACATTACCGGCCACGCGTTGCGTTCGCCATCGGTGAGGGCCCGGGTCCTGTGATAGGAGTCGAGCAACGACAACGTCCGTTCCGCATCAAGTTGTCCGTTTTCGCCCAGGCACCAGTCGTTCGCGGCAATGGCGAGATCATAGAGCAGCACGTCATTGCATGCGAAATAGAAGTCGATTACACCGCCCATCGCATCGCCGATAAACAACACATTATCACGAAAAAGATCGGCGTGGATGACGCCGCGCGGCAGGTTTTCGGAGCGGTATAGCGACTGGAACCGCAACTCCGACCGGAGAATTTCGGCTTCCTCCGCGGTTAGAAAAGGCATCAGGCTGGGAGCCGTGGCGTTCCACCATCTCGGGCCGCGGGAGTTTTCCATTTTTTCCGGATATGAACGTCCGGATAGGTGCATATTGGCCAGCAATTCACCCACCTCCGCGCAATGGCTGGAAGTCGGGCATTCTTCCGATTTTCCGGGCAGGCAGGTAACGATGCTTGCAGGCTTGCCGTTGAGTTCGCTCACGAAATTGTTGTCGAGGTCGGCTACTGGATCAGGGCAGGGAATACCGTGGCGAGACAGATGCGCCATGAGGTTCAGGTAGTAGGGCAATTCCGGAAAGGTGAGTTTCTCGAAGAGTGTCAGTACGTATCTGCCGTGGCTGGTGGTAACGAAATAATTTGTGTTTTCAATCCCGGATGAAATGCCCTTGAGGTCTATCAATGTGCCGAGAGCATAATTTTTCAGCCAGGCTGAAAGCTGGTTCTGGGTAACGGTAGTAAAGACTGACATGAATGAGAAAACGGGATCTGTGCCGCTACAGCAGTTAGCTGGAACGGCCCTTCCGTCATTATTGTGATTGTGGAATTTAAAACTGCTGTATGACCCACATCGGCGGCCGGATGCCTTGATCGAGGCCGCCGGTTCCCGTGGCAAACGTCCCGTCTCCGAAATTGTCTATCAGGTAATATGGCAGGCCTATGCGGGGAGTTACCTTGATCATGTAAAGCCTACCGTTGATACGGTATTCCTCGATCTTGTCCTCCCCCCGCTTGGTAATGGTAACCTGCGGCTCAAGCGAGGCGTCATCCTCGGAGCCAGGTGAAGGCAGGGCCAGCTCCGGCGGTTCCGGCACTTCCGGCACTGGGCGCAAACCTTTGGGCTCGTTGGATTGAGCCGCTACCGGCGCCGCCGGTAATGCGGAGCTCAATAACAATGCGAGTGCGAATTGACGCATGGCGCCTCCCGACGGAGTCATAAAGTCAGTTTGTCCATTCTATCCCATAAGATACACCGTTACAGATTGAGTTGCACCTCGCGTTCGGCCGGGGAGGGCTCGAAGCCCCGTGTCTCATAGTACTGGAAAATGGCATCGACGACTTTAGCCGGTTCATCGATGATCTGTATCAGATCCATGTCTTCAGGTGCGATCATTCCCTCGCCTATGAGGGATTGCTTGAGCCAGTCCACCATGCCGCCCCAGAATTCCGAACATACCAGGATGATGGGCATCTTCCGCGTTTTGCCGGTTTGTACAAGTGTAAGCGCTTCCATCAGCTCATCGAGAGTGCCGAAGCCGCCGGGCAGGACGACGTAGGCCGTGGCGAATTTCACAAACATGTATTTCCGTGCAAAAAAATGATGGAAAGTCTGACTCACGTCCTGGTAGACATTGCGATGCTGCTCATGCGGAAGCTGGATGTTCAAGCCGACGCTGGGAGATGTCCCGAAATAGGCTCCCTTGTTTGCTGCCTCCATGATCCCCGGTCCGCCGCCCGAAATGACGGAAAAACCCGCATCGGACAATTGCCGCGCAATCTGTTCGGTTAACTTGTAATATGGATGATCGGGAAGCGTGCGCGCACTGCCAAAAATGCTTACCGCCGGCCTGATGGAGTTCAAGCGTTCCGTCGCTTCGACAAATTCTGCCATAATCCCGAACACGCGCCATGATTCCCGTGCAGACCACGTTTTTTCACGAAAATCGTTTGTCATGGTGCGGGCCAATTTGTCTTGCGCGCTCATCAGGAATCTCCGGGGTTAAATGAAAACACTGCTGTTGGTTGACGGATCATCCTATTTATACCGTGCCTTCCATGCGCTTCCGGAATTGCGCAATCGGAACAATGAACCGACCGGGGCGATTTATGGCGTGTTGAATATGCTGCGGCGCCTGCATAAGGATTATAAAGCCCATTATAGCGCCTGCGTATTTGATGCAAAAGGCAGAACGTTCCGGGATGATTTGTATGACCAGTACAAATCCAACCGCCCGCCCATGCCTAACGAACTTGCAAGGCAAATCCAGCCGTTGCAGGAATGCATTGGCGCGATGGGTTGGCCGATGCTGGTCGTGGAGGGCGTGGAGGCGGACGATGTGATCGGCACGCTGGCCAAGCAGGCGGAGCGCGAAAACATGCGCTGCATAATTTCCACCGGGGACAAGGATATCGCCCAGCTCGTCAATCCGCAAGTGACGCTGGTCAATACCATGAGCAATGAAACGCTCGACGAGGCGGGTGTGCTTGCGAAATTTGGCGTCGCGCCGCGCTGCATGCTCGACTATCTCGCCTTGGTGGGAGATGCCTCGGACAATATCCCGGGGGTCGAAAAGGTGGGTCCGAAAACCGCAGTGAAGTGGCTCTCGCAGTACGGCAGCCTGGACAACCTTGTTGCCCATTCCGATGAGATTGGCGGCGTCGTTGGCGAGAACCTGCGCAAGGCCATCGACTGGCTGAGCCGGTCTCGCGAGATCCTGACCATCAAATGCGATGTCGAGTTACCCATGGGTCTGCATGAACTGGGCCTGCAACCGCGGGACACGAAAAGATTGGCGGAGTTATTCGAGCAGCTGGATTTCAAGACGTGGTTGCGGGAGTTGCGGCAGGAGCTCAGCATGGGCGCAGCGGAGGCGGCATCTGTTCCGGGCGAAGGATCCCCATGCGCGGATCTTCCGCCGGCCGCCGTGCCTGCTGCCGATCATGAGACCATTCTCCGCCAGCCCCAGCTGGACGAATGGCTTGCGCGCATCAATGCCGCGCCGCTGGTTTCGGTGGATACTGAAACGACAGCCTTGGACCCCATGAAAGCGCGGCTCGTCGGCATCGCGCTTTCAATCGAGCCAGGTCGCGCCGCTTACTTGCCGCTCGCCCATCGGTACGCGGGGGTTCCGGAGCAGCTGCCCATCGATAGCGTACTCGAACAACTCAAGCCCTGGCTTCAGGACCCCGCCCGACTCAAGGTGGGACAGAATATCAAGTATGACAAGCACGTTTTTGCAAACCATGGAATCGAGTTGAACGGCATTGCGCATGACACGCTGCTGCAGTCGTATGTGCTTGAATCGCATCGTCCCCACGATATGGACAACCTCGCGCTGCGGCATCTGGACGCGAAAACCATCAAGTACGACGAGGTGACCGGCAAGGGAGCCGCGCGTATCGATTTCGACCAGGTGGATATCGAACCCGCGACCCGGTATGCCGCGGAGGATGCGGACATCACCCTGCAATTGCATCAGCATCTGTACCCCCAGATTTTCGCGGATCCAAAGCTCGACTATATTTATCGTGCACTCGAAATACCGGTGCTGGATGTGCTGTTCGAGATGGAGCGCAACGGCGTGTTGCTGGACCTGAAGCTGCTGGAATGCCAAAGCCATGAGCTCGGGGAAAAAATGCTGGCGCTTGAGAGTCAGGCCCATGCAATTGCCGGACATCCTTTCAACCTCAATTCGACCGCGCAGCTACGGGAAGTGCTGTTCAACCAGCTCAAGCTGCCCGCCATCAAAAAGACCCCTAGCGGTGCGCCGTCGACCGACGAAGACGTGCTGCAACGGCTTGCCCTGGATTATCCCTTGGCGAAAACCCTGCTTGAATACCGGGGGCTCGCCAAGCTTAAATCCACCTATACCGACAAGCTCCCCCGCATGGTGGATACCGCTACCGGCAGAGTTCACACGAATTATGCGCAGGCCGTGGCTATTACCGGGCGGCTGGCAAGCAACGAACCGAATCTGCAGAATATACCGGTGCGCACCGCGGAAGGCCGGCGCATCCGGGAAGCATTTATCGCATCACCCGGGTACAGTATCGTCTCTGCCGACTATTCACAAATCGAACTTCGGATCATGGCGCATATCTCGCAGGATGCGAGACTGCTGCAAGCTTTTTCCGCGGGCGAGGATATCCACCGCGCCACAGCGGCGGAGGTATTTGCCGTCCCGCTGGGCGCGGTGGACCACGAACAGCGCCGTTATGCCAAAATCATAAACTTTGGCCTGATATACGGCATGTCGGAATTTGGCCTCTCGTCGCAGCTCGGCCTGGAGCGGGCGGCGGCGCGGGCTTACATGGATCGCTACTTCTCCCGTTATCCGGGTGTTGCAAGCTACATGCAACGGACCAGGGAAACCGCCAGGGAAGCGGGATATGTCGAAACCGTATTCGGGCGAAGGCTGTGGCTGGCGGAGATCAACAGCTCCAACGGCAATCGCAGGCAGGCCGCCGAGCGCGCTGCAATCAATGCGCCCATGCAGGGCACGGCGGCGGACATCATCAAGCTTGCCATGATTGCAGTGCGAGGCCGGCTGGCGGCCGCTTCCCTTCGCAGCAAATTGATCATGCAGGTTCACGATGAACTGGTGCTGGAAGTGCCGGATGATGAAGTTGAAACCATGCAGCACGCGCTTCCCGAGCTGATGGGCAATGTGGCAAAGCTCGACGTGCCTTTGCTCGTCGAAGTGGGAGTTGGCCCAAACTGGGAGCGTGCGCATTGAAAAGGCCTATAAGAAAGCCTTATCCGGTACTTCCTCCGGAACGTTGAAACCACGGCGCGCCCTGGAAAAGTCCCTTTTCTTGAATCGGGTTTTCGCTTGCACCGGTATTTTTATACTTGCTAACAGGGCAAATTTTACCGTAAAATCACACCCTTTTCGGTTTCAGACCCCCAAGGCACAACATTTATGGTCATAATTCGGTTGGCGCGAGGCGGCGCCAAGAAACGCCCGTTTTTTAACATGGTAGTGGCGAATTCCCGCGATGCGCGTGATGGAAGATTCATCGAGCGCATCGGTTTTTATAATCCCAGGGCGATCGAGGGCGAAGAGGCTTTGCGTATTCAGTTGGATCGCGTCAATCACTGGCGGTCCCAGGGTGCGCAGTTGTCGGAAACCGTGGCAAAGCTGGTCAAGCGATTTGGTGCGGGACAAAAGGCCGCAGAAAGCTGAACTGGAGGAAGCAGCCGAACCGATGGTGGTGATGGGCCGCATTACCGGTCCTTTCGGCGTATCAGGCGGAATCAAGGTTTACCCCTACACCGAGCACCTGGATGGATTGGCCCGGTACCGGGCCTGGTGGCTGGATGCGGATGACGGCAAGTGGCAGAAAGTCACAGTCAGCGGGTGCGAGGTTCATGGCAGTCTGTTGATAGCACTGCTTGAGCAATATGCGGACCGTACCGCGGCAATCCGATTGAAGGGTCTGCAGGTTGCGATTCCACGAAGCCAGTTGCCTGCACTGTCAGGAAGCGGCAAGGATGGTTATTACTGGACTGATCTGATCGGTCTTGAAGTCATCAATCTCCAGGGAGAAGAGCTGGGTAAAATAACCGGTCTGCTCGAGACCGGCGCCAATGATGTGCTTCAAGTGCAAGGTCTCGCGGAGGATAAAAAAGAACGGTTGATTCCTTTTATCGGTTCCGTGGTTATTCGAGTGGACCTGCAAGGGCGGCGCGTGACGGTGGACTGGGGCGTGGACTGGGCATGACTTGTGAATTTGATGTCATCACGCTGTTCCCGAGCATGTTCAAGGCTATCACGGAACATGGCGTAACCGGCCGGGCGAGTATAAATCGTCATTACCGGCTGCATACGTGGAACCCCCGGGACTTTACCGAGAATAATTATCGCACGGTTGACGACCGTCCCTATGGCGGCGGGCCGGGAATGGTGATGCTGGCGGAGCCGCTGGAAAAGGCCATCATCGCAGCAAAAAATCGGCAGCTGGCCAGCGGGTTGAAGGGAACGAAGGTAATCTATCTTTCTCCCCAGGGGCGCATGCTGAACCACCATGCAGTGTTGGAGCTGAGTGAATTGCCGGGGTTGGTGTTGCTGGCTGGGCGGTATGAAGGAATTGACGAGCGTCTGATCGCCCGCCAGGTGGATGAAGAAATTTCCATCGGGGATTACGTGCTGTCTGGGGGCGAGCTTCCCGCGATGGTGCTGATAGACTGCCTGGTGCGGCAAATTCCAGGCGTCCTGGGCGACCCGGAATCGGCCGATCAGGATTCGTTTGTCGACAGGCTTCTGGATTTTCCTCACTACACGCGGCCTGAGGTTTATGAAGGAAGCGCCGTGCCCGAAGTGCTGATGTCCGGTAATCATGCGCTCATCAAGCGCTGGCGTCTCCAGCAATCGTTGGGAAGGACATGGTTGAGGCGTCCGGATTTGCTGGCGCTGAAGATGGAGCGGGGACTAACGGGCGAGGAACTGGAATTGCTGGAGGAATTCAGGCATACGCATGAGGCCAGCTGAGTAATTGAATCAAAAAAATATGGCAAGGAGTAATCAATGAACCTGATCGAGCAACTTGAAAGCGAAGAAATCAGCCGGCTTGGCAAGACCATTCCGGATTTTGCACCGGGAGACACCGTGGTTGTGAATGTCAAGGTGGTGGAAGGAGACCGTAAGCGCATACAGGCCTATGAAGGGGTCGTGATCGCCAAGCGCAACCGCGGGCTGAATTCAGCTTTCACCGTACGCAAAGTATCAAGCGGAGAAGGCGTGGAGCGAACCTTCCAGACTTACTCGCCGTTGATAGCCAGCGTGGAAATCAAACGCCGTGGGGATGTCCGTCGCGCCAAACTTTACTACCTGCGTGATCGCTCAGGCAAGTCCGCGCGTATCCGCGAGAAGCTTCCCGCTCGTGGATCGGTGAAAAAGGGCGCTGAGAAAACGGAGTCTGCGCAGGCAGCCTCCGAATAGAGGGGAGGGCGTGGGCACCCACTTGTTCGCCGGCCTGCCACCACACCATTCCATTAGACGGACGGTATCGTCCCGCTGTGCGTCCGGTAGCGGCAATACCTGCGTTGCGGCTCCGCCGACAGCCCAGGTAGCTAGGCCGAGGCATAATTCGGGCTCATTCCTGCGGTAGTGCACCCGTTAAGCACTCAAACAGGCCGCCATAAAATGACATGGCAGGCCTATTTCTTTTTCGGCTCCGGCTTGACCTCGATTTCTTTGTACCAGATGTCGTAAACCTCGTCTGGCCACAGGGACTTGATCCAGACGATCACGTCGTCTATTTCCTGGTTGGTCAGCTTGCCGTCCCATGCCGGCATTCCCCCCGTACCGTCGGGACTGCCTACTCGAATCATTCTTTCCAGCGTTTCCGTGGAGTGATGCCAGGCATGAGCGCTGCCATCGAGCGGAGGCGGCGGATATCGTCCGTCTGGGCCCGGATTTCTCCATCCGGGAGTCGCCTCGCCATTGGGGCCATGGCAGTTCGCGCAATTTTTACGGTAAACAGCCTCGCCACGCTTGATTTTTTCCGGATCGAGCTTGCGCGCTGCCAGGTTTTTCGGGGGCTGCGCCAATGCGGCAGGAGGCGTTGTCGCCTTCGCTTCCTCTGCAGGCGGTACAGTGGACTCCGTAGCGGGTGCGGTAGGCGGGACAGGAGCTTCGGATTGAGCCGGAGGAGTTGCAGGCTGTGCCGGTGCTGCCGACGGCGCGGGCGTAGCAGCAGGTTGAGTTGGTGGTTTTGACTCTCCGCAAGCTGTTGTGAACGCAGCCGTCACGGCGGCGAGAAGAAGGCAGCGGATATTCATGGCCGCACCATCCATTGCGCCTCGGATGCAGGATTTCCCTCGGGATTCATGCTGATCATTTCAATCTCATCATGGACTCTTTCGGATCAGAGGGCAGGTGGCGGCTGTACACTGTGGTATCCCCTTGCTTATTGATCAAAAGCACATCATAGGGATCGCTGCGCGCGCCTTCCATTCCAGGGGAGCCGTGCGGCATGCCCGGAGCGGTGAGGCCGATCGCGCGTGGACGTTCTTTGAGCAAACGTTTTATATCCTGTGCCGGCACATGTCCCTCAATTGCATATCCGTCCACCAGGGCAGTATGGCATGAGCCGAGCGTGGTGGAAATGCCGGCACGTTCACGGGCTTCCTTATTGCCTACGTCATGGGTATTGACGGTAAAGCCATTTGCACGCATGTGATCGACCCATTTGGCGCAGCACTTGCAAGTCGAACTTTTGTAGACCTCCACCGTGGAAGAGGCAAGCGCCGATCCGGCCAGCATGCTGGCAAGAAGGGATCCGGCCAGTATTTTATGAATCCGTGTTTTCATTTCACCTCCACGTTAATCGTTCCATGCATACCTTTCGAGTGACCCGGCAATGGGCAGGCAAAATTGACGGTGCCGGCTTCGGTGAATTGCCATAGCAGCTGCCCCGTTTGTCCTGGCTGCACAGTGATCATGTTGGGTTCATTGGGATGTTCCAGATCCGGAAATTTTTTCATCGTTTTGGCATGCTCATCCAGTTCTTCCGGCGTGCCGATCATCATCTCGTGTTTTTTCTTTCCGCTATTCCTGAGCACGAATTTTATCGTTTCTCCCTGCTTTACCGTTATATCCTCAGGCTTGAAGCGGTTGTCCACCATGGTTATTTCAATCGTGCGCGATACTTTGCCAGGATCGCCGGGGTTGCCGATGGAAGAATCGGTGCCGCCGTCATGGCTATGCTTATCCTGGCTGGCTTGTGCAAAAGCACCTGTCACGGCAAGGCTTGAAATCAATGCGGACAGGATGAACATTTTTTTCATGGTCCCCCCTCTGTAACGCGCGGTAGCAGCTACGATGCCGAATTCCTCATACTCGTGTTTGAAAACATCACTTCATTACCGTTTCAATGTGCCGCAAGGATATCGTACATTGGCATATCGTACAGGGAATTCCTCAGCGCTTCCCCCAGGCTGCTTTCGTTCGCGGATGATAAGCATTGGTAAGCATTGGCACTGCCGATAACCCGGAACGGGATTTTACATTATGCGCATGGCTGATTCATCCTTATCCGGCAAATTCCGCCATTCCTTGCAGCGATATAGCCCCTCGTGCCTTGGAGGTAGACTAACCTGCCCCCAAGGAGTTCCTGATTCCATGTTGGGAGTTTCGCATTCCGGGCTGAACCGATCCGGTTCGGAAACTGCACAGGTAACTGTACAATGCCTGGGGTATTTATGCGAACATAGCGCGGGTCCATTTGCTTACCTCCCAGCGAAGGTTTCGATGAAAACACGGCGTATACGACCCGCTTTCACATGGCCGAACCCCGCTTGGCATTTTGCCTGCCTGATGCCGTGGCTCGCGTTCGCGCTCATGCTGACCGGCTGCGTGTCGCCTATCGCACTCAACCGCGCAGTCCTAGCCTATGACGACGCGATAACCAGTGCGGCTTCCAAGCAACTGTTGATGAATATCGCACGGGCGCGCTACCACCAGCCGGTCCATTTCACCGGAGTATCGAACGTTGCCGCCACTTTTGATTTTCGTTTCAACGCGGGCGCTACTCCCGCACTGGGAGGACTTGCGGGACCGGTAATGTTGCCGATATTCGGCGGCAGCGTCGCGGAAAATCCGACCATCAGCATCGTTCCGATAGAAGGCGAGGAATTCACCAAGCGGCTGCTTACTCCATTCCAGCAAAACAAATTTACCCTGCTGCTGCGCCAGCGCTTCGACGTGGATCACTTGCTGCGGCTGATGGCGCAGGAGGTCCGGCTCGAGCAATCCGGGCAACACATCGCTTATCGCAATGCGCCCTCCGACAGGCAAGGTTATGAGATGTTCCGGCGCGTGGTCCTGCACCTGTCGGCTATTCAGGACCAGAACCAGCTCTACACTGAACCGTTGAACGTGGAACGCACCTGGAATATTCCGGCTGGGGCGGTTTCAGCGGAAGGTTTTCAAGCACTGGAGAAAGAATTTTCTGTAACTTATAACGAGCAGGGCAATACCTACACATTGCGCAAGCGCATGGCAGGGCCTATTCTCATCACCAACTACGATCCTGATACCCTGTCTCCGGAAGAACGCGCGCGGATGAGCAGGGCGGCGCAAGACTGGGCGGCAAGCGATGTGACATTCGATATCCGCGCCAACCATGTGGGGGGAGAATGGCCTATCACCGGCACCTTCCGGCTCAGGAGTTTTCATTCCATTCTCTATTTCCTTGGCCAGGCTTTAGGCGACGAACCCGAATTTCCGGTGGAGAAAGATCCGCGCACTCCACCCATCGCCAAGGACGAAAATCCGGTTGCGGCGCTGGATATCATCGTGTCGGATTCCTCTCCCAAGGAGTCGGACTTGTCGATCAGCCTGCATAATCAATATTACACCGTGAATACAACCGGCCCGCTTGCCCGCTGGAACCGGGATGGCTTCCAGATGCTATACTTGTTGTTCCAGATGACCATTTCGGATATACCGCGCGTAGGCGTGCCAAGCATAACCATCGCCAAGTAACTTTTTCCCGGGAGCGCGCAGTTTCGGGCCGGGTTTGCCGGCGCCTTAAATGAAACGAGGTGGGACCGAGGTTATTTCGGGGTTTGAACCGGCTTGTACAACGCTTCCGGACCGAGAAGCGCTTGTCCGATTTCGACCACCTTGCGGCGGGATTTCGTTCCCCGTATGAGCGTTACCTGCCGCAGCGGCACGCCAAAAGCCCGGGCGATGAATGCCATGAGCTCGGCATTGGCCGCACCTTCGATAGGCGGTGCAGCCAGCCGGATTTTCAGCGCATCGCCATGCAACCCGGCTACTTCCGTTCGCTTCGCCCCCGGCTGCACATGAAGGTTGAGGATCAGCGTATTCCCCTTCGGCCCGTCGATGATCCGGCACCAGGTGCAGGGAGAATAAGCCGGCGAGCTCATTATTACGAGAAAGCGATGGGGGTCACAGAAACAACCTCTTTCAGTCTCTTTATTTAGCGCCTGATGCCCATGGGAATTCGCCAGGGTGACGGAGATCAGAACAACCGGGCAATTTCCGCTTCCGACCTGGCAACCATGAACATCAGCAACTGGATAATGATCAGCACAAACAGTGGCGACAGGTCGACGTTGCCAATGGGCGGAATGCGCCCGCGGACGATTCCCAGTATGGGCCGGGTGAGACTGTCGAGCAGCGGCGCCAGCGGACTATACGGATTGATCCAGGATAGGATAGCCTGGATTATGATTGCCGCCATGAGTATGTATAGCGTGGTCTTGATGATCTCCACCAATGCCAGCAGGCCCAACCCTCCTGCCGCGATCCCCGCACTGGAGCTGAAATCATATCCCTGAAGCATGAGTACGCCCGCGAGCAGCAGGAGCTCGGTCAGCCATGCCAGCACCAGCGTAGGCATGTCCATGCCGCGAAAGCTCGGAATGATCCTCCGCGCGGGCCGTACCATGAAATCGGTCACCGCGATAAGAAACTGGGATAGGGGATTGCGGTAGGGTGCGCGCAGCAGCTGCATGTAGAAACGCAGCAGCAGCGCAAGCGAAAAGAGATTCAGTATCGTTTCCAGCAGGAAGATCAGCATCTGGCTCAGCATATGAATTTCCCCAGGCTATTTCGGCTACCCGGATATTTCCGGTGAATGATGATGTTCTTGCCGGGCAACCGCCGTCCTTCTACCCTCCAGGGCCCAGAGTCCAGGGTATGGGTCGTATTATCCGGAGCTTTCTCAGGTCTTGCCGAGTTCATCGGCCAATTCGCGGGAACGGCGTCGCGCCGCATGGGCTGCACTGAGAATCGCGTTTTTGACACCGTCTTTTTCCAGGACCCTTATTGCCTGTTCGGTGGTGCCTCCGGGTGAGGTAACCCTCGCCCGCAGTGTGGCGGCTTCTTCCTTGCTGCTGGCTGCGAGAGTCGACGCGCCCAGGAATGTCTGCAGGCTGAGCGACCTTGCCTGGGCTGCATCCAGTCCCAATTCCCTGGCGGCTTGCTGCACCGATTCGATGAAATAAAAAACATAGGCCGGGCCGCTGCCCGAAATCGCGGTCACTGCATCCAGCATCTCTTCGTTTTCGCACCAGAGCACGGAACCCACCGCACGCAGGATGTCCTCCGCCGCGCGCTTCCCTTCGGCATCCACATCCGGCAGGGCATACAGCCCCGTCATGGCTGCGCGCACCAGAGCCGGGGTGTTGGGCATCGCGCGCACCAGCCGCTCGTAACCGCCCAGCCAGCGCGCGATATCCCTGGCGCGAATGCCCGCTGCGATGGAGACGACAAGTTGGCCGGAAAGCAATGGTGCAAGCTCGCGTGCCACCGGCGCCAGCTGCTGCGGCTTTACCGCGAGCACGATCGCGCCAGTATGGGCCGCGCCTGCTGCATCGAGGATCCCATTACCGGGATCCGGCACCGTTTCCACGCCAAACTCGCGTTTTATCCTGTCGCGCTGGTCGGCATTCGTCTCCACTACGGCTATTTGCTCGCGGGAATAGCCTTGCTGCAGCAGGCCGCCGATCAATGCAGCTGCCATATTGCCGCCGCCGATGAAACAAATATTCATGTTGATTTTATGACCTCGAACCAGGGCCTGTTAACGCATGCCTCATGCCCGCAATAGTGGCGGATTTCAACCAGAACGCAGCACGAGCTGCGCGACAGGACGGGACGGAGTGCGAAACAAGCGTTAACAAAGTATTAATAAGCATCAATAGATATCCGGGATGATATACCAAACCTCGAGGTTTTAACTGAAGCGGAGCACGGGGATCTATTCAGGGATTCCCCAGGCCCCTAGAACTCGGCATGGACCCTGAGTCCGTAAACATTCACGGGACCGCGATTGGCATTGAACCCCGGGTTGGTTATATGCTGGTAGTCGGCGGTCACCCAAAGCGAGCTCAGCACATTGACACTATAGAAGATATCCATCACATGCTCCGCACGCGCCTTGATGCGGCCATCACCTATAAATCCGTCGATGCCTCCCATGTTCAGGTATTTGGCATGCTGGCTCGAAATCCAGCCCGCGGCAAATCCCACTCCGAGCAAATCTTTGTTTCGTCCCCAGCGGGAGCCGTTCGCCAGGGTACCCAATGCAATCGATCTGTCGGTCGAGGTATAGGAATACACTTCGGTCTTGCCATCGCTGTACATCCCCCGGAAGAAGATGCCCACGTCATCCAGCACTTCTTGCTCGAAATTGATTCCTATGCCCATCTTGTCGTTCGGCTTGCGCGCCCAGCACAAATCCGGGGCCCCCGCATTACCTGATCCATAATTGAAGCCGGTGCAGGTTGTGGCATTTTTATTGGGGTCGGATCGAAACGCGGCAATGGCATCGCTGAATTTGCCCATGTTTTCGTGATTCCGATAAGCCAGCACCCGGACGGCCCCGGGGCGGCTGTGCCACCGGTGGCGGCGCTCGACTTCGACCTGATGCCCGTAAAATTTGAATACCCTCATGTCGAGCGGAAGCTGGTTGGGATCCTTGGAGGCGATGACATGGGCGAAACGCACTGTCCAGTCGTCATAAAAATATTCGGCGACGCCACCCCAGGTATATCCTCTCGCATCCGCAGCGAAATCGAAGGCCGCGTAGGTCATGAAGGCCATGTTCAAAAATTGCCTGCGGAGATCGCCGGAGTAGGAGTTCTTATCGAAGAAATCGATCACGCTGAAATTGCCGAATCTCAGGACAAGCCGCCTGCTGTCCACCGTCGTGCCAAGCTGCATCGGATCGGAAGTCAGTTGTATGCGCTCTCCGCCAAATCCGAAAGTCTGTTTGAAAAATAGCCGGGACTGGTAATAGATGGGAGTCTCGCTACCGCCCTTCTGCAGCTCGAAGTTTTGTATTACCCCGCCCAGTCCTTTCAAATCCGACAACGGCCGCATGGATATCATTTCAGGCGCAAAATAAATTTCTCCTCCCTGCCATGTCTTGAGTCCGAGATAGAGTGTGGCAGTTCCGGTGAAACTCCTTTCGCTTCCCGGCACCAGGGAATTCGGGGTTCCGTTCAGGTTCGTGTATAAAGCCGGGAAAGCACCCTTCCAGCTGGAGATGTAGGTGAACTGGCCATAGGCATTCCAGCGCTCATCCTTTATGTCATGCAGCCCCTTTTTTGCCAGCACATTCATCATATCGAATTCGTCTTCCGCGCGCGGATCCGGTTCCGTCACGCCGGCTCGCACCGGCATAACGGAAAATAGCAGGCAGAAAACGAGAAATATCCTGAATAATGGCACTGTTACTCGAGATTCCCTAACCCGGAAGCGTGCGCCGGTCCCGCCTGGTACGCGACCGGCAACCGGCCTGGAATTTTTGGCAGGATATCACCGTTGTGTCGATGCTTCGAATGAAGAATCGGGATTTTGAATGGCGATGGAATAGGTGTGGTTCGGCTCGATCAGAATGTCAGCGATAACGAGTGCCGCAAAGATGGGGAATACCGGCATCCGCCAGCGGCAGGATGGTGGCATTAGGGAATTTTGTGTGATCTTACCGTAACGAAGCCGGAACGGTATTCCTACGATGACAACTAATCGGCGCTGGTGCCCACGAGCGGACTCCGTAAAATAAAAACAAGCCGAACCATAATCGGACAGCTTATGCGGGTAAAGTTAAATTTTTATTACATGACCTGAGGGACCAAGGGCGAGGACGGGAAGGGGAGAAATCGGGAAACATCTTGAACGCAAGGTTTTTATCTTTTCGATCAAAAACCGGCACGGGAACGGTGCGAGGTTGATACCTAGCCCGCGACTCGCGCATGCTCCTGCCTCTTTGGTTTCAGACTATTTCTGGCAGCGGGGGCAATAAAAACTCGAACGTTGTCCCTGCCTGGTCTGGATGATGGGCGTGCCGCACCTCCGGCAGGGTTGCCCTGTTCGCCCATATACCCAATATTGCTGCTGGAAATAGCCGGGTTTGCCATCGCTGCCGACAAAATCGCGCACACTGCTGCCTCCGGCCTCGATTGCAAGATTGAGAGTACGTTTTATTGCTTCCGCCAGTTTCTTATACCTGCTCAAACCGATGCGATCAGCAGGGGAAAGCGGATTGATACCTGCATGGAACAGGGCTTCGCTGGCGTAGATATTGCCCACTCCCGCAACTATCCGGCTATTCATCAGCACCTGCTTTATGGCAGCGCTGCGGCCCCGTGTTTTTTTATAAAGCACCGTGCCGTCGAATGTCGTATCCAGCGGTTCCGGACCAAGCGGGGCCAGCAATTCGTGCCGCAGCGCATCATCGCCTGACCAGAGCATTGCACCGAAACGGCGTGGGTCACGCAGACGAAAGATCGTGCCATTGTCGAGGACCAGATCTATGTGGTCATGTTTCTGCGGTGCCAAGGCCGGCGACCCTGACGATGTTGCCGCTGGAGGGGTCAATAGCCTCACGCTTCCGGACATCCCGAGATGCAATATCACCGAACCTTCGCCGCAATTCAGCAGCAGGTATTTTGCGCGGCGCGACACGGAATCGATTTTCAGGCCGCGCAGGGTTTGCGCCATATCCGGAGAGACCGGCCAGCGCAGATTCGGGTTGCGTATCGCGACGTCGGCAATATGCCGTCCTTCCAAATGAGGCGCGATGCCGCGACGAATCACTTCGACTTCAGGGAGTTCAGGCACTGGATTGGGAAACGCAATCGTCGCTATTGATATGTTCGTACCTCTGCTGCCACTATTTCCACGATAGCGCACTATTCGCCGGCGTGGCAATAATACTTTTTTTCAAGTACCGGGTTTCGATAGGCTCGACTGCCGAGGGCCGCTGCGGTTATACGCTACAGTCCGCGCCCTGCTTGCCATATCTCGGACCCCCGAGTTTTTACTTGTAATTTGTTGCCTTTGTTCTATTAATAAACTTAAGGCTGACAGGCCGTCTCGTTATGGGTAGCGGCCAAGGCTGTGCTCGGCGTGTCTGGCGTTCGACCACAGCGCTGGCATGTGGTTGGTGTGCCAGGACAACGATGAAAGATAGGGCCATACAGCGCCCGATCTTTTTTAAGAATGTTTATTTTCCAATGCATCCGTTCCCGCTTTGCGGAACAGGGCATTGACAGAAGGAGCGGACAATGGGCTGGGCACCGAATTGGGTTGGGGTCAGCGGTGGTGTGACGGCACCATCCACCTCTATCACCTCGATAGCGAGGTATCCGCAGCATCTCGATATCTTTTGCGTGGGTACGGATCATGGAATCTACAGTGCGTGGTGGGATATCGCAACGGGATGGGCAAACTGGTTTCAGGTTCGAGGCGGTATCGCAGCGCCGGGAACAACGATCACCGTGGTCGCTCGCAATCCGGATCATCTCGATCTTTTCGTCGTTGGATCGGATCACAAAATCTACAGCATCTGGTGGGACGCCAATGGAGGCTGGGCCAATGGGTGGTTTCGTGTTTCCGATCTTACCGCGGCGCCCGGAACTTCCGTCGCGGCCATTGCCCGAAACCCCAATCATCTGGACCTGTTCGTGGTGGGGTCGGACATGAGAATCTACAGCATCTGGTGGGATACCAACGGGGGCTGGGCAGCAAACTGGTTTGTAGTCAGCGGCGGTGTCGCGGCGCCCGGCACGTCGATCACGGCCGTGACACGCAACCCCAACCACATAGACCTGTTTGCGGTCGGGTCGGACTATGGCATCTACAGCACCTGGTGGGATGCCAGCAGCGGCTGGGCGAACTGGTTTCAGGTTGCGGGCGGGGTTGCCGCCGCGAACAGTTCGGTCGCGGCCATCGCCCGTTATCCGACCCACCTGGATTTGTTCGTCGTCGGCACGGACCATAGGATCTACAGCATCTGGTGGGACGCCAATGGCGGCTGGGCGGCGAGCTGGTTCGTTGTCGGCGGCGGCGTGGCGGCGCCCGATACCTCCATCAGCGTCGTCTCGCGCTATCCCGACCACCTCGATGTCTTCGCCGTGGGCACGAACCACGGCGTGTTCAGTATCTGGTGGGATGCCAGCACCGGTTGGGGCTCCTGGTTCCAGATAGCCGGAGGCATCGTAGCACCGCAGACTTCGATCAATGCGCTGAGCCGCTATCCCGACATACTCGACGTCTTTGTCGTTGGAACCGATTACCATGTCGATACGATCTGGTGGCTCGACCAGATCTACTTCTTCATGCAGCAGCAGCAGCAATCGAATTGGTGCTGGGCAGCAACAGGCGCCAGCGTCGGCCTGTTCTATCAACCGGGAAGCGGTTGGACGCAGTGCGCGGTGGCCAATGGCGAACTCGGCAGAAACGACTGTTGCGGCGCAGGTGCATCCGGCCCCTGCAATGTCTATGGCTATCTCGACCAGGCGCTCACGGTGGTGGGCCACTTCGACCACTGGGTGGGCGGCATAGCCACTACCGCCCAGATCGAGAGCGAAGTGACCTTTGCCCGTCCTCTTGGAATTCGCGTGGCCTGGTCGGGCGGGGGTGCTCACTTTCTCGTCATAAAGGGGCAATACAGCGCGGGGGGCATCGACTACGTTTCCGTCGACGACCCGATCTATGGCCGCTCGGACGTCAATTACGCCACCCTCCAGACCGCCTACAAGGGATCGGGCACGTGGACCCACACTTACTATACCAAATACTGAGGAGTTTCTGATGGCCCTTATCACTCCAAACCCCCCAAAACAGGCAGTGGATGCCGTGCATTCCACTTTCCTCGAATTGAACAGGAACCGTGCCTTCAGATCCCCGGCCTTGCGCAGCGCTACCGGAACCTTGCAGCTCACCGAGCCCCATCAGGTATTCACGCTGGGACTGACCGACCTGGCGGCGGGAAAAGGCCTCGATGCAGCCAAGCCAACCGGATGGCGCTATCTCGTGCAGGAAAGCGACAAGGTCCTTGCCTCCGCCGAGTCGGTTACCGTAGGTTCCGCAAATGAACATGTGTTCTCAGCTTTCAATGAAGGCGGCTTTGTCGCCTCGAGTGCGAGCGCGATCCGCGCAGTGAGGGAGATTCCAGAGGTGGAGCAAGGCGGTTTCGAGCTTCGGCTTCTCAACGTTCCCGGACTATATGTCCTGGCCCTATGGCTGCATGGCACTCAAGGGAAGGGCGACCTCCTGGTGCCGCTGGCGCCTTCTCCCGTGGAAACGCCGGCAGGCAGGCCGGTTCCTGCCGCCGTGCTGCTCAAGGAACTTGCAGACAAGGCCCAGGCACCTCTGGTCGCTGCCGACCGGACCGGCGGGTAGAATTGACGTTATCATTAGCGCACCTGTATCCGGTTCAATCAGGGTCGTAGAGTTACTACAACTCGAAATTAAGAAACTTTCATTTTTTTCAGATCCTCGATTATTTCAGCAGAATTGCGCGAAGTGCTGGCCAATAAATAAATTTTCGCAATTCTGCCTTCCGGGTCGATGAGATACGTATTGCGCTTGGCCATGCCGATGATGCCCCACATCGAGTCATAACGCTTGGCAACCTCACCCCTGCTGTCTGCCAGAAGCGGAAAGGGAAGGTTGTATTTTTTGGCAAAGTTGGCGTGGCTAGCGCTATTGTCCACGCTTACTCCTACAACTTCCGCACCCAAATCGCTCAGTTGGTGAATGTCATCCCGGAATTTGCATGCTTGCTTGGTGCATCCGGGCGTGCTGTCCTTGATATAGAAAAACAACGCCAGCCACCTGCCATGATAATCCGACAGCTTGTGGTTTTTGCCGTTTTGATCGAGAAGATTGAAGTCCGGCGCTGCCTGGCCCACTTTAGGAGATTCGGCTGGTGCGGGACGATTCCAGAAAGTCATAATCATGGTTGCCAATATGCAGGTATTGTGAGGACCTTTTTACTCCTTGATCGATCATTGCGAACGAAGGGGTCCGAGTTAGGGATCAAATTTTAACACCTCTTTTTTCAAATTCATTCGCAAGATTCCGAGGGAGGATCGCTTCACGCAGGGGCAGATCTTCGCGCAATTTAGCCTTTTATCTAAGAGTTTCCCTTAGTAAAGAATCAGGGTTTCCCCAATACCATTATGTCAATATGGGGATTAGTATAAAACCACTTCTTCGATTTTGAAATTCGACCGAAGGGGTAGCGAGGACTCTGACCACCCGTCCGCCGGCGCAATGCCGGGTTATATCAAGGACTCTGACCATTCGTCCGGTAGCAAAAAGGGACTCTGACCATCCGTCCGATATTGATTATTTATTGGAAAGGAGAATCAAAATGGCAGCGACGCTCAGCATTAAGGTAAAAGATAGTTTCGCGGTTTTATTCCTGCTTGGCTTGTTGGCTGTAGGTGCGCCCATAGGCACTGTAAAGGCAGAGAATCTTCCTGAATCAGCAATTCAGACTGCGACATCCCGGAGTGACCATATCGTTTTGGCGAAGCATTTTGAGGATGCTGCCCGCGAAATGCAGGCAAAGGCGGATGAGCAGAAGAAACTGCTCGAACAGTATGAAGGAATGCATCTGTATGGCCGGCAATCCCATAATTTGAAATCGCAGACCACGGCTTTGATCCGCAAGTATGAGCAAGCTGCGAGGTCAAACATGAAGGAAGCCATGGCTCATCGTCAAATGGCTCAGCAAGTGAAGCCAGATTACGCCATTCACGGCAACAGTCAAATTCCGCAAACGGTAAGTAACTGATACAGGCTGTACTCGCGAGCAAACCCGAATGCAGCGGGAAGCATCCGGGTTTGCCTGTCATCTTGCGATTCTGACGGCTCGTCCTTTGCGAATAGAGGCTCTTCCGAGTAAAACAATTCGCCTGACCTCTACAGCGGGAATCTGCCGAATTGAGTTGAAAGAATACTAGTGCGCCAGTTTGAGTGTCACGACGCCCGCGATAATCAGTACGACACCCATGTACCTGCCAAAGGAAGCGGGGTCACCATAATACAGCACGCCAACGAGGAACGTTCCTGCAGCGCCGATACCCGTCCAGACTGCGTAGGCGGTTCCGATAGGGATATTACGCTGTGCAAGCCACAGCAGGAAACCGCTGGCGACCATGAACCCAATCGCCACGGCGATTCCGACCCAGCGCGTCTCCGCCTCCTGGGCCATTTTCAGGCCGACTGGCCAGCCGATCTCTAACAATCCGGCGAGAACGAGGTACACCCAGCTCATTTGTCTTCTCCTGACCGCAGACGATTATGGTTAAGGGGATTTACTGGCGTCCCAGGATCGCCGTCCACCCTGAAGCCGAACTATAGCCTAGTACAGCGGTATCTGTTCATCTGCTCTTGTGCCTTCCGCAAGGCGGATCGACCTGTTGCTACGGATCAGCCAACGAAGCGAAAATGTACGTTAGCAGAATGCCTCGTCGTGTTTTGCGCGCGCCCGCCGAGCGCACTATACAACATCCGCCACGGCTCATTAATTTTTCGTTCGCTTGCGCCAGATAATCACCCCGGTGATGACGAAAACCAGAGGAAGCACGAGCAGGAAACCCACACTGATCATGCCCAGCACGGTTTCGTTCAGGTTCAGGCTGCTGTCGAGCGTTGCGCGAGGCTGGATGGCAATCAGATTTTCGTCGCCGGCAAGCCAGTTCATGAGGTTGATTCCCAGATCCAGGTTTTTTCCCTGGCCAAGATAATCGTTGGCGAGAAAATAACCCGTGCCGACCACGGCAACGCGCTGCTCGCGTTCCTGCAGGTTCCGGCTCAGGGCAACGGCGATACTGACAGGCCCCGCCACGTCATACATTTTGTCGAAAGTCATTTTGCCATCGAGTGATCCGGTTTCAACCCAGCCTTCGGTGGCCACATCCACCAGCGACAGGCTTCGCCATTCGTCATTGTCATTGACGGTGACCTGGCGGGCAAAGGGAAATACCGTGGTGTATTCGAAATCGGCGGTGATCCGGTGCTGTCCGTAATTTGCGCCTACGGCGAAGGTGACGGGCAGATTCAATTGGCGTGCCTGTGGATCGATCACCACTCCCGGCGTAAGGGTCAACGCCAATTTTTCCGCTAGTGGCTGCAGGCCGTGCAGAGGCTCCGAATCTATCAGCCACAGAAGATTTCCGCCGCGCGCAACATAGGCGATAAGTTTCGCCACTTCTTCTTTCTGCAATTCGATCTGCGGGGAAGAAATAACCAGTACATCGGTTTCTGCCGGGACTTCCCAATCGATGGAAAGATTGAGATTCTCGATCTTGAATCCCTTGCTTGCCAATTGCTCGCCAAAACTGCCCAGGTCGCGGCTGGTAGCGCCGTCAAATTTGCGTTCCCCATGTCCGGCAAGCGCCGCCACAATTTTTTTTCTTGGCCGGGCCAGCTGGAACAAGACATTGGTGAATGCCTGCTCGTTAAGCGATGCAAGGCGTTCGCGCCTGCCGTCGAAGGCTACGATAATCTCCCCATTTGCCTGTATTCCAGCTTGCTGGGCCAGATGGGGTTGCTCGGCGGGATCGATGAATGTGACAGTCATGTCGGGCTTCGCACGCTGGTAAAGCGACAGGAATTCGCCAATGATCTTGCGAATATTTCCCAGTTGCGCGTCGTAAGCGGTCGCATACACGGCAACGGCCAGCGGTCCGTTCAATTTCTTCAATACCGCAAGGCTGGTCGGGCTCAAGCTGTTGCGTGCGTTCTGGCTGACATCCCACTGGATGCGGTTTTCCCGCGCCATGTACCCCAGCAGCACTGCAAGCGATATCAACGCCACCACGAACAGGCCGTTTCTTATCTGCCATCGTCCCCGGCTTTCATTATCGGTGGTGGTCATTGTTTGCCTGGCTCAACCGCCGATCCGTTCATCATGCAGGCGGCGCACCGCCAGTACCAGAAAGACGAGCACGAAGAGCATGAAATAGGCGAGATCGAAAGTATCGATAATGCCGTTATTGAAACCCTGATAGTGTGAAAGCGGGGAGATATGGCCTATTGAATCCGCCTGTCCCTCTTCCGCAGCCATATCCACGACCCAAAGCCCAAGGAGGATGCCCAGGGCGGCGGCCCCCGCGATTGCAGGGTGTGTGCTGAGGGTGGATATATACAGCCCGAACGAAGCGAAGCAGGCGGAGACGAGGAGAAGCCCCGCAATGTTGCTCAGCAATAGTCCCGGATCGAGCGCTCCTCCCGCAAGCAGGGAAATCGACAGGAGCGTGACCAGGGCAACCATCAGGGAAAGAAGTACAAGAAGGCTGAGAAATTTGCCCAGCACAATCTCCACCAAGGAAATCGGGGCTGACAGCAAAAAAGTAAGCGTATGGTTGCGTCGCTCTTCCGCAATAAGGCGTGCCGCAAAAAGCGGCGTAATCATGAGCAAAACTACCGAGGCCATGGCGAATACCGGCATGATGATGGCTTCGGTCACGCCCGGGGGATTGGCGATTTTTACCAACTGGGGCTGAATTTCCAGAAAAGCCTCGAGATGGGCCAGAAAAGTCCAGGCCAGCACTGCCTGAACCAGGGCAAGCACTATCCAGGCGAAAGGCGAACCGAGCAGGATTTTCAGTTCCTTATGGGCGATGGTTAAAATCATGGTAGCGGGCAACGCAAAGACACAGAGGGAACAGCAGAGGCTTCATGAATCCGGCGAGGTGTTTACATGTGGCGGCCGGGGTGGTTCAGTGAGGTGGACATTTTCCCGCTCTGCGTGAAATGCACGAAAAGCTCCTCCAGGCTTTCCCCTTTCTGTTTCAGGCGGTCGACTGCTTCGCTGAAAACGATGCGTCCCTCATGCATGATCTGGATGCGATCGCATATGCTTTCGGCCTCATGCAGAATGTGAGTGGAAAGAATGACGGCGTGTTCCGCTCCCAGATCACGGATGAGGCTGTGTATCTCCCGAATCTGGTTAGGGTCGAGCCCGGCCGTCGGTTCATCGAGTATGACGACGTCCGGTTCATGAATGATTGCCTGGGCGATTCCAATGCGTTGGTGATAGCCTTTGGAAAGCGTGCCCAGCAGCTTGTTCCCGAGGCTGGCCAGCCCGCATCGTTGCTTGGTCCTGTGCAAGGCGGAAGTGATGTCTCCTGGAGCGACCCGATGCAGGCGCGCCGCAAGCCGAAGGTATTCATCCACGGCCAACTCCCGGTAGAGCGGCGGAATCTCGGGCAGGTATCCAAGATGGGCCTTGGCATCCTGCGGCTTGTCCAGCAAGTCTTTCCCGCAGATTTCAACCCAGCCGTGGCTCGGGGCAAGGTTTCCTGTCAACATCCGCATGAGAGTGGTCTTGCCTGCCCCGTTGGGGCCAAGAAATCCCAATACTTCCCCATGCCTCAGCTCCAGGCTGACGTCCTGCACAGCCATCTTCCCGCCGAATTGGCGGGACAGGCGGCGTGCAGAGAGAGCGGGCGGAATTTGTGCGGAGGTGGTCACGGAAGCGCTCTTCCCCGCATCAGCTTACTCCTGCGCCAATTCACGGCCGAAGGTTTCATGCCATTCCCAGGATACTGTTGGCGTTGCCATGCATGGCGAATTATTTCGCACATGGAATTTATTGTACCGCCAAAACCCTTTTGAGAACCCGGCAGAAGCGCAATGCGACTTGTGATAAGCGTAAAATATACCTAATATGGTGGCTTATCGTAGGCTGGCCCACCTCTTTATTTCCTAAATAGCATTATTTTTTCGAACCCTGTGTGGATTTTCCATGAATCTTAAAATTCCTGGCGCTCTGTTGTTGCTTTTTCTCGGTGCCTGCGCGCAGATTCCGGCAAAGACAAATGTCGAGGCGCGCAAGCCGGATGAGCAGAGCGATGCTCGAAAGTCAAAAATACCGAATCAGGAATTGACCTCGCCGATGCTGTTCGATTTCCTGCTGGCGGAAACTGCCTTGCAGCGCGGTGATCAGGATATCGCGATCCGTACCTACCTGAAATTGGCACGAACTACCCGCGATCCGCGCGTTGCACAACGCGCGACGGAAGTCGCTCTTCAATCACGCCAGGCGGCGGCAGCCCTGGACGCAGCAAAGATCTGGGTAGAGCTGGATCCGGATTCCATTCCTGGCCGCCAGACCGTGGCAGCTTTGCTGGTGAATGCGGGAAAGCTGGAAGAAGCCAGGCCTCATCTCGAAAAGTTACTCGCCGGGGAAGGAAATAGTGTCGGCGAAGCATTCATGCAACTGAATAGCCTGCTGGTGCGTAGCTCCAACAAAAATGCGACATTCGAGCTCGTCAAGCAACTGGCGCAGCCTTATTCCAAACTGCCTGAAGCTCATTTCGCCGTGTCCCAGGCAGCATGGTTTGCGGATCAATTCGACATCGCCCTGGCCGAGATGAAGCAGGCCCTGGCGCTTCGCCCGGATTGGGAAATCGCTGCGATATATCAGGGCCGGATATTGGCGCGCACCTCTGAAGCCAGCGCCCTGGCATTTTACGAGGATTACCTCAAGCGTTATCCCAAAGCCAACGATACACGCATTACGTATGCGCGCTTGCTGCTTGCGGAAAGGAATTACACCAAGGCGCGCGAGCAGTTCCAGAGATTGCTCGCGGAGAACCCGGGAAATGCCGACGTGGCCGTCGCGGTGGGATTGTTATCGATGGAATTGCGGGACTACGAGGTTGCCGAGTCCAATTTTAAAAAAGCGCTGGAACTGGACTACAGGGATCCGGGGATGGTGCGGTTTTATCTGGGCGGCGTTTACGAGAAAACCAACGATATCGATACCGCCATGGAATCCTATCGTTCGGTGACCAATGGAGCGCAATATATTCCCGCGCAGATCAAATATGCCATTCTCCTGAGCAGGAAAGGCAAGACGGAGGAAGCGGTCCATTATCTGCAGCGCCTGCCCGCGGCGAATGATCAGCAGCAGGCCCAGCTGATCATCGCCGAAGCGCAGTTGCTGCGCGAGGCAAAGGCCTACCAGAAATCCTACCAGTTGCTTAACCAGGGCCTCGAGAAATTGCCGGATTACCCGGATTTGCTCTATGACCGCGCCCTGGCCGCGGAACGAATCGGCAAGATGGAGACGATGGAACGGGATTTGCGCAAGCTGATCGAGTTGAAGCCTGATCACGCGCACGCTTATAACGCGCTGGGTTACGGCCTCGCCGAACATACCAACCGCCTGAAGGAAGCGCTGGAGCTTATCGAAAAGGCGATCAGGCTCTCACCGAATGATCCCTATATCATGGATAGCCTGGGATGGGTGCATTACCGCCTGGGCAATTTCAACCAGGGCCTGAGCTATCTCAGGCAGGCGTTCGGTATGAATCCCGATCCGGAAATTGCAGCCCATCTGGGAGAAGTGCTGTGGATGCAGGGAATAACGGACGAGGCGAAGGAAATCTGGCAGGCGGCGCTCAAGGAACATCCGGGGAATGAAGCGCTGCTGAGTACCATGAAGCGATTCATCAAATAGGCGTGGCACAGCGCGCACAGAGACAGCATATTGGGCTGACGGGCGTGAAACGGCTGCGATACGAAGCGCCTCTGCGCCTGTTTCACGAAAGCCAATGGATTCTTCGAAGGCGTTATCTCGTCGTGTTATGCATTCTGCCTTTTTTCGGCTGTGCTTCCCTTGTGCCGCAAAGTGCCGGGGTGCATACCATCATCGCCGGGCCGGGGGAAGGCCTTAGCTCGGAAGCATCCCCGAGCTTCGGGCTGGCAGGGAGAATTGCGGTCAAAGGAGGCAAGGAAAGTTTTTCCGGAGGAGTCCGATGGCGTCACGCGGAAGGCAGTGACGATATTCTGCTGCTTTCGCCGCTGGGGCAGGCGCTGGCCCAGCTCCAGCGCACTTCCGAAGGCGTGCACCTGACGACTGCGGAGCGGGAAAATTATTATGCATCCGACGTGGAAAGCCTGACCGAACAAGTGCTGGGCTGGCGCCTGCCGATCATGGGGCTGCAGTACTGGGTGCAAGGCAAAAATTCGCCGTTGACTTCCTCCGCCATCGATCTCGACGATGAGGGCCGCGTGACGGCAATCAGGCAGGACGGGTGGGAGATCGTTTATTCGAGCTATTCCCCCGCGGAACCGGCCCAAGCTGCAACCCCGCAGGGTGCGCGAGCCCGGTCGCTGCAACTCAGGCGCAGCGGATTGCAGATAAGGCTCGTGGTGGATAGATGGGATCCGGTCGATACTCACGGGATGCTTAATTGACAGCCCAGCTTGCTTGCCTCGCCCCCGCGAAACTCAACCTGTTTCTGCATGTGGTAGGACGCAGAGCGGATGGCTATCACCTGCTGCAAACGGTTTTCCGCTTCATTGATTTTTCGGACCGGCTTCATTTTTTTCTGCGCGAAGACGGGAATATCACATTGCGATCGCCGCTGCCTGGGGTGCCCGAGGAAACAGACTTGTGCGTTCGCGCAGCACGGTTGTTGCAGCAGAAAAGCGGTGTCCGGCTGGGCGTGGAAATTGCATCGGCAAAGCATATTCCCATGGGCGGGGGACTGGGCGGCGGCAGTTCCGATGCGGCTACCACGCTACTGGCGTTGAATCGCTTATGGGAGATTGGCTGGAAAAGAGACCGGCTGCTGAAACTTGGGCCCGAGCTCGGCGCGGATGTGCCGGTCTTTATTTTTGGTGAAAGCGCCTTTGCCGAAGGTATCGGTGAAAAACTGTCGCCTATTGCACTGCCTGCCGCCTGGTATCTGGTCCTGACCCCGCCGGTAAGCGTCTCCACGGCACAGGTTTTTGCCAGTAAGGAATTGACACGAAACACGATTCCCATCAAAATACCGCCCTTTTCCGTCGAGCAGGGTCATAATGACCTGGAGCCCGTGGTATGCCGGAAATATCCAGAGGTGGCGCGTCATCTGGAATGGCTCAGGCGGCTCGATAATTGCCGGAAGGCCGCGATGACGGGTTCCGGTGCTTGCGTTTTTGCCGAATTCGCCACAGAATCGGAAGCGCGGGCAGCGCTGGTCCGGCTTCCGGCCGGCATGGAAGGGTTTGTGGCGCAAGGGCTGGACCGTCATCCCATGCATGATTTCGCTGAACAGTAATTTTGGGGAGTCGCCAAGCGGTAAGGCACCGGATTTTGATTCCGGCATTCGTAGGTTCGATCCCTACCTCCCCAGCCAGTTTTTAACCTGAACATTTCCAGCACTCAATTGCAGCCGGATTGATAAGGCGGAAGCTTAATAAGGCGGGAGCCGGGTCGCGGCAAGGTTGACCGAAGTGTCCAACCGGTCCGCGATCCGGGGACTCAGCCGCCATTGTATGTGTGATCATGAATAACGCTGCCGGAGAGCACTCCGGTTTTTTTTCAGCGGCATACCCCGGTGAACTACAGTTACCATGGCCTACGATAGCTTGATGGTTTTTACCGGCAACGCCAATCCCAGGCTTGCCCAGGATGTCGTAAGGCACTTGAGCATAAGTATCGGAAGAGCGGTCGTAGGCCGTTTCAGCGACGGCGAAGTGATGGTGGAAATCCTTGAGAATGTCAGGGGGAAGGACGTATTCGTCCTGCAATCCACTTCCATGCCGACGAACGATAACCTGATGGAGTTGATGGTGCTGGTGGATGCGCTCAAGCGGGCTTCCGCCGGACGAATCACCGCCGCGATACCTTACTTCGGGTATGCGCGCCAGGACAGAAGGCCGCGCTCGGTGCGCGTGCCGATCACGGCGAAGGTGGTCGCGAATATGCTGACTACCGTCGGGATAGACCGTTTGCTGACCATGGATTTGCATTCGGACCAGATCCAGGGTTTTTTCGATATTCCCGTGGACAACATCTATAGCATGCCCATCCTCCTGGGGCATCTATGGAAAAATGATTACCAGAACCTCGTGGTCGTCTCGCCGGACGTGGGAGGCGTGGTCCGGGCCCGCCAGATGGCGAAACGGCTGGAATGTGATCTGGCGATCATAGACAAGCGCCGCCCCAAGGCCAATGTGGCTAAGGTGATGAATATCATCGGCGAAGTGGATGGGCGCACCTGCGTTATCATGGATGACATGGTGGATACCGCCAATACGCTGTGCGAGGCGGCCCGCGCCTTGAAGGAGCAGGGAGCGGCGAGCGTCATGGCTTACTGCACCCATCCGGTATTATCGGGCAAGGCGGTGGAGCGTATCGCGGATTCCGCGCTGGACAAGCTGGTGGTTACAGACACCATTCCCCTCAGGGAAGACGCCAAGGCCTGCGCCCGCATTCATCAGGTGAGCGTGGCAAGCCTTCTCGCTGAAACCATGTTGAGAATCAGTAACGAGGATTCGGTGAGTTCGTTATTCATGGAATGAGGAAAAGCGAATCTGGAGCGGGACGCAGGGCAATAAGCGATACGTGACACGGCAGCGGGCGGGCAATCCAGATAATGCGAACATCATGAACAGAAGTTTTTTTAACCGGGCGTCTGGTCGCGGAGCCCAAACTTTGGAGTAAATAATGCAAATCGAAATCAGCGCCAAAAAGCGCACGTTGCAGGGCAAGGGTGCGAGCCGCCGCCTGCGTGGTTCAGGCACTGTGCCGGGAATCATCTATGGCGGAGAAGGACCGGCGCAGCCTATCGAGCTGGACCATAACAACCTGTATCATAAGCTCAAGCTGGAAGCCTTCCATGCCTCCATCCTTTCGATGGATGTGGAGGGCCAGAAGGAACCCGTTTTGCTGCGCGATGTGCAAATGCATCCGTTCAAGCTGCAAGTGCTGCACATCGACTTCCAGCGGGTCGACCGGAGAAAGAAGATACACATGAAGGTGCCGCTGCATTTCATCAATGCAGATGTGGCGCCAGGGGTGAAGCTTTCAGGCGGCATCGTCAGCCACGTGCTGACCGAACTGGACGTTTCCTGCTTGCCCAAGGATCTGCCGGAGTTCATTTCCGTGGACCTGGTCGATCTTGCTGCCGGGAATACGATTCACCTGAGCAATTTGCAGCTTCCCCCCGGGGTGGAGATTCCATCGCTTGCCAAGGGCGATGATTTGCCTGTAGCGACGATCATCATCCCCAGGGCAGTGGCTGCCGAAGAAGCTGCGGCCGTGGCTGCCACCGAGGTTCCTACCACTGTGCAGAAGAAGGAAGGAATAGCGAAGGAAGGCGAAAAGAAAGACGCCGGAAAGAAAAAATAACCCTACGCTTTCAACTGGCCCGCCGGGTAATGTCTATTCCGGTGGGCTCTTCTTTTTTACTGCGTCTCTTCTTTTCATTATTCGATGAAGCTTATCGTAGGCCTCGGCAATCCTGGCAGGCAGTATGAGGCCACGCGCCATAATGCCGGAGCGTGGTGGATTGCCCGGCTCGCTGACGAATTGCATGTAACCTTGAGAGCCGAAGCGCGGTTTCACGGGTTATGCGCGCATATTGGCCAGGGTGACGCGGAGCTGTGGCTGCTCAGCCCGCAGACTTACATGAACGCCAGCGGAAGGTCCGTGGGCGCGTTGTGCCAGTTTTACAAGATTCCGCCCGAACAGGTTCTCGTGATTCATGACGAACTGGATTTGCCGCCAGGCAGCGCCAAACTGAAGCTGGATGGCGGGTTGGGCGGCCATAACGGATTGAAGGATATCGCCGCCCGGCTGGGTACGAAAAACTTCTGGCGCCTGCGTATCGGCATCGGGCATCCCGGTGATAAAAACGCCGTGGTCAACTATGTATTGCAACCTCCGCGCAAGGAAGAAGCACTACTGATAGACGAAGCCATGCAGCGAAGCCTGGAAGTCTGGCCCCTGATTGCGAAGGGCAATTGCGAGGCAGCGATGCTGAAACTGCATACCAGAACCGTAGTGGACTAAACAACCGATCTCGCATCGATCGAGCTATTGGTCTGGTGAGAAAATTGTATGATCGTCATACTTGCGGAAGCAGGTATCCAGCAAGGCCGGCCCGCAGCTACTTGTGCGGGACAGGTATAGTCCTGTTTTGCTTATGTCCGGTCCGCTTGCTACTTTCGAAGGATAACCATGAGTCTCAAATGCGGCATTGTCGGCCTGCCTAACGTTGGCAAGTCCACACTTTTCAATGCTCTGACCAAGGCTGGCATCGCGGCCGAAAATTATCCCTTCTGCACCATCGAACCCAATATCGGCATAGTGGAAGTGCCGGATCAGCGCTTGTTCCGCCTGAGCGAGATCGTGAAGCCGCAAAAAGTCCAGGCGGCAACCGTTGAGTTTGTCGATATCGCCGGGCTGGTCGCCGGGGCCTCCAAGGGCGAGGGACTGGGCAACAAATTCCTCGCCACCATTCGCGAAACCGATGGCATTGTCAACATGGTCCGCTGCTTCGCCGATGACAACGTGGTGCACGTCAGCGGCAAAGTGAATCCGATTTCCGATATCGAAACCATACAGATAGAGCTGGCGCTCGCCGACCTGGCGACGGTGGAGAAGGCGATTCATCGGGAAACCAAGCTGGCGAGATCAGGGGACAAGGAGGCGGCCAAGCTTGTCGCGCTGCTGGAAAATGTCCGTGCCTGGCTCGACCAGGGCAAGCCTGTCAGGAGCATGGGGCTGAACAGGGAACAGCAGCAATTGCTTAAACCGCTATGCCTGCTTACCGCCAAGCCGGCTATCTATGTTGCCAATGTGGATGAAAAAGGTTTTTCCGGCAATCCGCTGCTCGCCGCCGTGCAGGAACACGCCGCGCGCGAAAGCGCGCCTGTCGTGGCAATCTGTGCCGCCCTGGAGGCGGAAATCGCCGAGCTGCCGGATGAGGACAAGCAGATTTTTCTCGCCGACCTGAACCTGGAAGAACCGGGCCTGAACCGTCTCGTTCGGGCAGCCTATGAGCTGCTAGGGTTGCAAACCTACTTTACCGCGGGAGTAAAAGAAGTGCGCGCCTGGACCATATCGAAAGGGGACACAGCGCCTCAAGCCGCAGCCGTGATCCATACCGATTTTGAGAAAGGCTTTATTCGCGCCGAGGTCATTTCGTATGATGATTTCATCGCCTGTAAGGGCGAGCAGGGCGCGAAAGAGGCGGGGAAGATGCGGCTGGAAGGCAAGGAATATGTAGTCAAGGACGGAGATGTGATGCATTTTCGGTTTAATGTCTGACATCCCCGGATTTGACCATATCCTGGCGGAAGGACATTCGCTATAGTCCGAAAGCGATACAGGAATAATAATAGTCTCGACAAGGAACATGAAAAGGATGGGTTCAACCGATGGCCGGCCCGCGTCTGAGCTGATTGATGAAAGGATCGCCGAGCTTGGGGATTGGCGCGGGGAGACTTTGAGCAGGGTGCGCAAGCTCATCAAAGAGGTGGATCCGGACGTCGTGGAGGAATGGAAATGGATGGGTACTCCCGTATGGTCGCACGATGGGATCATTTGCACCGGCGAGTCATACAAGTCGATAGTGAAGTTGACCTTCTCCAAGGGGGCTTCGCTTCAGGACCCGGCCAGGCTTTTCAACTCGAGCCTCGACGGGAAGGTAAGGCGCGCGATTGATATTCATGAGGGGGAGGAGGTTGACGCAGATGCGTTCAAGGCGCTCATCCTTGCCGCGGTTGCCTTCAATACATCTGCTGGGAAGACGAGGCCGAGGCGAGCTAAGTAGGTAAGAGAACGCTTGCCCTCCCTTGTGCCCTGGACATCTGCAAGTCAAGAGGCCGCTGCCTCCTTGCAACCCTGTGCCAATAACAGTTCCCGCCCCTGGCAGCACCATTCCATTTCCATACTCGGCCCCTCGGATAAGGTGCATGCTTAATAAAACAGAGACACTCGCGGTTATATTATTCCGCATAGGCGCGCGTTATGGCTTTCGTGTGTAAACGATCTCCATCATCTTCATTTCCTTACCGCCATGATGGGTCCCGAACATATCAAATGTCTGAGTATTGTTATCGATAATTTTCCAGACAGCGCGGTGGGTCATGTGTCCTCCGCCTGGTTCGGCATGTTGTCCTTTCAACGTGATGGTCTTGCCATCGGCGCTCGCCGTACCTTCCATGATGAAGATACTTGTGCCCATGGTACTCATCCAGGTTGTGACATAGCGCTTGAGAAGATTGTCGTAGCCGATTAGCTCGAGTCCGGAGAAGGCCTGCCCCATCATTTGGCCGCTGTATTCCTGCTGAAGAAAACGTCCATCCAGCAGCATTTTCATTTCCGCAGAACCGGTGGATTCCACGGCAGGTTTACCGGGTTCCATCCATTCTTTTGTTTTGGTGGCCCAGCTTCCCGCAAGGCTGGCCAACAGCTTATGGGGTTCCCCAGGAGTGGCCAGTTTCTTGTAGAGTTCCATCGCAGCCTGCGGATCCATGGGTTGCGCTGCCTTGTTATCCTGCGCAGAGGCAACCGATGTCATCAGCACGCAGAGTGTGGCTAGGGTAAGCTGTATGGTAAGCATGGAATCCTCCTTGTATGTTGAAGCGGTTAATGCACCAATTTCGCAATTTTCGTACTGCCTTTACCTATGCTTGCTACCTTTCTCACGCATACCCGTAAAGTAGTTTAGAAGGAAGGCCCCATAAAATTATCTTATTACTATAATCCAGGACATTTCCGTTCGGTTTCATACGGAACAACCAGGATTATTTCCTTATGGAATGGCGTGAAGTTGCGTACTCCCGCCGACTTGTAGTCAGTCGCCTGGTACGAAATCGTAGTTTCCTTTCTGTATGAGCAAGTAGGACGACGGTTCTTTTTCTGAATTAATTAGCTTATGGATTACCCTGGGAGGAATTGGGTGAATCTGCCCAGGCGACAGGGAGACCCTTGTCTTTTGTAAACCATACTGCAAAACAATATTGCCAGACAGACAAACAATGTTCTCGGCAACATGAGTGTGATGATGCCAAGGGGATTCCTCTCCGGCCGACATGGTAATAATGGCTACTCTTGCATCGTCGGTAAAAATGAGGTCTGACCTCTCCATTTGTTTATCCCTTATGCACCAGTCCGAGTTCTGGTGGTCTGATGAATGCATACCATAACTCCCTCGCAAAATATGCCGTCGCCTTTTTTGGAGCACGAGGCGAAGAATTTGCCGCACCGGTCATGCCTTTCACTCGAGTCCCGTCCTATTCTACATTTAGCTTAAACCCTCTGGTTATTAAGGGATTGCTAATAGTTTTTCTTAGCATGAAACCAGTGTTTCCCCAATATTTTCATTTGAAAGTTTAAGATATAAGCAGGTCTCCAGGTAAATGCACACATGATTGAAGTTGCGGATCGCGTCCAATCAATATTCGGGATAGGGACAGACCGAGTAATGCGCCTCGCAAGACAAGAGAGTAGTGAACCATGTTCAAGCTGAAACCAATAAGAGAAATGAAGATGTCCGCTCATCCATACAGCAAGACAATTCTTCTCATTGCCTTTGCTGCAATTTCCGGCGTGGTCCACGCACAGGAGGATCATGGAAAAAAGGCGGAAGAGCACCTGGAAATGGCCTTGAAGAGCGGGAAGGCCGGCGATGCGAAAGGCGTGATCAGCCACACCGAAGAAGCCCGGAAAGAGCTTATTGACGATAACGAAGAGCATCCTTATACCCATCTTCATAAACCGATCTACGGAGAGCACCAGAAGGCGGAGCGCGACGAAGAAATTTTCGAGGAAATGGATAAGGCTATTGATGAAGCCAGGGAAGGACATACCCAGGAAGCGATAGAGGCTGTAGAGCGGGCTTCAAGGCATTTACGGGAAAAAGAAGAGGCGAAGTGAGGAAGAAGTAAAAGAACCGGATCGAAGAAGAGCATAGGCATGCTGTTTGCCGGTTTTCTTGCCGCTTAATTCCCGTCTGTAAGGATCAGGGCAATTCCGCTCCCCTCGCCTCGGGAGGAGCAAGGGCGGCCGCGCCTGAAGCTGTGCGGGGATCAGGGGACAGGCGTAAGGACAGGCTTATCGCTGTTCTTCAACAGGAAAACCAGAAACCTGGCGGGCTTGGTGAGACTGGCGTTGCGTCCGATCGTGTGCACATCGTTCGGGCCTTCGTAGAAAGTCTGGCCGGGCGTCAGCGTTACCTCCTTTCCGCCCTTTACCCCCATTACGATCGAACCTTCCAGCACATAGATGAAAGCATGCGCATCATGGCGATGCGCGGGGTCGACGGCGCCCGGCGGATAGTCGACGGTGATCATCAGAACTTCCTTGCCGGGATAATCGGCCAGCGCCTTGTTCATCAGTGGCGTCACGCTTGCGGACGGCACCTCCTCCGCTCCGGCGGTACCGGCTGCTAACAGCAGCAGTACAGTAAGAGTTCTGACAGTCCTGAAAATAGTCATGCCTTGTTTCTCCTCATCGACGGGCCGCGAGCGGCCCGGTAGATTTTGTGGACTTGGGGTGCTGGCGTATCCTCACGTGACCACGCCGATGCCTGGTCAGGACAGGCCGGATTTCTCCAGACCGAATGCCTTGTCATAACTGCCGGGTGCGGTCTGGAAACCTATGCTGGCGCGATTCCAGCCGTTGATCGCCATCACCATTAATGTCAGGTCCGTCAATTCCTTCTCCGACAGCTGCGCACGAACCTGTTCATATACGTCATTCGGCACTCCTTCCGCGGGAAGACGGGTAAGGATTTCAGTCCATGTCAATGCGGCGCGCTCGCGCGCACTGAACAGCGGGGACTCGCGCCAGATGGCGATGTGATGTAGACGGAGCGGCCGTTCACCATGGATGGTGGCTTCCTTGACGTGCATATCCACGCAGAACGCGCAGCCGTTGATCTGCGATGCACGGATATTCACCAGGTCATGTATCGACTCCTCAATGGAGGAGTGCTTAAGGGCCATACTGAACTCAAGAAATTTCTTGAACAATTCGGGGGATTGCTGGTTGTAGTTCATGCGCTGGGTCATGAGAGCTCCTCCATGATGAACAAAGCTTATGAAGATGGGCGGGTATCAAACCCGCACGAATCGGTCAATTGATGCGCCGGCGATGCGTGACTGAGCCAATTCCGGAAGTAGGCTGAGCCGGCCAGGTTGCCGCCAGAGGTCGGCGATCTACCATTCAACTCAAGCCGGCTGGCCTTTGACCACTATAGTATAGTTACCTGTTTCAAGCCTTAATGATTTTCACGATGGCTGCACCGTTAATGCCGGCCCGTTTTGGATGGTCAATATTTCCGGCTCAAATTCGACACTACAGATCCTTTAGGGGTTCCATATTGCTCTGGTTTGCTGCTCTTCCTGCCTCTGCAGGTTTTTCCATCTCCTTTCCTCTGAAACTGGGCCTACTTTCATTCAAGCGCCTCCAACTGCGGCAATCTGTCGCATGCGGCAATATGCCACATTGATCCATGTCCATAATATGTATATGGTTATATCGACTGAAGCATTTTCATTTTTTTGCACGAAAAGAAGGTTACGGGTGAACCTGTAATAAAAACCTAGGAGGAGAGATGGGTACCAGGTCGGCTCATCTGAAGATCAAAGGCATGCGCTGCACCGGCTGCGAGGAGACCATCGAAAACGCGGTGGGGCATCTGGCCGGAATCCGGAACGTAAAGGCGGATTATGTCAAGCAGACCGTCGACGTGGAATTCGATGCCGGGCTGATTGGCGATAACGGAATTCGCCGGGCAATCGAAGAAAAAGGTTATGAGTTCGAAAGCGTCCTGAAACCTCCCAGCCAATATCTGCGGAACAGCCTGATTTTTTTGTGCTTCCTGCTGGTGGTAGGCGGAGTCACCTTTTGGGGAAAAAGCATGATACCGGGGCTGGTGGGGGAGATGAGCCCCAATCTCGGCTACGCAATGCTATTTTCCATAGGTTTTTTTACCGGATTTCATTGCATCGGAATGTGCGGCGGTTTTGTGGTGGGTTATGCGACCGCAGGCGGTCCGCAGTCCCGCGCCACGACGGCCACGCGTCATCTGATGTATGCAGTTGGCAAGACCGCTTCTTATACGGTGATAGGGGGTGCTTTAGGCCTGGTGGGCTCCGCCATTACCTTCACTCCCTACCTGCGAGGTGTAATCAATCTCGCAGCCAGTCTTTTCGTAATAATCTACGGCTTGAAAATGCTCAACATCTTCCCGGCGCTGCGCCACTTTACCTTGCGTATGCCGCATTTCGTCACCAAAGGCGTATCCAATAAATTAAGGGGTGAACGCAGTCCACTTGTGATCGGCTTGCTGAATGGCTTGGTGCTTGGCTGCGGTCCCTTGCAGGCGATGTATATCATGGCGGCTGGCACCGGCAGTCCGCTCGAAGGGGCGGCGATGCTGTTCTTCTTTGGTCTGGGTACGCTATTGCCGCTCTTGAGCTTCGGCCTTATTGCCAGCAATATCTCCCATTCCGTCATGCACCAGCTGGTTATCGCTTCGGCGGTATTGGTTATCGCCATGGGCTTGATGATGGCGGATCGGGGGCTCAAGCTCACGGGATCCGGCTACGACATCAGTTCTTTATCGTCCCGCTGGCAGCAACCTGTGCCCGCGGTCAGTCACATGGAATCGATGGAACGGGGGAGTAGGTAGATTAAAAAAAAGCATCCTCAACCTGAAGGGTGGAAAACCAAGTCAACTGGAGCTCGGGTACGATAGGTAGCGTCGTTATGATAGTTACTGCCGGTTATAGTCAACTTTAACTAAAAGGAGTGGTGAAGTGCCAACAGAAATCATCAACGTCAAAGGCATGTCGTGCATGGGTTGTGTAAATAAAGTAAAAACCGGCTTGGAGAATACCGCAGGGGTGAAAAGTGCCGAGGTATCGCTGGAACAAAAGCAGGTGACAGTTCAGTACGACGATACCAGGACCCAGCCGGAACAGCTTAGAAACGCGATAAAGAAGGCTGGCTATGAGGTTGTGAGCTAGTTATCGCCATTGCTTTCTATATAAGGGTTTCCTGCTTGAGATGAAATAGCACGAAAAAATGGCTTTCGGTTTTTTCTGCGTATCCTTCTGAAAAGCGTCAAAACATCAATAATTCTTCCCCTCGCTAAAATTCAGGAAGAATCAACGCGGATTTGCAGTTGATTCAACGATATAATCGCCATGGCAGCTTGCTGGTTTTGACGGGCGATGGCATCGCTTCCAGTGGCATTGCACAATTGCTTTAGCGTTGTATTCGTTTGGATTCTTCTTGTCCCCCTAAGGGCAGGCTTTTGACTGCTGCTCCCTCGAATCTGCTGATTACATCTGTAACAAAATGCTCGGAGAAGCCGGCCATAAAAGACCAGAATATCAGTTTGGCATATTCCTTGTGCCCTTCTCCATGTTGTTCGAAGATGGACATGAAGCTTTCCGAGTTTGAGTTGCTGTCGGGCAAAAAAACGGGAAACAGATCGCCGGATATCAGGCCGGAAAGAAAAAGTATAAAAAGCAGAAAGGCTAATACTCCTCCAACGAGGGGAGAAAGACCTGTGTAGACCCAGGATGCCGCTATTAACTCCAGGTCGAACAACGTCAAATCTTTGAGACGGCGTTGAAGACCGACAAACCCGCCAATCACACCGCTGCCAAATACGAGGAGCGGTACGATATATATCGATTCCTTCAATAACGCAGCGGCGGTCAGGGAGAGGCCAAAAAGAATGGTTAATGCGATAAAAAGACGCCGGGTGACGGAGATCAGCAATTGAGCGGAAACCTCAACTGACGTGGCGACTTCCTTCGTATCGTTATGCGACTTATTCATATCCATATCAATGACCTGTTTCTGCTCCTTGAGATCCATTCATAACTCCATCAAGAAAATAAGCTGCGAAGATTAGCGTCGTACCTTTCGGGTTGCCATCGGTACGCCATGGAAAAAGCACCCATTGCCGGGGATGGCGTCCGGATTGTTCAAGATTCCATCACTTCAACTTAAGCGATGGAATTCAAGCTGTCAAAATTGAAGAGGTTTCCAGTCTTCAGAAAGCAGCGCCATGGCCGGCTGGCTGGCCGCTGTTCCTGTATGCCCCAAGCTTTTGGATACCGAAGCCACAGAGAGAGTTTTTCGGTGGCATGGTGTGCTATTGTTGGAATGGGCTTTGCATCCGAAGATATCATTTCATATTTGCTATCGCACCCTGCAGAGTTACCCGGGATAGGGAATCCCGCAGCAAGGATGGCGAAGCTTCAGTTAATTATTGGGAGTGGTGCATGATCTACAAGGTTCTGATTACCCATGTCGAGCCAAGCGTTAACGACAGGCCTGATTACAGTGGCGTGCTGGCTGACTATGAGATAGAAGCGGCTTCAAAGGATGAGGCGAAAGACCTGGCGTTTACGCGCTTCTGCGAGGAAAAGCCCTACCACTCCTTGAACCGGGATGATTTCATCATAGACGCGCATTAGATATCCGCGCTCTTTCCCGGATGCGCATTTGCTTTCTGAGATGGTGGATGATTCTACCGGACGGTGGCAGGGCGGTCGAAGAACATGCTCATTTTTGACGTTTTTCGGTTGCAAAAATGGCTGATGTACCAGCCGGAACAATCTTGTATTTTCCCGGTCCGCCCAAATGTACCGGTTAATTTGTAGGCAAGCCAAGTGGCTGAGGTATAATTTCTTGTTGTGATTTTGCATTGCTGGAGGTTTGCATGCCGATTTATGAGTATCGTTGTGGTTCTTGTGGCCTTGAAAAGGAATACTTGCAAAAAGTGAATGATGCGCTCATTGGGGCCTGTCCCGCATGCGGCAGCGATGCCTTTGTCAAGCTCATCTCTGCCGCTGGTTTTCAATTGAAGGGCAGCGGTTGGTACGCCACCGATTTCAAGAACAGTTCCAAACCGAAACCCAAGACGGAAACCGAAGCCGCTGTCGCAGGGGAAAAGAAGACCGATGCCGTGCCCGCTGCTCCATCCGGCACCGATACCCCCTGCTCAGCTTGCGCTGCCGACTGAAATATATCGTTCGCTTACTGATATGAAACGTTATTTCATCACCGGGCTTTTGATCTGGGTGCCTCTTGGCATCACCGCCTGGGCGTTGAAATTTTTGATTGGCACGATGGACCAGTCATTGCTGCTTCTGCCGGCCAGTCTCCATCCCGAGGCACTGGTCGGGGTGTACATCCCCGGCATGGGTACCGTACTCACGCTGCTGGTGGTCTTTCTGACAGGGTTGCTGACCACGAATATCATCGGCCAGCGGCTGGTATTGTTCTGGGAAGGGGTGTTATGGCGCATCCCCGTGGTCAAATCGATTTATTATGGGGTCAAGCAGGTCAGCGATACGCTGTTTTCCAGCCAGGGAGAGGCCTTCCGCAAGGCCCTGCTGGTGCAGTATCCGCGTGAGGGCTCATGGACCATTGCCTTCATGACCGGATATCCGGGTGGCGACGTCGTAAACCACCTCAAGGGCGAGTATGTCAGCGTCTATGTCCCGACCACCCCCAATCCCACTTCAGGTTTTTTCCTCATGATGCCGAAAAGCGACGTGATCGAGCTCGACATGAGCGTGGATGCGGCGCTCAAATATATTATTTCCATGGGTGTTGTCACGCCGGCCAACGGGAAGAAGCACCCAGCCCACCCACAACAGGCAGCATTGCTGAATACCCGCGGCACCGCCAGCTCCACGTCAGGCGACAATCCCTGACCCCAATTTCCCTGATTTTTCCGAGACGTCATGCGAACTGACTACTGTGGCCTCATTGATGCCAAATACATGGGACAACCGGTTGTCCTTTACGGCTGGGTGCATCGCCGCCGCGACCATGGTGGCGTCATCTTCATCGATCTGCGCGACCGTGAAGGGTTGATCCAGGTAGTATGCGACCCGGACAATGCCGCGGCCTTCCACAGCGCCGAGAAAATTCGTAACGAGTATGTGCTCAAGGTCGCCGGCGTAGTGAGAAACCGCCCTGAAGGTACCGTGAATCCCAATCTCGTCAGCGGCGAGATCGAGGTCCTGGTGCAGTCCATCGAAATTCTCAACACGTCGCAACCGCCTCCATTTTTGATGGATGACGAAAACCTGAGCGAATCCGTGCGGCTGGAACATCGTTATCTCGACCTGCGCCGGCCGCAGATGCAGGCAAACCTGCGCCTGCGTTACAAGGTTGCAATGGCGGTGCGAACATTCCTCGATAAGCATGGGTTTATCGATGTGGAAACCCCGATGCTCACCAAGTCGACCCCGGAAGGCGCGCGTGACTATCTTGTGCCGTCGCGCGTCAATTTCGGCCATTTTTTCGCGCTGCCGCAATCCCCGCAGTTGTTCAAGCAATTGCTCATGGTCGCCGGGTTCGACCGCTATTACCAGATTACCAAGTGTTTCAGGGATGAAGACCTGCGCGCCGACCGCCAGCCCGAATTCACGCAGGTGGATATCGAGACGTCTTTCATGGACGAAAACGGCATCATGAGTCTGATGGAAGAGATGATCTGCGGTGTATTCGACGGCGTGATGGATATCAGGCTGCCGGCGCCATTCCCCCGCCTGACTTATGCCGAGGCCATGTCCCGGTACGGCTCCGACAAACCGGATTTGCGCGTGCCGCTGGAACTGACCGAGCTCACGGACGTCATGAAGGAGGTCGAGTTCAAGGTTTTTCGCGAGGCGGCGCAAAGAGCGGGAGGGCGTGTTGCAGCTTTAAGCGTTCCCCAGGGCGGCAGTTTGTCGCGCAAGGAAATAGATGACTACACTGCCTTCGTAGGAATATATGGGGCCAAAGGCCTGGCCTATATCAAAGTCAATGCCGTGGACAAAGGCCTCGACGGCCTGCAATCGCCGATACTGAAATTCCTTCCGGATACGGCGATAAAAGCCATTCTCGGCCGAACGAACGCAAAGGACGGAGACCTGATATTCTTTGGCGCGGACAAGGCCAAGGTCGTCAACGAAGCACTGGGAGCGCTGCGGGTCAAAATCGGGCATGAGCGCGGTTTGGCCGAACCGGACTGGAAACCCTTGTGGGTGGTGGATTTCCCCATGTTCGAGCGAGACGAGGAAGAAAACCGATGGAAAGCGTTGCATCACCCGTTTACTTCTCCCGCCGATGGGCATGAGGATTTGCTGGAGACGCAACCGGAACAGGCGCTTTCGAAGGCTTATGACATGGTTTTGAACGGTTCGGAAATCGGCGGCGGTTCGGTGCGTATCCATCGGTCGGATATCCAGTCGAAGGTATTTCACGCCTTGAATATCGGCGCGGAGGAGGCTCGGGAGAAATTCGGGTTTTTGCTGGAGGCGCTGCAATATGGGGCGCCGCCGCATGGCGGCATCGCCTTTGGCCTGGATCGCGTGATCGCAATGATGAGCGGTGCCGAATCGATACGGGACGTGATCGCTTTTCCCAAGACGCAACGCGCCCAGTGCCTGCTGACCCATGCGCCCAGTGCAGTGGGCGAGAAGCAGTTGCGGGAACTGCACATCAAGCTGCGCCATGTGGAAGGACTGAAAAGCTGAGATGACCCGGGTCATGGGCTGCAACCGGGAGCGTGGGATTGCGGTAGTTGCGATGTAACTTTCCGGAGAAAATGTACAAGATTCCGCTTTCCGTTCTGGTCGTCATACATACGACGGATTTGCAGGTTCTTCTGCTGGAGAGGGCGGACCATCCCGGTTATTGGCAGTCGGTGACCGGGAGCCAGGACCGGAACGAAACGCTTTGGCAAACGGCGGTACGGGAGGTAGCGGAAGAGACGGGTCTGGATGCCAACCGTTATGTTTTGACCGACTGGCGCACAGAGACCCGGTACGAAATTTATGAGGAATGGCGCTGGCGCTATGCGCCCGACGTAACGCACAATGTCGAGCATGTTTTCGGTCTGCTCGTGCCGGAACCCGTCCCAGTCTCGTTGGCAGCGAGAGAGCATCTGGCCTTTGCCTGGCTGCCCTGGCGGGAAGCGGCGGAGAAGGTTTTTTCTCCCAGCAACGCTGAAGCGATCAGGATTCTCGCCCGGCGGTTTTCCGGGGGGAAAGGGGGCAAGTCAAGCCCGGGAATCTCCGGATAATGCTTGTCTACGTAAGCCGAGCCTTGTTCGGATCGGATCTTTCCTTTGGCTTTGCATAGGAGAGAACCGATACCGGAAGCCGTTGTCTGAGATTGTTTTTATTGTTCGACTGTTTCAGTTGTCTTATTGATGGAGCGGCCATGCGAGCAGAAGCGATAGCGTTTGACCACTTTGACTCTTTGAAGGATGACGATTGCGAGCAACGCATCGTTGCCGCGAAAGCCGCCCTGGGCAAGCGCGCAGTGATACTTGCGCATCATTACCAGCGCGCGGACGTATACAAGCATGCCGACCTGACGGGAGATTCACTGAAACTTTCGCGCCTCGCAGCGGCAACGGATGCGGACTACCTGGTATTTTGCGGCGTGCATTTCATGGCCGAGGTGGCGGACATCCTGTCCAAGCCGGAGCAGACCGCGATTCTGCCCGACCTTGCCGCGGGTTGCTCGATGGCCGACATGGCGAACCTTTCGAAAGTGGAGCGCGCCTGGCGCGAGCTGATGGAAGTGCTGGACCCCGATGAGGCGATTACTCCGGTAACCTATATCAATTCCGCCGCCGACCTGAAGTCATTTTGCGGCGAGCACGGAGGTATCGTTTGCACTTCCAGCAATGCGGTCAAGATACTGCAATGGTCTTTCTCACGGCGCGAAAAAGTGTTGTTTTTTCCGGATCAGCATCTCGGGCGCTGGAGCGGCCACAAGCTGGGTATCCCGCTCGATGAAATGCCTGTGTGGGATTTCGATGAGCCGATGGGTGGCCTTACTCCGGAGCAAATCAGGAAAGCTAAAATCCTGCTGTGGAAAGGGCACTGTTCCGTCCACCAGATGTTTCAGCCGCAGCATATCATTCGCTTTCGCAACCAGTATCCCGAGGGCAAGGTAATCTCTCATCCGGAATGCAGTTTCGAGGTATGCAGGAATTCGGATTTCGTGGGATCCACGGAATATATTATCAATACCATTCGTGAAGCCGAGCCGGGAACCCGCTGGCTGGTGGGAACAGAGCTGAACCTGGTCGGGCGTATCGCTGAGGAATTCAAGCCCGAGGGGAAAATCATCCAGTTCATGGCGCCGACGATATGCATGTGCTCCACCATGGCGCGGATCGATCCGCAACACCTTGCCTGGTCGCTGGAAAATCTTGTGGCTGGAAAAGTGGTGAACCCCATCAGGGTTCCGGGAGCGGAAGCGGAACTGGCGAAACTCGCACTGGAGCGGATGCTGGAGGTTTCATTATAATAACGACTCCTGTGGTTCTGCGCTTCCTGTGAAGCTTGAGGTGGAGAGTGGTGCCGGGATATAGGCCGAGTTTGGATAACAGGGAATTTTTCGCGCTCGACTTTCCGTCTTTACATGCTCAAAAAGCTGCATATCGCGACATATAATATCCACAAGGGGTTTTCCCATTTCAAGCGCCGTATTACGGTGCATCAGCTGCGCGACAGTTTAAGGACCCTCGATGCGGATATTATTTTCCTGCAGGAGGTGGTCGGGCAGCACAAGGGCCATGCCGAACGGTTTGAGGACTGGCCGCCTGCCCCGCAGCACGAGTTCCTGGCCGATTCAGTCTGGACCGACTTCGCCTATGGAAAAAATGCCGTGTATGATGAAGGCCACCACGGCAATGCCATCCTGAGCCGATATCCCATCGTGCGTTGGGATAACGTGGATGTTTCCGCACATCGTTTCGAAAGCCGCGGCCTCCTTCATTGCGAAATCAGCATGCCGGCCTGGTCGGAGAATCTGCATTGCATCTGTGTTCACCTGGGACTGTTCAAGCGTGGGCAATCCCGGCAATTGCAGGCGCTGGAGCAGCATATTGAACAGCTGGTTCCACCACAGGCGCCCCTGGTTATCGCGGGCGACTTCAACGACTGGCGCGAAATGGCCAGTCGTGTCCTGGTAAAGCGTCTCAATCTGTCCGAAGTATTCGAATTGACGGGAGGAAGGGTGGCACGCAGCTATCCCTCGGCCTTGCCGCTGTTCCGCCTCGACCGAATCTATGTGCGCGGCTTTCATGTGGAGAATGCGCAAGTGCACCAGGGCAGGCCGTGGTCCCGGATCTCCGATCATGCGGTACTGTCGGCAAAGATGATTCGCAGGTGATAGCGCAGGCATTTGCCGGGCCGGCGTGGGATGTGTCGGGAAAGGCTGGTTTCCGGGCTGTAACCGTTGCAACTGGCGAATCTCTGGCATGACCATTGCCTCCGGAATGCATGACCAGGTCGCCCGCGCTGCTACGCTGCTCAAGGCAGGCGGCACCGTGGCATTTCCGACCGAGACGGTTTATGGCCTTGGGGCTGATATTTCCCATTCAACCGCGGTAAACCGCATTTTCGAGATCAAGAAGCGGCCTGTGGATCATCCGCTGATTGTCCATTTCGGGAATGCGTCGCAGTTGTACCGTTGGGCCGCGACGATACCGGAACCTGCCCTAGTACTGGCCGAGCGTTTCTGGCCGGGGCCGCTGACGCTGATTTTGCCGCGTACCCGTCAGATCCCGGGATACGTCACCGGCGGCCAGGAAACGGTGGGGTTGCGGGTGCCGGATCACCCCGTTGCGCTTGCCCTGCTCGCAGAACTGGGCGAGGATAGGGCGCTTGCGGCACCTTCGGCCAACCGGTTCGGGCACGTAAGCCCTACCATGGCGGCCCATGTCCGCCAGGAATTAGGCGACGCCGTGGACATGATTCTGGATGGCGGGCCATGCAAAATCGGACTGGAGAGCACCATTGTCGGTTTTGAAGGGCGAACTGCGATCGTATTGCGTCCCGGCGGCATTTCACTTGCTTCGCTGGCGGAGGCTCTGGACGGCAATGTGATCCTCGCGGATGGAACCCGAGCGCAGCATGTTCGCGTCTCCGGATCGCTTGCATCGCATTATGCGCCGGTAACGCCGCTCGAGCTGCTGGCGGGAGAGGCGCTGTGGCAACGCGCCCTGGAACTGCAGGCCCGGCAATTGCGCATCGCGGTGGTGAGCTGGTCGGAATCGGGCGGGGAATGGCAATCGATGGCGACGAATGAAAAAAATATCGTGCATGTCGCCATGCCAGCCGATGCTCTGCAATATGGCCATCGCCTGTACGCGACCATGCGCAGCCTGGATAATGATGAGTTTGACCGGTTATTGGTCGAAACCCCTCCCGATGATCCGGCCTGGCTGGCGGTTGCAGACCGTTTGCGGCGGGCCGCCCATATGCCCTAGTTCGCAGCTGCTGACGGCTCCGCGAAAAAGCGGTGAGCGCATGAATATGTATTGAGATAACTTACAACAGATTCCGAACCAAAACACAACAAAATAGGAACATCATTGAAAGTACATACGGAAAAGAAGAACGGGCCGTTGCGGGCTGTCTTGTTCGATGTGGATGGAACGCTTGCCGACACCGAGCGCGATGGCCACCGCCCCGCATTCAATGCCGCGTTTAGTGAAGCGGGGCTTACGTGGGATTGGGATGTCGAACTCTATGGAGAGCTACTGGCAATAACCGGCGGCAAGGAGCGCATACGACATTTCATGGAAAAATACGTTCCCGATGAATTGGGCAGGGAGGAACTGGATAGCTGGATCGCTTCCCTGCACAAGATCAAGACGCGGCATTATGTGAACATGCTCGAAAATGGAAAAATACCGCTGCGCCCGGGGGTGGCGCGCCTGATCCAGGACTTGCGCGATGAAAACATAAAAATTGCCATTGCAACCACCACCACGCCGGAAAACGTGACCTCCTTGCTGAAATCCACTTTGGGGGACGATTCACCGGGCTGGTTCGATGTTATCGGCGCCGGGGATATCGTTCCCGGAAAAAAGCCCGAACCCGACATCTATCATTGGGTTCTCGAGCGGCTTGGGTTGCCGGCAAGCCAGTGCATCGCCATAGAAGATTCGGAGAATGGGATAAGATCTTCGCTTGCCGCCGGGCTGGATACGGTAGTGACTGTCAATGCCTACACGCGGCTACAGAATTTCCATGGGGCTGCGCTGGTTTTATCCGATCTGGGGGAGCCAGCCCAGCCATTCGAGCTGCTGAAAGGCGGAACCAGGGCCAACGGATGGGTGGATTCCGAGTTGCTGCGGAAGCTGAAGGAATGACAATTCATTTTTCGGGATTATTGCGCGATCATGCAATCATTGCCCGGTTCGTCCGGAATTGGAATTGTCATATGGAAGAGGTAGTATAGGAGTCGCTGCTAAATCCGCCCGCGGAGCGTATTGCTGGTAAAATCGGACATCTCGGCCTTTAAGGCCACCGCGTAGGGCTTCCAGAAGTTCCTCGATATCTTCCTAACCAATCTTTCCCGACGAATGCTTCATCCCCGAGCTGCCCAATATTCCCGTCGAACACTTTACTTCTTCGAAGGAGCGGGACTGATCGTCATCGCGTTGGCGACGATATACGCGGGCTATCAGGAAACCCTGTTGATGATCACCAACGCCCGGGTTACGCTGGCGGATCTGCTGCTGATGTTTCTCTACCTGGAAATTCTGACCATGGTAGGATTGTATTTCGAGTCCGGCAAGCTGCCGGTAAGATTCCCTCTCTACATCGCCATGGTGGCGATGGCGCGCTACGTAATCGTGGACATAAAGGAGATGGACAACCTTCGCCTGCTGGGCGTCTCCGCGTCGATCGTGCTCGTTGCTGTCGCCGTGCTGGTCATACGCTATGGGCATGTGCGTTATCCCTATCTTGAGGACCTGGAGGAGTTGGCGGATTCCAGCTCCAAAAAGAACAATATCAGCGATTAGAACGGACAAGGCAACAAATGGATAAGCCGCGAGTGGGCCTCATAATGGGCAGCAGCAGCGATTGGGAGGTGATGAAGCACGCGGCGAGTGTCTTGAAAGACTTCAATGTGGCGTACGAGGCCGAGGTGATATCGGCGCACCGCACTCCCGATCGCATGTTCTCCTATGCCGAAACCGCGGCCGGACGCGGGCTCAAATGCATCATCGCGGGCGCAGGCGGCGCAGCGCATCTCCCCGGCATGGTCGCGGCAAAAACCATCCTGCCGGTTTTGGGGGTGCCGGTCACCTCCAGGCCGCTTCAGGGCATGGATTCACTCCTTTCCATCGTCCAAATGCCCAAGGGCGTTCCCGTTGCTACGTTTGCGATAGGCGAGCCCGGCGCGGCCAACGCCGGTTTGTTCGCAGTTTCGCTGCTGGCGGTCGAAGACGCCGAACTCGCCGGTCTCCTTGCCAAATTCCGCCAGGCGCAGGCGGAAACCGTCTCAGCGATGAAATTGCCTGCGTCATGAAGACCGGCTGCATCATGCCGGGAGCAATGCTGGGAATTCTTGGTGGAGGCCAGCTTGGCCGCATGTTCATCATGGCTGCGCAACGCATGGGCTACCGCGTCACCGTGCTCGATCCGGAAGAGCATGGTCCTGCCAGCAGCATTGCCGATCGGCATCTGCGCGCAGACTATCTGGATTCTGCCGCCCTGCGGGAGCTCGGGTCTTCCTGCGCTGCGATCACGACGGAATTCGAAAACGTACCCGCCCACTCACTGAAAACGCTGGCTGAATATGGCGTGGTCAGTCCTGCCGCAAGCAGCGTAGCCATTGCACAGAATCGCATTCTTGAAAAGCAGTTTCTTGTGGACAGCGGCCTTGAAGTCGCGCCCTATGCGGTAATTCAGGATGGGCAGGAACCTCGGAACGTCAAAAGCATATTTCCGGGAGCGCGTTCAGGGTCAAGTTCGGACTTATTTCCGGCCATCCTCAAGATAAGCCGGCTGGGTTATGACGGCAAAGGCCAGCAACGGGTAAATAGCCAGGCGGAGCTTGACAAGGCATGGGTTGCAATGGATCGCGAGCCCTGCGTACTGGAACAGCGCATGGCATTGTCGAGCGAGGTTTCGGTAGTCGTGGCGCGCGGCTTCGATGGCGAGGTGGAGACTTTCCCGGTATCGGAGAACCAGCATCGCAACGGTATTCTCGACATAAGCATCGTCCCGGCCAGGGTGGCTCCGGAAATTATTCAAAAAGCATGCAAACTAGCAGTTTGCATTGCCGAGAAACTGGATTATCGGGGCGTGCTATGCGTAGAATTTTTTGTCCTGGATACCGGTCCAGAGGCCCGGCTGCTGGTAAACGAGATTGCACCGCGTCCCCACAACAGCGGCCATTATACGATGGACGCCTGCGTGACCTCCCAGTTTGAGCAGCAGGTGCGCACCCTTTGCGGCATCCCTCTTGGAAGCACGGCAATGCGAGGCACTGCCGTGATGGTCAATATATTGGGTGACCTGTGGCGGAAGGGGGAGCCCCCATGGCAGGAGGTATTGCGGCATCCCAATGTGAAATTGCATTTATACGGCAAGCTGGCTGCCCGGCCTGGAAGAAAAATGGGCCACTATACCGTTCTCGCGGAAACTATCGAAGCGGGGCTGCAGCTTGCGCTGGAGATCAAGCACTCGCTTGCGGCACACTCTGCCCCGGAGCTGTCCCGTATGCAGAACGGGTATAGCGCGCATAGCGCCTCATGAAAGCGAACCATGGCTGAGCAGAACGACGAACAAAACATCCTGTTTGAAACGACCATCAAAAGCCTGCCACTCCTGCATCGCGGAAAAGTCAGGGATATTTACGCTGTGGATGAAGATAGGTTATTAGTCGTTCAAACGGATCGGCTGTCTGCTTTCGATGTCATCCTGCCGACGCCCGTACCGGGAAAAGGCAGACTGCTGACAGCGTTATCCAGCTTCTGGTTTGAAAGGCTCCATCACATCATTCCTCATCATCTCACTGGCATTGCACCCGAATCGGTCGTAGCGGAAGATGAGCGTGGGCAGGTGGCTGGCCGCGCTTTCGTGGTAAAACGGCTGAAGCCGCTGCCGATAGAGGCCATCGTACGGGGATACATAGTGGGTTCCGGCTGGAGAGATTATCAAGCGACTGGAGCCATCTCCGGGATTGCACTTCCCCAGGACCTGCAGCAAGCGGCCAAATTGCCGGAAGGACCCATTTTTACCCCATCCACCAAAGCTGCGGCAGGCTTGCATGATGAAAACATTTCGTTTGAGGAAGCGGAAAAGTTGCTAGGCCGGAATCTGGCGGCCACCGTGCGCGATAAAGCCATAGAGCTCTATGCCGAGGCTGCGGATTATGCCATCACGAAAGGCATTATTATTGCGGACACCAAGTTCGAGTTTGGTCAGGATGGAGCAGGTGCTCTATACCTCATAGACGAGGTGTTGACTCCGGATTCATCGCGTTTCTGGCCGGCTGATCAGTATTCGCCGGGCCACAATCCGCCGAGCTATGACAAGCAGTTTGTACGCGACTGGCTGGAAACCCAGGACTGGAACAAGAAGCCGCCGGCTCCCGTATTGCCGTCCGATATTCTTGCGAAAACCACCAAGAAGTATGAAGAAGCCTTGCGCCGGTTGAGTGGGTGAATTTCGACTCGAATAATTCGATTTTCAGAAGAATTCGATCAGCATCTTTATCCCCAGGAAATAGAGCAGCGCCACAAAAATCTTCCTGAGCGTGGCGGTTCGCATGACATGCGTGGTTCTGGCGCCCAGCGGCGCAGTCAGCATGCTGGCCATCACTATCCACGCCAATGCCGGCGGGTAGACATAACCCAGGCTATATTCAGGAAGCGGCTGGGGCTGCGCCATTCCATTGACGATATAGCCGATGGCGCCCGTCACGGCTATGGGAAAGCCTATTGCGGCTGCTGTGCCGATGGCATGCTGCAGCTTGACATTGCAAAAGGATAGAAACGGAACGGTCAGCAGTCCCCCGCCGATAGCGACAAAGCTGGAAACCATGCCGATGAGGCTTCCCGCGCCGAACATCCCAAGCCTGCCAGGCAGGTTCCGGCTGGGCTTTGGAGAGATTCTCAGCAGCATTTGCGTCGCCGCATAAAAAATGAATGTGACGAAAATAACGCTGAGAACCTTGCTGGAGAGCGCATTCACCAGTGTCGCGCCTGTCAGTGTGCCCAGGATGATTCCCGGAGAAATATGCCTTACCACCTGCCAGTTCACCGCCCCGTGGGCGTGATGGGTGCGCAGACTGGCAATCGAGGTGAAAATGATCGCGGCCATGGTGGTGCCCAGGGCAAGGTGGAGGATGCGATCAGGCGGGAAATGCTGCGTGTTGAAGATGAAAGTCAGGACGGGCACTAGGATCAACCCGCCGCCAATGCCCAGCAGTCCGGCAAAATACCCGACAACCGCACCCAACAGCAGATAGGCTGGCCACCATTCCACCTCAGGTTCTATGGTGACAGATGGTAGGTTTCAATTTGGAATGGCGCACACAAGCGGATCGTCGCGGCTACTGGGCATTGGCCAAGCCTGGCGAACACCTGGGTGGGTCATCACAGAATGCCCAGGATAAATTTCCACTCGGCAGGGTCCACCGGCGTGATGGATAACCGGCTGCCTTTTTGCAGGATGCGCAGGCTGGCCAGTTCGGGGTAGGTCCGCAATTCCTTGATTCCCACCAGGCGCGTCTTCTTTTTTAACCGTACATCCACGTTGAACCAGCGGGGGGTTTCGTGCGTAGCCTTCGGGTCGAAATATTTATTGCCGGAATCGAACTGTGTGGCGTCGGGATAGGCCAGCTTGCTCACCTCGGCAATGCCCACGATTCCCGGCTGGTCGCAGCTCGAATGATAGAAGAAAACCCCATCCCCGACGCGCATCTGGTCGCGCATGAAATTGCGTGCCTGATAGTTGCGCACTCCATACCAGGCGACGGTTTGCTGCGGCATGGCCGCGAGGTCATCGATGCTGACATCGGAAGGTTCCGACTTCATGAGCCAGTAACGCATATGAGGTTTTTAAGGGCCTATCGGATAGCTGCAAGGTGTGGATCGGGCATGAGCCATTGGACTGGACGGTCTACCGATGGAAGTATAACAGCTCGGGTTCCGTAGGCGAAAGGTGCGTTCGAAAGAGGTTTATGTGCTCTTGCCAGCAAACAGGCAATACGTCGAGGTCGGTCTAAGATTAAAATTTATGCGATATGACGAGGCGCCGATGAGATATCGGAAGGCTCCGGTCCATACCAGCCATCGACCGAAGCGGCGCGAGTTTATCATTTCTTCTCTAACCATGGGATTGGCCATGAGTTTAAGCCTGCCTTCGACTCGGGCTGATAAAGTCATGCCGGTAGCGCAGGAAAATAAGGGGCGCGTGCCTAGGACGAGCGCGCGCGCCGATTTGCTTTCTCTATTTCTGTGCGGAGATGTGATGACCGGCAGGGGCATCGATCAGATCCTTCCTCATCCCGGGAATCCCATTCTCTACGAGCGATACATGAAAAGCGCTTCCGGTTATGTGGCGCTTGCGGAAGATGCCAATGGGCCGCTCCCAAAACCGGTGGAATATGCTTATATCTGGGGCGATGCTCTCACGGAACTGGAAAGCAGGCAACCGGATGTCCGCATTATCAACCTCGAAACGGCTGTTACGCGAAGTGACGAGGTGGAGGCAGGTAAGGCGGTCAACTATCGGATGCATCCGGACAACATTGGCAGCATAAGCGCGGCAAAAATCGATTGTTGCGCCTTGGCAAATAATCATGTTCTGGATTGGGGCTATGCTGGATTGGCCGAGACGTTGGAGGCCTTAAAAAAGGCCAATATCAAGACCGCGGGTGCGGGCTCGAATATTCGGGAGGCGCGAGCGCCTGCCATATTGCCGGTTTCAGGAAAGGGAAGAATGTTCGTTTTCTCGTTGGGTTCCGAGACCAGCGGTATTCCCTGGAGTTGGGGTGCTTCGGAAAACAAGCCCGGAGTGAATCTCTTGCGCGATTTCTCCGCGAAAACTGTTCAGGTAATTGCCAATGTCATTGCCCGGGAAAAGCGCGCGAACGATGTCGTAATCATGTCGATCCATTGGGGCGGAAACTGGGGGTACGAGGTGCCTGCCCAACATAGGGAATTTGCCCACCGCCTGATTGATGAAGCGGGCGTGGATATTGTTCATGGCCATTCTTCCCATCACGTGAAGGGAATCGAGGTTTACAGGCAGAAGCTCATACTTTATGGCTGCGGAGATTTCCTGAATGATTATGAAGGTATTTCGGGGCATGAGTCCTATCGAGGCGATCTGGCTTTGATGTACTTTGCTGGTATCGACCCGGCGACGAACATCCTAGCTGATTTGCGCATGGTACCAATGCAAATCAGGCGCTTCAGACTGAACCGTGCATCTGGAAACGATGCTTTATGGTTAAAGGATGTCTTGAATAGGGAAGGCAAGAAATTCGGGACTTGGGTCGAATCGGAGGCCGATAATACGCTGATACTGCGATGGGCTGTGCCGAACTAATGCCAGCTAAAGGGTAGATTCCCGCTTTCGTGGGAATGACGGAAAGAGAGGGCGAGATTTGCGACCGTACGAAACTGCTGGATTCCCCTTTTTGGGGAACGACAAGGAAGATGATCGGTTTGCGCCCGAGTGAACCCCTGATTTTCGCCTTGCAGGAGTGGCAGGGAAGGGATGGGCAATAACGCACGCTACCGTTCTTCCGATTCGTATTGTTCGGGGAAGGCGCTAATCGTCATACCTGCGGAAGCAGGTATCCAGCCGATCAAAGCGTCTATTCCGGATTTCAGGCCGAGTCCCGGAATTTCAGAATAGTGGAATTGGGGTATCAAACTGCCAGGCAACAACGGCTCAAGGCTGTCCAGCTCCCGGCAAGTTAAGAAACTGACGCCGCGTCTTTGGCCCGTAGGTAAGAAAATGCGGTTCCGGATGCTCAAGATAAGCGAGCCGTTCCCCCGCGATGCGGTCGCGGCGCGCATATCGCCTTACTTCTTCAGGATTGATCGAATATACCCTGGCGGCATTCAATCCAAAGATCTTGGCGCGAAGCTGGGGAGTGATTTCAGGATAGCCGTACCTTTCCCGTAATTCCGGGGCAATCTGGAAGGTGCGAAACGCCTGGATCTGGTCCTGGGGAGAGCCGTACCATATCGAGTCGGTGCCCCAGAGTACATTGTCCTCGCCGCAGTACTTCAGGAGCTTGCCCAGTGCATGGGCCGCAGCTTCAGGGTCGCGCATCAGGTAGCGCCAGGTGCTGCCGAGCTCGCCATAAACATTGCTGTTGGGAGCGACTCCATTTTCGATGAGGGATTGGACGAGGGTATCGATGCCATCGCCCGCGCCCTTGCCTTCGAAAGCGCGTTCGGGAACCCCGGTAACGAAGCCGGAGTGGTAGACAAGGAAAGAAACGTCGGGGAAGCGCTTGGCGACGACGCCAATATCGCGGCATTGGCTATGCTCGTAGGATTGCTTGCCGAAGGGCAGGCCCTTGTGCACGCAGATGACGTTGACGCCGAGCTTGCGCGCTTTCTCGACGAATACGGTACCGATATCATCCGACAAAAAATAGCCTTTGCCTCCCGGACCAAACTGGGTATAGGTTTTCCAGGCAGAAACACCCCACCGTTCTTTTAGTTCATCCATCGACTCAAGGTCGCCATCCTGATTGGGATTGACCCGGCCATGCAACAGCAGGCGGTGCATTCCTTCCATGCGGTGGACAATCCTGCGCACCGCATCGGCAGTCTGGATGGTGAGCGGTTCCGCGTCCGGCTTGGAAGGGACGAAGGAGAGCACCATCATATCCGTGTCGGAGTCAAGGAATACATCCTTGATGAATTCTTCCGGGCCCAGGCAGCGCAAGTAGCTGTGCGCGCCCGGCTCGGCCGCGAGCGCACATCCTGTTTTGGGCATCTGGCTCAGCGGTTTGCTTCCGGCCGGAAGTTTTTTCAACCATGCCCCGTTGGGATCCACAAAATGTCCCTGGACGTCGAAGATGAATTCCCCCTTGCCGCCTCCCAATGATGCCTCGGCCAGCGAAGGCTCTAGCGCGGCTTCGGAGGGGAGATCGAAAAACCCGCCAAGCTTGCCGGCTGCGGCATTGGCCGCATTGAATGCGAGCAGCGTCGATGCCGCGCCACAGGCGGAGACAAGAAAGCGTCTTCGAGACATGGCGAGACGCTTCGCGTTGATGGTTGCCGCCTCGTGGGCAAGTTTATTCGCAGCCTTGTTCGTTGGCGACAGCGGAACCGGTGCAAACTCGCCATTTGAAGTCGAATCGAGCTTGATGGGGAGGCGCGAGCCTTCGGGATCAATGCGAGGGTGGGAAGGTTTCATAAGCAATCCTCCTCAAAAGCAGCCGGCAGGCTGATGGTTCGCCAGGGGTTTCAGTGGAAATCGATCTTCCCACTGGGCCGATATGACCTGTGATGAGTAAATCTGCTCAATCTCAACAAAAAAAGCGGCATAGCCGCTTTCTTTGCACTACGAAAATAAAGTCCCCGCAAATGCCGTCAGGTCATTATCTTGAACCTGCAGGTCCAAGGTGGTCACTGGCCGGATACATCAGGCGCTTCCGTATAGGACTCGCACAACAGCATCGCTATGGTTCGTAACCGGTTCTTAAAAAGTTGGTTCAAAGAATATAGACCTTAACAAACACCGCAGGGAACAACCTTGATCCGCTTCCTGACTTTTGTCCTGCCAACCTTACCTTAACACTGCGGGATTTCGAGATCGAAAACCTGAGTTTACCCCTCGTGGACATTTTGCCGGTCAGCTAGAACAATTTGTCCTGTTCCGGCATTACCGCATCCAGCGCTGCCTGCATGCGATCGATTCTACGCCTAAATTCTTCCGTGTCAAAGTCTCCCCTGTTTCTTGCGGTGAGCATCTCATGGGTGATATTGAGGGCCGCCATGATGGCGATGCGTTCTGCTCCCACCACTTTGCCGCTATCCCTGATTTCGCGCATTTTTTTATCGAGATACGTTACTGCCTCCAATAATTCTTCCCGCTCCTCGTCCGGGCAGGTGACACAGAACTCGCGACCCATGATGGTCACGTCCATGACCTTACCTGGCTTCATCGTCACCCTCGGGAATATGTGACAGCAGCGCTTCCAGTCGGCCAGTGGCCGCACTTATTTTCTGGTTCAACTGCCTGTTCTCGCTGGTTGCGCCTGCGAGAGCCTGACGCAATTGCATGTTTTCAGCACGTAATTGCTTGCACAGTTGCACGAAATGGTTGATTTTTTCTTCGAGAGACTTCAGTTCCGATTCCATCTGGATGCTGTGCTTGAATATTCGTCGGCCCACTATAGTTCTCAAATCGTCGCGGCGTCAACTGGTCGCGCTCGTTTTCGGATATCGCCTTCGGCAATTACCGGCATAGGCGCCCCGATATTCGGGTTCGGGCGCCGGAGAACACCGTTTCTGGTAGAATTCCGCCACGTTTCAGGTGCTTGATCGCCGCGTGTGATCGAGTTAAACGGGAACCAGGTAAGGGCAATCCTGAACCAGTCGTTCGCGAGCGGTTTGATCCGCGAGGACTGGTTGAGAGATTTCCTGGATGCCTGGGCTGCCCCCGCAACGGTAAGCAAGTGTAGGCGTACCAAGCAGCCACTGTGAATTTTCATGGGAAGGCGGTACGCAAGTCTTGCGAGCCCGGATACCGGCCTCGAACGCATACGGAAATATCGCGTGGGGCGGTATCCTGACCGATTCTTTTCGTTCAAGAAATCTCTCCGCGGTATTTCCTTGTTTGCAATGGCGGACGGTGGGTCCGCCCAACAAGAAAATTCCATGGGTCCGTATAAAAAAATAATCCGGATGGCTTTGGTCATCCCTGGCTGTTTGTTGCCTAGCTGCCTGCTGGCAGCTGAATCGGAAGAAAAATTGGGGAAGCCGCTGGAGGAAGTAGTGGTAACGGCGACGCGATTCACGCAGCGTGCGGAGCAATTGCCCATAGGAGTTTCCATTATCAGCGCGGAGCAGATAAGGAACAGTTCCGTATCCACCTTGCCGGAATTGCTGCAGCAACTGGCGGGGATTCATACCCGCAACCTGGACGGAAGTCCTGACCCGCAAATCGATATGCGGGGATTCGGCATTACGGGAAATCAGAACACCCTGGTGCTGCTGGATGGCCAGAGGATGAATGAAAATGAGCTGGTAGGCATACGCTGGTCCACTATTCCACTCGATTCCATAGAACGTATCGAGGTGCTGCGGGGCGCCGGGGCGGTTACCTATGGGGGTGGCGCGACCGGCGGGGTGATCAATATCGTGACACGGGCGGCGCCGAAGCAGCGTGTGTCGGGAACCGGCGGAATTTCCATTGGGAGCTATAGTGCGACTGAATTCAACGGTGCGCTCAGTGCGGCAGGAAAAAACCTTGCGCTGGCACTGACTGCCAATGCCCTGGAAACAGACAATTATCGCGTCAATAATGTCCTGCATCAGAAAAACCTGCAGGGCGACCTGCGTTATACATTTGGGCCAAATGGCAGGGCCTTGGTAAAGTTCGGCCTGGACGACCAGAAACTGGGGCTACCGGGAACACGCACCGAGGCGCAGCTGGAAACCGATCGAAGGGGAACCTCAAGACCGCGGGATTTCAGCACCCGCGAGGGGGCCTATGTCACCATGAGGGCGGAGCATACGGTTGGCATGGGCGATCTCGCAGCGGATCTGGCCTTTCGAAATATTCATCGTACGGCATTGTTCGATGACTACGACATCGACTTTTTCAACTCCAAAACATTTATAAATACCCGCTCGGATGTATGGCTGTTCAACCCGCGTTTCAAAATGCCTTTTCAGGGCATGGGGTTGAATCATGAACTGGTACTGGGCGCAAACCTGGAATGGTGGGATTATCACTCCAGGCGTTTTACCGGAGCGGAGACGATACCGGGCGCCCAGTCGGCAAACATCCAGCAAACCGATGTAGTTGCGACCCAGCAGAATCGGGCCGTTTACCTGCAACATACCGCGACTTTTCCCACGGACACGGTGCTGACATTGGGTGGACGCGCACAATGGGTACGCAATGATGTCAACGATCGCTTCAACCCTGCGGCCTACGCCAGGGGGCGGCAGGACCGGCTGGTCTATTCGTACGATGTGGGGTTGCGCCAGCCCTTCAAGACGGCCTTCTCGTTTTATGGAAAATATGGACGAAGCTTTCGCATCGCAACAGTGGATGAAATCTATAACCAGTTTGGGGGCCCTTCATTCGACTCCGTTGTCAAGCTGTTGGAACCGCAAACTGCTCATACCGCTGAAATCGGCCTGGAATATCAGGAAGGACCTCTCCGGGCGCGCGTCTCGCTATACAGGATCAATCTCAATAACGAGATCAGCTTCATCAATATCGATCCCTTCTTATTTTTTTCCAATATAAACCTGCCTCCCTCGCGGCGTCGGGGGGTGGAGCTGGAAGGCTCCTGGGCTGTTACCAAGGCGATAGATTTATTTGGCACCTATACTTACAACGATGCACGTTTTCGCGAGGGTACTTTCGGTGGAGTCGACGTTGCGGGAAACATCATTCCGCTGGTCCCTCGCCATAAGGTTTCGGCTGGCGGTACGGTGCGGTTTACCAATAACACTCGTCTTGCGACAGCCATGAATTACATAGGCGAGCAGGTATTTGATAACGATCAGGCCAACACTGCGTCGCGGAGGATGCCGGATTATGTCACGGTCGACCTGAAGCTCACGCACCAGATGAACAAGCTCCTGATCAGCATGGCCGTCAATAATTTATTCGACGAGAAATATTTTTCATACGGTATCCGCAACGCTTCGGGGGCGAGCTTCAATGCCCTTCCGGCGCGCGAGCGCAATATCTGGATTACCTTGAAATATCAATTCGATTAGGACCAGCCGACACTGTTTCCCATTCCTGTTGCTGCGTGAAGAAGCGTGAGGGCAGGGCGCAAGGCGCAGCGCGGCCGGCCTATTGCCAGGCCTTGCAACGCCGCACTCGCATTTTTTCGTGCACATCCCCGAGGCACGGGGCGGAACTTTATCCGGCCCAACATCACTCACGCTTCAGCCGAAACCCGCCGCTCATCGTGACGCGAAACAAATGCTACAGGCCCCGGGCGGTCATTCGTTTCTGGCAGCTTCTCTGCCTGGTCATTTTTTTGTTCCAAAATGACATAATGCGGTTTCTACCCATCACCACTCCTGCTTTCTTTCCTATTCCTGCTGAAGCATGCTGATGCAACCTGCGGAAACCATGAACGGCTCCGAGTTTTATTCCCGTTTGAAGGAATACATCAGACCGTATTGGCATGTGCTCGCGCTTGCTGCAATAAGTATGGTTGCAACCGCCGCTTCAACGCCGATGCTGGCCGCGCTGGCGGTGCCGGCGCTGGATGGCGTGCTCGCGGGGCAGGATATCGAAACGATGCAATTGGTATTGCTGGCAATAATAGTGCTGTTTGCTGCTCGCGGCATGTCAGGTTTTATTGCCGCTTATTCGACGGCCTGGCTGGCAAATAAGCTGATGCAGGATTTGCGCGGAGAAATATTCGATAAGCTGCTGACGCTTCGGGCAAGCTACTACGCATTCCGCAGCAGTGGCGATCCGGTTTCGAAAGTGGTATCGGATATCGATCAGCTCGTCCGCACTTTCACGAATGTTGCGACAGTCATGATAAGGGACAGCTTCATCGTTGTGAGCCTGCTTGCCTGGATGATTTATCTCAACTGGAAATTGTCCTTGCTGGCCGTATTGATGACCTCGGTTATCGTGTTGATCGGACAACTGATCAATGAGCGTCTGCGAAGGGCGAGTAAGGAGGTACACGAGGCGACGGATCATATCACCGGTATCCTGAAGGAATCCATCGAGAATTACGCGGCGGTAAAGCTTTATGCCGGCGAGCGGTACCAGGCTGCCCGGATGCGCGAAGAGGCGAGCAAGGTGCATGATTCCCTCATGAAGCGGGCAGCTGCCGAGGCTCTGACCATTCCTTTTGCGCAGGTTGCAACCGGTATCGCGGCAGTCATCATTTTCTATATCGCAACCCGCCAGGTTTTCGCCGGGGAAACGACGGCGGGGGGCTTTGCTTCCCTTGCCCTGGCCATGCTGATGCTGATCCCGGCGGCGCGGCGTACTGCCGGGCTGAATGCATTCCTGCATTCCGGCCTGGCGGCTGCCACCCGCATTTTTTCGCTGTTGGATGAGAAAGCTGAGCCGGATAACGGAACGATCCGCATGGAGCGCGCCAGGGGGCAACTCAAGTTCGAGCATGTCACCTTTCGTCCGCCCGTGGTTCCGAAGGAGCCAGATCCTCAGCCTTTCCAAGGATCGAGCTGGGGCCGCACCTCCGAAACCGGTGGCCCGCTGGACGACATCCAGCTGACGATTCAGCCCGGCGAGCAGGTTGCCCTGATAGGGCTTTCGGCAAGCAGCAAATCAACGCTTGCAGAACTGATCCTTCGCTTCATTGACCCGACTTCCGGAAGGATCCTGCTTGATGATCATGACATTGCTCATCTCACGCTGGCCAGCTTGCGCAGCAATATCGCGCTGGTATCCGAGAAAACGACCATCTTTGGCGATACGGTTGCTGCCAATATTGCCTATGGCGAGATGGGCCGTGCAACCGAAGGAAGGATTATGGCGGCGGCGCAGGCAGCGCATACCGTGGAGTTCGTCAGGCACATGCCCATGGGATTGCAGACGGTGGTGGGAGAGCGAGGGATACAGCTATCCGCCAGTCAGCGGTTGCGCGTATCCATCGCCAGAGCCTTGCTGAAAGATGCTCCCATCCTCATTTTCGATGAGGCCGCCGAACCGCCGGCGGATCAGGAGTCGCTGCATCATGTCCGGGCGGCGTTGAAAACCGTAATGCATGGACGCACGACGCTCATCATCGCGCGCTGCCTGTCCACGGTGGAAAAGGCGGATCGCGTCGTAATGCTGCACCAGGGCCGTATCAGCGAAGTGGGTCGCAGGGAATTGCTCGGCACAGAAGAAGCTTATACCCGGCTGGAAAGCTACCTGGGGTAACATCGGCTGCCTGGAGTGTGGATCGGGGAAACTGCTGCCGGCCGAAGAGCCCTGTCCGGTCAATCCGGATTCCGGTCGGCGTGTGCCTGATCATCAGGCTCCTGGCGCAAGTATTCAGGCACCCATCTGGTCAGTTCCTGCTTGACATCGTCGTCATTCAATACCGGGTGCGTTTGCAGCCAGATCAATAAACTGGATAGCCATTGCCCATCTGCCTGGCGTGCCTGGGCTATGCGCAATTTGGGATGAGGCGTGGGTAAACTGTTCTCGCCGTCTGCCAGCAATTCCTCATGGAGCTTTTCCCCCGGCCGCAATCCGTTGTATACGATTTTGATATCATCTTCGCCAAGTCCGGACAAGCGGATCATGTCCCTCGCGAGGTCGGCAATCTTGACGGGCTCACCCATATCCAATACGAAAATTTCTCCACCTTCTCCATTTTTTTCCATCAGCGCGGCTTGCAGCACCAATTGTGTGGCCTCGGGGATGGACATGAAGTAACGGGTAATTTCGGAATGCGTGACGGTGATGGGCCCGCCTCTCGCAATCTGCTCGCGGAATTTGGGGATGACGCTGCCTGCGCTGCCCAATACATTGCCGAAGCGCACCATGACAAAAGAAGTACCCGGCACGGTTTTTTGTCCATCATTTTCGGGACAGCAGGCCGACTGCTGCAATGCCTGGCATACCATTTCCGCGAGCCGCTTGCTGGCACCCATGACATTTGTAGGATTGACCGCTTTATCGGTGGAGATCAGAACGAATTTTTCCACTCCATGCCGGATTGCGGCCTCGCCCACGACGTACGTCCCGAGAACGTTATTCAGGATGGCTTGCCAGGCGTTCTCCTGCTCCATGAGGGGCACATGCTTGTATGCGGCTGCATGAAAAACGACTTTTGGCCGAAACCGGGACAATACCTGGGCGACACGCGCTGGATCCTTGATGTCGCCTATGGCATATATCGTCGGGATATCCGGGAAGTCTGTCAGGAACTCCTGTTCCATCTTATAAAGCGCGAATTCATTCAGTTCGAATAGCACCAGTTGCCGAGGTTTGAATGGCGCGATCTGCCGGCAGAGTTCCGATCCTATCGAACCTCCGGCACCGGTAACCAGAACTGTCGAGTCAGCCAGCAGATCGTGCAGGCCTTCGTTATCCAGCACCACAGGATCTCGCCCCAGCAGATCATCCGGTTCGACAGTCCGGATTTGCGAGACCGTGATTTTTCCGCTGATCAGATCTTCATAAGAGGGAACAATCAGCGCCTTTATCCCGGCGGCCGAACAAAGCTCCAGCGCGCGGCGGCGATCTCGATGAAGTCGGTTGGGACGGCGGCGATCCGTTTCCGAACGGTCGGCATGGCGGCGATCCGGACCGGAAGATGCCATGGCGATGATGGCGTGAGCCACGCCAAATCTTTTCGCGATGACGGGTAGCTCATCGATCTTGCCCAATACCCGGAAACCATGCAGAAGCAGCCCCAGCTTGCGCGGGTCGTCATCCAGCAGCCCCATCACTCTCCACTGCACGCTTCGGGCAAGTTCCTTCACCAAGCTGACCGCCGTGTCTCCTGCGCCCAGGACCAGTACGAGCTTGCTTTCTTCCTTTTTGCGTCCGTATAGCCTGTGTTCCTTCCACAAGCGATATGCAAGCCGATCGCCACCCATGATGAATAGAAGCAGAATGGGAGCCAGCAGCAATACGGTGCGCGGAACGCCCACCAGTACCTGCATCATGTAGAGTACTAGCGGCACCAGTCCGGCGGATACGGTTATCGCCAGCACGATACGCCGCAGGTCGGGCAGGCTCGCATAATGCCAAAGCCCGTGATAAAGCCGGAATCCGAGAAACGTGACCGCATGCACGAGCACGGCCCAAGGCAGGGTTTCTTTCAGGGAAAAGAGGTATGGAGGGGGTATCTCGAAATTGAAGCGGAACGAATAAGCGAGCCACCATGCGATGGCCGCCGCAAACAAATCATGGACAAATGCAATGATCGTCCGTACGTTGGGAACCCTGACAATCATGCTACGCTCTGTCCGGTCGCCGGGCCCAACGGCGGTCAAACATGCCCATCATTACGAGATAAATTCCTGTCCATGCAACTCCCACTCCAAGCTGGATGGCAACATCATGCCCTGCGGCCCATATCGCGCTGGCGGCTGCTGCCAGCATCAGCACGTAGGCGAGCAAAGCGGTGTTACGATGCCCAAAACCGCTTTGTACCATACGTTGATAGTAGTGCTCGCGATGAGCTTGCCAGAATTTATCGCCATGCAGGGCGCGTTTCGCGAGGGTAACCGAGGCATCGGCGATAAATGGAAAGAATACGAGTGCGGGCAGCCATAGAGGCCAAAGGCCGTTGGTCCAGCCGATGACGCCCAATGCGGCGGCCAGGAATCCCAAGGGGATCGCACCCGCATCTCCCATGAAAATACGCGCGGGATGAAAGTTGAATAACAAAAAAGCAGCAGCTGCTGCAGCGATACTGAAATTTATCATCGCAAACGGCTCATTTCCGGCCAGCCAGGCGGCACTGCCATAAGCCCCGAATCCGATGACCGTCATGCCGCCCGCCAGACCATCGGAGCCGTCCATGAAATTATATAGGTTGAGCATCCATGTAACCGCCACCGCAACAATCGATGCCATCAGCCAGCCATGGTTGCCCGCCAGTAATTCCGCAGAGAAGCAGGTTGCGGCAATGATATGCACCAGCAGCCGTACCCAGATGGGGAGGCTGAGGACATCGTCGGCGAAAGAGACCAATGCCAGAAGAATGACGCCCATCCATATGGATAAGGGAAGCAAGGGAGGCAGAAGCGCCCAGGAAGCAAGTATTCCCGATATCAGGCCCAATCCGCCCGTGCGGGGAATGGCCTGGACATGAAGGGAGCGGGCATTGGGATGATCCAGTATCCGAAGCGCCGTTCCTTTGATCAGCCAGCGGACCATGCCCAGGGTAATGGTAAATGCAACCAATGGCGCCATGGATATCATGGCAGGTAAAAAAGGAAGGCGGTCATCATGGTTCCGGCTATTCAGGCTTTCCAAGGTTTTCTCAAGCCTGGAACGTCGCGATATTTCCTCGGATGATCCAGGCTATCCGGTAGTGTAGGAAGGAGCTACAGGATGCCGATGAGTGCGTTTTTGTATTAAACGACGATGCCCAGTTTACCCCTTGATCAAGGGAGGTTTGAGCTGACTTCCCGTTTCTCGAATTCGAATCTGGTATCGTTCCGGTAGTCGAGGGGATATTTAACTCGATTGCAGATGGCAGGCGTCCGATTCTGGACAAAAATTGTATTTCATAAGCAGGCTCGATGTGAAGAAAAGCCCACAAATTTCGCTTAACGCTCAGATTTTCATGGGTGCGCTGGCCGGTATCCTGCTGGGGCTGTGGATTTCCACATCCGGCGGCAAATCGGCAACCGTCGAGTCCGGGCTTTATGTGGCGGGATTGATCGGCGCCTTGTTCATCGATTTGCTTAAAATGGTCATGATTCCGCTGGTATTCACTTCCATCGCTGTGGGCGTGGCAAATCTACGCGCTCACAGGCAGATGCACAAGGTATGGAAGACAACACTGGGCTTTTTCCTGTTTTCAATGATGATCGCTATCGTGCTCGGCCTTGGGGCGGCCAATATCTTCCGGCCGGGCGATGGATTGCAGCTGGCGATGTTTCAGGATGCCATGCAGGGATTCCAGGCAAGGCAAATGCCCTTGTCCGAGTTCTTTTCCCGGTTTTTGGGCTCGCTTTTCCAGAATCCGGTAACAGCGCTGGCCCAGGGGGATGTACTGGCAGTGGTGGTCTTCGCTCTGTTGCTCGGTATTGCGCTGGTGGTGGGTGGCGAGCGCTACAACAATATTCTCGTTCTTCTACAGGAACTGCTGGAACTGGTGCTGATGCTGGTGGGCTGGATTATGCGCCTAGCCCCGCTGGGTATCATGGCCTTGCTTCTGAAGCTGGTCGCTACCCAGGATATATCCCTGTTGGGGACGCTGGCAGAATTTGTCGTGCTGGTGGTAGCGACGACACTGCTTCATGGCATGGTAATATTGCCGTTGATACTTTATCTCGTTACCCGCATGACGCCTCTCAGGTTCTGGCGCGGAGCACGGGAAGCGTTGATCACCGCTTTTGCCACCAGTTCCAGCTCAGCCACCCTGCCGGTAACCTTGCGCTGCGTAGAGCAGCACCTGCATGTCAAGCGCGATATCGCCGGCTTCGTCGTTCCGCTTGGGGCCACCCTCAACATGGATGGCACTGCGCTCTACGAGGCCGCCGCCGCATTATTCATCGCCAACCTGGCGGGTGTCGAGCTTAATCTCGTGCAGCAGATGATCGTGTTCGTTACCGCCATGATTGCCGCCATGGGGGCTCCCGGTATACCCAGCGCGGGCATGGTGACCATGGTGATGGTGTTGCAATCCGTGGGCCTCCCGGCCGAGGCGATAGCCATCCTGATGCCGGTCGATCGGTTCCTGGATACTTTCCGCACTGCCGTCAATGTCGAGGGAGACATGGTTGGCAGCCTAGTGGTGCAGAAATGGGCAAAGAGCGATGAGGATTGAAGGCGCGCAAATCCTGCCACTGCCATCCTGCCGTTGCCTTCCAGTAGCTAAATCAGCTAAATCGCTTCAACTTTCCTTATTTCCCCTCCGTTACGCATAAAAATCGGGCAGCACAGCTGTCATGCGCCAGCGGAGATTTATTCAGCGCTTTTTTAACCAACGGCGACAAGGTTGCGAGTGCCGCAACCGGGTGCGGCAATATGCCACATTCCCAAGCCGGTCGTGCATCCCTACAATTAATTCGCGTGGGCAGGCAATTATGAATCTGCCGGTAAAACCGATATAGGAAAGCTGGAATGCCGGTGGCATCAAAAGAGCCATTTTTCGCGCCATTATCGGCTTTTTCTTCCAAGGACCTTCTTTTGAAGGAGGCGAGCAGCTGCGCGCTAATGGATCGTCATGAAAATCCCCAAGAGAATCGAACCGCTCGTTGAAGAGGGCTTGGTGGATGAGGTCATCTGTCAACTGATGAGCGGAAAGGAAGCGATGGTATATGTGGTTCGTTGTGGTGCGGACATACGTTGTGCGAAAGTCTACAAGGAAATCGACAGGCGCAGCTTTCGCCACAGCGTTGCCTATATGGAGGGCCGCAACATCAGGAACAGCCGCCACGCCCGCGCCTTGAACAAGGGAACGCGCTATGGGCGCAAGATACAGCACGACGCGTGGCAAAGCGTGGAAGTGGATTCCCTGCATCGGCTTGCAGCCGCAGGTGTTCGCGTCCCGCAGCCGCATAGCTTTTTCGAGGGCGTGCTGCTCATGGAGTTGATAGCGGACCCCAGGGGAAATGCCGCACCCCGGCTCAACGACGTGGCGCTCACTGCCGGGCAATCGCGGGAATATCATCATGTCCTGCTCAGGCAGGTGGTGCGCATGCTCTGCGCGGGCATCGTTCATGGTGATTTGTCCAAATACAATGTTCTGGCGGGCAAGGAGGGGCCTGTGATCATCGACCTGCCTCAGGCGGTCGATGCTGCAAGCAACAGCAATGCTCACAGCCTGCTGCTGAGGGATGTGGATAACCTGACCCGTTATTTCGGCTGTTTCGCGCCGGAATTGCTCGAGACAGACTATGGGAACGAAATATGGTTTCTATATCGGAAGGGTAATTTGCATCCGAACGTGAATTTGAGCGGAAATATCCAGCGAATTCCTTTCGGTATGCCTCATGTCGCTCGAGCGGCGAGGAATGTGCTGAGGAGGGAGCGCCCGCGGCAGCCGTACAGGCAGGCAATGAGGTGATAACAGGGCCGGCTATGCGAGCCTGCGACAATTTGTCGCATTTTCCTGGATCCGGAAATGGATTATTCTCGGCTAATTTGCTGGAGAGATGAGGCATGATCCGAGTTATCGCCATTTTAATGCTGAGCGCGACGGCTGCGCTCGCAAGCCATCCCGACCCCGATGAGAGCCGGGATGCCGCCAAACCTCGACCTCCAAAAACAACCCTGGCGGTTGGCGCCACGCTGGATCAGCAGGGGCGCCTATGGGTGGCGAAAGTGGAAGACCAGCGCCTGCTGGTTTCCCGGTCGGAAGACGGGGGAGAGAATTTTTCCAGCCCGGTTGTGGTCACGCCCGAGCCGGAAAATATTCCCGCGGATGGGGAAAATCGGCCGAAGATTGCCGTGGCGCGAGATGGCACCATTCTTTTGACCTGGATACAGTCGCTTCCGCAGAAATACGCCGGCAACGTCCGTTTTGCGCGCTCCACCGACTCCGGCCGAACCTTTTCTCCGCCCGTTACCCTGAATGATGACGGTCGGGTGACCAGTCACCGTTTCGACTCGCTTGCAATCAATGGCACCGGCGGCGCGGTTGTGGCATGGCTGGATGCACGCGACAGGGATGCGGCAAAGGAAAAAGGTGAAGGGTTTTCCGGCGTATCGATCTATACCGCCAGGTCCGATGACAATGGCGCGAGTTTCGGCGCTAACCGGAGATTTCAGCAGCATACCTGTGAATGCTGCCGTATCGCGACGGCGTGGACCAGCGAGGGCCCGGCAGCTTTCTGGCGAAATATTTTCGATACCAATACGCGCGACTTCGCCATTGCATACTTCGACAAGGGTTGGGTGCGTCGCGCCACTTACGACGAATGGCGAATTGATGCCTGTCCCCATAACGGGGGAAGTATCGCGGTCGATGGGCGGGGCCAATTGCACCTTACTTGGTTTACAAATGGAACGGTTCGCCAGGGGTTGTTCTACAAACGAATGGAAGGCAACTGGCAATCGGAACCGCTCGCTATCGGTAACGCCGCGGCGCAGGCAAACCACGCGTGGGTTGCCGCCGACGGTAGGACGGTTCTCCTGACCTGGCGCGAGTTTGACGGTACCGCCTACTCCGCGCAGATGATGTACTCGAATGATTCAGGAGAATCCTGGAGCGAACCCCAGCGTTTGATGGAATCCGCCGGAGCGACCGACTACCCGGTTCCGTTGATCGATCGCAACAAGGTCCTCGTGGTGTGGAATACCGCAACCGAAGGCATGCGAGTCTTGCGGTTCGACCGATTGGTCGGGAGATGAGTTCAGAACTGGACAACGATGTTTTTTCTGGAGAAAGAAATGACCTGATATGCTAAAAGCATGCTAGAACAGCATCCATAAGCTGGTAATTATTAGAAATTAAAGACAGGCGAAGGTATTAGAGCAATATGAAATCCATTTCCCTCGCCGTGGCGGGTTTACTTTGCACGTTTCTTATTCCACCATGCACCGCGGAAAGCATGGAGCAATCCGGCGCTCGGGTGCCGGAAGGAAATCTGGCTGTTCCGTCCCAGACGTTTCCCGGTGCCGGTAGTGCCAGTGGCGCCTCAGGCATCGCTTCTCGCAGCGCTAAGCCGGCTGCCGGCAGCAGCAATCCGGCAAATCACGAGATTCCGGCTGTCTCCGTTTCGGGAAACGTGGCCGAGGTGAAGCAGGCGGCAGCCACTTCATCTGTTCCGGCGCCCCTTCCCGCTGATAAGGCCAGCGCTGAAGCTGCTGAAAAGGATGCAGCAGGAGAGAAAGACAAGGCCGCGGCGGTTCCAGTGATTCAGAAGGAAACAATATTCAAGGAGATGGTAGTCACCGGCGAGGTGGAACGCGATTCCCACTATACGTCTCCTTCCACGCGCGTCACGCGAACCCAGATCGAGCGCCAGAACGCGCAGACCACGGAGGAAGTGCTCAAGTACCAGCCCAGCCTGCAAATCCGCCAGCGCTACGTCGGCGATCCGAACGGCGTTCTCGGCATCCGGGGGGCGGATATGTTTTCGACCGCGCGCAACATGGTCTATGCCGACGGCTTGCCGCTGCACAACTTCCTGCAAGCGTCGTTCAACGGCGCGCCGCGCTGGTCGCTGGTCGGCCCGAATGAGATCGACGCGGTCGACGTGGTTTATGGTCCCTTTTCGGCGGAATATAGCGGTAATTCCATCGGCGGCGTCGTCAATATCAAAACCCGCATGCCACGCAAGCAGGAGTTTTATGTCGAAAGCAGCCTTTTCATCCAGCCCTACCAGCTCTACGGGCCAGACAAAGGAACATTCATCGGGGACCGGCAATTCGTATCCTACGGCAATCGCTTCAAGGATGCGCTGACAGTATTCCTATCATACAACCGCCTTGAAGCGCAGAGCCATCCGATGAGCTATTTCATCGACAATACCGGCTTGCATGATGTTGCTGGAGGCACGCCGGTTAGCGGCGGTATTCGTACGCCGGACACGCGCGGCACGCCGAGTGTCATTTACGGCAATACCGGTCCCGAAAAAGTGAATACGCATTTGTTCAAGGGCAAGCTGGGCTATGATATCACTGCCGACCTCCAGGCAATCTTCACGGTTGCGTACGAGGACCGGACAAGAAATGGGAACCGGCCGGAAAATTATCTCCAGCAAAACTCGGGTCAACCGTTTTGGGGTGGTGCCGCTCCCACCTGCAATAATGTCGCTACATGCGGAAACCCTGGCAATGCCTCGCTCGACGGGACCCGCTTCGATGTGGTACAGAGCGGTTTTGGCGGTAGCCAGGACAAGCGCGAAACATTGAATCTGGGGTTGCAGCTTCGCGGCGCGCTTACGCCGAATTGGAACATCGACAGCACGATCAGCTATTTCGATGTCCTAAAGGATACGCGCGCCACCGCTTTTTTCAATAAAAACGATCCCGCGAATACCGGAGCGGGGCAGCTTCAGGACTTCAGGAAATTCAGCTGGTTGAATTATGATCTCAAGGTGAGCACGCCGGCATTGTTCGGGAACGAAAAGATATCCCTGCTCGGCGGGTATCACTTTGACCTGTACACTTTGAGCTTCCGCCAGTATTCCTTGCTGGACTACGCTACCATGACCCGGGGAGCGCTGCAGGCCGGCAGGAATAACGATGGACAGACTTCGACCCAAGCAGTTTTTGCCCAGTCAGCCTACCGTTTCCTGCCGAACTGGGATGTAACGGTTGGAGCGCGCCAAGAGTGGTGGTCAGCCATGAATGGCGTCGTGGGGAGTGGTTCATCTAATAATCCTCAAAGCACTGCGGTGCCGGATCGCTCCGTATCGGCACTTTCTCCCAAAGTTTCGCTGGGCTACGAGCCCGGACCCTGGAAGATCCGTTATTCCTTCGGCCGGGCGCATCGTTTTCCCGTAATCGCCGAATTGTTTCAATCGCTCAGCTCGCCCACGAGCATTCTTGTTGCAAATGCCAATCTCAGGCCGGAGAATGGCGTGCACCATAACTTCATGGTCGAATATGGGTTGCCGAAAGGTTATATTCGCGTGAATGCCTTCCGTGACGATATCAAGGATGCGATACAGCAGGTGCTCAGCGCCTCGGGAGTGCTGACGCAGAGTTCTTTCCAGAATATCGAGCAGACCAGTACCACGGGCGTAGAACTGATATTCGACCAGCGCCGCATCTTCGGTTCAAAATTCGATTTCATGTTCAACGGAACCTGGATGAATGCGAAGGTGGATAAAGGTCCCATCATCAGCTTTACCGAAACGACGGGGGCACAAGCAAATTTCGATCTTACCGGGAAGCAGCGCATCCGCCTGCCCCATTGGCGCGCCAACTTCTTTGCCACCTACAACGCCACCGAGGCGTGGGATATTTCGTTTTCCGGCCGTTACACCAGCGATTCATTCAATGACCTGGATAATCGCGACCATGTGAATCATGTGTTTGGAGCGCAAAGCGACTTCTTCTTCATGGACTTCAAGACCAGCTACCGATTCAAGCTGCAGAACGGATTGAAGAGCCGGGTTTCATTCGGCATCACCAACATCAATAACGATAAGGCTTTCGTTTTTCATCCCTATCCGCAACGCACTTATCTTGTCGAGGCCGCCTTCAGCTATTGAGTATAAAAAATGATGGCGGCGTATCTTCGCAAATATTCGTGCACGTTATGCGAACAGGTTCAACACTCCATCCAGGCCGACATGGTTGAGCGCGTAAGTCGCTTTTTCCTGGACGATGGGTTTGGCATGATAGGCAATGCTGACGCCAGCCGCTTCCAGCATCCTGAGATCATTCGCGCCATCTCCTATGGCGATGACCTGCTTCCGTTCCAATCCGAGCTCATTCCGGACTTGCTCCAGCACCAGCGCCTTCCCCTCCGCTCCTATTATTTCCCCTAATACCTTGCCGGTAAGCTTGCCGTCCATGATTTCCAGCGTATTTGCGGCGGTATAATCAAAATGAAGATCCGTTTTTATCCTGTCGGTAAAAAACGTGAATCCGCCGGAAATGACCATCGTCTTGAGCCCTGCGGATTTCATGCCCCGCAGCATTCTTTCCGCACCGGGATTCAGCCGGACCCGGTTTTCGTAGACTTCGTGCAGCGCGCGCTGATCCAGTTCCGCAAGCAGGGCGGTGCGCTGCCGCAGGCTTTCGGCGAAAACTATCTCCCCGCGCATGGCGCGCTGGGTGATCTCTGCCACTTGCGGCTTGATGCCTTGCATATCGGCTATTTCGTCTATTGACTCGATTGCAAGCAAGGTGGAATCCATATCCATCGCCACCAACCCAAAATCCGCGAGCCGTACAGTTTCCTCGACAAAAGCAAAGTCGAGTTTGGCCTCGGCGCAATAATCCGCGACGTGTTCACGCCGGCTGGCATTTTTCAGCCGGAACGCCTCGCCCGTAATCTGCTCGATCTGATTGGCGCCAGCGAGTTTAGCCAGCTCCCTTAAATCGTAATTCGCTATCTCGTGGCCCTGAATAACCAGATTCATAATGGATAAAATGAATTATTATTAAAAATGCCTGTAACGCTGCTCGCTATGGGCACGCCTGTCCTTCGGGTACGGGTTCGTCATTCGAGGGTGCTGCCGGCGGATGGGGTATGACTCTATACCAGCAACTTTGGCTCCCGTTCGCCGGCGGAAGCAACGGCAGCGGGCAATGGCGTAATGGACAAGCCGTATTTTGCCAGCAATCGCAATCAACCGCCAGCGGCGCCGCGCGGTCGGCATCTTTGGCTCCCCATCTCATTCGCTCCGAGTGCCAGGCCGAAGATAGCGGCAGCTATGCAAGAGGCTGCCGCAGTGGGTTATATTAGGAATTCCTGGCCCGCTCCCTTAAAAGAATCAAAGAATCATTGACGAGGAATTCATTTCATGGCTGAACAATATATTTTCGGTACCCCGCTCAGTCACTCCGCCATACGGGTGATGCTGTTGGGCAGCGGCGAACTCGGCAAGGAGGTCATTATTGCCCTGCAGCGTTTAGGCATCGAAACCGTCGCCGTGGATCGCTATCCGGACGCGCCGGGGCAGCAGGTCGCCCACCGCGCCCATGTCATCAATATGGCGGACGCCGAGGCATTGCATGACCTGATAATACGGGAGCGGCCTCACATCATCGTGCCGGAAATCGAGGCCATCAATACCGGTGTCCTGGTTGAAGTCGAGCGTGCAGGACTGGCCCGGGTCATACCCACCGCGCGTGCCGTGCATTTGACAATGAATCGCGAAGGAATCCGGCGCCTCGCAGCGGAAACATTGGGCTTGCGCACCTCGCCCTACGCTTTTGCCAGCAACCTGGAGGAGTTACGATATGCCGTGGAGAACGGTATCGGCTATCCTTGTCTGGTCAAGCCAGTCATGTCGTCATCCGGCAAGGGGCAATCGAAGGTCGATGATCCGGAAGCGTTGGAGGCTGCGTGGCACTATGCCGGGAGCGGCAGCAGGGTGGACCAGGGAAGAGTAATCGTCGAGGGATTTATTCCTTTTGAGTACGAGATTACCCAGCTTACAATACGGGCGGCCAATCAGGCCGGCCAAACAGAAACGTATTTCTGCGAACCCATCGGCCATATACAGGTTAACGGCGATTATGTGGAAAGCTGGCAGCCTCAGCCAATGCCACCATTGGCATTGGAACGTGCGCGCCATATTGCCGAAAAGGTGACGGCGGACCTGGGAGGATCGGGTGTTTTTGGTGTGGAGCTGTTTATCAAGGGGAATGACGTATGGTTCAGCGAGGTCAGCCCCCGTCCGCATGATACCGGAATGGTAACGATGTGCAGCCAGATCCAGAGCCAGTTTGAGCTGCACGCGCGCGCCATTCTGGGACTTCCGGTAGATACGAGCTTGCGTGTCCCGGGGGCAAGTGCGGTCATTTACGGAACGCTGGAAGACCGGGCGATTGCGTTTCGCGGAGTGGAGGATGCATTGCGTGTGCCCCAAAGTGATTTGCGCCTTTTCGGCAAGCCTGAATCATTTGTCCGGCGTCGCATGGGCGTAGCGCTGGCGAATGGTTCCGATACAACGCAGGCAAGGGCTCGCGCCAAACTCGCGGCAAGCCGGGTAGTGCCGATGAAAATACCTCTGAGAAATGCTTAGAAAAGATAGGTTCGAGCTTGTGGACAATTATAGTTTGCGCAGGTAATGGTTTCCCTATGGTTCAGCATGATGCATATGCCATACAATGGAATAGTGAAACGGGAGTTGCACGATAACACGCTTTTCGGGGTATTCGGATCAGGGGATCAAGGTGAGCAGATTTTTGATACAGCGGCGTGAACCATATAGTGCGCGCGTGATTTGTACGAGCCGGATGCCAGGCTGGGTAACGGCAATCCTGATGGGCTTGAACGTCATGGGTTGTAGCACCATGAAGCCCGCTCCGACCGAAGTGCCGGTCATTCTCCCTGTCATATGCGTCGATGAGCAACAGGAAATTGAACGCCTCCAGAAATTGCTGGCGGAAAAAGAAACGCAACAGAGTGAAATCGAGAGGCTGCAGAAACTGCTGGCAGAGAAGGAGGCGCAGATCAAGACGCAACAGGTCCGTCAGCAAGATCAAGCCAAGACTTTGAAGGAAACGAGCAGCCAGGCCGCTCATGCGCAGGTAAAGCTGCGCCGGCTGGCTACCCGGCCCGCCGCGGCGTCGACCATCGCAGAGGTGGAGATAGCTCTCGAAACTTTGAAATCAGACACGCTTACCGCCACCGAACAGACCTTGAGCATGCAGGCAAAGCGTCTGCTGGATGCAGCCGCCGCATTCTACTCGGAATCCAACTATGGTGCGGCGATGGATCATGCGGCACAGGCTAGAGAGTTTATCGACATGGTAAAGAACAGTCGCCTCCGGAAAGCCTCTGATCCGGGCCAGCTAACGGTATCGCTGCATATCCCCATTCCCCTGCGTGCCATCGCCAATGCAAACCTGCGGCAAAAGCCGAATCTAAATGGAATGGTAGTGGGCCTGCTGCAAAAAGACTCGTTGATTACGTCAGAAGCCTATCAAGGCGATTGGTTGATGGTGCAAACTGCGGATGGGCGATCCGGATGGGTGCTGAACACATTGGTTGAGGCAGTTATCGGAAAACCCTAGAGGTAACTAGATACCGTAGTGAGCCCGATTCCGGCCGGCGCGTTTCGCTTCATAAAGAGCCAGGTCTGCGCGGGCGAGAACCGCAGTTGGCGTCTGGTCCTCGGGCTGGCACTGGACGATACCAATGCTAACCGTCACTGCTATTGACGAGCCATCGATATTATAGACCATGCCTTCCACCTGGTTGCAGATGCGTTCGGCAGTTGTCAACGCCTGCGCAGCCGATGTTTCAACCAGAATGATGATGAACTCGTCGCCCCCGTAACGCGCAGCGTAATCGATACTGCGGATCGATTGGACGAGTATTTGCGCTACGGCGGCCAGAACCTCATCTCCCGTCAGGTGGCCGTAGGTATCATTGAGTGTTTTGAAGTGATCGATATCCATCATGAGCAGCGTAAATTCCCGCTGGGTGCGCCTGAAGCGCGCGAGCTGATCGTTAAGGATCGCATCCAGCTTGCTGCGGTTGTACAGCCCGGTGAGGCTGTCGGTGACCGATAGGGTTTCCAGCACTCGATTTTGTTGCTGCATCGCCTCGTTTGCAGCCATGATTTCCGCATGGTTGCGGCGAAGCCTGTCAGCCATTTCGTTGAATACTCGCGTGAGATGCCCGAGTTCATCGTTTCGCGTCGCTCCGAGCCGTATATCGAGGTCCCCGTCTGCAATGCGATCAGCCGCTGCGATAAGCTTTTGAAGCGGACGCACTATCGAACGCCCCATCTGAAAAGCCACCGTGGCTACCGCCACTGCCAGTGCGCTTACCAGGGCAAGGAACATATTGCGCGATTTCACCCAGGCTTCGTAGACTTCCGCACGGTTACGCTCCGCAAGTATGGTGATGGGTAATTCGGTTGAAGCGTCAGCCAGCCCGATAACTTCCTTGTTGCCCATTCCTGTGAAAACCAGGGATTCCCCCGGATGTGCTTTTAGCTTGTGGACCACGGAACTTTCCAGGGAGACCAGCTGTTTTCCGTCCTCGTAACTGCTGGCAAGGACCCTGCCGTCGGCGTCGAGCAGGAGCACATCCCCAGGCGGGGATTTTGTGGCGCTTTTTAGACGGCCTTGCAGCGTGCTCAAGTCGAGCACCGCTACCAAGGCACCCAGTAACATATTGTCGTAGGACAAAACTGGAATCGCGACACTGAGGGTTGCGGTACCGTAGTGCTCATCCCAGTGCGGCGGCACAATCACGAGACCTTCCGTGAGCGCATCCTGGGACCATTCCTGAGGGAGTTGTATGGTGATGGGTGTTTGGGCGCTGGTGGCGACAACCTGTCCATGAGAGTTGACCACGGTGAGCTCCAGGGATGTGTCGAGCTTTTCCTTCACGGCACGCAAATAGTGGGGTAGAGCCTGGATATTCCCGGCACCCGAGCTTGTTCGCGGATTCGCGGCAAGCCGTGCTATCGCGGATAGTCCATCTATTACCGCATTTGATGTGGAGGATACGCGTACTTCATGTACGCGCCTGTCGAGCCAGAGTTCGATTTCACGATCGGCATCGCTCGCCAGGGTGCGCAATTCCCTTGTGACGGTTTCCGAGATCAGCGCCTCGTTTTGCCGGAACGAGAGCAATCCCAGCCCCAGCGACGGTATCAGCGTTGCGAGAATTGAAAATACGACGATCTTGCTTTTAATACTTTTTAGCAGTGTCATCGGGATCGATTTCTGCGAGAGCCCAGCTGGCGGTCAGGCGGCACCGGTTGCCGAAGCAGCAAGCCATGGCTCTTGAATAAGGAAGGCAGGCATTGTCATGCGGGAATGCAATTGAAACGCCGCGCACATTCCCATTTTTCATATCAGGCGGTTTTGGTTTTATTACCTAGCTCGGTAATCAAATTCTTTATTCTTTTCACTCTTTCCGCCACATTTGCCATCCTTGCGCGAACTTTCAGGCGATCGGGCCCGGAGAGTTCATATTCACGGTTGCGCTGGATGAGTGTCACGATCTTTGCGGGGTCCACTGGTGGATCAGGGACAAAATGGACCTGAATGGAGTCAGCGCTGGCTTCAATGCGTGTAATTCCCAGTGGCCTGGCGGCAATGCGCAGCCTATGGCAATCCAGCAGCGACCTGGCGGCCTCAGGCAATAGCCCGAAGCGATCGATCAATTCACCTTGCATGTCGTCCAGTTGATCGTCACTTCCGCAATTCGCCATCCGCTTGTATAGCACCAGTCGCTCATGTATGTCTTTGCAGTAATCATCCGGCAAGAGAGCCGGCACATGCAAATTTATCTCTGTGGTAATCCCCAGCGGGTGTTGCATGTCTGGTTCCTTGCCTTCCTTCAATGACGAAACAGCCGCGTCGAGCATCGATGCGTAGAGATTAAAACCGATTTCATGCATCTCGCCGCTTTGCGATTCCCCTAATACCTCTCCCGCGCCCCGAATCTCCAGATCGTGCATGGCAAGGAAAAAGCCCGCACCCAATTCCTCCATTGCCTGGATGGCTTCAAGGCGTTTTCTTGCTTGGGCCCCAAGTGCTTCTCCGTCGGGGACCAGCAGATAAGCGTATGCCTGATGATGCGAACGGCCAACCCTTCCTCGCAACTGATGCAGTTGGGCCAGGCCGAACTTGTCCGCGCGATTGATAATGATGGTGTTCGAGGTGGGAACATCGATGCCAGTTTCGATTATCGTGGTGCAAAGCAGCAGGTTGAACCTTTGCTGATAAAAATCCTTCATCACATGTTCCAGCTCGCGTTCGCGCATCTGCCCATGTGCAATACATATCCGCGCTTCCGGCAGCAGCTTGGCGAGCTTTTCCTGCATTTGTCCGATAGTGCTTACTTCATTATGCAGGAAATATATTTGCCCGCCGCGCTTCAGTTCGCGTAAAGCTGCTTCACGGATGATTCCCTCCGAAAAGCGGGTGACAAACGTCTTGATGGCGAGACGTCTCTGGGGCGCAGTTGCAATCACGGAAAAATCGCGCAGGCCTTCCAGTGACATGGCCAGCGTTCGGGGAATGGGCGTAGCGGTAAGGGTCAATACATCCACTTCGGAACGAAGGTTTTTCAGCTGTTCCTTGTGGCGCACGCCAAAGCGGTGTTCCTCGTCGATGATGATCAGGCCCAGGTTCTTGAATTTTACACCTTTCTGGATGAGCTTATGGGTACCGATTACGATGTCTATCTGCCCCGTGGCCAATCCTGCCAGTGCCTGGGTTTGCTCCTTGGGAGAGCGAAAACGTGAAAGTTCCGCGATCCTGACCGGCCACTCATCCGCGATCAGGCTGAAGCGGTCGGAGAAGTTCTGGAAGTGTTGTTCTGCGAGCAAAGTGGTCGGCACCAGTACCGCAACCTGTTTACCGTCGGAAACCGCAATGAAAGCAGCCCGTAACGCCACTTCGGTCTTTCCGAAACCGACGTCACCGCATATCAGCCTGTCCATTGGCTTGCCGGCAGTCAGATCTTCGATGACCGCACCGATGGCGGCCGCCTGATCCGGCGTTTCCTCGAAGCCAAAACCGTCGACGAAGGCCTCGTAATCGGATTCCTTGAGCTTGAAGGCGTGGCCGGGCCTCGCGCTGCGCTGGGCATAAAGATTCAGCAATTCGGCGGCAGTATCGCGCACCTGCAGCATTGCCTTGCGCTTTGCCTTGTCCCACTGGCCGCTCCCTAGCTTATGCAGCGGCGCGGCTTCCGGTGCCGCACCGCTATACCTTCCGATAAGGTGCAACTGCGAAACCGGAACGTAAAGCTTGTCTCCTCCTGCATACTCGAGCGACAGGAATTCCGTCTTGCCTTCCCCCACGTCCATGCTCACCAATCCCAGGTAGCGACCGATGCCGTGTTGCTCATGCACCACCGGATCCCCGGATTTGATCTCGGAGAGATCGCGAAGCAGGGCATCGCTTGCTGCAGTGGCTTTGCGTGAATCCCGCTCGCGGCGCCCATGCAGATGGCGGGCATAGAGCTCGCTCTCCGTGATGAACGCTATTCCCTCGTCCGCCAGTACGAAACCCGAATGCAGCGGCCCAACCCCCAGCATGAACGGCTGCGTGCCAGCCAGGAATTGCGCATAATCGTTGCAGGTACCCGGATGCAGTCCGAATTGATTCAGATGGTCGGCCACCAGTTCCCGGCGGCCGAGACTCTCCGCCAGCAGCAGTATGCGGCCTTCCGGCAGGTTGGATGCGCCAGCGAATTGGGATACGAATGCGGCAAGATTTTCAGCTGGGTGCTCAGCTCGCCGCTCTATCCGAAGGGATGGAAGTTGCTCCGTCCATTTCTCGCCGTCCTGCGGGGTGCTTCCGGCATCGGATGGAATCTCGATGCGGGAATAAGGTTTCAGCGCTCTGAAGAAGGCATCCGTAGAGATAAATAAATCCGCGGGGGGCAAAAGCGGATGTTCGTTGTCTCCACGCAGCAATTGATAGCGCGACTGGGTATCGCGCCAGAAATTTTCAATCGTCGGCTGAAGCTCATGATGAAGACACACAAGCGTCGTTTGCGGCAGATAGTCAAATAGGGTTGCGGTATGCTCAAAAAACAGCGGCAGGTAATATTCAATGCCGGGCGATGCAATTCCCTTGCTTACATCCTTGTAAATGCGTTTTTTTGATGGATCGCCTTCGAATTTTTCACGAAATTTGCCCCGAAAGCGTGTGCGCCCTTCTTCATCCATGGGGAATTCACGCGCTGGCAACATTTGTATCCGCGTGACGGGATATACGCTCCTTTGCGTATCTACATCAAAGGTTCGAATCGTTTCTATTTCATTATCCAGCAAATCGATCCGGTAAGGCAGCGCGCTTCCCATCGGGAACAGGTCGAGCAATCCCCCGCGCAGGCTGTATTCTCCGGGCGAGAGCACCTGGGTTACGTGGGTATAGCCTCCCAGCGTCATTTGGGCTCGCAGCGCATTCAGGTCGATTACCTGTCCACGTTCAAGAAAAAATGTATTCGCCGCGAGATATTTTCGGGGCGGCATGCGATAGAGCGCCGTGGTGACGGGCACGATCAACACATCGCAGGTACCGCTCATGAGCTGATAAAGCGTGGCCAGCCGTTCTGAAATGAGATCCTGGTGTGGCGAGAACGTGTCGTAAGGCAGCGTTTCCCAATCCGGTAACAGGCTCGTCTTCAACTCCGGTGCAAAAAACGGAATTTCCTCCAGCAGTCTCTGTGCGGCAAGGGCGCTGGCCGCAATGATAGCGAGGGGTTTTGCCCGCTTCGCCAGTCGCGCGAGAGCCAGGGCATCTCCAGATCCGTCAAAAAAGGGATAGCGGACTATCGAGCCTTGCGAAGGAATGGTCGGTGTGGAAGGCATGTGAGGTAGTCACTGATGAAGCGATAAACCGATATCATTCCGAAAAAAACGGACATTATATGCCAGTTGTCGGGGCCGTTCCCGGGCTCCATTGCAGGCCGTGGAAGGTAACGATGCAGGTACTGGTCAAGCCACCGGATTGTTCTTCAGGAGACATAAGGAGAATCAGGCTTCAGGCCTCACATTGTTTCCAATGATCCAAAATGAATTGAAGATCGTCGCTGCCGTTGAATTCATTTATTTGCACCCGATAGACCGCATCGATGACATCCGGCAGGGGGCCAGTATGAAAGAATAACATCCCGTCATATATACGGCTCCCTTCCGCTGATTCGGCCTCTGCTTCGGCTACCCGTTCGGGATCGTGCCTTTTCAGCTTCAGCTTCAGATGTTTATCGCCGACTACACGCTGGCTTACCACAAGAAAACGGGTGTTGAAGGTGGGTTGCGCAAAACCTTGCCCCCACGGCTGGGCTGCGAGATGCCGGACGAGATCCAGGCTTATTTCGGATTCATCGAGATTTCCGTCGGTTTCTATGACGGATATGAGATCGGAGGGCTTGAGCAATGCCTGGGCAGCTTGCTCGAAAGCATCGCAAAACTTTTCGAAATCACGGCCTCGAATCGTGAGCCCGGCTGCCGCGGCGTGCCCACCAAATTTCAGCAGCAGGCCGGAATGCCGTTTCGATACGAGGTCCAGCGCATCGCGCAGGTGGAAACCTTTAATGGATCGCCCCGAGCCTTTTATCTCGTCATTGTTGCCCGGCGCGAATGCGATGACCGGGCGGTGGAATTTCTCCTTGAGACGCGATGCGAGGATGCCTATGACGCCTTGATGCCATCCGGGATCGAACAGGCTGAGGCTATACCTGTTCAAAGAGCTGGAAGATTGCGATTCGTATGTGGAAAAGAGAGCGTCGACCATTGAGACCGCCGTTTCCCGCATGTCCGCTTCGATCTCCCGCCGCTCGCGGTTGAGCGTGTCGAGGCGAAGGGCAACTTGCCCGGCCCGGGTTTCATCATCCGTGACGAGGCACTCGATTCCCAGCGCCATGTCATCAAGACGTCCCGCTGCGTTCAACCGTGGACCTAAAACGAAAGCCAGGTCATAAGTCGATATTTTCTGGTAATTTCGCTGTGTGACCCGCAGCAGCGCGCTGATCCCTGCGCAGGCACGACCCCGGCGGATGCGCTCCAATCCCTGATGCACGAGAATGCGGTTATTGTCGTCGAGCTTTACCACATCCGCGATGGTGCCGAGCGCAACCAGGTCGAGCAGGCTGCCAAGGTTAGGCTCGGCCCGGGGAAAAGCAAATACGTTTCTGGCACGCAGTTCGGCTCTTAATGCCAGCATCATATAAAACATGACGCCCACTCCCGCCAGGTGCTTGCTCGGGAAAGTGCAGTCCGGCTGGTTGGGATTCACGATCGCTGCGGCGTCCGGTAGCTTTTCCCCCGGCAGGTGATGATCGGTAACCAATACGTTGATGCCCAACCTGTTGGCTTCAGCCACGCCCTCAACGCTGGCAATGCCATTGTCTACGGTGATGATCATATCCGGAGGGTTTGCGCCAGCAGCAGCGAGGCGCACGATCTCGGGGGTAAGGCCATACCCGAACTCGAAGCGGTTGGGTACGAGATAGTCCACTGTGGCACCGAATTTCTTCAATGCGCGGACACCGACCGCACAGGCGGTTGCGCCGTCGGCATCGTAATCGGCCACGATCAACAGGCGTTTTTCCGCGAGAATGGCGTCGGCGAGGAGTGCGGCCATGGCGGAAGCGTTCTTCAGGCGATCAAACGGAATCAGGTGGCGCCAGCTTACATCGAGCTGCTCCGGTTCTTCTATACCACGAGCGGCATAAATCCGGGCAAGCACCGGGTGGAGGCCGTATTGGACGAGCGCATCAAACGCTCGCGCGGGATAAGACCGGCCGATGGTATCGGGCATAAACCAAATAGAGGAGCCAAAATTATGTCCAGTATACCTTCCGCGAGTGCCGAAATAATTTCTGCTGCCCTAATAATGAATGACAACCCCTTTACCATTTGTTATCTGCTTGTTGCACATGCTATTTATTCCCGGCATTTGCGCTGCTTGCTCTGGTGTTGTTCATGCAGCAAAATATTTTATTGTTATGGCTGCTCGGTGTGGCACCGGGGAGATTGTCTAAGGGATACCGGACAGGTCCCCGTTGCCATGATTCCGGACATGCATGTGATTACAACCGTAATCGGTAGCAAATGCACGTACGATATATTCTCGGTGGCCTCGGACGCGTCGCCCACCCGTTTTTTTGAGATCAGATATGAATCAATGGCTTTTCCTTTCTATCGCCATAATAAGCGAGGTGGTCGCTACCTCGGCGTTAAAATCGAGCAACGGCTTTACGCAACTATGGCCATCGCTGGTTGTAATAGCGGGGTATGGAGCGGCGTTCTTTTTTTTGTCGCTGGCGTTGCATACCATACCGGTGGGTATCGCCTATGCTGTCTGGTCCGGTGCGGGCATCGTGCTTATCACCCTCGTGGCGTGGCTGGTATTGGGACAGTCCCTCGACGCGCCGGCCATCCTCGGGTTGGCGCTTATCGTCGCCGGGGTGATCGTCCTGAACGTCTTTTCCAGGACGACGGTTGAGTAATACCGTACGAATTGGACGCACGTGGCGGTCATAACCTTTTGGTAACGATCGCTCCCCCTTTCCCGCTCATGTCTGGCTCGCCCGTCTTCTTTACCAAACCCATCCTCGTTATTCCCATTCATTTTTTCGAATTCTTTTTTCTTCCCTCCTGAGGGCAAGGCAATCCCCCTTTCGCAAACGGCCAAGGTGTACCGCTGGCTCCGGCATCATGCAATCAGACCGAGGCAAGGATGTACCAAGGTCCAATTGTCCCTGTTGCCAGAATTGTTACTATGCATCCCATACAAAAATGGATGTGATCAGCGGCTACCGGTGCGGTAGAAGCAGGCATTTGGAAGGAATTCTCGGGTTGCCTTGATATGGACACAAAAAAAATCATTCTATGGCTGGCGCTATTATCAGCATTTCTATTTTCGGGAAATGGCTACGCTATCCCCATGCTGATGGGGCAGGCGCATACAGGAGATGCCAAGGGTAGTGGCGCGGGATCCATCAGCGTAGCCGGCGTCGGTAAAAGCGGACCGGCACCCGAAGAGATGCAAGCATTTGCTCACCTGCTGCCGTGGAGTTCCGAAAGCTCCGTCATTGGCGCGTTGCTGGCTAAATATTATGGACCCTTCGGTCTTCTTCACGGATTTAATCTCCCTTTCGGATTTTCGACGCAAGACGAGGACATGGGAAAAAACATCATCTGGGCAAGCTCCGGTCCTGATGATGATGTCGTCATCTCCGGTTTCGGATTTGAGTACGATGACATGGCTATAGCAGAGTTTTTCGCGACATTGGGCATCGATATCATGGATTGGCGCGCGATAGTCGAAAACCACCCTATACCCGGCCATGATGCCACTCCTTCTCCCGATAGCCAGGCTATTGCCAGGTCGGGTCCGCGGAAGGAATGCGTGCAACGGCGCGACTTTGCAAGAAAATCGGAGGGGCACGATAACGACTGTTTCGGGGCGGGCGGTTTGGCGAACGTCAGCAGCAATGCCGGCAGAAGCCGCATTACCGCCATAGCAAATGGCAGTAACCTCAATCCGAATTCCAGAAATAGTCCTGTCTCCTCCAATGGCTTTGGTGGTGGCGCCCCGGGCGGCGGCGGTGGCGCCACTCCGAATACCTCTCTCGGCGGTAACGGTGGCAACAAGGGGAATGGAGGCGGCGGCGCTCCTGATACAGGCGCCACTCCCGGTACGGGCGCGGGTACGGGAGAGGGAGAAATCGGCGGAGGCCACAGTGAAGTCCGGCCGGTGCCGGAGCCAGGAACAGGAATCCTTCTGCTGCTCGGCTTCGCCTGCATGTACTGCATGCGAAGCCAACGAAGGCGGATAGTGCTGAAGGATGCTTTGTAGGATTCGAGGGAATCGTCCGCGTTTGATTGTTATCTCCGAAACCGGGAAACAGTTCACATACGTTTCTTCAAGATAGGAATCGGTTCGGGAGTGCGTGGAACAGCGTCAGCGCCTGGATTTTGCCTGAGCATAAGCTTCTGCCCAATGGAAAGGCGATCGGTGCTCATCCGGTTCCATGATTTTATCTGCCCTACGGTTACGCCATATCGTTTAGCGATATGACTCAGCACATCTCCATTTCTGACTTCGTAAGCGAAGCTGTCCGGGAACACCTTCAATTTGGCAGGCTTATTGCTCATGGTGGAGATGCTGGCGCCAACGATAGTTCCATTACGTGGCACCAGTAGAATCTGGCCGGGAGCTATCATTTCATTGGGTTCGAGCTCATTGACTTCCTTCAGCCGCCGAACGCTGATGCCGCAGCGTTCAGCGATCAGCTCGGCCGTTTCGCCTTTTTTTGCCTGGTAGGCTTGCCATGAAACCAGCGGCTTGTCATGATTCTGCAGGTTCGCAGCAAAAATTTCCGCCTTGTCCACCGGGAATAGCAGGGTGCGCGGCCCATCCGTATTGATCACTGGCCGATTGTGGGCCGGATTGAGGGCATTGAATTCATCCATGGAGATATCCGCGAGCTTTGCCGCCAGTTTCACATCCATATGGCGGGTTGCCACCACCTCTTCAAAGTAGGGCTCGTTGGGCACGGGCTCGAGCTCAATGCCAAAAATGGCGGGATTGGAAATAATATTTTTTATTGCAATCAATCGGGGGACATAGTTTTGAGTCTCGGGAGGCAGTGAAATATTGCGAAAATCTGCTGGGAGCCCACCGCTGCGATTTTTATTGAGCGAGCGCTCCACTGCGCCTGCTCCCCAATTATAGGACGCCAGAACCAGCTCCCAGTCTCCGAATATACTGTAGAGTTTTTGCAGGTAATTCAGCGCCGCATTGGTGCCGGCGATGATGTCCCGCCGGCCGTCGTACCACCAGTTCTGCTTCAGGCCCAACATTTTAGCGGTGGAGGGAATGAGCTGCCAGATGCCCGAGGCGTGGCCGGGGGAATAGGCGACGGGATTGAAAGCGCTCTCAATTATAGGCAGCAGGGCAATCTCCGCTGGCATGCCGCGGCGCTCGACCTCTTCGACTATATGGAACAGATAACGCTTGCTGCGCTGGAAGATGCGCTGCATGTATTCCGGCTGACTGACATAAAAATCCTCGCTGTCGCGCACTTCTTGGCTATCGAATTCAGCCAGGGCAAATCCATTGCGGATGCGATCCCACAGGTCGGCGGGGGAAGCGGTGGAGGTAGCCGGGGAAGCTGAGACCGGGCTCTTCGCCCCGTCGGCGGCTGTTTCAGCACCACGTTCAACCGGATGAATATCCGCGGCAGCCGGACGTACGGTCTCGAACGGGAAGGGGAAAGCCGCATAGCCGGCAGTATGGGCCGCATGTGCGGGAAGGACTATCAGCGGCGCCAGGATGGCAATGATCGCCGAAGCCGCGGCCAGGGGTAATGATTCAAGGCCTTGGGTGATGGATAAAAGCCGGTAGCGGCCCTGTCCATGCCGTCCGTGCGTCAGCATCGGCGGATTCATGCGGGTGTCGAATGCTGACTATCAAATCGTGCCAGTTCTACCGCGGGCAATGGTTCCCATCCCGGTTTGCGATGATCCACTACGACCGTGGTGAAAATGCCGCCCCGCACATAAAACCTTGCCGTGAGGCGCAAGTACCTCGGTTTCATTACGCCGACCAGGTCATCGACGATGCGATTCGTCACGGCCTCGTGAAAAGTGCCTTCGTCACGATAAGACCATATGTAGAGCTTAAGGCTTTTAAGCTCGACGCATTTTTTGTCCGGGATGTAGTCCAGGATGAGGGTTGCGAAATCCGGTTGCCCGGTTTTCGGGCACAGGCAAGTAAATTCCGGAATTTCCATGTGGATGTGAAAGTCACGGATCGGTGTCGGATTGGGGAAAGTTTCCAGTTTTTTCGAAGGCTTACTGGGCATTCTCTTATCTCTGTCAAATCGGTTAGAAT